>NZ_CP021354.1:5403923-6007846 GCF_003130705.1 Rhodococcus oxybenzonivorans | reverse complement strand
CGGGGAGGTAACGCAACATCAGGGGAATCAGCACGATCGCGGGCAGCGCACCTGCAACGAACATCGACCGCCAGCCGAACGGCTCGATCAGCACGATGGCCAGCGCGGCCGTCGCGACCGCACCCACGTGATACCCGGTCATCAGCAGAGTCGATGCCGAACCGCCGCCTTGCTTCTTCGAGAATTCGTTGACCAGAGCCAGCGCCGTCGGGAGTGCGCCACCGAGGCCCACGCCGGCGAGGAATCGGAACAGTCCGAAGAAGAACGGGTTGGGCGCTACCGCGCACAGCAGTGTCAAGAGCGAGAATGCCGCGACCGCGTACAGCAGCGCGCGCCTGCGGCCGATCACGTCGGTGAGCGTGCCGATGACGAGCGCCCCGATCGTCATGCCTACCAGGCCGAACGTCGAGATGAACGTGATTGTGCCTGTAGACAGACTCCAGTCGGCGTCGTCCCGCAGCGAGGGGATCACGGCGCCGAGCACCACCAGATCGAACCCGTCGAGTAACACCGCCACCCAGCAGAGGGGTGCGACCCAGAGGGCAGTGGAGGAGCGCATCGCGCTCCGTTCGGAAGTGGTCATCAGATCCTCGGCTTCAGCAGTGTTCGTCAATTGAACACAAGTTCATATTGCGCACCGATTGTGGGGTGAGTCATAGATCCGTGTCAAACGGCGTCGGTTCGCCGCACCACACCCGGAATACTGGCGGCATGGCCGGAGCCGACGAACGCAGCATGCTGGGCCGGGCATTTCTCGTTCTCGGTGCGTTCACGTCGGAACGGCCGCGTCTGTCCCAGTCGGAGTTGAGCAGGCGTACCGGTCTGCCCCTGCCCACCGTGCATCGGCTGTGCCGGCAGTTGGTGGAACACGGCGCGCTCGAGCGGGCCGACGACGGAACCTACGAAATCGGGGTCCAGCTGTGGGAATTGGGGGCTCTCGCGCCCCGCGCCCACGGACTGCGGCAGGTGGCGCTGCCGTATCTCGAGGACATCTACGAGGCCACCCGCGAAAACGTCCAGCTGGTGGTCCGGGAGGGACTCGAAGCGCTGTACATCGAGCGACTGTCCGCGCGGGGTGCCGTGACCGTGGTCGGGCGTGCCGGGGGACGGCTGCCGCTGCACGCGTCGAGTGGTGGTCTGGTTCTGCTGGCGTTCGGCGGCGGCGAGCTGCTCGACGCCGTGCTCGCAGCCGGCCTCGAGCGCTTCACCCCGGCGACCATCACCACCGAACACCGGCTTCGCAGCACCCTCGACGACATTCGCCGAACCGGATGGGTCACCTGCCGTGAACATCTCAATATCGGGACGCTGGCCGTGGCTGCGCCGGTGTCGCGGTCGACGGGCGAGGTCGTGGCCGCCGTGTCGGTCGTGGTGCCTGCGGAGAAGGATCCGGCACCGCTGATTCCCGCCGTGCGGGCGGCGGCACGGGGCATCTCGCGCGGCGTCGCCTAGTGGTCTTTCACTCAGTGGAAGTGGGGGTTTCGGGAGTGCGGTTCGGGCGCAACAGTGACTGGTGTCACGAACTACGCGAGGAGTCTGCGCATGAACACACAGGTCGGGATCGTCGGCGGAGGCCCCGCAGGACTGACGCTGTCCCACCTTCTGCACCTGCAGGGCATCGAGTCCGTGGTACTCGAAACCCGCACCCGCGAGGAGGTCGAGGGCACGATCCGCGCCGGTGTGCTCGAGCAGAACACGGTGGATCTGATGGTCGACACCGGGCTCGGCGACCGCATCAAGCGTGAGGGGCACACCCATCAGGGCATCGAACTGCGGTTCGGCGGCAAGGGGCACCGCATCGCGTTCGACGAACTCACCGGCGGCCGCGCGGTCACGGTGTACCCGCAGCACGAGGTGCTGAAGGACCTCATCGCCCGCAGGCTCGCGGACGGCGGTGACCTCCGCTTCGGCGTATCGGACGTGCACGTGCACGACCACACGTCCGAATCCCCCAAGATCATCTATCGCGATGCCGACGGCAACGAGCAGACCCTCACGTGCGCCCTCGTCGCCGGATGCGACGGGTCGCGGACCAGCACCCGCGCCCTGATCCCGGCCACCACCGTGCGGACGGACCACTTCCGTCAGTACCCGTTCGCCTGGTTCGGCATCCTCGCCGAGGCCCCGCCGTCGTCGGAAGAGCTGATCTACGCCAACCACCCGCGCGGCTTCGCGCTGATCAGCACCCGCACCCCGCAGGTGCAGCGGCACTACCTGCAGGTCGACCCCGACGATTCGGTGGACAACTGGTCCGACGACCGTATCTGGTCCGAACTGCACGCCCGCGTCGACGGCGAGGGCGCAGAAATAAAAGACGGCAAGATCTTTCAGAAATCGATCCTGCAATTCCGCAGCTTCGTGTGCGAGCCCATGCAGCACGGCAACCTCTTCCTGGCCGGCGACGCCGCCCACACCGTGCCCCCCACCGGCGCGAAGGGCATGAACCTCGCGATCGCCGACGTCTACTTCCTGTCCAAGGCGATGTCCGAGTACTTCACCACCCGCAGTCGGGCCGGGCTCGACAGCTACACCGACACGGTGATGCCGCGCGTCTGGCGCACCCAGCACTTCTCCTGGTGGATGTCCTCGATGCTGCATCGGCTCCCCGACGACACCGGATTCGGCCACAAGCGGCAGATCGCCGAACTCGACATGGTCACCCGATCAGTCGCCGGACGCACCCTCATCGCCGAGAACTATGTGGGCACCCCGCTCGAGCTGTGAGTACTTATTAACCGCCCGCGGTTAATAAGTACTCACAGGCGGCGGAGCTGCTTCTCCCGGGAAACGACTCCACTCACAAACTAGAACCTGTTACATTCGCCGAAGGGGGAACGACAACAGGAGCCGCCATGATCCTCGATCGGTTCAGAGTGGACGGCCGGGTCGCCGTCGTCACGGGCGCGGGCCGCGGCATCGGCGCGGCCACCGCAGTGGGGCTTGCGGAGGCGGGCGCTCACGTCGCCATCTCCGCCCGCCATGCCGATCAGCTGCAGAAGGTGGCGACGCAGATCGAGGAGGCCGGGCGACGCGCGTTGGTCGTGCCCGCCGATCTCATGGATCTGCAAGCCGTCGCCGCGCTCGCGGACGCCGCGCAGGAAGAGTTCGGAAGGCTCGACATCGTCGTCAACAACGTCGGCGGCACCATCCCCAACGCCCTTCTCGACACCGACTCGGACTATCTCGAGGAGGCATTTCATTTCAATGTGAGCACCGCACATGCACTTGTGCGGGCGGCGGTTCCGCACATGCTCGCGCACGACGGCGGGTCGGTGGTGAACATTTCGTCGGTGATGGGCAGGCTGTCCGGCCGCGGCTATCTTGCCTACGGAACGGCGAAAGCCGCACTGGCACATTACACCCGGCTGGCGGCCCGCGATCTGAGCCCTCACGTCCGCGTCAATGCGATCGCCGTGGGGTCGGTGTTGACGTCCGCACTCGAATTCGTCGCCTCCGACGAGGCAGTGAAAGCGTCGATGGAAAGTGTCACCCCGCTCGGCCGGATCGGCGACCCCGAAGACATCGCGGCGGCCGTGCTCTACCTGTCCTCGAAGGCGGGTTCGTACATCACCGGCAAGGTACTCGAGGTCGACGGAGGCCTCGACCAGCCGAACCTCGACCTCGGCCTTCCTGATCTGAAACTCGGAGAGAAGCCATGAGCTACCGCGTCGTCGAATGGTCCACCGGCACAGTCGGGCGACATGCCATCGCAGGGATCGATGCCCGCGACGACCTCGAACTGGTCGGCGTCTGGGTGTCCAATCCGGACAAGGTCGGGAAGGACGCCGGTGAACTGGCCGGCCTCGACCGTGAACTCGGGGTGAGGGCCACCGACGACAAGGCTGCCCTGCTCGCGTTGAAACCGGATTGCATCGTGCATACCGCGATGACGGACGACCGCATATTCGAGGCCGTCGAGGAGCTGATCTCCTTTCTCGAAGCGGGCGTCAACGTCGTGTCGTCGGGTCCGGTGCTACTGCAATATCCGATCGGCGTCGTCCCGGCCGAACTCGTCGACCGCATCCGCCGTGCCGGGGAGCAGGGTGGCGCCAGTCTGCACGTCAACGGCATCGACCCAGGGTTCGCCAATGACGTTCTGCCGCTGGCCATGACAAGTTTGTCGCAGCGCATCGACGAGGTCCGCTGTTACGAGATCGCCGACTACTCCACGTACTACCAGCCCGTGGTGATGCGTGACATCTTCGGATTCGGGAAACCTCTCGACGAGACGCCGATGCTGTTTCAGCCCGGAGTGCTGTCGCTGGCGTGGGGAAGCGTTGTCCGCCAGATCGCGGCAGGCCTCGACATCACACTCGACGAGCCGCTGGTGGAGAAGGTCGCACGGATTCCGGCAGACCACGACCTCGACGTCGTGTCCTGTCACATCCCCGCAGGCACGACGGCTGCCGTGCGGTTCGAGGTCATCGGCACCGTCGACGGCGTACCGCGCGTGGTACTCGAGCACATCACCCGGACGCATCCGGACCAGATGCCCGAGTGGCCGAAGCCGAACCGCGGTGACGGCTGCTATCGCATCGACATCACGGGAGAGCCGATGATGTCCGTCGAGTTCAACCACAACGGCGAAAACGGTGACCACAACGTGTCGGGCATGATCGTCACCGCGATGCGACTGGTGAACTCGGTGCACGCCGTCGTAGAGGCCGAACCCGGCCTCGTCACCGCACTGGATCTTCCACTCATCACCGGTCGCGGGTTGTGCGCTCCGCGCCCCGTGAGTACTTCTTAACATCGGGCGGTTAAGAAGTACTCACAGGGGCGAAGCCCTCACGGGCGAAGCCGTCAGTGCGCCTCGGCGAGCTCCGCTCCGATGCCGGTCTCGGCCCGCACCAGCATTTCGGCGAACTTTTCGTCTCGGTCGGACTTGATGCCGTTCCGCCGTTCCGCGACGAGCGAGCCGATCACTGCTGCAGCCAAACCCAGAGGCATTGTGATGATGACGGGCAATTGGATGGTGAGCGGTGCCGGTCCGCTGCCCAACCAGAGCGCCTCTGTGAACATCAGGCTGATCACGGTCGACGCCAGCCCCACGGAGATTCCCCACACGGCTCCTGTGCTGTTGAACCGTCGCCAGTTGAGACTGAGGAGCAGGCTGGGGAGGTGAGCGCTTCCCGCTACCATGAACGCCATTCCCATGAAATAGGTGATATTCGTGCTGTCGCCAATGGCCATGGTCAGCCCGATGGCGATGATGCTGAACGCAACCGCGGCGTACCGCGCGATCTTCGCTTCGCGGATGTCTGTGGATTCCGTGTCGGCGGCTTTCGTGCGGGTGACGGTGGGCCAGACGTCGTGCGCGAATGTGCCCGCCGCCGAGATCACCACACCGGCGACCACGGCGACAATGCTGGCGAATGCCACGGCCGCCACCATAGCCAAGGCGATGGATCCGCCTACCGTGCCGACGCCGCCGCCGAGTTCGGTGACCAGGGTGGGTGCCGCAAGGTTGCCGCCGGCACCGACGCGATCTGCTCCGTCGGGTCCGAGAAGTGCAGCGGTGCCGAATCCCATCACGATGACGATCAGGTAGAAGGCGCTGCACAGCGCGACAGTCCAGCCGAGAGACTTCCGTGCAGTCGCGGCCTCCGGGACCGTGAAGAAGCGAATGAGGATGTGCGCCATGCCCGCGGTGCCGAGGGCGAAGGCCAGTGAGTACGAGATGAGATTGATTGCGCCGGTCTGTCCGAAGATGAGTCCGGGCGTCAGGATCGCGTCTCCTGCGGCGGCGTTGTCGGTGGCGTCGGACAAGACGGACGGGAGACTGAACCCGAACTTCGCGAGAATTCCCAGGCAGACGATGATGGCCAGCACGGACAAGATGGACGACTTGATCACCTGGACCCAGGTGGTGGCAAGCATGCCGCCGACGAAGACATAGATGCCCATCAAACTTCCGGCGACCACGACGGACAGCCCGAAGGGAATGCCCGAGACCGACTCGAGGAGGACGCCCGCCGCGACGAGCTGGGCCAACAGCACGAAGGTGCCGGTGACGATCGTGCTGAGCGCGACCACCACCCGGACCTGCCGGGCACCCGTCCGGAACACGAGAACGTCGGCAAGAGTGTACTTTCCGACGTTGCGCATCTTCTCGGCGAGGAGGAACAGCACAGGGAGGAAGGAGACGACGGAGGTACACAGGATCACGGCCCCGTCGACGCCCTTGTAGAAGATCAGTCCGGTGGTACCCAGGAAGCTGCCCGCGGAGATGAACTCGCCGGCAATCGCGAAACCGTTCTGCCAGCCGGTGATCGAGCGACCGGCCGCAAAGAAGCCGGTGGCGCTGCGACTGCGCCGGGACGCGGCAAAGGTGACCCAGAGGGTCAGGGAGATGACCGCAGAGCAAATGGCAATGGCAAGGTAATCGGCTTCGCCCGTCATGCGGCACGCTCCTGATGGCGTAGTTCGATGGCCAGAACGGCCGCATCGGCGGCCGGCTGAATGTAGGTCCGGGATAGCCGGAAGTAGGCGTACACCAGAAGCCAGGTGCCGGCGAACTGGGAGAACACCACCCACAGTGAGAGCGGTATGCCCAATAGTGCAGTCCTGCCGAGCACTTCGGGGAAGAAGGCGAACCCGACGAGGAAGCTGGTGAACAATCCGACCGCGACGACGCCGAGGCTTGCCGTCACGGCGCGGCGACGTCGTCGCAGTTCGACGAACTCCGGCAACGCGAGGATCGGTGACCAGATCGCGGCGCCGGATTCGGTGAGGGAGGCGTCGGTGGTCATGCGTGCACCGCCGCACGGCGCGCGGAGTCGAGCGCGAACCGGTTCTCGTCCCAGCCGTCGGTCAGCGGCCCGAAGTAGTGGAAGCGGACCTGTTTGCGACGGTACAGCCAGCGGTCGCCGACGCGGACCACCTCGTCGGTGTATCGGCCCGCTGCGATCGACGAGGTGCCACCCGACACGCACGGTTGCCACAGAAACGAGCGCACGGTCGCGCGGTCACCGTCCAGGTCGATCTCGAGGTTGGTGATGAAGTGCCAGAACGCCGTGAGGCCACCGGCGGCGAGTCCGGAGAAGAACTCCCTCATCCCGGCCTTACCGCGGGGGTTGGACAGGCCGTCGAACTCTCCGTCGTCGGTGAACAAGTCCATCAGAGCGTTCCAGTCGCCGTCGTCGAGTAGACGGCAGTACTGCGCATCGAGTGTCCGGATGGACTCGAGGTCTTCCAGTCGGCGGATTCGTTCTTCGAGGGTGCTCAAGGCGGCGTACCTCCACGGTGCAGAGCGGGTGAGGAAACACGGTCATTAACGGCCGTTCATGTGATGGGGACCATAATCGAGGGTGGGAGGGTAGTCAAGACGACGGTTGTTGCCCATCCGTCCTGGTCGCTCTACTCTCCGAGAGATGAACACTCGGTCAATCGTCGCCGCTCAGCCGACCGTTCGGCAGCGCATTCTGGACACTGCGCTCGACGAGTTCTACTTCTCGGGGTTTCACGCGGCGACGATGCGGAACATCGCGAAAAATGCCGGTTGTAGTGCGGCAAACGTGTATAACCACTTCGAGAACAAGGCCGAGCTCCTCGTCGATATTCTGCGTTCCGCCAGCGACGAGCAGTTCACCGCTACCCGGAACGCCCTGCGGAAAGCGGGCCCGGCACCGGCGGATCGGTGGCGAGCTGCCGTGGTGGCGCACTCGCTGTACACCGCGCGACACCAGCGCGCCTGCCTGGTCGCCAACACGGAGCTGCGGTACCTCGAAGAAGTCGATCGCAAGCGGGTGGTCGGATCTCGGGACGCGCAGGAACATCTCTTCGTCACCATCGCGGAAGAGGGCGTGACCAGCGGCGACTTCGACGTCCCGCACGTCCATCAGGCTGTCACCGCGGTCTTGACCATGTGTGCCGGCATCGCTCTCTGGTACCGGGCCGAGGGTCCTCTCTCGGCGCAAGCGGTTGCCGATTCGTACGGCGTCTATGCGCTCAACCTCGTGGGATACCGCGCACCCTGAGTCGGCGCTGTCCGAGGTCACCGTTGACGCCGGTGGCGCACCCGTGCTGTACTGGGTGAACAAGCGTTAATGTGATTCGGGTGTGGAACCTGAGTTCCCCCGTCTCGCGCCCCGAATCTCGAATGGATGAGGAGTGTCCATGACTCACCGGCCGTCACAGCCGCGAACCGATTCGCCGCGATATCTCACCGAGGACCGACTGGCGATCCGTGACCTGGCACGCGACTTCGCGATGAGCCAGGTGCTGCCCGTCGCCAACGAACTCGATCCGGTCCAGGGAACCATCCCCGACACCCTCAAGAAGGCCATGGCGGACGTCGGATTCTTCGGCATCATGATCCCCGAAGAGCACGGCGGTCTCGGTCTCGGTGTATTCGAGTACTGCCTTGTGGCCGAAGAACTCTCCCGTGCGTGGATGAGCGTGTCGGGGCTCCTGGCGCGTGGCAACGGGATGGGGGGCGGCTTCACGCCCGAGCAGGAAGCCGATCTCCTGCCCAAGGTGGCGCGCGGTGAGTACCTGGGTGCCTACGCGTTGTCCGAGGCGGAGGCCGGTTCCGACGTCGCCAACATTTCGTGCCGTGCGGTCCGGGACGGCGACGACTGGGTGGTGAGCGGCACCAAGATGTGGTGCACCTACGCCGACGAGGCCGACTACCTCGTTCTCTTCGCCCGGACGGACCCGCAGAAGGATCCGGCCAAGCCGCATCGCGGCATCAGCGCCTTCCTCATCGAGAAGGAGCGCGGCGAGTTCCCGCAGGGCATCAGCGGTACCAAGATCCGCAAGATCGGCTATTTCGGCTGGAACACGTGGGAGTTGTCGTTCGACAACTACCGGGTGCCGGCCAGCGCGATGCTGGGTGAGGAAGGCAAGGGCTTCTACCTGGCAGTGAGTGGTCTGGAGGTGGGTCGTGCGCACACCGCTGCGCGGGCCATCGGCCTCGCCCGGGCCGCGCTCGAGGACTCGATCGCCTACCTCCACACCCGTCGGCAGTTCGGTCACGAACTGGCAGATTTCCAGCATCTGCGCTTCAAGGTCGCGACGATGGCGGCCGACATCGAAGCTGCCCGCCAGCTCATGTACTCGGTGGCCACCGATATCGACACCGGACGCCGGTGCTCTCTCGAAGCGTCGATGTGCAAACTCGTCGCGACCGAGATGGCCGAACGCGTCACCAGTGAGGCCGTGCAAATCCATGGAGGCGCGGGCTACACCACCGACTTTCAAGTGGAAAGACATTGGCGCGACGCACGATTGACGAAGATCTTCGAAGGTACCAGTGAAATTCAGATGCGGATCATCTCGGACGAGTTGCTGGGGAGAGTGTCGGAATGAGTGTCCTCACGCAACAGCAGCGCGTGGCTGTCGGCGACAGGGCCGTCAGCGCCGAGCGCCGGGTGTCCGACGTCATTGCCGCGTCGGGCGCTACCTTCCCCGGATCGGGTGCGTCACTCACGGGGGTCGTCATCGCCGGAGTGCTCGACGCATCGAACCTGGACGGCGCAGCCCGAACGGGTCTGCAATGGAACACCGTGTCGGCGGTAGAGGCCGACGATGTCGTTCGGGCCGAGTCGGTGATCACCCGCGTTCAGCGGTCCGAGGACACGGTGGAGGTCGACCGGCATCTGCGGTTGATCGACGAGAACGGAAGCGTCCGGGAGCAAGGAGTCGAAACCTGGCGGCTGCCTGAGGGGTCTGCCGTCGGAACCGATCCGGCCACGGATTTCTGCACCGTCGCGTGGGCGGAGCTTCTCCGCGAAGCACTCGCCGACGACCGGAACTTCACCTCGTCGTTGGCCACCTGGGACGGGACGATAGGCCTGTGCTGCCTCGACGGTTCGGGGCACAGCCGTGAGGTGCATCTGAGGATCTACCGTGGACGCATCATCGACATCAGTAGGCGAGTTCCGGGGGGTGCGACGTTCACGCTTCGCGCGCCGGCGTCGACATGGGTGGACTTGATCTTCGGTGAACATCACGACTTCATGCGGCGTGCAATCCGAGGCGAATTCTCTTCCGCGGGAGACGGTTACGAATACCTGCGTCTCACCAAGCCACTCGACATCCTCGTCACCCACGCCCGGGCCGCCGCGAATGACCGACGATGCGCGCAGAACGACACCTCGCCACTCACCGGGGGAAGGGAGGCCCGCTCATGATCGAGGCCCGCTATCTGAACATCGATGGCGCTCTCGGGTTCGTCGAGATCGTCACACCCGACACGTCCACGGACGGCACACCCACGGTGCTGTGCCTGCACACTGCGGGGCAGAGCGGGGTGCAATGGCGGCACGTGGCATCGGCACTGTCGAGGAGGGGCTATCGGGTGATCGTGCCCGACCTTCCCGGTCACGGCCGCTCCGAGCCTGCGGTCGGCGGGCCCGTCACCGATCTCGTCGTCTTTGGGAACTGGCTGTGGAAAGTGCTCGACCTGCTCGGAGTCGAGCGACCCTATGTCATAGGCTGCTCGATCGGCGGGAAGCTGACCCTCGAGCTGGCGACGCGCCCCGAGCGCCCACTGGCCGGCGCGATCGCGATGGCAGCCGAGGCAGGGCCCGGCCGGGTCAACGTCGGCGGACTGCGGCGCGAACTCGAGGATGTCGCCGGTCCGAGTCGCGGTGACCGCACCTACCTCGGCACCCTGGCCTCGGTGGGACACTCCGTGCCCGCGGAGGCAGCCCAGCTGATCGCCACGATGCACAAGCGTGAAGACCCGGAGATTTCGTCGTCGGATCTCATAGCCTGGGGAATGCACGACGTCCGGAACCGTCTGGGCCACATCACGTGCCCGCTCCACGTCGTCGCCGGAGAGCAGGACCCCTGGATCCAGACCGGTGCGGTCGAGAAGGTGGCAGCGGTGATCAATTCGGCGCGACCGGGCTACGCGCGCTACACGAAGCTCGACGGAATCGGCCACTACCCCATGGAGGAGGTCGACGACTTCGCGTCGTTGGCGGACCAGTGGCTGACCGAGTTGCGTTCGGCGGAGGTGCTGTCGTGACGGCGCACGACACGGCCACCCGCCGTGACTCGCTCGCTTCGCTTCTCGACGAACTGGTGACGGCCGACCCGGATGCTGTCATGACGATCGACGTCGTGGGTGACAGGCGTGTACCCCTAAGCCGCGCGGAGTTCGCTGCACGCGCCTCCAGTGTGGCGTCGGAACTGCGACAGACCGGTATACGGCGTGGCCAGTGTGTGGCTGTGCTGCTTCCGAACTGGTCGGATGCGGTGCTCTGGCAATGGGCGGCGTCGGCGGTCGGGGCACACGTCATCGGCGTGAATACCCGCTACAACACGCAGGAAATTGCCCACATTCTCACCTCGGCCAGGCCGGCGGTAGTGGCGGTGGCCGCCCGGTTCCACGGACTCGATCTGTTCCGACGACTACGGGATGCGCAGCAGGATCTCGACATCCCGGCTCCGGTCGTCGCCGTCGTGCGAGGGCCGGAAGTGGGCGCGTGCGAGCTCGAGTGCGCCGCGTTCGACCTCGGCAGCGGCGCCTGGAACGTGGGTGACGGGACCGACGGTTCTTTGCGGGTACCGCAGACGCCCGACATGGCGAGCACGACCGTGGCCGGCGCCCACGCGGACGCCGACGACCCGCTCGCAGTGGCATTTACGACTTCGGGATCCACCGGGGTACCGAAACTGGCCGCACATCGGGAAAGTGCAATCGTTCGCCACGCACGCGCGGACGCCCGCCTTCTCGGCATCGAGCCCGGTGATGTGACCCTGTGTGTGCTACCGGTGTCCGGCGTCTTCGGATTCAGTACCGCGATGGCAACACTCGCGGGCGGTGGTGCGCTGCTGATGGAACCGGTGTTCGACGCCTCCGCGACCTCCCGGCGTATGCAGTCCGAAAGGGTCACGCACGTCGTGGGCGGCGACGACCTCTTCACCCGCCTGTACGACACCTGGCACGGCGGGGAACGCGCTGACCTGTCCTCGCTGAAGAGGATCGGTATCGCAGACTTCCTCGGCCGGTCTCATGAGGTGGCAGCGTGGGTGCGCGACGAGTTCGGTGCCGTCACCACCGGCGTCTTCGGGTCGTCCGAGGTGTTCGCCCTGATGCTGCTCTGGACGGATGGTGACCCGGAATCGTTGCGGTGGAACGGTGGGGGACGCCCGGTGTCCCCGGAGATCGAGGTTCGGATAGCCGACCCTCTGGACGACTCCGTACTACCGGACGGTCAGCAGGGTGAACTTCAGGTCCGCGGACCGAACGTCGTCGACGCGTATCTCGGTAGTCCGGATGCAGCGGCGCGAGCATTCACGGCGGACGGGTGGTTTCGCAGCGGCGATCTTGCCGTCGCAACGGGCGACGGCGGCTATACGTACGTATGCCGGATGGGTGACGTACTGCGGTTGCGCGGATTCCTGGTGGATCCGGCGGAGATCGAGCACCGGTTGGCCGAGCACGAGTCCGTGCACCTGGCGAAGGTCGTCGGGATCACCGGCGCCGGCGGATACACCCAGGCAATCGCCTTCGTCGTCCCCACGGAGGGTGCAGAAACCGGCGCTGCCGAATTGAAGGCGTGGTGCGCAGAGTCGTTGGCAGCGTTCAAGGTTCCGAGCGCCGTGCACATCATCGAACGAATGCCCACCACGGTGGGTGGAAACGGAACCAAGATCCGAGCGGTCGAGCTGCGCGAATGGGCGCAGCAGTGGACCGATCACGAAAGGGATTTCCGCAGTGCCTGAAAACTCGAATGCCCAGGCGAACGATGTCGTCGTCTGTGAGCCCCTGCGTACCCCGGTCGGACGCTATGGCGGGCAGTTCAAGGACGTTCCCGCTGCGGACCTCGGTGCCCGCGTGGTGTCCGAGCTACTGGCTCGCACGAAGATCGAACCGGAAAGCGTCGACGACGTCATCTTCGGGCAGTGCTACCCCAACGGTGAAGCACCCGCCATCGGCAGGGTCGTGGCCCTGGATGCCGGCCTGCCGGTGACCGTTCCCGGACAGCAACTCGATCGCCGTTGTGGGTCCGGCCTGCAAGCAGTGCTCGACGCAGCGATGCGTGTGCAGACGGGGGTGGCCGAGTTGGTCATCGCCGGCGGCGTGGAGTCGATGAGCCGCGCCGAGTACTACACCGAGTCGATGCGCTGGGGAGCGGGCGGAGCGCCGGCAGCACTCCACGACCGTCTGGCTCGCGGGCGGGTGACCGCGGGGGGCCGGAACTACCCGGTTCCCGGCGGCATGCTCGAGACGGCGGAGAACCTGCGCCGCAAGTACAACATCAGCCGCAGCGAGCAGGACGAACTTGCGGTGAAATCCCATCAGAGGGCTGTCGCAGCGATCGAGTCGGGGAAGTTCGCTGAGGAGATCGTTCCGGTGGAGGTTCCCCGCCGCAAGGGCGACCCGCAGCGTGTCGATCGGGACGAGCACCCCCGGGCGGACACGACGGTCGAGTCGCTCGCCCGGTTGCGCCCGATCATGGGCCACAGCGACCCGGATGCGACCGTCACCGCAGGAAACGCAAGTGGGCAGAACGACGGCGCCGCAGCCTGTCTCGTCACCACCCGTGCCCAGGCGGAGCGTCTCGGCCTTCGGCCACTCGCACGGCTGGTCACCTGGGCGGTGGCCGGGGTCGAGCCGTCCGAAATGGGTATCGGACCGGTGCCGTCCACCGAGCGGGCACTGAAGCGCGCGGGGCTGACGCTCGCAGACATCGACC
Source organism: Rhodococcus oxybenzonivorans (assembly GCF_003130705.1). Classification (NCBI taxonomy): domain Bacteria; kingdom Bacillati; phylum Actinomycetota; class Actinomycetes; order Mycobacteriales; family Nocardiaceae; genus Rhodococcus; species Rhodococcus oxybenzonivorans. Next base: position 5,994,191 of record NZ_CP021354.1, on the reverse strand, counting down.
TGATCGAACTGAACGAGGCATTCGCGGCACAGGCGCTGGCCGTCACGCGGGAATGGAACTTCGGAACACAGGATTTCGACCGCACCAACGTCAACGGGTCGGGCATCTCGCTCGGCCATCCCGTCGGTGCGACGGGAGTGCGAATCCTCGCCACCCTGTTGCGCGAGATGGACCGTCGCGGCGCCCGCTACGGACTCGAAACGATGTGCATCGGCGGCGGCCAGGGATTGACGGCCATCTTCGAGCGGGCATAGCCACTCAGCTGTCGAGAGTCCGAATCCAGTCGGTGAGCGCCCGCACAACCTGTGCGGGCGCTTCCGGCAGTAGTGCGTGACTGGCGTTCGGGATGACGGACACGGTGACCACTTCGCCCAACTGGTCCCGCAGTTCGTTCGCCGTCTCGCGGGGTCGAAATGGGTCCAGAGCTGCCTGAAGGTCGAGAATCGGCTGATGTGCCACGGCCCACCACTCCTCTTTGGGTGTAGCGGCCGAGGCTGCGAGCTGCTGTTTCGACACGTACGGGTACCAGCCGGTGAGCCACTCGGCGGGGTCGTTGCCGGGTGCGAAGAACCCGGTCTGCAGATGGCGGAGCCGCTCGGATTCGGGCAGGGACGAGTCGGCGCACTGCACCGCCAGCGTGGTCAACTCGGCAGGATAATGCCGCGCCCCACCCGCCGCGACCACGACGCCGCGCACCAGCTCCGGCCGGTCGGCGGCCAGCATCCGGGCGACGTAATGCCCGAAGGCATGGCCGACCACCACTGCCGCGCCGTTGTCCTGCGCCTCGATCACTGCTGCCACGTCGGCGGCGAGGTCATGCAAGGTGATGTTGTCGAGCGGTCCTTCGCTCCGGCCGATTCCGCGGGGCTGCGGGCGGGAGACGCGGTACCCGTTCCGCGCCAAACCCTCTGCGACGTCGTCATAGTCGTACGATTCGCGGCCCAGTGAGGGCAGCAGAATTACCGACGGACCGTCACCCTCGACGACGACCTCGATCACTGCGTCGCTAGTGTGCACGAACTCGGTCGTTCTGCCTGTCATCATGCTTCCTGTCCTGTACAGCAATGCCCCGGGTGAGGCGATGCGAATCGTCTCACCCGGGGAAATGGTGGGTGGGTATCAGTCCGTGGCGGGATCGAGCGCGAAGTCGTAGTCGACCACCTTACGTCCCGCGTCGTCGATCACTGGATCGAGCAGCAGTTCGGGTTTGGTTGCGGTGGCGACATCATCGTCGACCCAGTCCCCACCGGCAAAGTACAGCTGCGTGATGATCGGCTGCTTGCCGGGAGAGGTCACCCGCAGGTGGAGGTGCGCCGGACGCCACGGGTGCCACCCGGCAGCCTCGATGAACTGGCCGGTGGGCCCGTCGGTCGGGATCTGGTAAGGCGCAGGCTGAATAGTCGTGATCTCGTATCTTCCCTCCGAGTCGGTCACGATGGTTCCGCGCAGATTCCACTCGGGGAGGTGGGGTGCGAACTGAGAGTAGTAGCCTTCGTCGTCGGCATGCCACAACTCGATGGTTGCCCCGCTGAGTCCTGCGCCGTCCAGGTCGGTCACCTGACCCCGGAGGACCAGCGCCGGGTGCGCCCGATCTTCGTCACGCATCGGAAGCGTGCACCGGGCCGGGAGCTGTGGCGCTCCGGGAACGTAGTACGGACCCTCGATGCTTCCTTTGGTGCCCTTGAAGTTCCGCGAGTTCACCTCTTCGATGTCGTGCTCGACGAACACGTCGAGAAGTAGCGGCCACTCACCGCCCTCGCCCACATCGATGAGCCACTGCTTGAGGACGCGGTACTCCGGATAGGTGACGGCATGCTTCTCGATCAGGGCGCTCAATCCGGCGAGCGCCTCGGTAGCGATGGCGGACAGACGCTCCGGCGAGGTATCGGCCGTGAATCTGGCGCCCTTGAATTTGTCCGTCGCGGCGTTGCCGGAGCCGACCGCGGTGGGGCTTTCTGTGGTGATCATATTCTCTCCTGGTCTGAGGGGCTAGCTGCGGCCGAAGTAGGACACGTCGTCGTTGCCGATCAGGTCCGGCACTGTCCAGCCGTCGAGGTCGTACTCGGCCAGGCACTGCTCGGCCAGGCCCTTCATGGAGCTGACGGTTCCCCGGTTCTCGGCGAACATGAGCAGTTCCGCCTTGACGCCCTCGTGGTTGCCGGCGTAGTTGCGTTCGTACAGTTCGTGGCGGCCACCGAACTCGCTGCCGATCGAATCCCACAGCGCCTTCATGATCTTGACGCGATCGACCGCGGTCATGCCCTCCGACCCGCGGACGTACTTGTCGAGGTACGGCCGGACGTCGGGACTCTTGAAGTCGGCGGCCGACGACGGCAGATAGATCAGCCCGGATGCCACGTCCTGTTCGATGATCTCCTTGATGCGGGGGTAACCCTGCTGCATGAACATGCGGTAGGTGAGGCCGTACTCGAGCTTGGGGATGACCGTGTCGCCCACCCACGGCTCCGGGTCGCGGACCATCGATTCGGTGAGGGACCAGAACAGGTTGCGCCAGCCGATCACTTCACCGACGCGGGTCTGTACCCCTCGGAAGCCGCCCGCTCCGGTGGCGTCGAGTGCCTTCATCAACATGCCGGCGATGAAGTCGAGCTTCACGGCGAGTCGCGTGCACCCCTGCAGGGTGAAGCGCGGCAGAAAACCGGACTGCGGGAAGAAGGCGTTGATCTTCTCCACGTCGCCGTACATGAAAACGTTTTCCCACGGCACGAGTACCTTGTCGAAGACGAAGATGGTGTCGTTCTCGTCCATCCGGCTCGACAGAGGATAGTCGAACGGGCTTCCCATCACCGCCGCCTGCTGCGTGTAGGACGTGCGGCAGATCAGCTTCACGCCTGGGGCGTCCATCGGCACCGTGCAGATGAGCGCGAATTCCTTCTTCTTGATCGGCAGACCGTAGTGGGCGATGAAGTTGTAATTGGTGATAGCCGAACCGGTCGCGACCACCTTCGCGCCGGAGACGACGATTCCCGCGTCGGTTTCCTTCTCCACCTTCATGAACACGTCGCCGACCTCGTCCGGGGGCAGCTGTCGGTCGACCGGCGGGTTGATGATGGCGTGGTTCCAATACAGGACCTTTTCCTGCGACTCCTTGTACCAGCGTTCGGCGTTGTCCTGGAACGGTGAGTACAGCTCCTTGTTCGCGTGGAGGGTTCCGAGGAACGAGGCCTTGTAGTCGGGGGACCGGCCCATCCAGCCGTAGGTCATCCGTGCCCAGGTGGCGATGGCGTCGCGGTCCTTCAGCAGGTCATCCGAAGTCTTCGACGCCCGGAAGAACGGCATAGTGACGCCGCCGTTTCCGGTGTCGGTGGGTGTCGTCAACGTGTCGACGTGCTCACCGGTATGCATCGCGTCGTAGAGTCGCGCGGTCATCCGGATCGGGTTGCGGAACGCGGGGTGGGTGGTCACGTCCTTGACGCGATCCCCATGCAACCAGATTTCTCGGTCATCACGCAACGATTCGATGTATTCGTCGCCGGTCATCGGCCGCGACGCGAAGTTCTTCGTGCGGTTGGCCTCGCTGTCGGCGGCAACGTTGACCTTGGTGCGGTCGACGGTGGTCTCGGGGGCGGATTCGGTGGTGGTCATGGTGTTCCCTTCGATCAGAATTACGAGGCAGCCTGGGCGAGTTGCAGGTGGAGCGGAGTGAACGAGGCGGCGGCGTCGAACCATCCGCTGTGGGGGTCGTCGAGGCAGCCGTTCCACGCCGTGGTGCCCGAAGTGGCTCCCAGGTCGTGAAAAGTGCTGCGGTAGAACAGCAGCGGATCTTTGGTCGAGTCGACGGACGCGTCGACGATCTCGCCGATGAAGATGATGTGGTCACCGCCGTCGTAGGAGGCCCAGGGCGAGCAGATCAGCGTTGCTGCGTTGCCCGACAGTGCGGGAGCGATACCCGAGGAGTCCCACACCGGTTCCGTCCGTTGCGGCTTTCCGGCGAAGTGCATGGCCGTGTCGAGTTGATCGGCGGCGAGGATGTTCACCGCGAACGGTGCGTCGGTCAAGTAGCCGCACGCCTTCGACTTCCGGGTCAGCGTCACCTGGCACAGCCGAGGCTCGATCGAGATGGCGGTGAAGGCCGTGACAGTGGCTCCGTGCGGAGTGCCGTCTGCGTTGGTGCACGTGATCACGGTGACGCCGCTGGCGAACTGGCCGAAGATGTTACGCAGAGTGCGTTGATCCATTTCGAGACCGCCTTTCTGCACGATTCGTGCGAACGCCCCTGCATTTCCAGGGCATGCACACAACATATGACGGCCGTCACAGCCCGTCGATCCGCATTGCGAAGGCGCGATCCGGATCGCGAAAGAAAGTTGCGGGGGTCGGCGCCCACGCCCTTGTAGTGACGGACGTCACAGGCAATGCTAAGGTCGGGAATTGCCCGTGCGCGGCCGTAGCGCGAGGTGAGAGGTCTGGAAGCAGGCATGCGAGAACAGCTGGTGGGTTCGGGTTTCACGGACTGGGACGAAGTCCACGAAGTGGTGGCCGACGCGTACTTCCCTCACGACCTGCGTCCGCTGTCCCGGGACGACGCGGCAAGGTCATCGCTCGAGTCCACCGAACTCGGCCCCTCCCGGCTCGCGCGAATCGGGTTCGGCGCGGCCGTGTCGATCGAATCCGACCACCCGGGCGCATACGGCATCAACATCCCGCTGGCCGGCCACATCGTGTCCGTCACCGGTGCCAGGGAAGTGACGTCGACGCCAGGATTCGCGACGATCTGCCCACCTGACACCCGCACCGTGATCACCGACTGGAGTAGCTCCTGCGAGATCATCGGTTTCAAGGTGGAACGGGACTATCTGCAGCGGGAGATGGACCGCGTACTCGCGAGGCCGGGCCGGCAGTTGCCGCGGCAACTCGACCTACGGTCCGGCGCGGGCGCCGAGTGGCTGGGATTCGTCCGATCCGTCGCCGACCAGGCGTTGCACAACAGCATCCTCCTGCAGAGCGATCAGGTGTCGCGGCAGCTCTGCGGTGCACTCACCACCGCGCTCGTACTCGCCGCGATGCCGGATGACGACGCCGGCGCATCGGGTATCCGACCGCGCATCGTCAAAAGGGTGGTCGACGCGATCCAACAAGACCCCGCCCGCCCCTGGACCGCGGGCGAGATGGCCGAACTCGTCGACGTCAGCGTCCGCCGCATGCAGCAGGGATTCCGCGAATACGTGGGTATGACGCCGATGGAATATCTCAGCGACGTCCGGCTCGAGCGCGTCCACGCAGACCTGACCGCAAGTGTCTCCCCGACAACGGTTTCCGACGTCGCTTCTCGCTGGGGCGTCATGCATACCGGCAGATTCGCGGCCGCCTACCGGCGCAAGTACGGGGTGACGCCGTCCGACACCCTGCGGGGCGGGGAGTCCTGAGGGCTGCGTGGTCTGGTCTGGTGTAATCGCGGGTGGTGTTCGAGGCGAATACCCAGGACGTACGCTCTGGTAGCACGATTCCGGCGGTGAGTTTCAGGCGTGGTCCTCGCCGCCGCAAACCCGGCACGCTCCAGGCCGACAAGGACTGCGACAAGCACCGCCGGATCGCTGCGCGGGCAGAGGGCATTGTTCGGAGCATCGCCCGACGTGGCGTCGACAGGAACGAGCGGCCCGGTAGACACCGGTGGAAGATCGAACGCACCAACGCCTGGCTCACCGGGTATCGGCGCCTGACCATCCGCTACGAACGCCACGGCGATCACTTTGTCGGATTCCTCCATCTCGCTGCGGCACAACCGCTTCAAGACGGTCCCCACATGGGGCAAGGTCTTAGTCGAGCGACCAGCTGTGCGGTTCCTGGATCGTTGCCAAGATGCGGTTCGATGTGATTGCTCACCTAGGTGGATTGGTCGGGAGATCATCAACAGCTTGCGCGGTCTAGTGCGGTGATCCTTTCAGTCGGCATCGGGGCGGGCACCTGGTAAGGCTGCCGCAGAGGTCCAGTGAAGTTCCGCTGCAAGCGAATGGTCCCACTGACATGAGTGACTCGCGGAACGTGTCGGACCCCTGGGGTAGTGTTGCACTCATCAGTTCGACTGGGGGGTCGGTGAATAGCGCAGTGCTGGATAGCTCAGTGTTGAATAGTCCGGTGGCAGAGCAGCTGTCGACGTTATCTGCATCTATCGACGTGCTCCTCGAAAGCGATTTGACGGCACTGCGCGATTCCGACGTGCTCGAGGCCATGCGGCGATTGGAGCAGTCGCTGCGCCGCGCCGAGGCGGTGTCGCATCGGTTGGTCGTCGAGAGTGTCGAACGCTCGATACCGGCCGCACTCGGATACAACTCGCCGAACAAGCTACTCGTCGACGTTCTCCGTGTGTCTGCGGTGGACGCATCCGCCCGCGTCGCGGCGGCGCGAAACCTCGGTGTGTGGCATACATTGTCCGGTGATTCGATTGACCCTTCGATGCCCGAAACTGCTGCAGCGCAACGTGACGGCGACATCGGACCCGGTCATTCACGCGCAGTGGTCAAGGTGATGCGGAAGATCCCGCACGCAGTCGACAATGACGACGCTTCCCACGCCGAATCGATCCTGGCCCAGCTGGCGAGAACCGGGACACCCGAGGACGTCGAGCAGGCCGACACCGGATACTCGCGTACCTCAACCCAGACGGAAACCTCGGTGACGACCGTGACCGCAAGCGCAGACGCGGCATCTCGCTCGCGCGGCAGGATTCCGAACTGATGTCGAGAATTTCCGGTGAACTCGATCCCACGGCGCGAGCGTTGCTCGACCCGATCCTCGCCAAATGGGCCCGCCCCGGAATGAACAACCCTGACGATCCGGAATCACCGACGGGTGACATCGAAGACGCCACACTCGATCGCGCAGCACTCGCAGCGGCGGCCGCACGCGACACCCGCTCGGCGGCCCAGCGTAACCATGACGCGTTCAGTGCCATATTTCGGGCGCTGCTCGAAACGGGGGTACTCGGCAGACACCGCGGCCTGCCCGTCACCGCGATCATCACGATGACGCTCGATCAACTCGAAAAGGCCGCAGGCGGTCTCGCGACGACAGCGAGCGGTGGTCTCCTACCCCTCGAGGACGCATTGACGCTTGCCGAGCATGCTCATCCGGTTCTCGTACTGTTCGACCATTCCGGTCGTCCTCTGCGCCTAGGCAGACGTCGTCGGCTCGCCAATGCCGATCAGCGGCTTGCCCTGATCGCTGCCGACGGCGGATGCACCCGTCCGGGATGCGCCGCGCCGGCCAGTCTGTGCGCCGTCCACCACGTCACCGACTGGCAGAAAGGCGGCGGGACCGACATCGACAACCTCACCCTCGCATGCGATGCGTGCCACGCACAGGTCAACGATGGCTCAGCTGGCTGGAACACCACATCAACCCGCACTGATTCCGAATTTCCGGGCAGGACCGAATGGATCCCACCACCGCAGATCGATCCCACACGAGCTCCGCGAATCAATCACCGGCACCACCCCGGTGAGTTGATCGAGCATGCGCGGGCGAGTAAAACACGAGGCCAGAGTCTTCACCGAACGGAGCGAGGTGCAGGGTGATGCAGCAGGAATTACCCGCAGTCCACCATGAGGTGCCGAGGGCCGCGCAGCACCGGGTTGGGTCGGTACGGCGGCGGGTCCTCCACGAGGCGCGGGTTCGGGAGTCGGCGGATCAGTTCATTGAGCGCCATCTGACCTTCGAGCCGGGCGAGTGGTGCGCCGAAACAGCTGTGTATGCCGCTGCCCAAGCCGAGGTGCTGGTTGTCGGCGCGGTCGGGAACGAACCGATCGGGGGCGGTGAAGCGCTCCGGATCCCGGTTGGCGGAGGCCAAAGCCAGGACGATCGGTGAACCCTTCGGCACGGTCACGCCACCGACCTCGACGTCGACGATCGGGGTTCGCTGGGGAACCAAATGGACGGGCGGTTCGAACCGCAGCAACTCCTCGACCGCCAGAGGCATCAGCTCCGGATGGCGCTTCAGGCGGTCCAGCTCGTCCGGATTGCGGAGCAGGGTGAGCATGCCATTGGTGATGAGATTGACGGTCGTCTCATGGCCGGCGATGAACAACATGATCGAATTGGTGACCAGCTCGAGAGTGTCGAGACCGCCGTCATGGTGATCGGCCGCCAACCCGGACAACATGTCGTCACCCGGATTCTTTCGGCGTTCCTCGATCAGCCCGGCCATGAACATGCCCATTTCCATCTGTGCCTGCTGAGCTGCCTTCATCTTCGCGTCGCTGTCCGAATCGCGGGTCGGTTCGATGGAGGCCACCAGCGCATCCGCCCACACGTGAAAGCGCGGTTCCTCCTCGCGGGGAACACCCAGCAGTCGGCAGATCACGGACACCGGGAAGGGATACGCGAAGTCGTCGACGAGATCGATGCGGTCCTTCCCCTCGAGGTTGTCGACAAGGGTGGACACGAGGTCCGCGAGTTCTCCGCGCATGGAGTCGACTCTGCCGGGCATGTGCGGCGGTCCGAACTGCCGCGTCGTCAACCGCCGAAGCCGGTCGTGCTCGGGCGGGTCCAAACGGATGAATGCGGGCCCACCGTTGTCGGCTCGATCGGCGCCGGGCATTCCTGCACGGCGATTGTGCAAGTCGGAACTGATACGCGGATCGTGCAGCAACGCGGCGACGTCGTAATACCGTCCGACGAGGTAGGAACCGTTGTCCTGCAGCGCCGCCGGTGTCTCACGAAGTTCCTCGTACAAGGGATACGGGTTCGCTCGATTCGACTGGTCGGTGATGCGTTCGAGCAACTGCGCACGCGACATGACGAATCTCCCTGTTACTTGGGTTACTTAGGCGCCGAGACGAACTCGACGTGGCGCTCGGTGGGCAGGTGTCCGGTCACAGACACGGTCGGGCCGTGGCTCAGAATGGCGGGGTCGGGCAGCTCCGACGACCGCACCTCCCAGGGATCCGTCCGGTCCATCACGGCGAAGTCGGGCGGAAATGCAGCCGCCGATTCGATGAGGCCGCGGTAGAAGTCCAGCCATCTGCCGTGGTTGAACGCGACTGCCGCGGTGAGGCGTCCACGGAAACCGTAGGCGGCGACGAATCGGCGTTCCTCGACCGACCCCTGGGAGACGACCACCTGATCGGAATAGGTGGGGATACCGACCGATTTGATGTTGACCTCGAACTGACTGGACCAGAACGCCGGAATGTCGAGATGAGGGCGGCGGTGCAACCCCTCGTGGATCATGTTGTGGGCAGCCACTTCCGCTTGCCCGATGGCGTTGCCCCAATGCTCGAGCGCGATCAGTTGGTAGTCGTAGAGCGGATGTGGTTGCCGGGCAATGTCACCGGCCACGAAAACGTTGTCGGTGACGAGACCGTTGAGGTCGAACGCGCGGCAGCCGGCGTCGCAGGCCACTCCCCGTGGTCCCGCGGCGAGACCGGACCCGGCCAGCCATTCGGTGTTCCGGATGCTGCCCTGAGCGACGACGGCCACATCGACGTCGAGGGCTGTTCCGTCCGACAGGTGTGCCCGGCGCAGTCGGCCCTGCCCGTCACCTTCCAATCGCGCAACGGTGATGCCGCATCGTAGGTCGACACCGTGGTCGCGCTGCATGTCAGCCGCGACCGCCGCGACCACTCCGCCGAGGGCCCCCACCAGAGGCGCCGGTCCACGTTCGGTGACCGTGACCGACAACCCGCGCTCGCGGCACACCGATGCGATCTCCGAACCGGTGAATCCGGCGCCGATGACCAGCACATGACCGGGACCTGCAGACAGCCGTTCGTCGAGGCGCCGCGAGTCGTCCAGAGTGCGAACCGTAAAAACACCGTCGAGGTCACTTTCCTCCGGCTTCGGCCACGGGCGTGCCCGCACACCGGTCGTGAGCAGAACCTTGTCGAAGGGGACGCTGTCGCCGTCGCCGAGCACAACCCGGTTGTCCTCGAGGTCCAGCGCGGTTGCCGGGACACCGAGTCTCCACTTGGCGTCGAGGTCGGTTCGGGCGGGCAGCGTCGCGTGTTCAGGCGGCATGATCCCGAGCAACACCGCTTTCGACAGTGGCGGCCGATCGTACGGTTCGTAGGGTTCGTCACCGACAATGGTCAGTGGGCCGTCGAACCCCAGTCGTCGTAACTCGTCCGCTGCGCGCAAGCCGGCGAGCGATGCACCGACGATAACGACCCGCATGTCACTGCTCATGCGACTGCGGCCGAATGTCGGTGGTGATGGCCTGCACCGGGCAGGCGGCCGCGGCCTGCGAGACCCGCTCGCGTTCGCCGTCGTCCGGTCCGGCGTCGTAGAGAAGGGACTCCTCGCCGTGCAGCGTGAAGACATGCGGTGCGAGAAACACGCACTGCGCGTATCCCTGACACCGATTGAGGTCGACGACGAGTTTCACGTCCATCACCCGATCCTGAACAGTTCCGTTGCCGAGGGGTCCACAGGGACAGTGCGGCGCACGGCCGCCCGTTCGAAACCGGCGAAAAATCCGCCGGTTGTCAGTATCCCGGAGCGGACGGTCTGTACGGTTCGGATCCGCTGTTCTGGAGTTGTTCAGAACTGCCGTGCCCATCCCGCACGCGTGCGGGGAATACCGCCGAGTAGAACCCCGCGGTAAGAACGGCGGTTACAAGTAGTTTCAGAGCGGACGGATGTCACTGTCCGGAAACGACTTTGGCCGTTGCGGGGAAATAGGCGACGAATCAGCACCGATCGTGATGTGATGTGCTCACACATGATCGGAAAACGCCGAGCAGCGACAACTCAGGGGCGAAAGATTGACGATTGAAGCTCACCGCGACACCCGCGAAACGCGCCACCTTTCCGCGTTGGATGCAGCGATAGACATCCTGACCGACGCGCGAGGGGACTCTTACAGCCCGGACCAAGCATTCGACGAACTGCTCGACACCTCGATGCGACATCAGGTGGATATCGGAGACCTGGCGGAAGCACTCGCCGATCTTGCGGAGGGCGTAGACCCGCCCGACGGTCATCGCCGGGCACGTGAGGTGGCAGGTCGGGCGTGGGCCTCGCTCCTGCACTGACCCCGATCCTCCACTGACCCCGCTCCTGCACTGATTTTCAGTCAAGCGCTGTTTTCGATCAAGCGCTGAACGGGGCTACGGCACGCGCGTCAGCCCGAGCACTCGATGCAGGTGCGGACGGCGGGAAGTGCGTCGAGCCGGACGTCGGCGATGGGCCTCCCGCACCGGATGCACGTGCCGTAGGTTCCGGCATCGAGTCGCGCCAGCGCGGCCGTCAGCTCCTCCACGTCCCGGCGTGCATCGGTGAGCAGGGCCGATACCTGGGCCCGTTCGAACGCGATGGTCGAGCCTTCCGGATCGTGCTCGTCGTCGTCCGTGGTGAATTCCGATCCCTCGACGATGGCGGTGAAGCGCCTGCTCAGGGACGCGAGCCGGTGCTCCGCATCGGCCTGTTCGGCCAAGATCCGGGCGCGGTAGTCGGGAGCAGACGAGTCGAGCGTCACACGTCGTCCTCCGATGGTCGATGGAAGTGCTGGTGTCGACGGTATAACCCCTTCTACGGTGAGTCGGTGAAGAGACCCCTCATACGTATGTCACGGGCGGCCGCGAGTGTGACCGTAGCCTCCCTGACGATGGTCGGCACGTGCCTCGCCGCCCCTTCCGCGTCCGCAGACGATGCTGCCGGGGCACCCGGTGATGTCGTGGAAGTGGCTCCGCTCCCAGACGCTCTGTGGATTCCCGGTGCCGCCGACGCGCAGCGCATCACCTACTGGTCGATCGGCCCGGACGGCGATCCTGCACTCAGTACCGGTGCGATGTACGTGCCCCCCGGCGAGGCGCCCGAAGGTGGCTGGCCAGTGGTCGCGTGGGCGCACGGCACTTCGGGTCTGGCCGATCACTGCGCTCCCTCTCTCGTCGGGCCGGGCCTGCCCGAGCGGGATTATCCGTACCTCGGGCGCTGGCTCGAGCAGGGATATGCCATCGTCTCCACCGACTATGTCGGGCTGGGCACGCCGGGAGTGATGCCCTATCTCGACGGCAAGGTAGAGGCGCACAGCGTCGTGGACTCCGTGAAGGCTGCGCGTGCCGTCGACGAATCGCTGTCCAACAAGTGGGTGGTGGTCGGCCAGTCTCAGGGCGGCGGCGCCGCTGTCATCACCGGGCGCTATGCGACGGAGTACGGCGGGAAGTCGCTCGACTACCGCGGCGCCGTCGGTACCGGCGTTCCCGCGAACATCGAGTTGGCATTGCTGCCGCTCGGAGGAGTTCCCCCGACCGCCATTTCGGCAGGACTCACGTCGTATCTGTTCTACATCCTGGCCGGCCTGCGCTCTGCTCATCCCGAGATCGGCCTCGACGCCTACCTCACCCCGCTCGGTGCGCAGTATGTCGACGCCGCCGAGCAGTTGTGCGTCCACGAGATGCACGAGGCCGCCGAGGGGGTGATCGTCGGTGATCTCTTCAGCAAGCCACTGAACGAGATCCCGAACTTCTACCCGTTGTTGGTGGACTACATGGGTGTGCCCACCAGTGGTTACGACCGCCCGCTGTTCATCGGGCAAGGTCTCACGGACATCGACGTACCTGCTCCTTCGGCGGTCTCCCTGGTGGCGGCACTCACCGCGAACGGTGAGCCGGTGACGTTCAAGACCTATCCCACCGATCACAGCGGCACGTTGATCGAGTCGCAGGCGGACACCATCCCGTTCGTGAGGGAACTCTTCGCCGGGTAGCGGCACGTGTGCAGATCTCGGACACTTGCGGATCCGGCCGCACGGCACTATGGCGTGGGTCACAGACTGTCGGTACGTTCAGGAGGGGTCGCGTGTCGTGTGCACGGCCCGCACAGGCCAAGGAGGCGAGGGTGGGATTCGGCGGCTCGACGGGGTCCGCGGCAATGCGGCCCGAGATCGCATTGTCGTGGAAACGGTCGGCGCTCAGCGGCCTCGAACCGAGTTCGACACCGGACGCCGATCCCTGCAGCGACCTCGACGGATCCAGCCGGTTACTGCAGGCAGCGCGGCCCATCCTCACCGAAATGGAAGCCCAGATCCAGGGCACCGGCTTCTGCGTTCTCCTCGCTGACCGCGACTGCCGCATAGTGGCCAGACTCTTCGACGGGGCCAGGGTCGAGCGGATGATCGATGCCGCCGGAGCTGTGCTGGGCACACGATTCGGTGAGGACTGTGTCGGAACGACGGCGCTGGGCACGCCGCTCGAGATACGCCGCGGCGTCGTCATTCACCGCGACGAACACTACCTCGAACGGTTCAAGGACTTCAGTTGTTACGGCCACCCCATCGTCCATCCAGCGACTCGCCGGGTGGAAGGCATCCTCGACATGACGGGGATCGCAGCCCGGGCGAACCCGCTCTTCGCCCCGTTCCTCGCGCGCGCGGCGAGTGACATCGAACGACGCCTGCTCGAGGGGTCTCGGGTGTCGCAACAGCGCCTGGTCGACGCGTTCCAGCGCATCTCGCCCCAGAATCAGCTCGCGGTCACCGCGATCGGCGAGGACATCCATCTCAGTAATCGGGTCGCACTGGACCTTCTCCAGGTGGCCGACCATGCGACGCTCCGCAGCATGGTCGCCGATCTGCGCCCCGATCAGTCGAAGACGGCTCGTATTCGACTGTCCTCCGGGGAAGCTGCACTGGTGCAGGCCGACTACGTCGCGGGCACGGAGGGCGGGGCGGTGTTCGTCGTCCGCCCGGAACATCGGACCACCACGCCGATTCGCCGCGGGAGGTTGGCGTCCAGTTCGGTGCTGCAGCGCAGCAGGTCGGAACTCGCGCGGCTGCGGGACACCAGGGAACCGGTGGTCATCAGCGGTGAGCCGGGCACCGGCAGAACCACCGCGATTCGCGACCTCGCCGGTGACAAGTCGCTCGTATGTATGGACGCTGCCGGCATCGCGCTCGACGGCACCCAGCGATGGCTCGACAGGCTCGTCACGCTGGCATCCGGTTCGGTAGACGTTCTCGGGATCGAAGAGGTGCAGTTGCTTCCCGAGTCGATGCAACCGCTCCTCGCGAAGATGCTCGAATCGGAAGCAGGCCCGCGCATCGTCCTGACGAGTACACCTCTCGACAGTGTCCCACCGAGCGTTGCCGGGTTGGTCGGTCGGTGTTCCGGACAGGTGGTGCTCCCGCCGTTGCGGCAACGCAGTCGCGAGTTCGCGGACATCGCGCAGGCGATCCTCGACTCGCTGGAACCCGGATTGCGCCTTACGGCGAGCACGATCGAAGCCCTCGTGGCCCGCGAGTGGCCGGGGAATCTCGCCGAGCTGTCCGTCGTCCTACGAACTGCGGTGCGGCGACGCACCAGCGCGAACATCACTGTCTCCGATCTGCCGGAGTCGTATCGGACGCCGCCGCGAGTGACCCGTCTCGCTGGACGTGAGCGCGCGGAGCGGCAGGCGATCATCGATGCGCTGCAGGAATGCGGAGGCAACAAAGTGCATGCCGCGAACGCGCTCGGTATCAGCCGCAGCACGCTGTACACCCGTATGCGCGCGCTGGATATCACTGGCTGACAGCGCTTCGCGTATACCGTCGTCGAACGGCGAAGGTGTCCGGAGTCAGGACAGTTAGTGACATTGCCATCCGTGCACTATGGGCTACGTCACATTCACGACTTCGGAGGTTTTGATGACAGCGACGATCGAGCCGAGCCAGGCAGAACTCTTGCCGGCAGTACGGAACTTCCTGTCCGGTACCAAAAAATTCTTGGTCGGCGGGCAGTGGGTGGAATCCGCGAACGGTGAGACTTTCGAGACCATCGACCCGGCGGACGGTCAGGTCCTGACCACGGTGGCCCGCGGCGGAGCCGAGGACATCGATCGCGCAGTTCGCGCCGCCCGTAAGGCATTCGACGAAGGTCCCTGGTCGACCATGAAGCCGAACGAGCGGGAACGTCTCATCTGGCGGGTCGGTGACATCCTCTCCGAACGCGCCGACGAGTTCGGCCAACTCGAGTCGCTCGACAACGGTAAGTCGGCGGGCATCGCTTCCGCCGTCGACGTCGCCTGGTCCGCGGACATCTTCCGGTACTTTGCCGGCTGGGCCACCAAGATCGAGGGCAGCACGGTCAACGTGAGCATGCCTTTCGTCCCGGGTGGGCAGTTCCACGCCTACACCTTGCGTGAGCCCGTCGGTGTCTGCGGCCTCATCGTGCCCTGGAACTTCCCGCTGCTGATGGCCGCGTTCAAGCTGGCGCCCGCACTGGCGGCCGGCAATACGGTAATCCTCAAACCCGCCGAGCAGACACCACTGACCGCCCTGCTGCTCGGTGAAGTGTTCGAGGAGGCAGGCTTCCCACCCGGTGTGGTCAACATCGTCACCGGGTACGGCGACGCCGGCGCGGCATTATCCGCCCACGACGACGTCGACAAAATCGCGTTCACCGGTTCCACGGAGGTGGGCAAGAAGATCGTCGACGCCGCCAAGGGCAACCTCAAGAAGGTGTCCCTCGAACTCGGGGGCAAGAGCGCCAACGTCGTGTTCGCCGACGCCGACTTCGACGCCGCCGTGACCGGTTCACTCAACGCCTGGCTGTTCAACCACGGCCAGTGCTGCGTCGCAGGGACCCGGATGTTCGTCGAAGACAGCATCTTCGATGACTTCACCGCTGCGGTGGCCGAGGCGGCATCGCAGGTCAAGATCGGCCCCGGTCTCGATCCCACCACTCAGCTCGGACCGCTGGTGTCGCAGGAACAGTTCGACAAGGTGACCGGTTACCTGGCTGCGGGACTCGCCGACGGTGCCCGCGCCCTCACCGGCGGAAAGCGCTGGGGCGAGAGCGGGTTCTACGTCGAACCGACCGTATTCGTCGACGTGAAACCCGAATTCAGCATCGTCGAGGAAGAGATCTTCGGCCCGGTCGTGGCAGCTTTGCCGTTCAACGCGCAGGAAGGTGTGGCCAAGGCCGCAAACAGCAGCATCTATGGTCTCGCCGCCGGCATCTGGACCAAGGACCTGTCCAAGGCGCACCTCACGGCCCGTCAGTTGAAGGCCGGTTCGGTATGGATCAACCAGTACAACGGTTTCGACACGGCAATGCCGTTCGGCGGGTACAAGCAGTCGGGCTGGGGTCGTGAGCTCGGTGCCACCGCCATCGACCTCTACACCCAGACCAAAGCCGTCAACATCGCACTCTGATCGTCACTCGTCGAGGAGAAGACATGAAGACAAAAGCAGCCGTCCTACTCGGACCGGGCAAGCCCTTCGAGATCATGGAACTCGAGCTGGACGGTCCGGGGCCGGGCGAGGTTCTCATCAAGTACACCGCCGCCGGTCTGTGCCATTCGGACCTGCACCTGACCGACGGTGACCTGCCGCCGCGCTACCCGATCGTCGGTGGGCACGAAGGCTCCGGAATCATCGAAGAAGTCGGGCCCGGGGTCACGAAGGTCAAGCCCGGCGACCACGTCGTCTGCAGCTTCATCCCGAACTGCGGAACGTGTCGCTACTGCGCCACCGGGCGTCAGAACCTCTGCGACATGGGCGCGACCATCCTCGAAGGATCGATGCCGGACGGATCGTTCCGATTCCATTCCGGCAAAGAGGATTTCGGTGCCATGTGCATGCTCGGAACCTTCGCGGAGCGTGCCACCATCTCGCAGCACTCGGTGGTGAAGATTGACGAGTGGCTGCCGCTCGAGACCGCGGTGCTCGTGGGCTGCGGCGTCCCGTCGGGCTGGGGAACTGCGGTGTACGCGGGTGGCGTCCGGGCCGGCGACACCGTCGTCATCTACGGCATCGGCGGCCTCGGCATCAACGCCGTGCAGGGAGCGGTCAGTGCGGGAGCCAAATACGTCGTGGTCGTCGACCCGGTGCCCTTCAAGCGTGAGACGGCGCTGAAGTTCGGCGCCACACACGCGTTCGCCGATGCCGCGGAAGCCGCCGCCACGGTGAACGAGTTGACGTGGGGGCAGGGCGCGGATCAGGCACTGATTCTCGTCGGAACCGTCGATGAAGAGGTGGTGCAGAACGCGACCGCCGTCATCGGCAAGGGCGGAACCGTCGTCATCACCGGGCTCGCAGATCCCACCAAGTTGACGGTGCACGTGTCCGGCACCGACCTGACGCTCAACCAGAAAACGATCAAGGGAACCCTCTTCGGCTCCGCGAACCCGCAGTACGACATCGTCCGGCTGCTGCGCCTCTACGACGCCGGACAGCTGAAGCTCGACGAGCTGATCACCACCAAGTACACCCTCGAGCAGGTCAACGAGGGGTATCAGGACCTGCGGGCCGGCAAGAACATCCGTGGCGTGATCGTGCACCAGTAGGCGCCTCCGGCGCTCGTGCGCGGTTGACGAGTCCAGAGACTCCTCAACCGCGCACGGGCGCGGAGCGCCACACGTCGGCGAGGAGGTCGTACGACTTCAGCCAGGACTCGGTGTCCTCGGCCAGCGAGGCGACGATCAGCTCGTCGGCCTGGGCGTGCTCGGCGAACTCGTCGAGGTACGCCTTGACCTCGGTCGGCGTTCCGACGGCGGAGTAGCGCACCATCTGGGTGATCTGCTGACCTGCGGGTGAGGTCATGATCAGGTCGACTTCCTCGGGCGTGAACTTCTGCCCGCGCCCGACCATCTGCACCACACGACGGCGGAGTGAGGATTCGAACTGCCGATGCGCCTCCTCGCTGGTGTCTGCAGCGATGGCGTTGACACCGGCGATCACATACGGCTCCGCCAGCTGTTCGGACGGCTCGAAGCGCTCCCGGTACAGCGTCACGGCGTCGACCAGGGAGTCGGGGGAGAAGTGGGACGCGTTGGCGTAGGGGAGTCCGAGCTTCGCGGCGAGCTGAGCACCGAACAGCGAGGAACCGAGAATGTAGAGGGGGACGTTGGTGCCCTTGCCCGGTATCGCGTCGACCCCGGGAACCCGGGACTTGCCTGCCAGGTAGGCCTGGAGCTCGAGAACGTCCTGCGGGAATCGGTCGGCCGACGCCGGGTCGCGGCGCAGCGCGTACATCGTCTTCTGGTCGCTGCCGGGTGCGCGCCCGAGTCCGAGATCGATGCGACCGGGATGCAGGGTCTCGAGAGTGCCGAACTGTTCGGCGATGGTCAGCGGGGCGTGGTTGGGCAGCATGATGCCGCCCGCACCCAAACGAATGCTGCTGGTGTGTGCGGCGACGTGGGCGATGAGCACGCTCGTCGCGGACGACCCGATCGATGCCATGTTGTGGTGTTCGGCGTACCAGATGCGGCGGTAGCCGCGCGTCTCCGCGAGCTGCGCCAGCGCCACGCTCGCCTCGAAGCTGTTCCGCGCCGAGTCGCCCTCGCGGATATGGGCCAGATCCAGAATCGACAGCGCAGCACTCACGGACTTCGTCACCTTTCGTCACCGAACAGGCGCGAGACGTTAGCCTCGCGCACTACCTCCGAAGTCCAACCGCGGAGGCAGTGCGCGTATTCCTGGGTCAGCCGCCGACCAGAGGGCGGAGCGTGCGGCCGGTCAGCTCCACGATGCCGGGCTCGTGCCCGTTCACCACGAGGTTGAGGACGATGCCATCGATGCCCTTGTCGAGAACACGGGTCTGGATCTGCTCGGCCACCTCGTCCGGTGATCCGCAGAACTGTCGTTGGGTGGCCGCGGCTCGCTCCTCGTCGGAGGCGGTGGAGAGGTCGACGCCCTGAGTGAGCAGGAATTCCTGCTGGAGCTGTCGGGCGCGGTCACCGCTCTCGTCGATGATGACGAAAGCCAGGTAGCTGGTCTCGAGGGTGGAACGGTCTCGCCCGACCTCCTCGCACCGTGCGTCCAGGGCCTGGAGCTTGCGCGGGATCTCCGCCGCGTTGCAGATGATGTTCAGGTGGTGTGCGAACTGCGCGGCCAGCCGGAACGTTTTCTTCTCGCCGGAACCGCCGAGGAGGATCGGCAGGTCGTTGCGGATCCGGGGTTCGTTGATGGCATCTTCGACGTGGTACCACTTGCCGTCGAAGGTGGGACGCTCCCCCTGCAGCATCGGCGCAATGATCTGTAGTGCCTCGTCGAGGCGTTCGAAGCGGTCGGTGAACGTTCCGAATTCGTAGCCGAACTGGCGGTGTTCGAGTTCGAACCAGCCGGCCCCGATACCGAGGACGGCGCGGCCGCCGCTGACGACGTCCAGCGTGGACACCGTCTTCGCGAGCATGGGTGGGTTGCGGTAGGTGTTGCCGGTCACGAGGGCGGACAACTGGATGGTCTCGGTGGCCGTGGCGAGAGCGCCGAGCGCGGTGTAGGCCTCGAGCATCGGCTCGTCGGGCTTGCCTATCCCGGGCAACTGGTAGAAGTGATCCATCACGAACGCGGTGTCGAAGCCGGCTGACTCGGCCTCGCGCGCCTGCGCGATGACCGTCGGGAAGAGATCCGCGACGGAGTCGGAGTAACTGAAGTTCGGCATTTGGTAACCAAGGCGAATAGTCACGCGCTCGACGCTACCCGGATCGCGGCGAAGGCACCCCCTTTATCTCGAGGGGGTACTTGTGCACCCTGGGGTGGCTGGTGAGGGATGCGGTGGGCGCGCACACTTGTGGCGATGAACACCGCCCTGCCCTTGACCGCCGCGCAGCGGTCCATCTGGTTCGCGCAGCAGCTCACGCCGGAGATTCCGTACGTCATCGCCCACTACGCCGAGCTGCACGGGCCTGTCGACCTCGCAGTCCTCGGTGACTGCACCCGTCGCGCGCATCTCGAATTCGGTTGGGGAGCAATCCGTCTCCTGGATGTCGACGGGCAGCCACATCAGGTGGTCGACCCGACTGTGGTCGATCGGGTGCCCACTACCGACTTGCGTGACGAGAACGACCCCGTCGAAGCGGCCCACCGGTGGATGCACCACGACCGAAGCGCGCGCACGGACATGTACGACGGGTCACTCCTCGTGTCACACATTCTGCAGCTGGGAGACGAGCACTACTACTGGTACTCGCGAGCGCACCACATAGCGTCGGACGGGTACGCCGCGATGATGCTGATGAGCCGCACCGCCGAGCTGTACGTCGCCGCTGTCGAGGGCAGGGAACCGCCGGACTGCCGCGCCGTGGGACCGGAACGCGTCATCCAGGAGGACGCCGCCTACCGCACCTCCACCCGGTTCGTCCGGGACCGCGACTACTGGCGGGAACAGGGCAGCGATCTCCCTTCGGTCGTCGGATTGAGCGGACGCGCCGCGCGTTCCGACACGACCGCCCGGATTGCAACCGGACACGCAGCTCGAAGCGCGAGTTCGCGCAATTCCACGGCAGTGGCGGTCGCCGCCTTCGCCTCGTACCTCGCCAGGATGACCGGCAGCGACGACGTGGTGCTCTCCTTGCCGGTATCGGCGAGAACGACGGCCCGTCTGCGGACTTCAGGAGGATGCGTCTCCAACGTCATTCCGTTGCGACTCGGGGGTATCGGCTCGGGCACGGTTCGGAACGCGGTGGCAACGACCGAGGCTGCAGTGACGGCCGCCCTGCGCCACCAGCGCTACCGTCGCGAGGACATCGGCCGCGACCTCGCCTCGGGCGGGGTCGAACTCATGCATTTCGGCCCGGTGATCAACCTCATGATGTTCAAGGAGATCACGCTGGGCGCCGTGCAGGCAACGGTTCGGGTCCTTACCACCGGTCCCGTCGCAGACCTCGCCGTCAACATCTATCCAGGATCGTCGGACCGTGCCGCCCGGATCGACTTCGAGGGGAACTCGTCCCTGTACGGTCAGGCGGAACTGGCCGGGCACCACAACCGATTCCTCGCCTTCCTCGACCGATTCACCGCCTCGATCGAGTCGGAGTGCCTGATCTCCGATCTCGACATCTTCCTTGCCGGTGAACGTGAGAACTTCGCCCCCGCGCACGGGCTTCCGGATATCGTCCCGACTACTCTGGACCGTCTCCTCGCGGGGTGCGTCGCCGATGATTTCGAGGCTGTCGCGATACGCGACCAGGGGCGTGAGCTGTCCTACGGTGACCTGGACCGCGTCGCCAACCGGCTCGCCCAGGAGCTGATCTTCAGGGGTATCGGTCCCGAGAGCTTCGTCGCAGTCTCCGTCCCCCGGTCCCTCGAATCGGTGCTGGCGTTGTGGGCGGTCGCGAAGGCCGGCGCGGCTTATGTCCCGATCGACCCGGCACACCCGAGCGCCCGCGTCGCCTATTGCCTGGCCGACTGCGGCGCGACGGTCGGGTTGACCGTTCGTTCGGAGCTCGATCGTCTACCCGCCACGGTTGATTGGCTGACTATCGATGTCGACGAACAGCCTTGCTCAAAAACGACTTCCGCGACGACGGACGACGTGGAACGAGTGAGTCCCCTGCGTCTGGATCACCCCGCCTATCTGATCTACACGTCCGGGTCGACCGGGGCGCCGAAGGGCGTCGTCGTCACTCATCGTGGTCTCGCCAACCTGGCGCAGGAGATTCGGGACAAGTATGCGGTGTCCACGCGTTCTCGTGTTCTGCATTTCGCCTCACCGAGTTTCGACACCGCGCTCGTCGAAGTGCTCGCGGCGTGTATCGGAGGCGCAACGCTCGTCGTGACCCCTCCCGGGCACTTCGGCGGCGACGAGCTGTCGCGACTGCTGCGCGAGGAACACGTCACCCACCTGTTGACGACGCCCTCCGCCCTGGCGGCGATCGACTCCGCCGCGAAAAACGAGCTGGAGTTGGTGCTGGTCGGAGGAGAAGTGCTGTCTCCGGAGTTGGTGCGGCGCTGGGCTGGTGGCCGAGAGATGCGCAACGCGTACGGTCCGACGGAGACGACGTGCAGCGTCACTCTGACCGAGCCGATGTCGCCGGACGGAAGAGTGACGATCGGCGGTCTCATGCGCGGTGTGGACGCGGTGGTTCTCGATCATCGTCTGCGTCCGCTGCCGCCGGGCGCGGCCGGTGAGCTCTACCTCACCACGGCAGGCCTCGCCCGGGGATACCATCGGCGTTGCGGCCTGACCGCCGCACGGTTCGTCGCCAATCCGTTCGGCGACAGCGGATCCTGCATGTTTCGCACCGGCGATATGGTGCGGTGGACGGTGTCGGGGACTCTCGAGTTTCTCGACAGGGCCGACGACCAGATCAAGATCCGTGGGTTCCGGGTCGAGCTCGGCGAGATCAACGCCACGTTGAACACTTATCCGGGCGTCACCTATGCCACGACGATGGTGCACAGGAATTCGGTTGGTGATCCGAACCTCGTGTCCTTTGTCATGGTCGAGGGAAACGCGCCGATCGATCGGGAAGCGTTGAAAGCGCACGCGGCGCGATTCCTGCCGGACTACATGATTCCGAAATCGTTCATGCTCGTGCATTCGATTCCGTTGACACCGACGGGAAAGCTCGACCGGTCGGCTCTACCCGTTCCGGAGTTCGGCTCGGATTCGGTGCCTCATCGCGACCCGGAGACACTCGCCGAGCACCGCGTCGCCCGGGTCTTCTCCCGAGTGCTCGGGGTGGATTCGGTGGGCGCCGACGATTCCTTCTTCGACCTGAGCGGCGACTCGTTGTCGGCCATCCGGGTGGTCGGGACGCTCAACGCCGAGCTGGGCACAACGCTGGGTGTGCGAGAACTGTTCGATGCACCGACGGTCGCAGCACTCGCACTGTCGATTACGGACGCTTGTGAACACCCGTCGCGAACTCAGGTGCGGGGGGCACCGAGATTGGGCGCCGCAGGATTCCAGGGCGGCCAGGGGATGCCCGAGCTCGTACCGCTGTCTCCCTCGCAACAATTCATCGACCGCACGCTCGTGGATCCCGCTCTCCACAACATCCCCTTCACGGTACGAGTGCGTGGGCCGTTCGATGCCGAAGCGTTGCAGTCGGCGATGGCAGACGTCCTCCACCGGCATCGCTCGCTGAGAACCGTGTATCCGGACTCCCCGGCGGGTCCGTACCAGCGCGTGCTCGACGTGGTCGACGCCCTGCCCGACCTGTCGCCGGTGCCCGCCGGCGAATCGGATGCGGAGGACCAGACATCGGACCTGCTGACGGCGGGATTCGACGTGCGCCGCGACCCTCCGCTCCGCGCCCGGCTCTTCCGTCTGGGCGACCACGACCACCTCTTGTCCTGCGTCCTCCATCACATCTGCGCGGACGGGTGGTCCCTGGCTCCCTTGGCGCGCGACCTCGCCGACTCCTACCGTTCCCGGGCGATGGGTGGTGAACCCCAGTGGGAGCCACCGGCCGTGGACTATGCGGACTACACGATGTGGCGTCGAACGATGCTCGGCGACGAGAACGACCCCGACAGTGTCGCGTCGAAACAGATCGGCCACTGGACGAAGGAACTGTCGGGCCTTCGCGGAGAACTCGCGCTGCCCACCGACCGACCCCGGCCGCACCGGTGGACCTATCGAGCGGGGCGACTTCCGTTCACCCTCGACGAGCATGCGCATCGGGGGCTGCTCGCGACCGCGCACGAACACCACGCCAGCCTCTTCACGGCGCTCAGGTCGGCCGTGGCGGTACTGCTCGCCCGGCTCAGCGGCGATCCGGACATCGCGATCGGGACCCCGATCGCGGGCCGGGGAGATCCGGTGCTCGACGACGTGGTGGGTATGTTCGTCAACACACTGGTTCTGCGGACCCGGGTCGACCCGAGCATGACACTGTCCGACATCGTCGATCGATCCCGCGACGTGGAGCTACGTGCGCTGGCGAATGCGGATGTGCAATTCGAACGGCTCGTCGAGGTACTCGACCCACCTCGATCGGGGTCGCTGCACCCGCTCTTCCAAGTGGCGCTGTCGCTGAACAACTTCGCTCCGGCGGCCTTCGACGTCTCCGGGCTCGACTTCGAGGTGACTCCGCGGCCACTCGACATCGCCAAGTGCGATCTGCACTTCCACTTCACCGAGCGACACGACGCCGACGGAAGGCCCACCGGGATCGACGCCGAACTTGTGTATTCCGCCGACCTCTACGACGCCTCCACCGCACAGGATTTCGTCGACACGCTGCACACCATCGTCGACCCGATCGGTAGGTGACCTCACGGAATCGCCGTGATAGAGATACCTCATGAGCGGCATCCGGAGAATTGGTCGGGGAGTAGCGCTCGCGGCGGTCGTCCTCGCCGTGGCCGCCTGCTCCGGCCAGGAAGGAACGGCGGTCAGTGAGCCGTCGACGACGACGATAGCCACGGCTTCGGACACGGCGGGCGCCGAGGCGACGACGCCCGCGAGCCTGCCGTACACGGAGACCGAGCTGCGGGTCGGTGGTTCCACCGGCCGCGTCATCTACGACGTCGTCATCCCGCAGATCGAGGGCGGAAACTCGGCGGTCACCGCCGAGTTCAACGAATCGATGCGGGCCGCGCTCCAGGACCAGATCGACGGCTGGGGCACCGACGCCTTCACGCTGAGCAGCCAGGAGCACCGCGTCGTGCACATCGGCGAGCACGTGATCAGCGGGTTGCTGGTGACGTCGTGGAACGCCGATCCACCCGGTGCGCATCCCACCCCGATCGTCGCGACGGTGGTGGTGAATGCCGACACGGCCGCGCCGATCACGCTCGCCGATCTCTTCCCAGATCTGGATGCCGGTCTACGGAGGTTGTCCGAGCACTGCGCAACTCTGCTGCCGGCCACGGCTGCCGGCCCCGAGTTCGACCGCACCGGCATCGAGCCCGTCGTAAGGAACTTCGCCAACTGGCTCGCGACCCCCGCCGGGATGGAAATCCACTTCGACGACTATCAGGTGGGGCCGCACGCCGTCGGGCTGGTGACCGTCACCGTCCCCTGGGACGTTCTCGGTGACGTGGTCGATCCGAAGCTTGCCGACGTGGTGTCGAGTTAGTCCGTGCGCCGTCCATCCGTGGTAGAACAGGTATCAGTTTTGGTACCCGGAGGGTGATCATGGACCTGGAAGCTGCGCCGCGATCAGCAGACTCAAGTACGCCTACCTGCGCGCCCTCGACACCAAGCAATGGGACGAATTCGCCGACACCCTGCTCCCCGACGCGACCGCGAGTTACGGCGAACATCTGAGATTCGACTCACGCGACGCGGTGGTCGAGTTCATGAGAACCAGCCTCGGCCCGCAGACCATCACCGAGCATCACTGTGGCCACCCGGAGATCGACGTCGACGGTGACACCGCTACCGGCCGGTGGTACCTCTCAGACCTCGTGCTGATACCCGAACACGACATGGCGCTGCGCGGAGCCGCCTTCTACTCCGACCGCTATGTTCGCGGGCCGGACGGGCGATGGCGCATCGCGCACACCGGCTATGAGCGGACCTTCGAGGCGGTGATGTCTCTCGCCGACATCCCCAGCTTCCGGTTGACGGCGCATCCCTGATGGGCACGCTGGACGGCAAGGTGGCGCTGATCACCGGAGCAGGGCAGGGCGTCGGGGCCGGTATGGCACGTGCACTGGCCAAGGAGGGCGCGCGGATCGCGGTGGTGGGACGCACGGAGTCGAAACTCGTCGAAACGTGCGCTGCCATCGCCGACTTCGGTGGTGTCGCCGAGCCCGTCGTGTGTGACATCAGCAAGCGGGAGCAACTGGGGCCGATGGTCGCACGTGTGGTCGAGGTGTTCGGCGGCATCGACATCCTGATCAACAACGCCAACGCGAGTGCGCTCGGTCCGTTGCTGGAGGTCACTCCGAAGCTGCTGGACCGGGCCATGGCGGTGGGTCCTGTGGCGACTCTGTTCCTCATGCAGTTGTGCCATCCCCACTTGAAGGCACGCGGCGGCGGCTCGATCGTCAATCTCGTGAGTTCCTCGGCGGTGCGCTGGGACACCAGCGGTTACGGGCTGTACGCGGCCACGAAGGAGGCCATGCGCTCGCTCACCCGCACCGCCGCCAGTGAGTGGGGCGCCGACGGAATCCGGGTCAATGCCATTGCGCCGCATGCCCTCTCTCCCGGTTTGCAGTGGTGGACGGAGAACAATCCGGAGGAGGCGGCCGAGTTCGTCCGGTCGATACCGTTGGGCCGGATCGGGGACTGTGAGCAGGACATCGGACGCGCCGTCGTCTTCCTCGCCGGACCCGACGCCGGCTACCTGACCGGTGCCACCATCCCGCTCGACGGCGGCCAGGCACGCTGGAGTTGAGCGTCGAGCCGGTTGCCTGCGAGCACCCTGTCAGGGCAACCGGTGGAACGCCTCGTCCAGTCCGCGAAGCCCGCTGGTGTCGATGAGGAACTCCGATTCGAGGCATTTGCGGAGCTCGTCGGCGCTCGTCAGCTCGAGTCGGACGGACTCACCACCGAGCGGGTGGACGGTGAACCGGGTTCCGTTGAGTGCGTACCGTCGCCCTTCCGCGACCCGGGCAGCGAGGAGCCCGGTGACGAAATGGGAACCGGGCCAGGTGGACAGGTACCAGTTCGGCGCCTCGTAGTCGACGGGGTGCTGCGGGGTGAGGTCGAAGCGGTAGATGGGACGCCACTCGTCACCGACGAGGGCCTCCAAGAGGTAGTCGCCGCGCAGGTCGAGCAGCCGGAACGGCTCGAGCCGAGTGTCCTGCACCGTGTTCGTTTCGAGGCGCAACGTGGTGTCGAGGGTCATGCCGCCGAACCCGACGTCGATGATGCGCCGGTCACCTTCGACATCGACCAGAAGCAGCATGTGCGAGCGCGGGTTGATCACGTCGGTCGACGGCGACCCCCACAGCACCCGAGCCGCCAACGCCGTGACGTCGAAGCCCAGTTCGAGGAGGACGGCGCGCAACAAGAGGTTCTGCTCGAAGCAGTAACCTCCTCGACGCGATTCCACCAGTTTGCATTGCAGCGACTCGAGGTCCAGCCGATTCGGTGTGCCGAGGAACGGATCGAGGTTCTCGAACGGAATCGACCGGGCATGGTGGGCGGCAATGGCGTTCAGTGTTGCCGTCGTCGCGGATCGGTCCCCGTCGTATCCGATCCGTTCGAAGTACCGCTCGAGGTCGAGATCGCCTGCAGTTCCCATGACCCTCAGTGTAAGCACGCCCGAGTGGGTGATCAGGCGCCGTTCGCGTCCGGTGAGCGGCATCGTGCGCGCGAGCGTACTTTCGCACTTGTATGGGTGGAGACGGGCGCGCGGCGGAAGGACTCTCATGAAACGGGGATGTGTTGCGGCTGCCGCGTTGCTGGTGGGCTTTGCCGCCACCGGTTGCCAGACCGATTCGAGCACGGGGGAGTCGGCGGCGACATCGGCGGCGCAACCACCCGTTGCCGCTCCCACCGTTGCCGCTCCCACCGTGGTCGCGACCGAGTTGGAGGTGCCCTGGGGAATCGCGCTGTTGCCCGACGGCGCCGCGGTGATCGCCGAGCGTGACAGCGGCATCATCCGTCGTCTGCAACCGAACGGTGACGTGACCGAGGTCGGGGAGGTTCCGGAGGTGGCAGCGCGGGGGGAGTCGGGACTGCTCGGGCTCGCCGTGTCACCCGCCTACACGTCGGACCAGACAATTTTCGCCTACCTCACCACCGACGAGGACAACCGCGTGGTCGCCGTGCGGTACGACGGCCGCAGCCTCGGCGAGCCCGTCCCGATCCTCACAGGAATTCCGGCCGGGTCGATCCACGACGGGGGCCGAATCGCCTTCGGACCCGACGGCAAGCTCTACGTCACCACCGGTGAAGCCGGTGATCGGCCGCTCGCCCAGGATCCCTCCTCGCTCGGCGGCAAGATCCTGCGGATCAATCCGGACGGAACGATTCCGCCCGACAACCCGCTGTCCGGCTCACCGGTCTGGTCGCTGGGACACCGGAACGTGCAGGGCATTACCTGGGACGACGCAGGCAGGTTGTGGGCCACCGAGTTCGGCGCGAACACGTGGGACGAAGTGAACCTGATCCGGCCGGGCGCCAACTACGGATGGCCCGAGGTCGAAGGGCAGGCGGACGAGGCCGAATTCGTGGACCCGGTGGTGCAGTGGCCCACGGACGAGGCGTCACCGTCCGGCGTCGCCTACCTCGACGGGTCGCTCTGGGTGGCGGCATTGCGGGGCGAACGGTTGTGGCGGATACCCGTCGGCGGGGACGGCTCGCTCGGTGAACCGCAGTCGCTGTTCGCAGAGGAGTACGGGCGGCTTCGCACCGTCGTCGCCACACCGGACGGGGTGCTGTGGTTCAGCACGAGCAACCGCGACGGTCGGGGGTTGCCGGCAGAGAGCGACGACCGCATCCTCGCGGTGCGGCCGTCGGCCTGAAGTGCGGCCGGGCGTCAGTCGGTCCAGGGCGCGACGGGCGGCTTCACCCACATGATCTTCTCGTCCGCGTGTGCGGGCGATGCCGACGGATGATCCGGGTGGCGCTCGGCCCACGCCGACTTCTGGTCGAGCAGTTCGGCCACGGTGAGCCAGGTTTCCATGGTGCTCGGTGGATTGGATCCGGCTGCCCGCGCCAGTTTCCGCAGTGTGCTGTCGGTGAGGTCGAGCAATTCCTTCCCGCTGATAGCGCGATCCCAGACGTATTTGGCGAGCCCCACGGCCTTCTCGCGACGTTTGCGCGCCGCGCCTTCGGTGTGGGCGAAGTCGACTTCCTGAGGTTCCATCGCCTCCCTCTCTCGTGCGCGCCACTACGGTAGGTCACCGCGTGGTCGTGCCGGTATCGTGGGATGACGATTGTCGCAGCAGACGCGCGCAGTCGATGCGAACGGTAGGGAAGTCGGAATATGGGCAGGCAGCGTGGTGGCCGAACTGCGCACGCAGCCGAAGGTGGGCCCGTCGCCGGGGTCTATCCGATCGACACGGGAACCTGCGAACTCGCCGAGGACAACGTCAATCCCCACGGCTGGGTCCTCAATGTGAACGGCGTCGAAAGTTCACACATCGACCTCACGGATCCCGAACACCTCGATTTCGAGTACATGCGGTGGATGGCCGACCTGATCGGATCCCGCTGGCAGCGCGCGGACCGGGTGCGGGCGCTGCATCTCGGCGGCGGCGCGTGCTCACTTGCCCGTTATCTGTCGGCTGTGTACCCGGACGCCCGTCAGGTAGTGGTCGAACTGGACGGCAAGCTGGCCGAACTGGTGCGTCGGTGGTTCGATCTGCCGCGGGCACCGCTGCTCCGACTCCGCGTCGGTGAAGCCAGGGCTGTCACCGAAACCCTCACCGAGTCGAGCCGCGACCTGATCATTCGTGACGTGTTCGCCGGCAACACGACGCCTCCGTCACTCACCACCGTCGAATTCACCGGCCATGTTCGCAGGGTCCTGGCACCGGGCGGGATCTACGTCGTCAACTGCGGTGACACCCGCGACCTCGTGAAGGCGCGGCGGGAGGCGGCCACCATCGGCAGCGTGTTTCCGCACACCGCCGTGATCGCGGACCCAGCCATGCTCAAGGGCCGCCGCTACGGCAACATCGTGATCGCCGGAAGTGACGCGCCCCTCGGCGACGACCCCGCACTGGTTCGGCAACTACTGGGTGGTGGTGTGCCCGCACACCTCTGGGACGACGCGCAGGTTCGGTCGTTCGCCGGTTCGGCGCGCGTCCTGCTCGACGCGGAAGGATCACCGGGCGAGTCCGGGTGAGACGGCGCTGCGGGAACATCACCGACCGCACCGTGGTTGGGTGTCGGTATGAGCCTGGAAGTGAACGACGCGCAGCGTCCCCTGCTCGACCTCGTCGCGACACACTCGCACGCCGTCCTCACAACGATCAAAAGGGATGGCCGACCGCAGCTGTCCAACGTTCTCTACACCTGGGACCCCGACACGAACACCGCCCGGATCTCGGTGACCGCGGACCGGGCGAAGACACGCAACGCCGCGCGGGACCCCCGAGTGTCACTGCACGTGAGCGCGCCCGACTTCTGGAGTTACGCGGTCGTCGAAGGTGACGCCGAGCTGAGTGCCGTCGCCAGCGACCCCCACGACGCGGCCACCGACGAGCTCGTCGAGGTATTCCGCAATGCAGCAGGTCGGGAACACGATGACTGGGAAGACTTTCGTCGGGCGATGGTGTCCGAGCGACGGCAGGTACTCCGGGTCCGCGCGACACACCTGTACGGCATGGCCCAGCTGCCGTGAGCATTCGGCCCGGAACGTAGTTGTGGCAGGCCGCCGCCCCCGGTGGGACCATGGGGTGCATGCGCAGGAGGCGGTGGCCGGCGGCCGCGCCGCCCGCCACGGGAGGGGTCGTCGTATACGGCCCCGCCGCACTCGCGACTACCCGTGATCTGACGCTCCGGCTGGCAGAGGTGGTCGCCCACCCGGCGGGTCTCGAGCTGCGCATCGAGCTCACCGCCACGGGACGCACGGCTGACAGGGCGCGTCACGAAACCCGCCCCCTCGACGATCCCGACGACCCGTCCGCCCGCTGGTCGTATCTCGCGGTGCACGTGCGGGTGGACGACGTGGTCGGTGAGGCCGACCCGAGCCACCTGCAGTCCACGTCGAGGGTGGCCACGAGCGAGACGTCCGAATATCACACCGAGCCCCGCTACTGGGTCGGCGCCTACCCGGAGTCGGGCGTGATCACCCTGACCGTGGGGTGGCCGGAAATCGGGCTGCATGCCCGGACCGACGTCATTCGGCTGGGCCCCAACCCCGCCCGGTGACAGGGCGAATGTACCTTTCGGCGCGGTAGCAGCGTCGAAAGGTACATTCGCCTCGAAGTCAGCGAGGCTGCTCGGCCAGCTTGGCGGCGATCACACCGTTGAGCCGCTGCAGACCGCTCGGGGTGATGCCGTGGATCTGGCCCTCGATGCTGCGCACGACATGCGTGTCGCTCAGGACTTTCTCGCTGGACTGAATCAAAACCGTTCCGGCGCCCGTGAAGTCGAACTGTCGTTCCTCCCCCGAGTTGATGCCCATCATGTGGGCGCCGGCGGCGAGGAAGTTGCTGATCCACCCCTGGTCGTAGTGGTGACTCGGCGACGGGCAGTCCGCCCACCCGACCAGGGCTTCGGGGTCGATCCGCAGTGGCGGCTCGGCGAACATCACCGGGCCGTTGGAGGAGGCCAGGAACTTGCCGGTTCCGATGAGGGTAAGGAACCCCGGGACAATCGACTGGTTCAGCGACAAACCCGGTTCGAAGGCAAGGAGATTGGACGCCCGGATGGTGAGGTTGCCGTCGTCGAGGTCATACGAGTTGATGTCGTAGCCCCGGTCACCGATGATCAGCTTGCCGAAGCCTTCGGCTACTGCATACTCACCCATGTAGAGCGGCGCCGAGAACTGGTTGGCCACCATGTGCAGTGCGGCGCCGTGCAATCCGTGGGTCAGCGCCTGGAACTGCATCTGCCCGTAGTAGGCGATCATCGCACCCTTGCGGATGAACCAGGGGGCCGTGAGGTCGATGCAGTAGGCGTAACTGTTGTCCGGAATGTTGTCGCTGGCGCCCAGGGTCGACGGATTCAGCACGTTGCTCACAGTTTCTCCTCCGAAGCCTGAACGTAGACGATTCCTTGTCCGCTGCACTGCAATTGCATCGCTTCTCCGGCGCCGCGGCCCACGGCATCCCGCCAGCCGACCGCGGACTTCAGTTCTACCTGGACGTTTCCGTACGTACCGACGAACGCGTCGGGGTCGACGAGGATGGGGTTGGGACCGCCCACGGGGATCTCCAGGAAACCACCGTGCGCCAACAGCACCGCCGATCCGTACCCGGACAGCTGCGTCGTGAACATGCCCGTCCCGGACAACGCACCCGCAGCGGCGCCTCGAAGTGCACCGAGCATTCCGCGACCACCGCCGCCGCCCTGACTCATCACCGAGACCACCGAGCTCTGCAGTCCGGCGTTGTGGGCGAGCAGTCGGGACGCCTCGACGCACAGAGTTCCACCCTGCGACATGTCGACCACGTGCACCTCGAGACCGGCGTGACCGTAGTGCACCTCGCCCTGTCCCTGCGCGAGCATCGTGCGCTCGTGTTCGCCCTGCATCATCCGTCCGGCCATGCGGGTGAACCCGCCCATCCCGGCCATGGACTGCGAACCGGGGACCTGGTGCGGGGAGAACTGGACCTGACCGGTGTAGAACAGCATCGACCCGGTGCGCGCGACGACTCCGCCCGCTGCCCCGACATCGACCTTGACGACCTTCGAGTTGACCTGTGTGAACACCATGCTGATCACCGTTCCGCCGGCTGGATGGACACGACGCCGTGGCCGTCCCACTTGAGGGAGAAGGCTTCGCCGTTGCCCTGGCCGACGGCGGTCCGCCACGACACATCGGTGACGAAGGACTGGGTCAACTGCCCGCGGGCCGAGACGAAGGCGTCGGGGT
This sequence comes from Rhodococcus oxybenzonivorans, assembly GCF_003130705.1. NCBI lineage: Bacteria > Bacillati > Actinomycetota > Actinomycetes > Mycobacteriales > Nocardiaceae > Rhodococcus > Rhodococcus oxybenzonivorans. Next base: position 5,962,136 of record NZ_CP021354.1, on the reverse strand, counting down.
CGACCACGAGTGGATACTGCGGCGACACCTCGAGGTGGATAAGCGGGCCGCCGGCCGAGAGGAGGGCCACCTGCCCCTGTCCCGACACCGTCGTGGTGAACAGGCCCTGGCCGCCGACACCGCCGCGGAGACCGGTGAAGGTGACGTTGGTGTTCAGGTTGCCGCTGAGTGCGAGGAGTTGCTGCGACTCCACCTGCAGCGTTTCACCCGCGAGGTCGATGACGGTGACGTGCTGGCCGCCCACCGCGAAGTAGACGACACCGTTGCCGGAGCATTCCATCAAGGACAGCGACTCGCCGGTGGCGCGCCTCTTCATCCCCGCCAGTACACCGTCGCCGCCACCGAAACCGGCCGATTTGAAGCTGACATTGCCCTCGTAGGCAATCATCGATCCCTGTATTGCCCGGATGGTGGTTCCGGCCAGTTGGGCTTCGACCACCTTCTTCGACTTCTCGAGCAGCCGCGCCATAGGTGCCCTTTCCAGTGCCGAGCGGCAGTGTTCGTGACCGGGTCACGAACACTGCCGCAGGATGTGAGTACAGGCAGAACCTAGCTGATGGTGACCGGTTTCGGCTCGTCCACGTCGTTGTCCGAGCTTCCGCCGGCGGCTGCCGCCTTGCGGTTGCGCAAGATGCTGGAGATGAACGCGGCTCCGATGAGGGCGACGCCGACGAGTCCGGTGACGTTCTCGTTGACGTGGTAGCCGATGGAGACGAGCAGGATCACGGCCAGGGCGCCGATGGCCCAGTGCGCACCGTGTTCGAGGTACACGTAGTCGGACAGGGTGCCCTTGCGAACGAGGAACACGGTGATCGAGCGGACGAACATCGCACCGACGAAGCCGAGGCCGAGGGCGATGATGATCGGGTCGGAGGTGATCGCGAAGGCACCGATCACGCCGTCGAAGGAGAACGACGCATCCAGGACCTCGAGGTAGAGGAACAGGAAGAAGCCGGCCTTGCCAGTGGCCTTGGCCAGTTCGGTCGGGCCGCCACTGGAGCCCTCGACGACCTCGCCGTTCTCATCCTCTTCGGGGGTGTTGAACAGTTCGCCGAGGCCGTTGACGGCGATGTAGGTGATCATGCCGAGGACGCCGGCGACCATCACGGTGGAGACGGTGTCTTCGGGCGCGATGTACGAGGCGGTCAGCAGAAGCAGGCCACCGGCGACGATCACTGCGAGCTGGTCGAGCTTGCCTGCGCGGGCGAGCGGCTTCTCCAGCCAGGACAGCCAGGTGATCTCGCGCTCTTCGAGGATGAATCCGAGGAAGAGCATCAGCAGGAACATGCCGCCGAACGCCGCGATCTGCGGGTGGGCGTCGGTGAGCAGGGTTTCGTAGCTGGGGCTGCCGTCGGGGAAGTATGCGGCGTCGTCGGCGGGCGGGTTGAGTGCGAGGTCGAGAGCGAGGACCGGGCCGAGGCCGGATGCCAGCCACACGATGACCAGCGGGAAGACCAGGCGCATGCCGAACACGGCGATGACGATGCCGACGGTGAGGAAGATTTTCTGCCAGAACTCGCTCATCCGTCGCAGCACGGTGGCGTTGATGACGGCGTTGTCGAACGACAGGGAGATCTCGAGGATCGAGAGGATGACGACGAGCAGGACGGCTTGGGGGCCTCCGTAGAGCGCCGCGATGATGATGGACACCACCGTGACAGCGAAGGACAGACCGAATATTCGCAGAACCACTGAGCGTGGCCTTTCTTGTTGGGCAATGCCGGGTGGCTACTGCTGGAATACGAACGCCGAGGAGGGTTCCACGTCAGCGACGCGAAACCCTACCCGGCTGATGTAGCGAAACTACCGTCAGACGTTGACGCCGTAGTCGCGGGCGATACCGGCGAGCCCGGACGCGTAGCCCTGGCCGATGGCGCGGAACTTCCACTCTGCGCCGTTCCGGTACAGCTCACCGAAGACCATCGCCGTCTCGGTGGACGCATCCTCGGACAGGTCGTATCGGGCGAGCTCGTTGCCGTTTGCCTGGTCGACGACGCGGATGTACGCGTTGCGAACCTGGCCGAACGACTGCGAGCGGGTCTCGGCGTCGTAGATCGAGACGGGGAAGATGATGCTCTCGATGTTCGCGGGGACCGCCGCCAGGTTGACGTTGATCACCTCGTCGTCGCCTTCGCCGGCGCCGGTGGTGTTGTCACCGACGTGCTCGATGGAACCGTCCGGTGAGCGCAGGTTGTTGAAGAAGACGAAGTGCTGGTCGGAGACAACCTTCTTGTCGGCACCCGCACCGATGGCGCTGGCGTCGAGGTCGAAGTCGGTACCGGTGGTCGAACGAGCGTCCCATCCGAGTCCGACAGCGACCGCAGTCAGGTTCGGCGCCTCCTTCGTGAGTGAAACGTTGCCGCCCTTGGTCAAGCTGACGCCCATTCAGGGGTCCTTTCGAGAGGAGGTGTTCGACCTCGACGGCTGTCGAAGTCTCGAGATCGTCGTGCACCACCACGATAATGAATTTGTCCGACTTGTCCCATCCGATAGCTGTCCACAGGTTTGTCCACAGGCGATTCCGGTCAGCTCGGGCCGACGGCGCCGACCAGTACGATTTCAGGTGTGACGAGCGGATGGTCGGGACGCTTCCGAGGAAGAGCCCGGAGCGACGAGTCGACTCGTCGCGCCCACGACACCATGGTCGCAGCGTTTCTCGACATGGACAACCGTCAGAGCATCGCCGCCGCGGCGGTCGACGCCTCGAAACAGCTCACCCCGGAACGCGGAGTCCAGCGGATGTGGGAGCCGGTTCGGGAGGGGTGCTATCAGGCGGCGTCCGCGTATCTCGCGGCGGAAGATCAATTCGACGGCGTCCAGTCGCCGGCGGCAACCGCCGCATTCGAGCAGGTCACAGCGCAATTGGTGGCCGCGACACAGGCGCTGGACGAGTTCTACCGCGCGCATCGCGGTCATCTCGAGGAATCCATGGCGATGCTGGCCGCGATTCCGCAGGTGGCGCAGCAGGCCCTGCAGACAGCCGAGGCCGCTCGGGACGGGCTGCGGCGACACCAGGCGTACGGCGACTATCCGTCGGTGCGGGCATCCGCTGCGGCGCTCGACGACGCCGTCGCGGCCTTGCAGGCAGCCCGGGGGGCCAACCCGGTGCGCGAAGCCGCGGGCCGGGTACGGGATGCTGCGGCGGCCCTCGACAGTGCGCTGGCGGCTGCGCCGTCCAAGGAGCGGGACGCGTCACATGCGGTGTCGTCGGTGACCACCCGGATCGCCGCCGTGCAGACCCGTGCCGAGCGGCTCGCGCCTGCCTACTCCGCACTGTTGCGAGAGTTCAACGCGAGAAGTTCGGCGGATCTCGTCCACAACCAACAGGACAGTCGCCTGCAGATCGAACAGGCCGAGGCCGATCTGCAGAAGGCGCGTGAGGCCCTGACCGCGGGCAACCCGGAAGGCGCGCTCGAGTTGACGAGCGCGGCGCGGACTCATCTGGCGGATGCCGAGGCGAAAGTGGACGGTGTCACCGACCGGTTGCGACTACTGCGGCACGTCCGCGAGAATCCGCGTGCGAAAGAGAACGAAATCAGATTTCGCCTGCGCGATGCCCAGATGTTGGCTGTCAATCGCGGGCTCGTGCGGGAATGGGGGTCGGTCCTCGACGCCCAGCTCGAGCGGATCCACCGGATCGCAGGGACACTGACGGGCAGGCACCCCGACTACTGGGCGTATATCACCCAGCTCGATGCGGTGTCGGCGTTCATTGCCGAGGTGGTTCAGAAGATGAGAGGACATACAGCGCAGCGATGACATGGGGGGACGATGAGTATTAGCGAACAGACCGCGGCAGGCGCCGTGACACCGGGTACCACGATGCCGCGGGTTCGGCACTTTCACCACCTCGACTCACAGACTCACGAACGGTTGTTCCTGCACGCTCCGCAGTCGCTGGAACCGGACGAGGACAGGGTGGTGCTGGCCGTCGCCCTCGGTGCGACGTTGTACGTGCCGGCCACCCGGTCCGATCTGGCGGACATCGTGCTTCGCCGGTCCGCGGAGGGCGTGTGCTCGATGGTCCTCGACCTCGAGGACGCCGTTGCCGACGATCAAGTGGAGTTCGCGCTGCTCAATGCCATCGACGCGCTCGACCGGCTGGCCGCTTCGGGTGGTGCCCGGCTGCAGCTCTTCGTGCGGGTGCGGGCGGCCGCTGATCTTCGGCGCATCGCCGAGCTGCTGACCACGGGCGCGGAGGTCCTCACCGGGTTCGTGATCCCGAAGTTCGGGAGCGTCACCGGCCGCGAATTCCTCGACGAGCTGGCCGCGGCGTCCGATCGTCTCGGCAAGCACCTGTACGCGATGCCCGTGCTCGAATCGCCGGAACTGGTACACCGGGAGACCCGTGACCACGAACTCGCGCGTATCGGCGAGTTGCTGGCCGAGCGTCGTGATCAGATCCTCGCGGTGCGGGTCGGGGCCACCGACATGTGCGGCACCTTCGGGATCAGACGTGACCGCGACCTGACGATCTACGACGTCCGGGTGGTGGCCGACGCGATTGCCGCCATCGTCAACTACCTCGGGCGTAGCGACGACACCGGGCACGTCATCACCGGACCGGTGTGGGAGTACTTCGCCGATCACGAGCGGATGTTCCGGCCCACGCTGCGCGCGACTCCGTTCGAGGAACACGACGAGGTGCGGTTCCGTCAGCAATTGGTGAGCCGGGATCTCGATGGTCTGCTCCGTGAAATCGCGCTCGACCGGGCCAACGGTATCCAGGGCAAAACGGTGATCCATCCCACCCACGTGGCCGCCGTGCACGCCCTGTCCGCGGTCACGCACGAGGAGTACCACGACGCTCTCGACATTCTCGGCGCCGACGGCGTCGGAGGGGTGCGCGCCTCGGGGTACCGCAACAAGATGAACGAGATGCGCCCTCATCGCAATTGGGCCGAGAAGACGCTCGTCCGAGCCAAAGTGTTCGGCGTGACAAACGAGGGGATCACATTCGTGGATCTGTTGACTGCGCTGGCCGTCCGATGACGTCACCGACCGTGTTACGTGAGGTGCCCTGGGCCACCGAGCATCTCGGGCTGACGCTCGCTCACGTCGATTCGGCGGTCGGGCTCACCGTTCCCGAGCTGATCGAGCCGGGGCTGCGCCGCAACCCGCGCCGGGCGCACCTGCTCGTCTCGACGGTCCTTGGCAAGCACCTGCCCACCGAACCCGGGGTCGTGATCTCCGCGGGCAACACCCTCGGTGACCTGGTTGCCGAGGTGCTCGGTTCGGACGTCGATCCAGTGGTGCTCGGGTTCGCCGAGACCGCGACCGGCCTCGGGCACTGTGTCGCCGCCCGGCTGCACGCCCGGTGCTACCTTCACTCGACTCGTCGTGACGTCCCGCAGGTGGGGACGTTCGCCGGGTTCGAGGAAGGGCACTCCCACGCCACCAGCCACCAGCTGCAACCGACCAGCGCCGAATTGTTCGCCAACGACCTGCCGCTCGTCCTTGTCGACGACGAGATCTCCACGGGGGCCACCGCAGTCGACGCGATACGCGCACTGCACCGGCACAACCAGCGCAGCCGCTACGTGGTGGCGTCGCTCGTGGACATGCGTACCTCGGAGCATCGCGACGCCATGGACGTTGCCGCGGCGGAGCTGGGCGTACGGATCGACAGTGTCAGCTTGGCGCAGGGCTGCACGGAGCTCCCGGACGGGCTGGTGGAGTCCGTCGCAGCTCTTCCCGACCCGGTGCTCAACGGCGTCGCCGAGCGGGCAGGCACCGTAGAGCGCGTCGACCTCACCTGGCCTGCAACGGTTCCCGACGGAGGGCGTCACGGATTCCTGAGCGAAGACGTTCCCGCCTTCGATCACGCTGTCGGATCCGTGGCTGCCGCACTCGGTGATCGTCTCGATTCCCGGCGCCCCGTGATCGTCGTCGGGCACGAGGAGTTGATGTATCTGCCGCTGAGGGTGGCGGAAGCGCTCTCGACATCCGGCCATCGGGTGCGATACCAGACGACGACGCGGTCGCCGGCGTACGTGCTGAACGAGGCCGGATATCCACTGCGCCGTGGATTCCGCTTCATCGCACCCGAATCCGGTGAGGAACAGCCCAGATTCCTGTACAACGCGCAGTGGCCGGACGAGGATGCCGTGGTGGTCGTGATGGTCGACGCGCCGGCCGACACCGACCGGCTGACTTCCAAGGGTGGCCTGCTCGACGTGCTCACCGCATCGGGCACCGACGTGGTGCTCGCAGTGGTGTCGGGAGCCGACCCCGCCCGGCTACGGGCCGCACGAGAAGGTGTGTCGTCGTGACAGGTCCGACCGGACCCGGCCCGTTGACCGGACCCGCATTCGGGTCGTACGCCGCCGAAGAGGTGGCGTGGCTGCTCAAAGACCTCTCCCACGTCAACCTCGAGGCGGACGTGGCAGAGCGGGAACGGCGCATCCAGGCGGGTGACGCCCACTACGCCGAAACCCTGCCGATCGAGTATCAGCCGGACGTCGAATACCGCGAGCTGTTCGAGAAGGTCCTGCAGGACAGTGCCATCCGACTTGCCCGGGCGGTGGGGACCGTGACCGAACTGGTCCTGGCCGAACGAGGCCGGGACATCACCCTCGTATCGCTGGCGCGCGCCGGGACCCCGGTGGGCGTGTTGATGCGGCGGTGGGCGCGCGAGGTTGCCGGAGTGGCGCTGCCCCACTACGCCGTCTCGATCGTCCGGGACCGCGGTATCGATGCGACCGCCCTTGATTATATTGCGGCGCATCATGATTCCCGCAAAGTGGTGTTCGTGGACGGCTGGACGGGTAAGGGCGCCATCGCGCGAGAGCTGTCGCAGGCGCTCACCGAGTACCGCGACGCCGGGGGTGCCGTTTTCGACGACGACCTCGCAGTCCTCGCCGACCCCGGGCACTGCGTACGCACGTTCGGCACCCGCGACGATTTCCTCATCGCCTCCGCCTGCCTCAACTCGACGGTCTCCGGACTGGTGTCGCGCACGGTCCTCAACGACACCCTGATCGGGCCGGGCGACTTCCACGGCGCCAAGTTCTACGCCCACCTCGCGGGTGAGGACGTGTCCAATCATCTCCTCGACTCCGTCTCCGCCGCTTTCGCCGATGTGCGCGAACACGTTCCCGGTGACGTGGATAAGCTACTCCGCGGTGACCGGACACCGACCTGGGACGGCTGGAAATCGGTCGAGGCAATCCGCGAGCAGTACGGAATTTCCACCGTCAACTTCGTCAAGCCGGGAGTCGGCGAGACCACCCGGGTATTGCTGCGACGCGTGCCGTGGCGTGTACTCGTTCGCGACCTCGACGCGCCTGAGCACGCGCACATTCGACTGCTCGCCGCGGCGCGCTCGGTTCCGGTGGAGGAAGTGCCCGACCTGGCGTATTCGTGCATGGGCCTCATCAAGGATGTGACATGAGCAGGCAGGACACCAAAAGTTCAGGCAGGACGGCGCTGATCGCCACCGACCTCGACCGGACCATGATTTATTCGCGTACCGCGATGGAGCTCGGTACGGCGGAGTCCGACGTGACGTCCACGCCGGACGCCGAGGACGTGTTGTGCGTCGAGGTGTACGACGGAAAACCGTTGTCGTACGTCACCTCCGCCGCCGAGGCTATGCTGAGGAAGCTCACCGCTTCGGCGGTGGTGGTCCCCACGACGACGAGAACCATCGTGCAGTTCCAGCGGATCGAGTTGCCCGGCGCGCCCTGGCGGTATGCCATCACCACGAACGGCGGAAACATCCTGGTCGACGGGGTACCCGACGAGCAGTGGCGCACCGGTGTCGAGACCGCGCTCGCAACCGGTGGCGCCTCACTCGAGGAGGTCGGGACCGAACTGGGTCGCCGGATCGACGACAGCTGGGTCCGCACTTTCCGCGTCGCCGACGAGTTGTTTTCCTACCTGGTCGTGGATCCCGAAGCGATGCCGTCGGGATTCGTCGAGGAGTGGGACGAATGGTGTGCGGCGCGGGGATGGGGGGCGTCGCAGCAGGGTCGCAAGATCTACACGATGCCGAACGCGGTGTGTAAGAGCCTCGCGGTCGCCGAGGTTCGTTCGCGGCTGATCGACGACGGGGTGCTTCCATCGGATGCACCCGTTCTCGCAGCCGGTGACGGTGCGCTCGACGCCAACATGCTGAGCGCCGCCGACGCCGCGATCCGCCCACGCCACGGAGAACTCGAATTGGCGAACTGGCAGCATCCGACGCTGTCCATCACCGAGAGCAGCGGTATCGCCGCTGGTGAGGAGATTCTCCGGTGGATGTCGGCGCGCGTCGCCCACGGTGCGGCGGCGACGTCTGTCACCTCTCTTTTGTAGGTTGGTAGGCAAACCGGTCGAACGGGACGAACCCGACGCTCCCCACAGTGAAGGAATCACGCAGTGTCCACTCCGCTTTCCAAGGGTCAGAACGGCCCACTGAGCGTCAACGAGGTCGTCGTCTCTCTCGAACTGACGGCCGCCGCAGACCTGTCCGCACTTCTCGTGACCGAATCGGGGAAGGTGCGCTCCGACGCCGACTTCGTCTTCTTCAACCAGCCGAGCGGTCCGGGTGTCCAGCTGGTTCCGGGACCTGCCGGTCAGGCGGCCTCGCTGAAGGTGGCGCTCGGGTCGGTGCCCGCCGACATCGAGCAGGTGCGTGCGGTGATCACCCTCGACGACACGAACAGTAACTTCGGCCGATTCGCACCGCCGACCGCTCGGGTGGCCGATGGTGCAGGTAACCCGTTGTACGAGTACAAGATCGAGGGCCTGAACTCCGAGTCGATCGTGATCGCTCTCGAACTGTATCGGCGTCAGGGTGCCTGGAAGGTGCGGGCCGTGGGCCAGGGGTATGCCGGCGGATTCGCGGCACTCGTCACCGATCACGGCGTGTCCGTCGACGACGCGCCCGCACCTGCACCCACACCGCCCCCGGCCGCACCGACACCGCCTCCGGCGCCTGCAGCACCGACACCGCCTCCGGCGCCTGCAGCTCCGACTCCGCCCCCGGCAGCGCCAGCTGCGCCTGCCGCCCCGGCCGCCCCGGCCGAGGTCAGTCTCACCAAGTCGCGGCCGGTCAGCCTCACCAAGGGGCAGAAGGTCACTCTCCGCAAGGAGGGGGGTGTCGCGCTCACGTTCATCCAGATGGGCCTCGGCTGGGACCCCGTCGAGAAGCGTGGAATGTTCGGCAGCCGTTCCGCAGACGTCGATCTCGACGCGTCGGCAGTGCTGTTCGCCGACAACAACCTCGTCGACGTCGCCTACTACGGACAGCTGGCCTCCAAGGACGGTTCGATCCGGCACCAGGGTGACAACCTCACCGGGGAGGGCGCCGGCGACGACGAGGTGATCATGGTGGATCTCACCCGCATCCCACCGCACGTGTCCAGCATCGTCTTCATCGTCACCTCCTACCGCGGGCACACCTTCGAACAGGTGAAGAACGCTTTCTGCCGGTTGGTCGACAGCACCTCGCAGGCCGAGCTCGCCCGGTTCACCCTGCAGGGCGGCATGCCGTTCACCGGAATGGTGATGGCCAAGGTGTACCGCGTCGGCGGCGAATGGAAGCTCCAGGCGATCGGTGAGGGCATTCAAGCCAAGCACGCCGGTGAAGCGGCTCCGCAACTCACCCGCTTCCTCGGCATCTAGGGCAGGGCGGTGACGATTCACCTCGCGGCCGGCCAGAACACGGTGCTGCCTTCGCATTCGGTGCGTTTCCAGGCGGTGAACGCGAGCCCGATCGACGTGTCGGTGCTCGTGGTCGACGGAAACCTGCGCGCGCTGTCGTCGGATCACTTCGTGTTCTACAACGCTCGATCCGCGACCGGCGTGACTCTCGACGACGGCAACGTGATTCGGCTGAATCTAGGCGAGGTGGACGGCACCGCTTCGGCGGTGCTCTGTGTGGTGAGTGTGGACCCGACGGCCGACGAGGGAACACCCCTCCCTCGTAGCGGTTTGTCGGCCACACTCTCCGACGAGCACGGCGCTCCGCTGGTCGCTTTCGAGGTACCGCTCGTCGGCAGCGAGACGGCGGCAATCTGCCTCGAGCTTTATCGCCGCGGCGACGAGTGGAAGGTGCGGGCCGTCGGGCAGGGCTACGACGGCGGCCTGGCGGAGTTGCTCACCCGGCACGGGGTCGAGGTGGACGAGCCGAAGCCGACAGTCCCTGCCCCCACGCCTGCCGGGCCTGCCGCCGTGCCCCTCGACCCAGCCCACTCGTTCGAGCGGGCATGGATGATCTTCGAGGATGCAGCTCGCTCTGCCGCCTCCTTCCGGGCATCCCGCGACTATGCCCAGGCCCGGCTGGACGATGAGCTGTCGGCGTCGGTGGCCGACCAGTCCACGAGAAACAGCCCCGCCGCGGCGGGATTGCAGGCCCGAGCCCACGAACGTCACGACGCGCTCCTCGCCGAGGCGCAGTCGAAATTCGCGGGTGAGACAACGCAGTTGGCCGAGGAACTCCGCGTCATCGACCCGCTGCTGCCGCGCTCGCTGGCCACCTTCGAATCGACTTCGTGGTCGGCCCGGGACGCGAGCAGTGCGATGACCGACGGTCTGCGGCTCGGCGAATTGTCCGCACCCGATCTCGGTGACCTGCGGGTGCCGTTCTGTGTGCACTATCCGCTGGCTCGCCCGCTGTGGATCGTCGGGGACTCGGCGGAGGCCGCGCCGGTCGTCGCCGCACTGGCGGTACGCATGCTGGTGGCATCCGCCGCGGCAACGCCCACGCTCGAAGTCGTGGACATCAGCGGTTCGTTGCGCGCTCTCACCGAGCCGCTCGCCGCGCTGCTGGCTGCCCCGGTGGTGACTGCCGCCGCCGACATCTCGGCACGGCTCGCCGCACTCTCGGACAGCGTCGACCTTGCAGAAATGGCCGCACACAGCCGGATCGCGGATGCGAGGCCGTCCCCACGCCTCGTCATCCTCAACGATTTTCCGCACGGCTACGGAGCCGAGGATGCTGCGCGCATCGTCCATCTGGCCGACCACGGTCCTGCAGTGGGGACGTCCCTGATCATCGTCGGCGACGACAGTGCGGCGGAGACGGACCCCGGTGTCGCGGTGCTCGAGAGATTCGCGCAACAAGTTCCATCTTCGGGGGTTCTCACCGTGTCCGACCCGTGGACGGGCAACCAGTGGATCCTCACGCCCGACCGGCTTCCCGCCGATCCGCTCCAGCGTGCGTCGGTACTCGATTCGCTCACCGGGCGGTAACTTACTCGTCCGGTAGCTCGATGCCGAGTTCCCGCGCCTTCGCCGCGACCGCGTCGGGGAACACGTTGCGGAACAAGAACAGGTCTTGTCCGAGAACCCACCCGGGCGCAAGTTCCGTCGCGTAGCGCTCGAAGTAGCCCAGCTGCTTGCCGAACAGCACCAACTCCTCGGGGCTCGCGACACCCCACTTCTTGCCGATCCCGACCAACGCCATGATCAGCTCGCTGAGGCGCAGTTCGCCGAGGTCACGCCCGAGGAGGGGCGCGAGGGCGGCCGCTACCTGCAGTCCGACCTCCTCGTCGGTCGCAGGGTTGTCCGTCACGTATCCCAGGCTCCGGATACCGCGGGCCATCCGGGAGAAGTCGCCGTCGATCAGCGTCGCATAGAACATGTCGCGGAGAATCTGACGCCACGACTCCGGAAGCTCCCCGACGATGCCGAAGTCGAGCATCGCGATACGGCCGTCGTCGAGCACCCACAAATTCCCTGCGTGCACGTCGCCGTGGAAGGGCCCGTGGACGATGACCGATTCGAGCCAGACCTTCACGCCCCGGCGGATCAGCATCCGGGTGTCCATGTGTGCGAGATCGGGGAAACGGTCGAGGGGCAGTCCGTACATGCGTTCCATGCAGATCACGTGGGGACCGCAGTAGTCCCAGTACACCTCAGGGGTGGTGACCCCTTTGTTGTCCCCGAACGCCCCGATGTTGGTACGGAATCGGGCCTGGCGATCAGCCTCGACTGCGCTGTTGAGCTCCGTCATCGTGGCGGCGTGCAGGTCGCGGATGATGGCCGTGGCGTTGGCGATGCGGAAGAACTCGAAGAGCCGCTCGAGGATTCGCGCTCCCCAGTACGCGGTGCGCAGATCCACCACCATGCGGCGGAAGATGTCGGGGCGCTGTACCTTGATGACCGCTTCCCGGCCATCGTGCAGAACGCAGGCGTGGACCTGCGCAACGGAGGCGGCGGCAAGGGGGATGTCGTCGAATGCGGCGAACAATGCGTCCACCGGATGTCCCAGGTCTTGCTCGATGACCCTGCGTGCCTCGGCAGCGGGTACCGGTGGGACGTCGTCGAGACATCGCAGGCACGCGTTGGCCAGCGGGGCGGGGAACACCCCGGACGACGACGCCATCAATTGCCCGACCTTCACGAAGGTAGGTCCCAGCACCTCGAACCCGTCGACCAATCCTTCCGACGCCGCGTCCGCGAGGGTGCGGCCGCGGCGACGGAAGGGCCAGCTGGCGACGGAGAACAGCACGTAGGCCACGACGACGACGCCGATGACCACCGCTCGCCACAGTTCCGCGCCGCGAAACCGGTCGAGGGTGACGGCGTCGACGGTCAAGGCTGCTTCGGGCGGTCCCGAGGCGTAGGGGCCGACTGGACGTGCCGTTGGCTCTTGCACAGTTCCTACCCTTGCGTTCAGTCCTGGCTGCCGTTCAGTGGGGACCCTACCCCGACCGATGAGCCGGACTTCTGCCGGTATGCGGGACGTGCTGTCACACTATTTCGTTAGCGCAAGTCAGATCCCCAGCGCGGCCGCGAGTTCGCGAAGCGCGGGAACCGGATCGTCCCCGGCCGGCAGCACCTGAATAGCGACGTGGTCGGCACCGGCATCGAGGTGTTCGCGCAGGCGTCCGGCGATGTATTCCGTGTCCCCGTGAGCCACCAGGGCGTCGATCAGGTCGTCACTGCCGCCGTCGGCGATCTGCTCGTGGGTGTACCCGAGCCGTTCGAGGTTGCTCACGTAGTTGCGCAGGTGCAGGTAGGGGTTGTCGACGGCGGCCCGTCCGATGGGGCGGGCCCGAGCGGTATCGGTGTCGAGAACGACCTTCTGCTCGGGCGCGAGTATCGGACCGGTGCCGAGGAGTTCGCGGGCCTCGCGGGTGTGTTGAGGAGTGGTCAGATACGGGTGCGCGCCGGCGCTGCGCGCCGCCGACAGCTCCAGAACCTTCGGGCCTAGTGCGGCCAGAACCCGGCGATCGGCCGGCACTCCGGCTTCGTCGAGGACGTCCAGGTAGCTCACCAGAGAGGAGTACGGCTTGCTGTAGTTCAGTCCCGGCTGTTCGGGATGGCCGACGCCGATCCCGAGGAGGAAACGCCCGGCATGACGCTTTTCGAGGCGGTGGAATGATTCCGCGACCTCTTCGGCGGGCGCAGTCCAGATGTTGGTGATGCCGGTGGCCACGGTGATCGTGGAGGTGGCGTCGAGCAGGCGCTCCGCCACCTCGAGGTCGGCCGGCGGAGACCCGCCGATCCAGATGGCGCCGTAGCCTGCCTTCTCTATTGCAGCGCCCACCTCGGGCTGTAGGCCGCCCGCGTGTCGCCATACGCCGAACTGTCCGAGCTGCGGGGTATTCGCTGTGGTCTCTGTCATGTGGCGTGCAACCTCCCCTGTTCGTCATTCATTCCGGCGACTCGTACTCGGCGGACCGTCAGCTTCCCGGTGCGCGATAGTCGGCCTCACGCCGTACTGCGTCGTCGATCTGTTCGGGCGTCAACAGCATGACCGACTCCGACCGTGCGGCACCGGATGCGGCGGTACGGATGCCGAGAGCAGCGGCAGCGACTTCGTCGGGTACGTCACCGATGACGAACAGATCTCGTCCGCCGAGCGCGAAGTAGCAGGATTCTACTGTCCCGCCGATGCTTTCGACCATCCGTGTGATTGCCTCGCGTCGAGCGGTGCCGCCCTCGGTGAGGAGGCCTTGCGCGCCTTCGGATGAGTACGTGACCTGCCAGAGGTATTTCGGCATGGGGCCTCCTCGGTTGTGGTCCGTCCCATGCTTCTCCCCGGGAGCGATCACGCGCAAGGGGCAACGCCGTTAGTGTCGTGATATGGCGCAGGCCCGAATAGGTATCTCCGGTTGGACGTATCCGGGCTGGCGTGGTGATTTCTATCCGGAGGGACTGGCTCACCGGAAGGAATTATCCTATGCGGCGGGGCGATTGACGTCCATCGAGATCAACGGGTCGTTCTATTCGTTGCAACGACCCACCAGCTACGCGAAGTGGCGGAGCGAGACACCGGAGAGCTTCGTGTTCGCGGTCAAGGGTGGCCGCTACATCACCCACATGAAGCGACTGGTGAATGCGGAGAGCGCAATGGCCAACTTCTTTGCCTCGGGTGTGCTCGCGCTCGGTCCCAAGCTCGGGCCCTTCCTGTGGCAGCTCCCCCCGACACTCGCCTTCGACGAGTCGAGCCTGGGTGCCTTCTTCGACCAGCTTCCGCGTACTACCGCGGAGGCGGCGGCGCTCGCGGCTCACCACGACGAGAAGCTGTCCGGCGATCGAGTTCTGCTCGAGACCGATGCCGACCGCCCGCTACGCCACGCGCTCGAGGTTCGCCACCACAGCTTCGACACGGCGGAGGCGACCGAACTGCTCCGTGCCCACGACATCGCCTTCGTGGTGGCCGACACCGCGGGCCGGTATCCGTTGGTGGAGGCGACCACCAGCACCTTCGTCTACATCCGGCTGCACGGCGACAAGGAACTTTACGCAAGCGGTTACGACGACGAAGCGCTCGACCGGTGGGCACGCAAGATCGAGCGGTGGATGGAGAAGGGGCTCGATGTGTTCGTGTACTTCGACAACGACATGAAGGGGTATGCACCGTTCGATGCGCTCCGGCTGATCGAGCGCGTGCGGGGGAATGGAGGTGTCGGGCCGCCGTGAGAGGGTGATGGCGCACTTCTCCCGGAGAAAGAGGATCACCCGATGTGGCCTACACACTGGCCGACGGTCGCCCGTGACATTGCCGAAGCGGTCGACACCGCACTCGCCGCTGCTCGCTCTTCGGACACGGCAGCGCTGACCGAAGCAGCGGCGAAGCTGGCCGGGGCACCGCCGGAACAGGTTCGGGTGGTGCTGGCAGCCGTGGTCCGGGAACTGCTCGAGACCCTCCACCCCGACGGCCTCACCGGCGAAGATGTGCAGGACGTGCTCGGGCGCTGCGCTCGCGCGGCCGCGCTGTGGCTCCCCTTCGTCCCGGTCGACGCCTTCGTCAGCGTGCTCACGGGTGCACTCGGGGTGACCGAGGTGGAGGAGAACCCGCGATCCCCGGAATGCGTGTTCGAGGCGGCGGTTCTGGTGATCGCCGACCTGTCGGCCACGGCCGCAGTGCCCGCTACCGACTACTTGCGGCGGGCGCTCGACGAGATCGCCCGCGCCGAAACCGTCGAAATGCCCTGATCGGCTAGGGGTGGACTCCGGACTCGACGTTGGTGGCGATGCGGCGGAGCAGCCCGGCCAGAACCGCGCGTTCGTCCTCGTCCAGACCGTCGAGCAGCCGCCTGTCGCGCTCGATTCGTCGCGGGAACTCGGCGTCGACGAGCGCGCGCCCGGCGTCGGTCAGGTGAATCATCACCACCCGCCCGTCGCGCTCGAAGGGCAGGCGTTCGACGAGGCCGAGCCTGCCGAGCCGGTCGACGTGTTTGGTGGTGGATGCGCCGCTGAGCATGGTCACGGCGGTTACTTCGCTGGCCCGCAACGGCCGCCCGCTCCGGGCCAGCACGCACAGCACGTCGAACTCGGGACGGGAGACGCCGTGTTCGTCGAGCGAATGGTCCAACTGCTGCAACGCGCGCGACCCGATGCGGGTGATCCGCCCGATCACCTCGATCGGTGAGGTATCGACCTCGGGATAGGTTTCAGCCCACTCGCGTCGGACGCGGTCGGTGAAGTCCTCGTCCGGACGGGAAGTGCTGCTCATGACAGCCATGGTAGCGACCGACCTCACACTAGTTCACAACTATTTTACTAGTGAAATATACGCTACGCTCGAGCAATGCAGGTTCTCCCTCGATGCGTACCCGACAGCAGTCGACTCGCGCACTGCCGCACTGCGCTGAAGCATTCGGTGACCCCCGCCACCTGGCGTCGAGCGCTCGAGGTTCACCCGGTCGACGCCACCATCGCGCCGGCGATACGCGTGGGTGCGGCCACAGCGCTGGTGTTGGTGCTGGGCGGACTGCTGGGGCACGGAAACCTGGCGGGACTCGGTGCGCTCGGTGCGCTGACGGCGGCATTCGGGCGGTACGAGCCGTATCCGCAGCTCGCCCGCAAGGCCGGTTTCGTGGGGATCGCCTTGGTTGTCTACGTCGCTGCCGGCGCACTGCTCGGTGCGGCCGGCTGGGCGGTGTGGTGGCAGATCGCCCTGATGTCGGTGGCCGCGGGTGCCGCTGCCTGGCTGCTGACCGCCTTCCGGATCGCCGGCCCCGGTCCCGTCATCCTGATCTTCGCCGCCACCGCTGCAGTCGGGTATGCCAGGTCTCTCTCCGACGTGGGACCGGCTGTGGCCGCTGTCGCAGGGGGAGTGGCCGTCGGGTGGCTCGCCGTCATGACGCCCTATTTCTTCCTTCCGCTCGGACCTGCGCGGCTCGCGGTGGCGAGGGCACTCGCGGCGGTGTCGGAACTGGGTCGTGAGTGCGAGGGCGAAACTCTGACCTCTGCCCGCCGGGCCGTCGATCGTGCGTGGGAGGTGCTGGCACACACCGGCAGGCGCCAGGACGCGCACGTTCGTCAACTCTCCGTCCTGCTCGCCGACGCGGAAACGGTGGTCGAGCGGTGGACGTCGGATCGAGACTGCGCCACCCTGCACACCCTCGCCGAATACGAGAGCGAACTTCGCAAGGTGAAGCGCCGCAGTGTTCTTCCCGGGGTCGAGGGTCCCGATCGAGATCTGCCGGCGCCCGGCCGTTTCCTTCCGGACGGCATGCGCCGACTGCGGTCACGGGACGCGGCGGTCACTGCTGCCCGCATTGCGGTGGCAGCGCTCCTCACCGGATGCTTCTGCCTCACTGTGGAGTTGGAGCATCCGTTGTGGGCATCGATGGGTGCGATGGCGGCCATGCAGGGCATGACTTTCAGTCAGACGGTGCAGCGCGGGATCCAGCGATTGACCGGAAATCTAGCCGGCGCAGTCCTCGCGGCAGCATTGATCGCCGCGGCTCTGGGATACTGGCAGACGGTGGTCGTGATCGTCGTACTGCAGACGGCGACCGAACTCGTCGTCATCAGGAATTACGGCTTCGCGTCCGTCGTGATCACCCCGATGGCTTTGCTGCTCACCGGTCTGGGGTCGGCAGTCACCCCCGGCATCGCGGTCAGTCGGGTTATCGACACCCTGGTCGGCGTGGTGATCGGCGTGATCGTGTCGGCCGTGGCCATCAGTCGCACGGACGACCACCACGTGTCCCGGTCGAGTGCGTAGAACTGCGAAATACCCTTCAAGTACGCGCCGATCGGGTGTGGAATGTCTGTATGGACACAGAACAACTTCTACCGACGGATCGTCGAAGGCTTGCGCGGACAGCAGTGGAGTCGCTCGGTACGCAACGCAGTGATCACGCCATCGTCCGGGTGACCTGCCCGGCCAGTCACCGCGTTGCCACCGTGTACCGGACGGACGAGGGCCCTGTGGTCGTCGCCGGGGGTGGTCCCGGGGGCCACGGATCACGTGATCGGGCGGGCACCGGACACCATGGCGATCGACCCGGCACCGACTACATCGACATGCTCGACGCCTCCAGATTCGAGGACGATCAGATACCGGCTCGGTGCGCGTGCGGTTCCCGCACCCTTTCTCGGTCGGAACTTCGGCAGGCGGTCCAGTCCCACACACACGCCGTCTCGGTTCCCTGAGGGACCGAGCCGGGGTAGTAGAAACATCCGCGGGTCGGCGAGCCGGCCTGTGGTTGGATACCCGCATGGGGAAACGACGGTGGCTCCGCCGCATGCTCGGGGTGGGAGCGGTGGCGGGGATCCTCGCCGGAGTCGTCGTGGCCGCGTCGACGGTCTGGGTGTCGCGTCAGGCCACCGGCCACATCTATGACCTCGAGGATGCTCCGGCAGCTCCCGTGGTAATCGTCCTCGGTGCGCAGGTGCGTGACGGCAAGCCGATGGCGTACCTGTCCGGCCGGCTCGACGTCGCCGTCCAGCTCGTGAAGGACGGCCGCGCGCGTGCGGTCCTCGTGTCGGGTGACGCGGGCGGGAGGTCCGGCGACGAGGTCGCGGCGATGACGGAGTACCTGGTGGAGAAGGGCATCGACCGAGATGTGATCGTCGGTGACCCCTATGGGCTCGATACCTACGACACGTGTGTGCGGGCCATACATACGTACGGTGTGACGAAGGCTCTGGTCGTCACCCAGGAATTCCACGTGCCGCGGGCCGTCGCGCTGTGCCGCGACGCGGGCATCGACGCCGACGGCGTCAACGCGGGCTGCGACTGCAGTGTGTTCGCGAGGGCCAGGAACACCATCCGAGAACCACTGTCCAGGCCCAAGGCCGTGCTCGACCTGTTGTCCGGCCGGGACCCCGCGGTGGTGTCCGCTCGGGACGATGCACTCGCGAAGGCCCTCGCACGCCAGGACTGACTTCCGGCGTGAGTCACATGCCGCCTCGGTATTCTTCTCACAGTCGACGATCGGAGGCTGAGCATGGTGTCCGATTCCGGTGCCAGACCGGATCCCAGTTCGCAGGACATCCGGAAATGGCGTCGCTATCTCGCCGACGAGCGCGCGGAGGCGGCGGTCTACCGGGACCTGGCAAAGCGTCGAACGGGTGAGGAACGCGCGATCCTCCTTGCACTCGCCGATGCCGAGGGTCGTCACGAAGCGCACTGGCGGACGCTCCTCGGGGAGCACGTCGGCAAGCCCGTGCGCGGTGACCTCCGGACTCGAATCCTGGGTGTCCTCGCGAAAAGGTTCGGCTCGGTGTTCGTGCTCGCCCTCGCACAGCGCGCGGAGACGCGCTCGCCCTATCCGACGGACGTCGACGCCACCGATGCCATGGGCGCCGACGAACGCATCCACGAAGAAGTGGTACGCGCACTGGCTGCGCGGGGACGGAATCGGCTCTCCGGCACCTTCCGTGCCGCCGTGTTCGGTGCCAACGACGGTCTGGTCAGCAACCTGGCGCTCGTGCTCGGCATCAGCGGAAGCGGCGTCTCCAATTCGATTGTTCTCCTGACCGGTCTTGCGGGTCTGCTCGCCGGCGCACTCTCGATGGGAGCAGGTGAGTACGTATCGGTCCGATCGCAGCGCGAGCTGCTCGAGGCCTCCACGCCGGGGCGTGCCGCCCGTGAGGCGGTGGCTCTCCTCGACGTCGACGCCAACGAACTGGCCCTCGTCTACCGGGCGCGCGGAATGTCGGTGGAGGAGGCCGAGAACCGCGCGAACGAGGTGCTGCAGACCACGTATCACCCTGAACCTGCCACCGAGAGCGTCGACCAGCACGAGGCCGTCGGCACCGGCATCGGTGCTGCCGCGGCGAGTTTCAGTTTCTTCGCCTCAGGCGCCATCATCCCCGTACTGCCGTACCTGTTCGGGCTGGAGGGCACCGCAGCGCTCCTCGTCGCTGCTGCGCTCGTCGGCGTGGCGCTGCTCGGAACTGGTGTAGTGGTCGGGCTGCTTTCGGGTGGCCCACCCGTCAAGCGGGCTCTACGCCAGCTGGCAATCGGTTACGGCGCCGCAGCCGCGACCTATGTGCTGGGGACGCTGTTCGGGACGGGCGGCTGAGACTCGCCGGGACCTTCCGCGGGGACATTCGGGTCCGTCAGCACCGCGCGTACAGCGTCGGGTAGCTTCTCGCGACGACTGCGCGGCGGCTTCTGCCCCGACTGCAGATAACGCTGCACGAAGCTGTGCGGAAGGTCGATGACGGCGAGCACGACGAGGTCCGATTCTCTGCGGCCCGCACGCCCGAAAACGTTTCGGGTCAGGGCCGCCATGCGTGCGGCGTGTCTCTGTCGGTGGCCTGGACCTCCGCTCGCAGCGCCGGGTCGAGATCGAGGTGCAGCACGTCCTCCCGGCGCAGGCGATCGAGTAGGAGCGTGTCCTGCGGCGTCTCGACGCAATGGTCGTAGAACGCGAGCGCGAGCTGCACGGCCATCTCGACCGGATCACCGGCGGCGTCGCTTCCGTCGGGCACCGGTTCGATCTATCACCGCTTCGCGTCCGTCGACGAGTTGCTGGTACGCGTGTGGCTACGGGCGGTACAGCGCACCCAGCAGGTGTCCCCACCGCGAATGCGGGCATGACCACGGGCCGCCGATACAGCGGCACGGACGCGGTGGCCGCCGGGATCGTCGACCGGACCGCCCAGGAAGGGCTGACCCAACCGGAGACGTCAGGTCACCAGTGAACGGGTAACGACGTCCTGTAGCGACAGCCGACGCCGCGGAATGTTACCCCCGGGTATGGCGTGTGGGAATCGGTGGACGTAACCCGGCGATGCTAAGTTGCCCTCGCCAGGTGTGGCCGAGACGGACCTGCGCGCGGAAAGAGTGGACAGCGGAGGGGTTCGGGGATGTCGAAGAGATGGGTCGCGTCGTTCGCGGCGGTGGCTATCGGTTCGGGCGTGATCGTCTACTCGAATCAGAGCTCGGCCGGCGCCGAACCCGAAACGGTGTCCAACGGGGTGCCGGGTAGTGGTTCGTGCGCCAGCGACAGCACCAACGAAACCGCTTCGCTCATACCGGAAAAGCTCGAAATTCCGATCCCGTACCCGAAGATCACCACCGTTCCGTACCCGGCGCCCACCACGGAACCTACGCGTATTGCTGCGCCACCGCTGCCCGCGGACCCGTGTATGGATCCCTGCCCCGACCTCACCGACGACACCGAGCTCGATCCGGGAAACTTGTCGAGCGTGTTGAACATTCCGGATGTCAGCGTGAAATTCACGCCCTTCCACCTCGGCATTCCCGTCCCCGGCGCAGACGTGGCCTTGCCGCCTCCGCCGCCGCTGGTGCATCCCGCGACCGAGGAAGCGCCCCGGAGTCCTGCTCCGGCAGCCCCGAAGATCGGTGACGTGACCCGGGTGGCCAAGGTGACCGGGGCCGGCTCCGTCAGCCGGACCGACAAGCGCTACCAAGTCAACGGCACCGACCTGGGCATCATGTGGGAGAGTGCGCCCGACCAGGTCGCGGTCGCCTTCGGTGACACCGTCGGCAAGGGCTTCATGCCGCCCGGTGGCCAGGGCGGCGACTGGCGCAGCAATGTCCTCGGCTTCAGTTCCGACCGCAACCTCGCGGACGGGATGAGCCTCGACAGCATGGTGCAGGACAGCCGTTGTCACGCGGCGGAACTGCTGGACAGCCGGAAACTCGACAACGTCGAGATCACCACCATTCCGACGTCGGGATTCGCGGTCGGCAACAGGCAGTACATGAGTTACATGTCGATTCGGACGTGGAACAGCATTCCCGCAACGTGGTGGACGAACTATGGCGGCATCGCCTACTCGGACGACGGCGGGTCGACGTGGACCAAGGACCCCTACGCCAAGTGGGACAACATTTTCGGCGTCACCAAATTCCAGGTGGCCTCGATGGTTCCGGTCGGGGACTTCGTCTACATGTTCGGTACTCCCAATACCCGGCTGGGTTCGATCGGCCTCGCGCGGGTTCCCGCCGATCAGGTGCTCAACAAGTCGGCGTACCAGTACTGGCAGCACGGAAACTGGACCCCGGTCGGTGGTTTCAACGAGGCCACCCCCATCGTGAACGCGCCGGCCGGCGAACTGTCCGTGCGGTACGAGGAGGCCACCGGCAAGTGGCAGATGTCCTACCTCGACACCTCCAAGGCGGCCATCGTTCTCCGGGAGTCCGATTCGCCGCAGGGTGAATGGTCGGACGGTGCCCCGATGGTCAGCGCCATGGAGTATCCGGAGCTGTACGGCGGTTTCATCCACCCGTGGTCGAGTGGTGAGGATTTGTACTTCACCCTGTCGACGTGGTCCGACTACAACGTGTTCCTCATGAGGGCGAAGTTGGGCGGCTAGCGCCCGTGAGTGGTTGACGAGCCCTGGGACTCCTTAACCACTCACGAGCCCGGAGGGCCTACAGCAGCCCGTGCCGGGGCGGAATGGTCCTCGACAGCGTCCACCGGCCGATGTGCTGGATCTTCCAGCGTGTCGGGTCGTGCAGGGTGTGGGTACGCGCGTCGCGCCAGAAGCGGGAGAGGTTGCCCGACTCCGACGCACTGCGCGTGCCCCCGAGCTCGAACAGCACGGACGACGCCTCGAGTGACGCCCGTGCCGACGCCACCTTGGCAGCGGCCGCGTCGATCGAGGCGACGACGGCCGTCGACTCGGTCAGGTCTCTGCGTGCGGCGTCGATGCTCTGGGCCGCCTCTCGCAGCAGAGCGGTGGCCGCCCGCACCCCGAGCGATGCTTCACCGGCCAATTGGATGAGCAGGGGGTCGTCGACGGCGTCGCCGACACCGGCTTCGAAGTACGGCCGCGCCCGACGTGCCGACCGTACCGCTTCGTTGAGCGCGGCGGACGCGATGCCGGCGTCGATGGCTGCGTGCAGGATCTGCGCCTGCGCACCGTACGTGGTGGGTGCCTCGAAGATCGGGGAGAACGGAACGACGTGGGCCGCGGGCACCCGCACGGAGTCGAGGGTGACGGTGCCGCTCGCGGTGGTTCTCTGGCCCATGCCGTCCCAGTCGTCGACAATCGAGAGTCCCGGTGCGGTCCTCGGGACGTAGGCAACAGCTTTGGCCGGTCTTCCGGTTGTTGTGGTGGCCCCGGTAAGTGTGGCCCGTACGGCGATCCAGTCGGCGAAGAGCGCGCCGGTGCTGTAGAACTTCGTTCCGTCGACGACGAAGTCGGGGCCCTGCTCAACCAGAGTGGTGGCGTCGACGTCGATGGTCGTCGTCCCGCGCTCGCTTTGCGCGTTGGCGAATTGCGCACCGGCGAGAACTTCGCTGTAGAAGAACTTGCGTTGATCCGAAGTCCCTTGAAGCCGCAAGACCTCGAGGAACGTGTAGTGGCTGTGCGGGATCTGCGCGATACTCGGATCGGATTCTGCCAGAAGGCGAAACACCTCCGTGAGCGTCTCCATTCGCGCGTCGATTCCGCCGTGCTCGCGCGGAACACTCAGCGCGAGAAGGCCGGACTGTGCCAGTGCCCGAATCTGGTCGTGCGGCAGTGTCCGTTCCGCGTCACGGGCCGAGGCGTCGACGGCGAATTGTGCGGCGAGATCGGCGGCGGCGGCCAGGGCCTGCGC
The DNA here is from genome assembly GCF_003130705.1 of Rhodococcus oxybenzonivorans. Taxonomy (NCBI): domain Bacteria; kingdom Bacillati; phylum Actinomycetota; class Actinomycetes; order Mycobacteriales; family Nocardiaceae; genus Rhodococcus; species Rhodococcus oxybenzonivorans. Next base: position 5,938,936 of record NZ_CP021354.1, on the reverse strand, counting down.
CTCGTCGGTGATTCGGTGAGCGTTCTGGACGGCGGTCATGGTCCTCCGAGTGGTCGTGACGTGCCGAGTCCGGCTACCGGGTGTGGCAGCCGGACTCGGTGATCAGTGAAACGTAGCTGTGCGAGATCCTATGTGTACCAAGTTGGTTCGGGAATCTCGCCGGTCAGGACGTAGCCGCCTACCTCGCGGCGCTTGTACGCAACGGGATCGTGCAAGGTATGCGTGCGGACGTTACGCCAGAAGATGTCCAGCCCGACGCTGTTGGAGGTGGCGCGCGCACCCGTCAACTCGAAGACTCTGGTTCCGATTTCGAGTGCAACGTCGGCAGCCCGTAGTTTCGCTGCGGCAATCCGCACGGCGAGATCGCCGCGAGCCTGCTCGGTGAGGTTTTCCCGTGCGTCGTGCAGAACCGCGTCGGACTCGCGATTGACCTGATCGACGAAGGCCTCCGTCGCCCACAGCTTCGCCTGCAGGTCGCCGTAGCCTTCACGCAGGTACCACTCGTCGGTGGCGAGTTCCTTGTTGTCGCCCCCGTACGGCCATGGGCGGGTGCGCGTTCGGGTGTACTCGGCGGCGGTGTCGAGGGCGCCGCGGGCGATTCCGACGTAGAAGTTGGCGAACACGATCTCGAGTGCCGGAAAATTCAGCGTGTTGTAGACGAGCGGCTGGAACTCCTTGTCCACGAAACCCGCTGCGCCGGCCCAGTCCACCTCGACGTCCTTGATCTCCACCGTGCCGGAATCGGTGAGACGCTGACCCAGGTTGTCCCAGTCACCGCGGAAGACGATGCCGTCCTGAGCGGTCGGAACGATGGCGAACACATGGGTGGCGGTGCCCTCGATGATGCCCTCGAGCACGGTGAGGTCGGTGGCACGTCCTCCGGTGGAGAACGATTTCACGCCGTTGTACACCAGGGTCTCGCCACGGTCGACGATGGTGAGGTCGGTGTCCCGCGGGTTGACCGCACCGCCGAAGAGGAAGTTGTTGCTGGTGTACAGCTCCTCCACCGCGCCGATCTGAGGTTCGGTGCCGACGAGACGCACCGCCCACGCCCACAGGTAGTGGTATCCGAGGAGCTGCCCGATCGAACCGTCGCCGCGAGCGATCACCCGGACCACCTGATACGCCGTCTCCCAGCGCTGTCCGCCGCCACCGAACTCGGTGGGGCCCAGGAGTGTGACCAGTCCGCTGTCCTTGAGGAGCTGGACCTCCGCGTAGGGGGCGGCTCCGACGCGGTCGCGTTCGACGGCGTCGCGGGCGAGGATATCGCTCACCTTCTGTGCGCGGGCAATCCACTCTGCGCTCGTGGTCGGGGTCTCTGTCCAGACTGTCTCTGCCGTGGTTACTGTCATGACTGATCTTCTGTGTCGTTCCGTGCGGTTCCGATGGCCCAGACGTAGGTGGGTTCGGTTCCGTTGATTTCGTAGTCGCCGACGACCTTCGCCTTGAACACCACCGGGTTGTGGCTCGCCACGGTGCGCGCATTTCTCCAGAACCTGTCGAGGCCCCAGCAGCGGTCTACACCCGAGGCGCCGAGTGCGTCGAAAATCTTCGCCGTGGCCGGGACGACGAGGGACGTCGAGGCGATCTGTCCTCGCGCGGACGCGATTTCGGCGGCGATGTTGGCTGCCTTCTCCTCATCGGGGTCGCTGCCGAACGCGGCCTCGTACGCCCATTGGGCCGGCTCCGCGGCATGAATCGCGATGGCCTCGGCTGCGTGCGCGGCAGCGGACACCTCACCCACCACCTGCTGGATCTGGGCGTCCTGAGCGTAGGTGGGTGCGTTGCCATGACTGAACGTGCGGGTGCGGGCGGCGACGCGTGCGGCAGTGGCGTCCGTCGCAGCTCGGGCAATCCCGGCCAGAGTCGCCAGGTGGAACAACTGGTAGAAGGCGGTCTGATACTTGAAGCGCGTGGAGAAGTCGAAGATGTTCTCCGGCCGGACCACTGCGTTCTCGTAGGTCGACGTGCCCGAACCGGTGGTCTGTTGCCCGAAACCGTTCCAGTCGTCGCTGTGGGTCACGCCCGGTTGGCGTGCGTCGACGGCGGCGATGACGAAAGCACCGGTGTCGGTGCGCTGCGAATACAGGTCGATCCAGTCGGCGAAGATGGACCCCGTGCTGTAGTACTTGGCGCCGTTCGCGAGGAAGTGATCACCGTCGGGTGAGGGCGATACCTTGGTGTTGGCTTCCCCGAGGGCGACGTCCCCGATCTCCGTCCACGCGTTTCCGACGAGTTGGCCCTCGACGAAACGCTGCAGCCACAGGTCGCGGTCCACGCCTTCCGCCGCCACCAGACGGTCCTCGACGAATGCGAAATGGCCACGCAGAGCCTGCGTGACATTGGAATCCGCAGCGGCGAGTTCGACGAGAAGCCGGAACAGCTGCGGAATGCTCGCGCCGAAACCGCCGTGCGACGTGGGCACCCGGATTGCGCCGAAACCAGCCTTCTTCAGGGCGTCGATTTGTTCGTAGGGAAGGACATGGTCGCGCTCGCGCTGCACCACCCCCTCGGCGATGTCGGAGAAGATGGGTCGGAATGTTTTGGCGAGCGTGTTGTAGTCCGTCTCGCTTGGGATCGGGGAAGCAGCTCTTCGCTCCTGTACGGCTGTCATGTCAGCGAAGCTCACACGCCTCCGCAGGAAGGGGGAAGGGTTGCACGCGTCATGATCGGAAGGGTGGGCACCACCGCGGTGAACAGGTTCGATCCTGGGTATGTCAACGGAACACATCGCCGATCAGATCAAGTTCGCCTACTGGGTGCCCAACGTCAGTGGCGGACTGGTCACGTCCGACATCGAACAGCGCACGAGCTGGGACTACGAATACAACAAGACGCTCGCCCAGACGGCGGAGAACAACGGTTTCGAGTACGCACTCAGCCAGGTGCGCTACGAGGCGAGCTACGGCGCGGAGTTCCAGCACGAGTCGACCAGTTTCAGCCTCGCGCTGTTGCTGGCCACCGAGCGGCTGAAGGTGATCGCGGCGGTGCACCCCGGATTGTGGCAGCCCGCCGTCCTGGCGAAGTTGGGGGCCACAGCAGATCACCTCTCGAACGGCAGGTTCGCGGTGAACGTGGTGAGCGGCTGGTTCAAAGACGAGTTCACCCACCTCGGAGAGCCCTGGCTCGAACACGACGAGCGCTACCGGCGCAGCGCCGAGTTCCTGCAAGTGCTGCGCAAGATCTGGACCGAAGACGAGGTCGATTTCCGGGGGGACTTCTACCGCATCCACGACTTCACGCTGAAGCCGAAACCGTTGAACACGCCGGAACGGCCCAACCCGGAACTGTTCCAAGGCGGAAACTCTTCCGCGGCCCGGGTGAACGGAGGACGCTACGCGGATTGGTACTTCTCCAATGGCAAGGATTACGACGGTGTCACCGAGCAGATCGTGGACCTTCGCCGGCATGCGCGTGAGGCGAACCGCGAGGTGAAGTTCGGTCTCAATGGATTCATCATTGCCCGCGACACCGAAAAGGAAGCCCGCGACACCCTCCGGGAAATCATCGACAAGGCCAACAAGCCGGCCGTCGAAGGGTTCAAGTCGGCCGTCCAGCAAGCGGGTGCGTCCACCGCCGACAAATCGGGTATGTGGGCGGATTCGACCTTCGAAGATCTGGTGCAGTACAACGACGGGTTCCGCACCCAGCTGATCGGCACACCCGAACAAGTCGCCGAGCGGATCGTCGAATACCGGCGCCGCGGGGTCGATCTCATTCTGGGCGGCTTCCTCCACTTCCAGGAGGAGATCGAATACTTCGGCGCCAAGGTGCTGCCCCTTGTCCGCGAACTCGAGGCCGCTGAGAGGCTTGCGCCCGTGAGTGGTTAGCGAGCCCAGAGACTCGTTAACCACTCACGGGCGGCGGAGCCGCCTACCGGGCGAGGGCCCGGCCGGCGGCGCGCCCGGAGAAGATGCAGCCACCGAGGAAGGTGCCCTCGAGGGCGCTGTAACCGTGCACGCCGCCGCCGCCGAATCCGGCGACCTCACCCGCGGCGTAGAGGCCCTCGAACGGCGTGCCGTCCGGCTTGATGACCTGGGAGTCGAGGTTTGTTTCGAGCCCACCCAGGGTTTTGCGGGTGAGGAGGTGCAGCCGAACAGCGATCAGCGGGCCGTTTTCGGGGGAGAGTATCTCGTGGGGGGCGACGACGCGAGTGATCTTGTCGGCGAGAAGGTTCCGTGCATTGTGGATAGCCATCACCTGGAAGTCTTTGCTGTAGCTGTTCTTCACCTCGCGGTCTCGGGCCACGATTTCGTGTTCGAGGTCCTCGTACTTGATCAGCGGCTGGTCGGTGAGCGCGTTCATGCCGTCGACGAGGTCGCGAAGGTTGTCGCGGACCACGAAATCGACCCCGTGCTGCTTGAATGCTTCGACCGGTCCGGGCGCACCCTTTCTCAGGCGCGCGGCGAGGAGCTTGAAATCCCGCCCGGTGATGTCGGGGTTCTGTTCGGAGCCCGACAGCGCGAACTCCTTCTCGATGATCTTCTGGTCGAGCACGAACCACGTGTGGTGGTGGCCGCTGTTCATGATGTATTCCAGTGTTCCCATGGTGTCGAACCCGGGGAAGTTGGGGCTGGGCAGTCGTTTCCCGTTGGCGTCGAACCACATGGACGACGGGCCGGGAATGATCCGGATCCCGTGATTGGGCCAGATGGGATCCCAGTTCTGGATGCCCTCGGTGTAGTGCCACATGCGGTCGCGGTTGACGATGTTGCCGCCCGCGTTCTCGGTGATTCCCAGCATTCTGCCGTCGACGTGCGCCGGGACCCCGGCGAGCATGTTCTCGGGCGCCTTGCCCAGCCGGGCAGGCCAGTTCTTCGCGACCAGTTCGGGGTTTCCGCCGATGCCGCCGGAGGTGACGACCACCGCCTGCGCCGAGAATTCGAAGTCCCCGACCGCCGTTCTCGAGCTCTTCACCCCGCGCGGCTCGGTGGACGGTTCGAGGACGGTGCCGCGCACCCCGGTGGCGGCGCCGTTGGTGACGACGATCTCGTCGACCTGATGTCGATGCTTGAACGTGACCAGTCCGCGCTGTGAGGCGGCGATGACGCGGGTGAGGAAGATTTCGACGACACCCGGTCCGGTGCCCCAGGTGATGTGGAAGCGGGGCACCGAGTTGCCCTGCCCGAGTGCAGATCCCCGACCGCGCTCGGCCCACCCGACATTGGGCATCAGACGCAGGCCGAGGTCGTGCAGGTATTGGCGCTTCTCGCCGGCGGCGAACTCGACGTACGCCTGCGCCCACAGGCGGGGCCACTGGTCTTCTCGTTCACGGTCGAAGGCGGCGGTGCCCATCCAGTCCTGGATCGCAAGCTCGTACGAGTCCTTGATACCGAGACGCCGCTGCTCGGGCGTGTCGACGAGAAACAAACCGCCGAGTGACCAGAAGGCCTGCCCGCCGAGGTTCGAGGAACTCTCCTGCTCGACCACCAGGACTTTGCGGCCCGCCTTCACCATTTCATAGGTGGCGACGAGACCGGCCAAGCCGGCGCCGACGACGATGACATCAGCCTGTTCGGTCACGAAGACTCCTCTTGTCGGGCGGTGCGTGGTGGGGTGGTGTCGGGCCGGCTGTAAGCCGTCACGACGTGGGTGAACAGATCGACGCGTAGTTCCCGGGCTGACGCGCTGGCGTCCTCGATCAGGCACTGGACGCTGGTGCCGTCGTGTACGGCGACCAGGGCGCGGCCCAATGTTTGTGGGTCGCCGACAATGGTGCGGCCGAGTCGGCCGAGGGCGCTCTCGAGGATCGGCACTATCGTGTCGAGGATCGCTTGTTCGCGCGCCGCGAGGGCCTTCTTCAAGGCGGGATTGCGTAGCGCATGCGCGGTGAATTCGGCGTTGATCCGGTACCACTGGTCGTCGACCGGAACGACGTCGAGTATGAGGGCGGTACCGGCACGCACTTTCTCCGACGGCGGAAGATCGGTCAGGTCGATGTCCGACGACTCGGCTGCCAGTCGAATGTGCTCGAGCATGGCGGTGGATCGCTGTTCCCACATGGCGAAGAACATTTCGTCGAGGGAGGCGAAGTTGGAGTAGAAGGCTCCGCGCGTGTATCCGCCGCGCTCACAGATCTGTTCGACAGTCGATCGCCCGAACCCGTTCTCCGAGAACACCTCGCCCGCTGCGTCGAGCAGGCGCCGCCGAGTTTGGCCTCGCCGTTTCGTCACCCTTCTCGGCGCGTCGGTGGCACGGTGAGGGGTGGGCGCCGAAGATGTCGCCATGTTCCCTCCTCTGCGCCGGGGTCGGTGGACTCACTCGATACACTAACGTATCGAATACGCCGGTGTATCGAAGTCGGTGTGACGGGTGAGTGCCGACGGATGGCCGGGTCAGAGGTAGAGGTCTTGCTTGCGGATCGCAGATGTGGCGGCGACGCTGACGATCGATGTGGCGACGAGGTAGCCGCAGGCGAGCCACGGGGCGCCGCCGCCGATTGCGATGAGGGCGGTGAGGATCATCGGAGTCACACCGGAGGCGTAGATCCCGGAGAATTGATACACCACCGACAGTCCGGTGTAGCGGATCTCGGTGGGATAGAGATTCGCATAGAGAGTGCCCTGCGCTCCGTAGAACAGAGCGTGGATGATCCCGAATACAAGCACCAGCGCGACGGTGAACCAGAGCATGTTCTCGGTGCCGAACAGGCCGAAAGTCGGGAACACCGCCATGACGACTGCCGCGATCGTGACGGCCAGCAGGACGGGCACTTTCGCGAAGTCCAAGCTCTTCGTCGCGTAGGTGATTGCGAAGACGCTTCAGGTGTTGAACGCAGCCCCTTCACCCCAGCGCGAGAGTAATCCGAGCACACTGCTGCGGCGGATGGGGCCGCGAAACACGTCCTTCAACGGAGCGGAGGAACGCGTCTGCAGTTCGTGCACTTCCCGGAATGCCGGGGTCTCCTCGACCTTCAGTCGCACGACGAAGCCGATGACGACGAGGATCAGGCTGAGCAAGAACGCGATTCGCCACCCGTACGAGAGGAATTGGGTGTCGTCGAAGATCACCTGCAGGGCCGCGAAGACTCCGGTTCCCAGTGCGAGACCCAGGGCGAGGCCGATCTGCGGGATACTCCCGAACAGCCCGCGTCGCCGCGCGGGGCTGTGCTCGACGGCGAGAAGCACGGCGCCCGCCCATTCGCCACCCAGGGCGAACCCCTGCAGAATCCGGAGCAGGAGCAACAGCACTGGGGCGAGAACACCGACCTGCTCGGCGGTCGGCAGCACGCCCATCAGGGCGGTCGCGATGCCCATGATGAACATGGTCAGCGCGAGCGTCTTCTTGCGCCCGATGCGGTCGCCGATGTGGCCGAACACGACTCCACCGATCGGGCGGACCACGAAACCGACTGCGAACGTCGCGAAAGCCAGCATGGTGCCGACGAAAGAGGTCTGGTCGGGAAAAAAGAGTTGGTTGAAGACCAGGCTGGCGGCAGTTGCGTAGAGGAAGAAGTCGTACCACTCCACAGTCGTGCCCAGGAGACTGGCGGCCACGACGGTGCGTAACCGCGTGCGCCGCTCGAGGTCGGATTCGGTCGACGGCGAGGAGGCGGGTTGGGAGACCGTGGTCATGGGCCGGTGACGTTATCGGTGTCCGCCGCCTGCCTTCACCCTCCGAATCACGGTGAATGAAACCCTCCCGCCGGGGCCGCCCGGTTGATGAACTGGGCAGCGCTGCCCATCTTCGTCGACAAGGATCCCGCGTGTCTTTGCATTTCCACTGGTTCCTCCCCACCTACGGTGACTCCCGCAACTTGATGGCAGGCGGCCACGGAAGCTCGATGGCGGGGGATCGTCCCGCAACGCTGAAATACCTCAACCAGATCGGCGCAGCCGCGGAGGCGAGCGGTTTCGAATCGGTTCTCACTCCCACCGGCGCCTGGTGCGAGGACGCGTGGCTCACGACGGCGATGATGGTGGAGACCACTGAAACGTTGAAGTTTCTGGTCGCATTGCGGCCAGGCTTGCTCAGCCCGACGCTCGCCGCTCAAATGGCGTCGACGTTCCAATGGCAGTCGCAGGGGCGCCTGCTGCTCAATGTGGTGACCGGTGGAGAAGACCACGAGCAGCGGACGTACGGCGATTACCTCGACAAGAACCAGCGATACGCACGGTGCGGAGAGTTCCTCGACGTCATCCGGCGTCTGTGGTCGGGCAACGGTCCGGTCGACTACGCCGGCGAGTACATCCGGGTCGAGAACGCTTCGCTGCAGCGGATTCCTGATCCCGTGCCACCGATCTTCTTCGGCGGGTCGTCACCTGCGGCCGGTACCGTCGCGTCCCAGTTCGCCGACACCTACCTCACCTGGGGTGAGCCGCCCAGTGCTGTCGCCGGGAAGATCGCGTGGATCCGGGACCTCGCCGAGGTACAGGGGCGCACGCTCGACTACGGCATCAGACTGCACGTGATCAGCCGCGACACCTCCGAGGAGGCCTGGGCCGAAGCCGACCGGCTGTTGGCAGCGCTCGATCCGGCCACGGTCGAACAGGCGCAACAGAGCCTCGCCCGCTCGGGCTCGGAGGGACAGCGGCGCATGCGCGAGCTGCACGGCGGAGGCAGCGCGTATTCACAGGCGAGTGACGCGCGGAGTCTCGAGGTGGCGCCCAACCTGTGGGCAGGTGTCGGACTGGTGCGGGGTGGCGCCGGCACCGCGCTGGTCGGCTCGCACGAGGAGGTCGCCGACCGCATCGCCGAATACGCGGCACTAGGACTCGACCATTTCGTGCTGTCCGGTTATCCCCACCTCGAGGAGTCGTACCGCTTCGGAGAGGGCGTGCGGCCCATACTCGAGCGCCGCGGGCTCGTCCAGCCACGCAGCCACCGCCTGGGCGACCTGTCGGGCTCGACGGCGTTCCTGTCCTCTCGTCGGTAGGTACTGCCAGACTGGGAGCATGACGGCGGCTGCTCGAGCACGACGACGCGGCCCCGACGTAGGTTCGGTGCAAAACACCACACAGGCAGGGGCAGCACATGATTACAGGCGTATCCCTCGTAACGCTGTACGTCACGGATCAGGACGAGGCGAAGAAGTTCTATGTCGACACGCTCGGCTTCGTCGAGGGCACCGACGTCACGATGGGTGACGGGTTCCGCTGGGTGACGATCATGCACCCGGACCACTCCGAGCTCGAGGTCACCCTCATGAAGCCGGGACCGCCGCTCGACGCCGACATGGCAGAGGCGATCCGGCGTGCACTGGCGAGTGGGACGATGGGCGGCTTCGGATTGACCACCACCGACTGCCGCAAGACCTACGACGAGTTGCGCGCGAAGGGGGTCGAGTTCACGCAGCCTCCGGCCGAACGCCCCTACGGGGTAGAGGCGGTGATGCGCGACAATTCGGGGAACTGGCTGGTGCTGGTCGAGAAGCGCGAGTTCACGGGCGAAGATTTCCCGCACTGATCATCCTGGAACAGTCAGCTCGGACCGGAACCGTCAGCAGCGCGACCGGTGACGGCGGACGGCGTCCCGGTTGGCGCAGCGAGGCGAGCAGTAGCGTTGCCGCCCGTTCCGCGAGGTGTCTGCATAGATCACTGTGCATTCCTCCACCGCGCACCGGCCGAGGCGGCTCATCCCTCGGCCGACGAGATGCAATGCGGTTCCGACGGCAATGAGTGCCTCGAGCACTCCGGCGAGGGAACGCTGGTCGTCGCGATAGTGCAGATGCCAGCCGTCGCCGGCGTGGTTGGTCAGACGTGGGTAGGCGGACGCCTTGGCGAGGAGGAGATTGACCTGCTCTGCGCGGTCCTGCTCGTTTGCGGCGTCCACGATGACCGCCCACCGGTCGAGCACGGCGACCACGTCTCCGAGGTCGTCCTCGGAGACCGGGAAATCGACGACGACTCCGGCCTCGATGCATCGGGCCACCAGTTCGTCGATGGTCCGGGGCCGGCGATTCGCCAGATCAGCGGCGAGTTCCACCGCATACTCCCCGTAAGGGTTGAGATGCACAATGTCATTACATCACGCTGGAGCCATGAGTGAACGGCACGAGCACGCCTGGCGGGAAGTATCGCGACATCGGACGAGTGCAGGGGTGGTGTCCTACACGGGCTGTAGTTGCGGACGTTGGCGATTAGTCCTGGTAGAGACTGCGATAGCGGCATCTACGCAGATCTACGTCTGATCGCAGAAAGGCATAGATTCGTCTACGGAACGGTGACCTCCCCGACGAGGGGCTGGCATTTTCGGCGCGGGACGCACATAATCACCACGTGAGCCAAGTTACTGTTACTTCGAGTTCACTCATCTTCGCGCAATCTGGCGGAGAGGGTGGCGGCGCAGCGTTCGACCAGATCATCGGGATCACGGTGGCGACGGCGGTCATCACGATCGGCCTGCTGTGGATCGCGTACCTGCACCGTGCGCGGAAGATCACGTGGCTACAGTCGATTGCCGACGCCGCGGGTCGCAAGCTGGACCGCCCCGCGTGGGTGGCGCTCCCGCTGTTCACCTTCGTGGGCACCATTCTCACCGCGTTCTTCGGCTTCATCTGGGACGTGAGTCTGCATATCGGACGCGGGCGTGACGACGGCCCGCTGGCGAACCCGGCGCACTACTTCATCCTCGTGGGTCTCTTCCTGCTGTTCATCACCGGCATGCTGGCGATGATCTTGCCCCGCGACGAGAAGCCAGGTCCGGCCGCTCTGAAGATCACCCGCACCTGGTACGTCCCGGTGGGCGGGGTACTGGTTGCCGGGGCGGGCTTGTACGCCCTCATCGGTTTTCCGCTCGACGACGTCTGGCACCGCATCTTCGGTCAGGATGTCACGCTGTGGGGCCCCACTCACCTCATGCTGATCGGCGGAGCGGGACTGTCTCTGATCGGCGTTCTCCTCCTCGACTTCGAAGGTCGCGCCGCCAAGACGGGTGAGACGGCCGCCGACAGTCGGCTCATCTGGTTCCTCCGGTGCGGCACCTTCGGTGGACTGATCATCGGCTTGTCCGTCTTCCAGATCGAGTACGACTTCGGTGTCGAACAGTTCCGGTTGGTCCTGCAGCCGATGATGATCGCCGGTGCTGCCGCATTCGCGCTGGTCGCCGCGCGCATCGTCCTCGGTCCTTTCGCGGCACTCGTCGCGGTCGCCGTCGCCGGAGTGGTGCGCGCTGTGACCGCGTTGATGGTTGGCCCGGTACTCGGGGCCCCGACCAACGTGTTCGAACTGTGCCTCGGCGCAGCCGTGGTCATCGAACTGCTCGCCCTCACCCCGCTGATCAAGAATCGGGTGGCGTTCGGCGCCGTGGGCGGATTCCTCGTCGCCACGGTGGGACTCTGGCTCGAATCGTTGTGGATCGACGCCATGTACCTCTACCCCTGGCCCACCAGTATGTGGCCGGAGGCACTGGCGATGGCCGTGCCCGTCGGTATCGCAGCAGGAGCCTGTGGTGCGCTGCTCGGCCGGGTGCTGCGGTCCGAGGGTTTGCCGCGTCCCGCGCTCAGCCGGACCATCGTGGTCGCCACCGTACTGGTGATCGGCGGTGCAACCGCCAACGGCCTGATCGCCACCGTCCCGGAGAACGCGACGGCCACAGTGGTCCTCACCGACGCGGCACCCGACGGCGGCCGAATGGTCAATGCCGAGGTCACCATCGATCCGCCCGATCTGGCGAGCGACGATCCGGCCTGGGTGTCCATCCTGTCCTGGCAGGGCGGGCCCGACCTCGACAACGGTTTCACCGTGGACAACCTCGAACGCACCGGGCCAGGAACCTACCGGACCAACGAGCCCGTGCCGGTGCACGGAACGTGGAAGACATTGCTGCGCGTGCAGGACGGGCGCACCATGACGGCGGTGCCGATCTTCCTGCCGAGCGACCCGGGGATCGGTGCCGAGGAGCTGCCCGCGGAGTCGTCGTTCACCCGTGAGTTCGTCCCGGAGATCACCATCTTGCAGCGGGAGCGCAACTTCGATCATCCCAGCTGGTTGTTCGCCGCTGCCTCCCTCGTCGTGTTGGCCTGCACACTCGCACTCGTCACCGCCCTGGCCTGGGGCGCCGGACGGATCGGCAAGTACACCAGGGGGCAGGCGACCGCCGACACCCGCGAGGACGTGAACGTGACATGAGTCCGGCGAGCGACCCGAATGTCGTGTATCTCGCGGACCACTCGGTGTTGTTGGCGATTCCCGCCTTCGTTCCGGCATTCCTCGTCGTCGGTCTGGTCGTCTATCTGGCGGTCCGGGACCGTAAAGCCGAGGCAGCCGAGAATGCCGAGAACACCGATGACGAATCAACGAAGCGGAAAGAGGAGGACGTCTAGGTGATCAGGCGGTTGACCGCCGTGGTGGTGCGGTTCCGGAAACGAAGCCCCCGGCACCGGTACGCCGGCCAGTGAGACCTCGGCAGAGACCACACCGGACGCGGCCGAGGACAGTGTCGTGATCGACCTCCGGATCAACCAAGGCACGGTGACGCCCACCAACGAGCGCATCGACGTCGCGGTAGGACAGACCGTGACCGTGCGCGTCGACAGTGACGCCGACGATGAACTGCACGTACATGCGGTGCCGGAGCACTCGTTCGAAATTCACCCGGGGACGGGCCAGCAGACCCAGTTCTCGGTAGAGGTTCCGGGCCAGGTCGCCTTGGAGCTGCACGAGACCGGCAAGACGGTGGCCACCCTGCTCGTGCGTCCATGACCGCTGTGCTCGCACACGGGCTCGGTGGGTCCACCGATCTTCCGATTCCCTTCACCTTTGCCCTTATTGGCGCGAGCTGGGCGCTGACCGTGTCGTTCGTCGTTCTGGCCTTCGCGTGGAAGACCCCGAAACTCGATCCCGACCGCCCGGGCCGCGCCCTCCCCGACTGGGTCACGCGGTTCGCGGACTCGCCCATCACCCGGAACGTCCTGGCGGGTGTAGCGCTCGTCCTCACCGCGTGGGTGGCTCTGGCCGCGTTCTTCGGACCGTCGACGTCCGCGGACAATGCGTTGCCCGGTGTGTTCTACGTGCTTCTGTGGGTGGGCCTGGTCGCGGCGTCGCTGGCGTTCGGCCCGATCTGGCGGGTGCTGTCCCCGGTACGGACAGTGCATCGAATGGGTTGCGCCGTGCTCGGGCGCTCACCCGGAGAACGGAACCGGCGTTACGGCGACTCCTGGGGATATCGACCGGCGGTGGTGGGTCTGTTCGCTTTTGTGTGGCTCGAACTCGCCTATTCAAATCCGGGTTCGGTTACCGCCGTGCGTACCTGGTGTGTGGCCTACCTCGTCACGACGTTGGCCGGCGCTGTTGTCGCGGGGGAGCGCTGGTGCGAGCGAGGTGATCCCTTCGAGGTCTACAGCACCCTTGCATCCCGGTTGTCACCGCTGAGCCGCAACCGCGGTGACGGCCGGATCGCCTTACGTAATCCGCTCGACCATCTGGGGTCGATGCCCGTGCGCGCCGGGTCGGTGGCATTGATGGCGACGCTGCTGGGGTCGACGGCGTTCGACAGCTTCTCCGCCTTTCCATGGTGGCAGCGCACCCTCGACGCAGCCGGGGGACCAGTAGCGGAGACGCTGGCGCGCACGGCCGGACTGCTCGTCTTCATCGGCTTCGTGGGTGTGTCGTTCTGGGCGGCCACCAGGGCGACGGGCGGCCTACGTCCCGAGCAGCGCGCCGCCCTCCCCGGATTGCTCTCGCATTCGTTGATTCCGATCATCATCGGCTATGTGTTCGCCCATTACCTGACGTACCTGGTGGAGAAGGGTCAGGCGACGGTGATCCTGCTGGCCGACCCGCTGGGGCGCGGATGGAATCTGCTCGGACTGGGCAACGCCGAGGTGGCGTACATACTGTCCGAGCACCCGTCCGCGACCGCGTCGATCAAGGTGCTTTGTGTGCTGATCGGGCACGTCCTGGGCGTGGTCGCGGCACACGACGCATCGGTGCGAATTCTGCCGCGCGGGCATCAGCTCACCGGACAGCTGGCACTGCTGCTCACCATGGTCACGTACACCTTCGGTGGGCTGTACCTGCTGTTCGGCGGCTGAAGCGCACGCTCGGCGTGGAGGCTGTCAGCGTTGGAGAACGACCGCGGCCTCGGCGGTGAGCGAGGAGAACGTGAACGTCTCTTCGAGGTACAGCGTCACGTCGGTCGCGGTGTGGCTGTCGTAGCCGATGGACAGGTCGGCGCCGAGGGTCAGCTGGTTGTCACCGCCACGGGTGGAGAGCACGTACCCGCCGCGGATCGCCGGGGCCCAGATAATGTCGCCGGTGACCAGGGCGTCGAGGTGGTGGAACACCGGGTGCCCGGCATCGCGGGTCTCGCTGACTGCCGTGTACGTGTCGGCGTCGACTACCACCGAGTACGGTCCCTCGACACCGGCGAGACGCAACGCCGACAATGCCGAGGCCACGGCGTCGGGAACGAGAAGCGGATCTTCGGGCAAGCTCAGGACGGGATTGTCGCTGGACGCGCCGATGCCGCGAATCCCGGCCTGCTCGAACCCGTCGAAGATCGACTGGTCCTCGGCGAACGCGAGGGCCTTCGCGGCGTCCTTGACGGGCTGCCAGTCGGAGTCGAGAGAGCCCCTGGCCACGTCGTCGACCTCCGCGCGACTGAGCGTGAACGGGAAACGCAGTTCGACGAGGGGATGGACCTGGCGCAGTTGTGCCCGAATTCGGCTGTCGGAGGTACTGATCGGGGTGACGCGCCCGACGTTGTGGGCGGAGTAGGAGTAACCGAACGGCCCCGCGACGTCGACGACCCGTCGCCCGGCGACATGGCGCTTGAACGTACGGGCCGCCTCCTCGCTGATCTGCTGCCACGCTGCCTCCGTCACCGGGGCGAGGTTGCGGTGCAGATTGCTCGAATCACTCATTGCGATACTCCTTTGAGACCACCGATGTTCAAGGACAGGTCGTACGGGTCCGGCTCCTCGGCTTCGCCGGTGACATTCGATGGCGTCTCGGCGCTCTCCGGTTCGTCGGCGAGGGACTCGAGGACGTCCCGGCTCGGAACGAAGAACAGCGTGCCTGTGACGGCCGTGGAAAAGTCGAGGATGCGGTCGTAATTGCCGGGCGGTTCGCCGAGGAACATGCGGCGCAGCATCAGTTCGGTGACGCCCGGATCCCTGGCGTAACCGATGAAGTAGGTGCCGAACTCACCGGCCGCCAGGCTGCCGAACGGCATGTTGTCGCGGAGGATCTGGTGTTCGACACCCTCATCGTCGACGATCGTGTTGAGGGCGACGTGGGAGTTGCCGGGCTGTGCGTCCTCGTCGAGCTCGACATTCTCGAGCTTGGTACGCCCGATGACGCGTTCCTGCTCGGTGACGCTGAGCGACGTCCAGGCGCTCATGTCGTGCAGATACTTCTGCACGATCACGTAGCTGCCACCACGGAAATCCGGATCCTCGTCTCCGATGAGGGCGGCCTCGTCGGCGTCGGCGTCCGTGGGGTTTTCGGTGCCGTCGACGAATCCGAGGAGATCGCGGGCGTCGAAATACCGGAAGCCGGACACCTCGTCGACAACGGTGGCAGCGGACCCGAGCGCTGCGACGAGCAAGCGGCCCAGCTCGAAACAGAGGTCGGCGCGGGCAGCCTTGATGTGGAATAAGACGTCGCCAGGAGTGGACGGGGCGCTGTGAACGGGTCCGGACAGGGGGAGGAAGCGGTGCAGCAGAGCCGGTTTGGCGGCGGGGCTCAAACGGTCCCAGAACTCGGACCCGATGCCCACCACACACGACAGCGATCCCGACAGTTCCCGGAAACCCACGGCCTTGAGAAGGCTTTCGAGGTCGGCGACGACGTCGCGGACCGTCAGCGCGTCCTCTCGCGACTCACCCGCCACCACGACGAGGAAGAGCGATGCCGCACTCGGTGGTGTGAGAACGGCTTGCGCAGCCAATCTCGGCACTGGACCCGGCATCACGGCCTCCGATCATCTCGACAACGACGCTGCACCGACCGACGGGTCCCATTCAACACCCTCGGCTGAATCCGTCGACTCGGGACCGCAATCCTTACCGGAACACGATGTCGGTGGGTGCGTCTACCGTCGGCGACATGCCACTCTCTGCGCACGAGCGCGAACAGTTCCTGGCCGAGCCGCACATCGCGGCGCTGTCGGTGTCCGCGGGCGAGCACCGCGGGCCCCTGACAGTCCCGATCTGGTATCAGTACCACCCCGGTGGCGAAGTGTGGGTGCTCACCGGCCCCGGGTCGGAGAAGGCGCGCCTCATCGAGGCGGCCGGGCGATTCACGATGATGGTCGAACGAGTCGAACCCACCGTTCGATACGTCTCCGTCGAGGGCGCGGTGACGCGAACCGCCCCGGGAACGGACGACATGATGCGGGAGATGGCTCAGCGTTATCTCGTGCCGGAGAAGGTCGACGCCTACCTCCACTTCGCCAAGGCTCAGCTCGGCGAGCAGGTTGCGATCTACCTCCGGCCCGAGCACTGGCGATCGGCAGATATGGGATCGAGCTGACTCGCTCCGGTGCCCGGGGAAAACGCCTCAGACCTGCACGGTGTCGAGAAGGGCTTCGGCAACGGCTTCGTTGCCGAAGAGTTGGAGGCTGTCGAGCGGCCGCCGCCGCCACACGGCGAGGAGTAGTTGTTGCGCCGAGCCGCGCAACGCGACGTCGGCTTTCGTGTGTTCGGTCGTGACGGACATGCCGTCGTCGGTGAAGGCCAGCAGCCACTCGGCGTCATCGGTGTCGGTGCCGTGCAGGTGTACGGTGCGGCCGAGCAGGCTTTCGGGCACCTGCCCTGCACCAAGAAATCGCGAGGCTATGGCCTGGATCCACTCGCCGACGCCGTCGGCCGCTGCGGTGGGGTCTGCGGGTTCGGGCAGTGGCCCACCGGCCGTGTGGACGGCATCGGCGGCGTCGAAACGATGGACCGTCGCCTCGTGAGCCTGTCGGCGAACCCACCACCGCAAGGTTGCGGGTCCGACGAAGGTGGTTGCGGGCACATCGAGATCTCGCTGCTCGAACTCGGTCATCATCGACTCGTGAGCTGAACGGTAGGCGTCGAGACACTCCGGTCCCCGTGGCATTTGCCGCGCCGGTCGAGCCTGGTCGAGAGCGGCTCCGGGGCCTGCCTGCATCACGGCGGTCACCCACAGGTGGACTTTGCCGGTGTGCCGGACCACGTGTTCGAGCGTCCAACCCGGGCATGACGGTACCGGCGCGCCAAGAGCGTCGGCCGGCATCGACGCGATGCGCTGCCCTTCGGTGCGCAGAACGTCGAGAAGTAGGGGCGTGCCGGGGTTCGTCATCCGCTCACGGTAATCCATCGTCACAAGGTGTACGGGGCAGTCGACGCCTGGATTTGTTCGAGGAATTCGGGTGGGACGGCAGGCCACTCCGGTTGCCAGTCGCCGGCCAGTTGATCTGCCCGCAGATCCGCGGAGAGGGCGACGACGAGCGGTCCACCGTCGGGGAGAATGCGGCGAAGGCCCCGGACGGCGCAGATGGACGCCACGGAAGCGAGTACTTTCTTGGCCTCGTCTTCGCGGCCCGCCGCGGCAAGGCACGCCACCAGCAGTCGATCGGCCAGGAGCAGCGCCCGTCGGCGTCCGCTGCCCTCCAGCCTGCCGGTCCACTCGTGCGCCCATGTGCAGGCCAGCTCGATGTTCTCCTGGGAACGGGTGGCGAGGAGGAGACGGATGGCGGTGGCTTCTTCTACCTGCGCTGTGATCGAGTTCAGCCCCTGCACCGGTCGGCGACGCTCTGCATAGGTGATCGGTGTGGCTGGCCCGAGTGCGGGATGGGCGGAGATCCCCAATCTGCGCCGTTCGTTCTCCACGCGGGCCTTCAGGCGCGGAAGTCGATGCGCAGTGGCGATTTCGTAGCCTTCGTGCAGCCGGCGGGCGGCTTCATCGCGGTTGTTCCGGAGTGCCTTGATATGGGCCCCTGTGACGTACCGGGCGATCTTGAAGTCCACGCCGCCGCTTTCCGCGCCGAGGCGGTAACCGTCGTCGAGTAACTGCTCCGCCTCGTCGAGTTCGCCCCGCTCGTAGAGGAGCTCGCCGAGAAGGGAACCCGCGAGCCGGCCCGAGGGCGCGTGCACTCCGCCGGCTTTCCGCGCGCCACCCCTCGCCTTGCGGAAGCGCTTCTCGGCCTCGTCGACGTCGAGTTCTTCCTGCGCGCAGATGCCCACGTAGCACTCACCGTGAACCATGTTGTGCGGTCCCTTGTTCCGCTGGTAGTAGGGTTGCGCTCGTTCCTGGAGCCGTCGCGCTGCGGCGAAATCGAATCGATACACTGCGGCGAAGGTGGCGACGTTGGAAGCGGCCGACACCACCCAGGGGTGCAATGATTCCGGCTGGGCGAGGCTCTCGGCGACGAGTTCGTCGATGTCGTCGATCCGGTCGGCGCGCAGCTCCCCGACCCCGCGAACCGCACCGATCTCGGCGTGGAGATCCGCGATGTCCCCCGGGTCGAGTGCGCTGTGTTCAAGGGCACGCTCGGCCAGTTCGAGTGCCCGCCGCGCCGGTTCCATGCGGCTCAACATCATGTCTGCCCAGGCAACGGTGATCTGCAGTCGGGCACTGCGCTGCACCAACCGCGGCGGGAGCTTGCCGACCAGGGAGAGCAGCGTCGCGGTCTGCGAATGCTCGAAGAGCGACAACCCGTCGGCCTCCACCAACTCGACGGCCCGTTGTTCGTCACCGGCCGCCAGAGCATGATCGACAGCCTCCCGGAGCAGTCCGTGGTTGCAGAACCACTCCGACGCTGCCCGATGAAGTTCCCGAAGACGTTCGGGCTGATCGCGTTCGAGCCTCCTACGGAGAAATTCGGCGAAGAGGGTGTGGTAGCGAAACCACGTCCGCTCGTCGTCGATGTGACGAAGGAATAGATCCTGGTCCTCCGCCTCCTCGAGCATGGCCTGCCCCCGCGCCGTGTCCGCGAGGGTGCAGGCGAGGCGTCCACAGATGCGGTCGGTGATCGACGTGGCGAGCAGAAAATCGAGCATCGCCGGTTCGAGGGTGTCGAGGACGTTCTCGGCGAGAAACTCGCCGATCGCATGATGCCGTCCCGACAGCCCGGCGATGAGTTCCCCGGGATCGGACCGGCCCCGCAACGACAACGAGGCCAGCTGCAGCGCCGCCACCCAGCCGTCGGTGGAATCTCGGAGTTCGGTGACGTCGTCGTTCTCGAGGGGCAGACCACCGAGGTCGACGAGGAACTCTCGCGCCTCACCGTTGTCGAAACGGAGTTCGGCATAATCGATTTCAACCAGTTCGTCCTTGACTCTCATCCGGCTCATCGGCAGGCCCGCCCGGGTCCGGCTCACGACGACCACCTGAAGGTGGTGACACCCGTTGTCGAGGAGGAACTCCAGGGCGGCGATCGTCGCCGGATCGGACACCCGTTGCCAGTCGTCGATGATCAGCGCGACGCGCTCACCGCTCGAGTGGATCTGATTGACGAGGGAGGTGAGTACGTACCGCTCGGCCTCGTTGTCGTGCTCCTCGAGAACCTGACCGAGTTCCTCGGCCAAACTCGGCCGCACGTGCCGGATCGCCTCGATGAGGTGCGCGACGAACCAGACCACGTTGTCGTCGTCGTTGTCGACGGTCAGCCATGCGACGGCCACACCGTCCGCGGTCAGGACATCACGCCACTGCACAGCCAGGGTGCTCTTCCCGAAGCCGGTCGGGCCGTGGATGACTGTGAGTAGCCGGCGGCGGCCGGCCCGCAACAGGTCGATGAGGCGTGCACGCTCCACCAGTCGCCGGGTGGGCACCGGCGCCCGGAACCGGGTAGCCGGCGTCGGCGGTGGTGTCGAGGTGTCCCGTCGCCTGCCGGTGGTGGAGCGAGGGGTGTCACCGGTTGTGGTGCCGGCGCCGGACGGTGCGGCATCGGCGGGATGGACGACGACGATGCCTTTGTCGACGGGCATCGCCATCTCGTCGACGGGCAGCCCGTGACGGCGTTCGATGTCGCGGAGTTCGTCTCCGAACGCGGCGGCGGAGGCCGGACGCTCCTCCGGGTTACCGGACATCGCCCGTTGGATCACGTCGCTCACGTCGGCGGGAAAGCCTTCCTGGCGCAGATCGGGCACAGGCTGGGTGGTGATCCGCAGGAACTGGGCGATCACCTCCTCGCCGTGGTGCCGCTCGAACGCGGCATGACCGGTGATGGCGCTGAACAGGGTGGCGCCCAGGCTGTACACGTCGGACGCCGCGGTCGGTGCCCGTCCCGACAGCACTTCGGGGGAGGTGAACGCCGGTGATCCCGTGACTGTGCCGGCCGAGGTCTCGAATGCCCCGGACATCCGTGCGATGCCGAAGTCGGTGAGCTGCGGCTCGCCGTATTCGGTGAGGAGGATGTTGCCGGGTTTCACGTCGCGGTGGAGTATTCCCACCCTGTGGGCGGTCTCCAGGGCGCCGGCGAGTTTGACGCCGATTCGGAGCGCCTCGCTCCACGGCACGGGACCCCTTCTGCGGATCTGCATGTCGAGCGAGTCGTGGGGATGAAATTGCATCACGATGAAGGGTTTGCCGCTGTCCGTAGCGCCGACCTGCATGATGTTGACGATGTGTGGGTGTCCGCTCAATCTGCCCATCGCGCGTTGTTCCCGCAAGAATCGTTCGAGGTTTTCTGCGTCGAGTTCCGCGGTGAGCACCTTCACGGCGACGGTCCGGTCGAGCTGGGGTTGCACGCAGCGGTAGACCACTCCGAATCCGCCGCGGCCGATTTCTACGGCATCCTCGAGCCCGACTGCGGAGAGTTCGGCTGCGAGCGTGGGAGCGGCGCCACGCTGAGTCGCGAGCGGATCAAATTCGGCCATCGTCGGCCTCGACCTGACGTTGTGGCGTCAGCAACCGCGCGGGCATGCAACCACCTCTTTGCTCGTCGTCGAGCATATCGTGGCGCGCAGTGCCGTGCCGCCGCCCCAGCGTGCACATGCCCGCGAACCGTGGACAATCGAACGATGCCACACGTGCGGAGAATCGTGGACCTTTCCCACACGATCGGTCCCGGAATGCCGGTGTATCCCGGCGATCCGGTGCCGATGCTGACGCCGCACCGCACGATCGAACGCGATGGCTACAACGTCTTGGGTGTCCGCTTCGGATCGCAATCCGGCACCCATGTAGATGCGCCCGCCCACATGGACGCAACCGGCGCCACCGTCGACGCCCTGCCGCCGGAGCTGTTCGTCGGCCGCGGCGTGTTGTTCGACGTCCGGGATCTCGGTGCGCGCGAACGTATTACCGTTGATGCGATCCGGGCCGCTGCCGAACGCGTAGGACCCGGCGACATCGCCCTGTTCCATACCGGATGGTCGCGTTATTACGGCAGCGACGCCTATTACATGCACCCCTATCTCGATCCCGATGCCTGCGAACTACTGCTCGATCGGGGGGTGCGGACATTCTGCGTCGACGCACCGAGTGTCGACGAGACGCCCTCCGACGAGCAGGCCGACAACGGATATCCGGTGCACCACCTGATCGCCGCTGCCGGGGGAGTGATCGGCGAGAACCTGTGCCACGTCGACCTCATCGACTTCCCCGACCCCCTCGTGAGCCTGTTGCCGATCTCCATCGAAGGCTCGGACGGCGCCCCCACCCGTGCGGTGGCGCTCGACCTCGGGTACTGAAGTCGACGGCGGGCTCGAACCACATGCACGCGCGGTGACTGTCAGCCTCCGGCGACCGACTGCAGAATCTGTATTTCCTGGCCCGGCGCCACTTCGGTGCTCACGCCGCTCAGTAGGCGAACGTCCTCGCCGTTCACGTAGACGTTGACGTACCGGCGCAGGGCGCCGGTCTCGTCGCGAATGCGCCTGCCGAGCACTGGATACCTTTCGGCGAGAACGTCGAGGACCGCCGCCACTGTTGCCACGGAGTCGAGAGCCACGTCGACGGTGCGTTCACCGCCCACGATCGAGGCGAGGGCGCGCGGAACCCGAACGGACACCGCCCCGGTCACGGCGCGGCCACCACCGCCGCGCGCACACAGAGGACGTCGGGCAGGTGTCCGACCACCTCGGTGAACGTGGCGCCCTCGTCGGCGCTCGCATATACGGCACCGCCGCGCGTACCGAAATACACTCCCACGGGGTCGGCGGTGTCGACGGATGCGGCGTCACGCAGCACCACGTTGTACTCGCGTTCGGGTAAGCCGCGGTCGAGCCGGGTCCAGGTGTTGCCGGCATCCTCGCTGCGGTACACGGCGAGGCGGCCGTCCGGTGGGATCCGTTCGGCGTCGGCCTCGATCGGCACCACCCACACCGTGCCCTCGCGAGACGGATGGGTGAGCATGACGAAACCGAAGTCCGACGGCAACCCGTCGGCAATCGACTTCCACGTGTCGCCGTTGTCGTCGGATCGGTACACGCCGTGATGGTTCTGCGCATACAGCCGATTCTCGGTCACCGCGTCACGGGCGATCTTGTGGACGCATTGCCCGAACTCCGGATTCGGATCCGGCAGGAAGCCCGCCGAGATGCCCGCATTGCGCGGCTGCCAGGTGCGGCCGCCGTCAGTGGTGCGGTAGACGCCACCCGTGCTCATGGCGACGTGCACCGTGTGCGGGTCGCGGGGATGCGGAACCACGGAATGAGCTGCAGCGCCGCCGAACCCGGCACCCCACTGCGACCGGTGCGGGTGGTCCCACAGTGCGCGCTCGAGTTCGAAGTGCTCGCCGCTGTCCAGGGATCGCCACACCGAAATCGGTTCACAGCCCGCCCATACGACACTGGGCCGGTCTGCGCTGTCCGGTTGGAGTTGCCAGATCCGCTCGAGCGCGGCGTCGTCGGTGTCACCGAATCGGATCGCTCCGTGGTCCGGTTCGACCCATGTGGCGCCCAGGTCGTCGGAGTGCGCGACGGTCGGTCCCCAGTGCTCCGACCGGACCCCCACGAGAATGCGGGTGCGGCCCGCGCGGGTGTCGATGCCGATGCTGGGGATTTCGTGCATCAAGAAGTGTGGGCCCGAAAACGACCACGCGGTGCGGTTTCGGCTGGTGGCCAGCCAGAGGCCCTTCTTGGTTCCGATCGCGAGCAAAACTGTGTCGGCTGCGCTCATCGTTACATCGGACCACTCGGTCCGGCGAATGGCAATGGTGCGATCACACCTCGACGGTCAGGTCAGCTGGCGAGGGAATGCGACGCGTGGATCCGGGACCGCAGGTGGGCGAGCGCGCGGTGCTGGGCGACGCGAATGGCCCCGGGCGTGGTGTCGAGCACGCGAGCCGTCTGTTCGGCGGACATCCCGACCACGATGCGCATGAACACGATCTGCTGGTGCCGGACCGGGAGCGTCTGCACCAGTTCGTCCATCTCCCCTCGAAGTTCGGTGCGCAGCACGTGGTGCTCGGGCCCCTCGTCGATATCGACGGTGTGATGCGCAGTGGCCGATCGTGCGGTGGGCACCGACAGGCGATTGGCGCGCCGACGGGCATCGGCCACCTTGTGTGCGGCGATACCGAAGATGAACGACAGCAGGGATTTACCTTCGTCGCGGTAGGTGCGCAGTGCGCTCATCAACGCGAGGGAGACGTCTTGGGTGACGTCGTCGGCCGAGGCGTGCGGGTGTTCCACCGATTCGAGTCGGGACGTGCAGTAGCGATGCACCACCGGGTGGGCGATGCGGAGAATCTCTTCCACGGCCTCCTCGTCCCCGACGGCGGCGAGGGGTGCGAGGCGCTCGAGCTGTGCTCTGACGTCCGTCTCGATCATGGTGTTCTCCCGTTCCGTGTGACTGCTTCCAGCCTCGGCGGAACGGGCGCCCGTCGATAGGCACCGAAGGGTGACGAACACCCACCCCCTCGTGGGCGTCGTGGACTTCATAGCGGGATCTAGGACACGCGCTAGATGTCCGCAGATTCGGTTATCGAGGTTGTTACCTTCGAGGCCATGGACCCCGTCCGTAACCCCTACGCCCCCGGTGCAGGCCAGCGTCCACCGGAGCTCGCGGGCCGAAGCAGACAGCTTGACGCGTTCGACGTGGTGCTCGAGCGGATCGCCCGCGGCCGTCCGGAACGCACTGTGGTGCTCACCGGCCTCCGCGGAGTCGGGAAGACGGTGCTGCTCAATCATCTGCGGTCGGCGGCCATCTCCCGCAGCTGGGGCACCGGCAAGATCGAGGCCCGCCCCGACCAGGACGTGCGCCGACCGCTGTCGTCGGCGCTGCACATGGCAGTGCGCGAGATCGCGGGGGCACACCGCAACCCCGATCGGGTCGAGGAGTTTCTGGGCGTGCTGAAGTCGTTCGCGTTGCGGGCGACGGCGGACAAGGGCATGCGGGAGAGATGGCAACCCGGGATCGACGCCCCGGCCGTGAAGGGTCGGGCGGATTCGGGAGACATCGAGATCGATCTGGTGGAGTTGTTGCTCGACGCCTCCTCGCTGGCGCGAGATGTGGGCGTCGGGATCGCGCTGTTCATCGACGAGATGCAGGACCTCGGTGCCGCGGACGTCTCCGCGATCTGCGGCGCGTGCCACGAACTCAGCCAGGACGCGGCGCCGCTCATCGTGGTCGGTGCCGGTCTCCCGCACCTGCCTGCGGTGTTGTCGGCATCGAAGAGTTACTCGGAGCGCCTCTTCAGTTACCACCGCATCGACCGGCTGGACCGGGCGTCGGCGGATCGCGCGCTGATCGCGCCCGCGGAGCGGGAAGATGTGAAGTTTGCCGACGAAGCCTTGGATGCGTTGTACGCGGCCGCCGACGGTTATCCCTATTTCGTGCAGGCGTACGGGAAGGCCACCTGGGATGTGGCTGCGGCCAGCCCGATCACCGAGGAAGACGTGCGGGTGGCGGCACCGACCGCGGAAGAAGAACTCGCCGTGGGGTTCTTCGGTTCCCGCTACGAGCGCGCGACCCCGGCCGAACGCGAGTACATGCGGGCGATGGCGGATCTCGCCGGCGACGACGGCCCCGTCGCGACAGCAGCGATCGCCGCCGAACTCGGTCGTAAACCGGCCTCGTTGTCACCCGCCCGGGACGGCCTGATCAAGAAGGGCTTGATCTATTCGGCCGAGCGTGGATCCATCGGGTTCACCGTCCCGCATTTCGGCCGGTATCTGCGCGGCCAGAGCGACTGAGAGATCGGTAGTGCAATCTATCGCTTTCTAGGCTCAACGCTAGAGAGTCGAATACGACGCTAGCGGGAGTCGTGGAGTTCAGCCCTGATCGATGTAGTGCTCGAGCTGGTCGCGTTCGCTCTGCAGCTCGCCGATCCGGCTCTTCACCACGTCACCGATGCTGACGATGCCGACGAGCTGCCCCTCCACCACCACGGGCAGATGCCGGATCCGGCGCTCGGTCATGGTCTCGGCGAGGCTGTCCACACTGTCGGTGGGCAGGCAGGTGAACACCGAGGTGCTCATGATGTCCGCGACCCGTGCCTTCAGCACGTCGGGTCCACGCTCGTGAATCTTGCGCACGACGTCGCGCTCGGTCACGATGCCGACCAACGAGCCCTTCTCGAGCACCACCAGCGCGCCGACATTGTGCTGGGCGAGCTCGTCGACCAGGCTGGTCACCGACGTATCGGCGTCGACCGTCGCTACCGCCGTACCCTTGCTCCGCAATACATCCGCGATCCGCATCTGGACACCCCGATCCATCCGCACTCGTACCCGCCGGGTCGATCGCGGGCAACTATCGAGCCTAGGCCAGCGCTACGGCAGCTCTCCGCATGTTTACCTACTCGTGACCGTAGCCTTGCGAACGATCCTGCTCCTCGGGCCACGCCGTTCCTCCGTACATTCGGCGCCGATGACTCGAGTGAGCGGGGCCGCCGCATACGACGCGGCGGGTGTAGACGGGATTCGATCGCTGTGGGAGCGCGTGAGCGCGGTCAGCCCCACCCCGGCGACGTGGATCGTCCAGGTGGTGGCAGTGGTAGCGGTTGTGCTCGTACTCGAGCCCCACGCCTGGCGCATCACGCGCAACGTGGTGACGATCATCCACGAGGGTGCGCACCTCGTGGTCGCGCTGCTCTTCGGCAGACGACTGAAAGGCGTCCGGCTGCACTCGGATACGTCCGGGGTCGCGATCTCGTCGGGCAAGCCCACAGGACTCGGTGTCGTTCTCATGACCTTTGCGGGGTATGTGGGTCCCGCGGTCCTCGGCCTCGGCGCAGCATGGGTGCTCGGTACCCGCCATGCCGTCGCGGTGCTCTGGATCGGGGTGGTGGCACTCGCCGCCATGCTGATCCTGGTTCGGAACCTCTACGGGCTGTTCTCCCTCACCGTCGTCGGAGCCCTCCTGTTCGGGTTGGTCTGGCTCGGCACGGAGCAACAGCAAGTGGCGGCTGCCTACCTGATCACGTCCTTCATGCTGGTGGCGTCGCCGCGGCCGGTCATCGAACTGCAGCGGAGTCGGGCACGGCGGGCCGCCCCCGACTCCGACGCCGATCAGCTGGCGCGGCTCACCCGCGTTCCCGGCATCGTCTGGGTGGGGCTCTTCCTGCTGGTCAACATCGGATGTCTCCTGCTCGGAGGCTGGTGGATTCTCCGTCCGGTCGGGGGGTGATCGCGGGCCCCGCTCGTCATGCGACCTCGTGCTCGCTGCCTGCCGCGACCTTGCGCAGGCCGCGGTAGGCACCTTCCGCCGTCTGTCGCCCCGCCACCACGGCTTCCACCTCGGCGGCGATAGGCATGTCCACGCCGTGGTCACGGGCGAGTTCCATGACGGTCGGTGCGGTCTTGACACCCTCCGCGACCTGGCCGAGTTGGGCGACGGCCTCCTCCACGGTGAGTCCGCGGGCCAGCGCTTCGCCCACCCGGCGGTTACGGGAACTGGGGCTCATGCACGTCGCGATCAGGTCACCGACACCGGTGAGGCCGGCGAAGGTTCGCGGGTTGGCGCCCATCGCCTCGCCGAGCCTCGTCATCTCGGCGAGCCCTCGGGCGAGCACCATGGCCCGCGTGTTGTCGCCGACGTCGAGTCCGTCGGCCATGCCCGACGCGATGGCCACGATGTTCTTGAGCACGCCACCGAGCTCGCACCCGAGCACGTCGGTGTTGCGGTAGACGCGGAAGACTGGGGACGCGAACAGTGGCTGCAGGGCGGTCGCCACTCGAACGTCCTGGGTGGCCACCACGGAAGCCGCGGCAAGTCCGTCGACGATCTCCCGAGCGATGTTCGGCCCCGCGAGGAGCCCGACGGGATGGCCGGGGAGGCATTCCGCGATCACCTCGGTGGGACGCAGCCGAGTGCCGGGCTCGAGTCCCTTGGCCAGCGACAGCACCGGTACCCACGCGCGCACCTCGTTGGCAATCTGCGAGAGGGTGCCGCGGACGGCATGTGAGGGCACCCCGACGACGAGGACATCTGCCTCCTGCGCTGCCTCGACGAGGTCGGCGGTGGCGCGCATCGAATCGGGGAGTACGCGGTCACCGAGGTACCGGGAATTCCGGTGGACGGTGTTGATCTCGTCGGCGGTGTCCGAGCTCCGCGCCCACAACAGGGTCGGTGTGTTCCGCGCCGCCAGTCCGGCCACCGTGGTTCCCCACGAGCCCGCGCCGAGAACGACGACGCGTACCGGCCGGGCCATTATCGATCACTCCTGTATCGATCACTCCTGGGGCGAATAGGGTTCATACCGTCAAGCGTGGCATCGGAAGCCGGCGACCACACCGAAATCGCCAACGGAGCCCCCGGACCGCGACGTACGGTGGCTTCATGAAGTGGTCGAACGCCCTCGGGATTCCGGCCGCCGCGCTGGCCGCCGTGGCTTCGTATGACCTGCTCCAGCGGCGGCACGCTCTGCTGCGCAATTTTCCCGTCCTGGGCCACGGCCGATATCTGCTGGAGTCGCTCGGGCCGGAGCTTCGGCAGTACATCACGACCAATAACGACGAGGAGCGTCCCTTCACCCGCGATCAGCGTCGCTGGGTGTACGCGTCGTCGAAAAAGGAAACCAATACGTTCGGGTTCGGCACGGACAACGACATCGAGTTCACCGACGGCTACACCATCATCAAGCACCGCACGTTTTCCGACATCGCCCCGTCGGCCGTTCCCGGGGGTGGTGACACACTTCAGCTCCCGTCGGCCAAAGTTCTGGGTTCGGCACGCGGCCGGGCCAAGGCCTTTCGTCCACACTCACTCGTCAACATCTCGGCGATGAGTTTCGGCTCGCTGTCGTCGGCGGCGATCACCGCTTTGAATCGCGGTGCCACGGCGGCGGACTGCCTGCAGAACACCGGTGAGGGCGGGCTGTCTCGCTACCACCGGAACGGTGCGGATCTGGTGTTCCAGATCGGTACCGCCTATTTCGGGTGCCGGGACGAGGACGGCCGCTTCGATCTCGATCGACTGGTGTCCCTCGTGCACTCCGCCCCGGTACGGGCCATCGAGATCAAACTCAGCCAGGGTGCGAAGCCGGGGCTCGGTGGCCTGTTGCCCGGTGCGAAGGTCACGGCCGAGATCGCCGAGATCCGCGGCGTCCGGGAAGGCAGCGACTGTGTCAGTCCTTCACGGCACACCGCGTTCCACGACGTCGACAGCATGCTCGACTGGGTGGAACTCGTCGCCGCCGAGACGGGACTGCCGGTGGGCATCAAGTCGGCCGTCGGAGACTCCCGGTTCTGGGAATCGCTGATCGAGGAGATGACCCACTCCGACCGGGGCGTCGACTTCGTGACGATCGACGGCGGCGAGGGTGGCACGGGTGCGGCACCGCTGGTGTTTTCCGACGCGGTCTCGTTGCCGTTCCGCAGTGGATTCGCCCGGGTGTACTCGATGTTCGCCGAGGCAGGACTCACCGACGGCATCACGTTCATCGGCTCCGGCAAACTGGGTTTGCCCGACAACGCTGTGGTGGCGATGGCTCTGGGTTGCGACATGATCAACGTTGCCCGCGAGCCGATGCTCGCGATCGGTTGCATCCAAGCCCAGAAATGTCACACCGATCGATGCCCCACGGGAGTGGCCACCCAGAGCAGTTGGCTGGAACACGGCCTAGACGCCCAGGCGAAGTCGGTGCGGGCCGACAACTACATCCGATCGCTGCGGCGGGACGTGTTCAAGGTGGCCGAGGCGTGCGGAGTTGCACATCCCGGACTGATCACGGCTTCGGATGTGGAGGTCGCGGACGGCAACCGCCGCGCGACTACTCTCGCCGAGCTCTACGGTTACCGGGACGGGTGGGGACTTCCGGGACTCGCCGATCGCGACGAGATCACCCGGCTGATGGCCGAATACGCGGAGGGCCCGGTGGGCGAGACCGGCTCACCCGACGCGCAGACGAAGCCCGGAACCACTGGCACTACCGGCACTACCGGCACTACCGGGGCCGACGGTCACCGCTGATACACGTCGGGGATGCCGTCGCCGTCGTCGTCCCGGCTCTCCGCAAGCGCGATGTTGCGGTAGGCGCCGTTGCGCATTCGCAGGACCGCCGAGGCCAGGACTGCGGCGGCCACCGATCCTGTCAGTACGCCGACCTTGACGTGATCACCCCGCAGGGAGTCCATGCCGAAGGCGAGGTCGCCGATGAGGAGGGAGACGGTGAATCCGATGCCGCCGAGCAGGGCGACGCCGAGAACGTCGAGCCAGGCGAGGCCGGAGTCGAGGGTCGCCCGGGTGAACCGCGACATGAGGTACGTCGTGCCGAAAATCCCGACTGCCTTGCCGATCACCAGGCCGGCGACGATACCGAGTGCGACCGGGTCGCGTAGTGAGGTGCTCAGTCCGGAGAATCCGCCGACGGTGACCCCGGCGGCGAAGAAGGCGAACAACGGCACTGCGAATCCCGCCGAGATGGGCCGAATTCGATGCTCGAAGTGTTCGGCCAGACCGGGCCCGGCATCGGGTCCGCCGGCCTTCTCGCTGCGAAGCACGGGAACGGCGAAGCCGAGGAGGACGCCCGCCACGGTCGCGTGAATGCCCGACTCGTGCACGAGGATCCAGGTAGCCCCGGCGAGGGGCAGCAGGATCCACCAGGAGCGGACGCGTCGTTGCACGGCAACGGTGAACAGTGCCAGCGGGATCAGCGCGAGAAGCAATGGGCCGAACGCGAGCTCGTCGGTGTAGAAGACGGCGATCACGGTCACGGCCAGCAGGTCGTCCACGACTGCGAGGGTGAGCAGGAAGGTGCGCAGGGCTGCCGGAAGATGAGTGCTCACGATGGCGAGGACGGCCACCGCGAACGCGATGTCGGTGGCCGTCGGAATCGCCCAGCCGGCGAGCGCCCCCTCACCGGTGCGGGCGTTGATCAGAACGAAGACCAGCGCGGGGACGGCCATGCCGCCGACGGCGGCGGCGATGGGAAGAGCGGCGCGGCGAGGATCACGCAGGTCTCCGGCCACGAACTCCCGTTTGAGTTCGAGGCCCACGACGAAGAAGAAGATCGCGAGCAACCCGTCGGCGGCCCACGTCCCGAGCGAGAGGTTCAGGTGCAGTGAGGCCGGTCCCACGGTGGTGTCGCGCAGCGCCGTGTACCCGTCGGACCACGGCGAGTTCGCCCAGACCAGAGCGATGACCGAGCCGATCAGGAGCAGCGCTCCGCCCACCGTTTCCTTGCGGAGGATGTCGGAGATCCGTGCGGTCTCCGCCCACGATCCGCGGGCAAACAGCGTCGATCGGTTTTGGGATTCGCTCACGGCACACTCCTGGAAATCGGGTCGACAATATACTTGCCGACCAGACTTCCCGGCGCACCGTGGACCACCCTACCGTCCCGGAGTGGTCAACGTTTGCGCGCGGTCACCAGGAGATATTCCCATTCCATGGCGGTCCCGTCGAAGTGGCGTCGCGCGAGGTCGGCGAGTTCACCGTCCAATGCGGCCACCCGCTCCGGGTCACCGGCGATGTTGCGGTACACGGCGATCGTGGGGCCGTACCGCTCCTTGAAATAGTCGCGGAACTCCTCGGGGGTCGGGAACTTCTCGACGTGCAACGTCTGCCGCGTCGCCGTCAGATCGGTCACCCTGTCCCCGAACAGTTCGCGGACGTGTTCCTCGCGACCCCAGAGCGGTGGGGGTTGCGCGCCGGGTGGGGGAGCAGGGGCATACGGTTTCATCGTCGCGAACATCTGACCGATGAAACCCTCCGGCGTCCAGCTGAGCAGTCCAATCCTTCCTCCCGGACGGCAGACACGGACGATCTCGTCGGCGCTCTGCTGGTGGTGCGGCGCGAACATGACGCCCACACAGGACATGACGACGTCGAACTCCTCGTCGTCGAAGGGCAGTGCCTCGGCATCCGCTTGCTGCCATTCGACCGCAGCCCCCGCCGCAGCAGCCTCACGGCGTCCCACATCGAACAGTTCCGGGGTGAGGTCGCTGGCGACGACGTGGCCCCCTGCGAGCGCGGCGGGAATAGCGGCGTTGCCCGACCCCGCTGCGACATCCAGGACGTGGTCGCCCGACCGCACCTCGCACGCTGCCACCAGCGCCGGTCCGAGGTCCGGGATCACCTCGCCGGCCAGCGAGGGGTAGTCGCCGAGCGCCCACATGGCGCGGTGCCGGGTTTTCAGCTCGCGGTCGGCCTCGACTGCGTCGATCGTGTCCTTCATCTCGAAGACCTCCTGTGGTCGGATGGGCGCCTGGTTGTCAGGACGCTCAGGTGCCAGCCTTCGCGCAACGGGTGCCCGGGAAAAGACACCCTGGGGTGGTTTCCGGCCCCCCGACTTCAGCCGTCGTTGCGGAACTGCGCCGCGAGTTCGCTGCGGGAGCGAACGCCGAGCTTCGCGTAGACCCGTGTCAGGTGGTACTGCACCGTCTTGACCGACAGGAACAGTTCTCCCGCCGCCTCCTTGTTGCTGGCACCACCGGCGACGAGTTCCGTCACCGCCTGTTCCTGAGGCGTCAGGTCCGCGAGTGAGACACGACTGCGCTCGAGGTTGAGCCCGCCCGCCTTGATTTCGCGGTCGCACCGCAACACGTACGACGTTGCACCGAGGGCCGAGTATCCCTCCCGGGCGGCCTGGATCACCGCATCGGCATCACGGCGTTTACCGGCCCGTCGCAGGGTCTGGCCGTACGCGAAGTTGACCCGGGCGCGGTCGTAGGGCAGGGGCAACGTGTCGAGATGCTGCAGTGCTTGCTCGAAGACGGCTCGGGCGGCGTCGATATCCCCTCGGGCGCCGAGTATGCGTCCGCGGGCGTAGCCGAGCCGCGCCTGGGCGGAACGGTGCTGTCGCGCTGCGGCCCGTTCCTCGTGTGGGATGAGGAAGGTGTCGGCGTCGTCCACTCTCCCGACCATGACGAGCGCATTCGCGTAGACGTCCGGCCAGTGCCAGAACCCGGGTTCGTCGACGCCCTCCCGCGGCCGGAGCCGGGTGAGGGGTTCGAGTGCGCGAATCACCGTGGGGTAGTCGGCTTCCACCTCGGCGCACTGGGCGCGTGCCAGCGAGGACGGTAAGAACATGATCGGGTAGTCGTGGAGGCTCGCGGCCGCCCGCCGGAGGTGATGCTGTGCGGCATCGCGGTTGCCACGCAGCGCCTGCGTCTGCGCTCCCGTCCAGTGCACGAGTGGCCGCAGTAGGTCCAGCCCGACATCCTCCAGCTGACGCGCGGCACGTTCGACGGTGGCCACGGCCCCACTCCAGTCACCCAGGGCGAACTGGGTGCGTGCCAACCAGGCCTGCGCCCACAGCGAAATACGGGCAGACCCCATCCGAAATGCCGTCGGGACGGCACTTTCGAGTTCCTGCCGCGCCGCCTCCGGCTCGTCCAACGCCAGGTCGAGCCACCCCCGGGCCATCTCGAAGCGTTGCGACTGGGCGCCCAGTGCGACTGTGGCCGACAGGTGGTCGTACGCGGCCCGCGCCTCGGCTGTCTTGCCCGTCGCTGCCAGTCCTAGGCCCATGATCGCCGCGGATTCCACGGCCGAAGGATCGCTCGGGTCGACGAGTGACACTGCCCGCGAACCCCACTGGACGAGGTCGGGCCCATGCCACCGGGCCAAGGAGTCGAGGACCCGGCGCTGACAGATCAGTGCGGCAGTCGCCGGATCCGCGGCGGGGTCGCAGGCAGACCACGACTGCGTGAGCAGCAGGTCGGCCTCCGCGGGGCGGCCCCGCTGGATGGCCAGATAGCCGAGGACGGCGTCACGGAGCGGGCTTGCGGGGAAGCTTTCGATCTCGGGTGCGAACGCGATCGCCTGCGGCAGATTTCCGGTCCCGACCAGGGCGTCGACGGCGCGGATCAGGCGTTGCTCTCGAATGCGTCGGTCTGCGCTGAGGCGGCTCGACTTGATCAGGGCGTCCGCGACGGCGGACCAGGCCCCGACCGTGGCCCGGTGGACGGCGTGGCGGTCGAGTTCATCGGCGAGTTCGGGGTGGGGAAACGGCGACGCGGCAGCGAGATGGTCGAGGCGCTGACTGTCGTCGTCGACGACGCGTGCTGCGTGCTCGTGCAGGTCGCGCAGTCGGATCGGGCCGAGGTCGCGGTAGACGGCGGCCCGGGTGAGTGCCGAGGGGAACACCAGCACGGTAACGCCGCGATGCTCACCCATCGTCAGCAGTCCCGCTCGGTGCGCCTCGTCGAGTGCTTCGACAGGATTCTCGATGTCCGCAAGTTCGGCGACATCGGCGAAACGCGGATCACCGCCGAGGACGGAGGCCGCTTCGACCAGGGCGCGCGCGGGCGCCGAGCACGCCGTGAGCCGCGAGCGCACCGATGCGGTGACCGCCCGGGGGACGGGCAGCACGGGTTGCCAGTGGGACCAGGCGCCCGGATCCACTTCGTGCAGGAGTTGCGTGACGTGCCGGGGATTTCCGGCCGTGTGCTGCGTGAGCTGGTGCGCAAGGGGCGCTGGAAGTTCCACGTGCGCAATGCGGTTCGCGAGTGTGCGAATGTCGGACGCATCGAGGGGCGGGACACACAGCCGGTGACGGTGATGTCGGTCGAGGAGCTCGATCACGTCGGGCGAGACGTCGGCGGACGGTTCCGACGTCGTGATCAGCACCAGCATGGCAGGGCGGTCGAGAAGATAACTGGCCGACGTCACGGCCTGCAAAGAGTCGAGGTCGGCCCAGTGTGCGTCGTCGAGTACGACCACGGCCTTCTCCCCGGGAAGTGCGGTCACCGCGGCGGCGAGCTCATGGGCGACGCCCAGAGGATGTCGTGCGGTCACTGCGGACCCCAGCATCTGCTCGACCACGCCGAACGGGTGCCCCGTCGCCCAGGGCGTAGACACTGCGGCAAGTGTCGGCACCTCGGAGTGCGCCGCGAGGAACGCCTCGACGAGGGTGGTCTTGCCGATGCCGGCGGCCCCTTCGACCAGCACGACGGCCGGCATGTCGGGAGTCGCCCCGCGCAGGAAAGCCTCGAGACTTGCGAGCTCACGCGAACGGCCGACGAGTTCGCTGTTGGCTGGGTCACTCACAAGGCTCACCGTATCGCGACGCGATTTCAGGCGGGTGCCTGGCAGAACGGCGGAACGCTTGTAACGTGAGGTGAGAAGCAGCTGATCGACACGGACGCAGCAGTCGAGAGATCCGGTGCACTTATGACGACGGACGCGAACTCCACCAAGCTGGAGCGGGTGGTCATCCGCTTTGCCGGCGATTCGGGTGACGGCATGCAGCTGACCGGGGACCGGTTCACCTCGGAGGCGGCGGCATTCGGCAACGATCTCGCGACGCAACCGAACTTCCCCGCCGAGATTCGTGCGCCGCAGGGCACATTGCCAGGGGTGTCGTCGTTCCAGATCCAGATCGCCGACTTCGACATTCTCACCGCCGGTGATCGCCCCGATGTGCTGGTGGCAATGAACCCTGCCGCGTTGAAGGCGAATCTGCCCGACCTGCCTCGCGGCGGGATGATCATCGTCGACATGGACGGGTTCACCAAGCGGAACCTGTCGAAGGTCGGGTATGCGGCCAGTCCGCTCGAGGACGATTCCCTCGCGGACTACACGGTGCACCCGGTCCCGATGACGACGCTGACGGTGGGCGCGGTGCAACCTGCGGGCCTGAGCCGAAAAGACGGTGAGCGGGCCAAGAACATGTTCGCGCTCGGATTGCTCTCGTGGATGTACAACCGGCCCACACGCAGTATCGAGCAGTTCCTGCGCACCAAGTTCGCGGCGAAACCCCAGATTGCTGAGGGGAACCTCCTCGCCTTCACGGCGGGGTGGAATTACGGTGAGACGACGGAAACCTTCACCGCTACCTACGAAATCTCGGCCGCGACCCTGCCGCGGGGCACCTACCGTCAGGTGACCGGCAACACCGCGCTGGCCTTGGGAGTGGTGACGGCGGCGCAGCTGGCCTCCCGCGAGGTGTTCCTGGGCACGTACCCGATCACTCCGGCGTCGGACATCCTGCACGAGCTGAGTAAGCATCGGAACCTGGGCGTCACCACCTTCCAGGCGGAGGACGAAATCGCCGGTATCGGGGCGGCCCTCGGGGCGTCGATCGGCGGGGCGCTGGGGGTGACGAGCACGTCCGGACCGGGCCTGGCGCTGAAGAGCGAGGCGATCGGGCTGGCGGTGATGACGGAGGTGCCGTTGCTGGTGATCGACGTGCAGCGCGGTGGGCCGTCCACCGGACTGCCGACCAAGACGGAACAGTCGGATCTGCTGCAGGCAATGTACGGGCGCAACGGTGAATCGCCCGTTGCGGTGCTGGCGCCGCGGTCACCCGCCGACTGCTTCGACACCGCTGTCGAGGCCGCGCGGATAGCCCTCACCTATCGCACGCCGGTGCTTCTGCTTTCGGACGGTGCCATCGCGAACGGCAGTGAACCGTGGGCTGTTCCGAATGTGGCGGACATGGACCCGATCGACGTGGACTACGAGAAGGCGCCTCCGCCGGAGGGGGTGTTCGCGCCCTACGCGCGCGACCCGGAGACGCTGGCCCGCGCCATGGCGGTGCCCGGCACCAGCGGGCTCGAGCACCGGATCGGTGGGCTCGAGAAGGCCGACGGCAGCGGTGACATCTCGTACGATCCCGCCAACCACGACCTCATGGTCCGGCTGCGGCAGGCGAAGATCGACGGCATCACCGTCCCGGATGTGGTGGTCGACGATCCCTCCGGTCAGGCGGAGTTGCTGTTGATCGGGTGGGGTAGTTCGTACGGTCCGATCGGTGAGGCGTGCCGCCGGGCCCGGCGGGAGGGGAAGAAGGTTGCCCGGGTGCACCTGCGACACCTCAACCCCCTGCCGTCGAATCTCGGTGCGGTGCTCCGCAGTTATTCCACAGTGGTGGCACCCGAAATGAACCTGGGCCAGCTGGCGATGATTCTGCGATCGAGGTACCTCGTCGACGTGCAGTCGGTCACCAAGGCGCAGGGTCTCGCGTTCCTCAGCGACGAAATACACAGGGTGATCGACGCGGCGCTGGCGGGAACGTTGCGCGAGCAGGAGCTGGCCAAGACCTCCGACGCGCTCGCTTCGGCCACCTATCGGACGAACCGCCCCCGGCAGGAGGAACCGGCGTGACCCAGATGATCAATCGCATCGGGAGGACTCTCGCACTCAGCGCGACCGCGCACGTCCCACACACCGATGTAGCGCAGAAAGCCAAGGACTTCACCACGGATCAAGAGGTGCGGTGGTGTCCGGGTTGTGGTGACTACGTCATCCTGGCCACGATCCGCAGTTTCCTGCCGGAGCTCGGCCTGAAGCGCGAGAACATGATGTTCGTCTCCGGCATCGGATGTTCGAGCCGGTTCCCCTATTACCTCGACACGTACGGCGTGCACTCGATCCACGGCCGTGCCCCGGCCATCGCGACCGGGCTGGCGGTGACACGTCCGGACCTGTCGGTGTGGGTGGTCACCGGTGACGGTGATGCCCTCTCCATCGGTGGCAACCACCTGATCCACGCGTTGCGGCGCAACGTGAATCTGACGATCTTGTTGTTCAACAACCGGATCTATGGCCTCACCAAGGGCCAGTACTCACCGACCTCGGAGGTCGGGAAGGTCACCAAGTCCACCCCGCTGGGGTCCGTGGACCACCCGTTCAACACGCTGTCCCTGGCGCTCGGTGCCGAGGCGACGTTCGCGGCCCGCGCCCTGGACTCCGACCGCAAGGGCCTTACCGAGGTGCTGCGTGCGGCCGCGGCGCACCGGGGCACGTCGTTCGTGGAGATCTTTCAGGACTGCCCGATTTTCAACGACGGTTCGTTCGACGTGCTCCGCAAGGAGGGTGCGGAGCAGCGGCTGATTCCGTTGACCCACGGAGAGCCGATCGTGTTCGGGAACGCAGGCGAATACTGCGTCGTGCGTGCCGGTTTCGGTCTGAAGGTGGTCGAGACCGCCAACGTCGACCGGAACGAGATCGTCGTGCACGACGCCCACACCGATGATCCCGACTACGCGTACGCCCTCTCGCGGCTGTCCGACCAGGACCTCACCCACACGGTGACCGGCGTATTACGCAGCGTTGTGCGCGACACCTACGACGATGCGGTACGCAGGCAGAACGACCTCGCCCGCGAGAGGGATCCCGTAGACGAGGGCTCGCTCCAGCGGCTTCTGACCGGGCACGACACCTGGACCGTTTAGGCGGTGACGGGCGCAACCTCGGCGCGGAGGGCGACTCGTGCGCGCGGTACGAAGAACGTGACGAAGGCGCCCAGTACGGCAATGCCCGCGAACACGGAGAACGCGACCTGGCTGCTGATCCCTGCACTGATGAGTGCGCCGCCGATGAGGGGTCCGAAGATTCCGCCCAGCCGGCCGAATCCGGCGCACCATGCCACTCCCGCAGCGCGGGCGGAGGTCGAATAGTAGTTGGACACGAAACCGTAGATCAGCACCTGAGTTCCGATCGTGCCCACTCCGGCAACTGCGACCGAGGCGAGCAGCACCGGGAGTGGGAATCCCAGGGTGAGCACCACCAGCGCGACCGCAGCGAGGAAGAACGTGGTGGCCACGACTCGCTGAGGGCCGATACCGTCGGCGATCTTGGAGGCGATCAGACCGCCGATGATGGCGCCGCCGTTGAGGACCAGCAGGAAGGACAGCGACCCCTTGGCGTTGAAGCCCGCGTCTCCCATGATTTTCGGCAACCAGGTGTTGAGTCCGTAGGTGAGGAGGAGGCCGGAGAAGCTCATCACACCGAGAAGTCCCGTCGCCCAGGCATACCGGCGGGTCGCGAGGGCCGCGAATCCGACTTTCTCGACCGATGCGTGTTCGAGGGCGATCTCCTCTGCGTCGGGCATCGGGATGCCCGTGTATTCGGAGATGCGGCGGGCCTTGTCCTCGTACCCGCGTGCGACGAGCCACTTCGGGGACTCCGGTAGCTTCATGAGGGCCAGTGGCAGCAGCGTGACGAGCGGGAGTGCGCCGATCCAGAACAGGCCACGCCAGCCGATCGCGTCGCGGAGCACTATGGCCAGCAGAGATGCGAGTACACCGCCGGCTGGGACTCCGCTGTAGACGATGGCGTTGTACAGATTGCGCTTTCCGGGAGGTGCGAATTCGGCGACCATCGCGCCCACGGTGGCGACGAGTCCGCCGACCCCGATCCCGGTGAAGAATCGGAGCAGTCCGAAGGTGGTGATGCTCGTGGCAAGCGCCGCGAGCCCCATACCCACGGAGAACCATACGATGTTGATCAGCATCATCCGCCGGCGGCCGAGATAGTCGCCGATGGCGCCCGACGCCAGTGCGCCGACCATCACACCGACGAGGGCGTAGGAACCGAGCGCGCCGGCCTGGGCCGGTGAGATCGCCCCGAGTTGACTGGGGTCGTCGAGCAACATCGGGAGGATGGTGCCGTAGACGACGAGGTCGTAGCCGTCGAAGACGATGGCGATGGTCGCGAGTGTGACGATCCAGGTGACGGCCCTGCGATGGCGGGGGCTGGCCCAGCTGTCGGTCGTGGATGAGTTCATGGTGATCTCCGCTCGGGAAGTCTGACGAGGAGCCGGGTTGCCCGCCAATGAGGCGGTGGAGATATGTGGGGCCGCTAGCCGAGGTCGCCGCCGGCGACGGGCAGTACCGAGCCGGTGATGTAGGAGGCCTCGTCGGAGGCGAGGAAGAGGATCGCGGCGGCCTGTTCGTCGAGGGTGCCGTACCGCCTCAGCAGGGATGAGTCGACGGTCTGGTCGACGATCTGCTGGTACCACGCCTTCTCCTGCTCGGATTCGGTATCGGGACCGCGTGGGACGCGGCGCGCCGGTGCCTCAGTTCCTCCGGGAGCGGTGGCCACCACGCGAATTCCGTACTGTGCCGCCTCGAGCGCGAGCGACGCGGTGAGAGCGTTGACCCCGCCTTTCGCGGCTGCGTAGGGCACGCGATTGACTCCGCGGGTTGCAACCGACGATACGTTGACGATCGTGCCGCTGCGCTGCGCGATGAGATGCGGCAGTGCGGCGCGGCACGTCCACAGCGTCGGGAACAGCGATCGCTGCACCTCCGCGGCGATCTGTTCCGGCGTGTAGTGCTCGTACGGTTTGGCCCAGATCGTTCCGCCGACGTTGTTGATCAGCACGTCGATCCGGCCGTGCTGGGCGCGGGCCTCGTCGATCGCGTCCTGCGCGTCGGTGAACTGTTCGAGGTCCGCGGTGATGCTGTGTGCCTCGGCCCCCTTCTCCCGCAGTACCTTGGCGACGTCGTGGACGAGTTCGGCGCGGTCGACGAGGACGACGGACGCGCCCTCGTCGGCGAGCCGGGTTGCGACGGCCAGCCCGATTCCCTGTGCGGCGCCGGTGACGGTGACGGCCCTGCCGTCGAACCGATTCGCGTAGAACGCCGGCCTCATGCGACTGTGCTGTTCTCGATGGCGCGGCACATGGTGGTCTTCGCGTGTGCGCTGTGCGCGACGATCAGTTTCCGTGCGGAGTCGCGGTCGCCCTTGTCGAATGCGGCGACGATGTCGAGATGCTCTTGCGGGATGTGCTCGTCGACCCAGCCGGAGTTCCGGAGGACCTTGCGCATCAGCTGGGTGACCTCGAGCCGGTTGTACGCCTCGAGCAGCACCTCGTTGCCGGTGCAGCGGAAGAGGAACTCGTGGAACCGGAAGTTGGCGTCGGTGAATGCGTCCGCGTCGGTGAAGTGGTCCCGGTCGATCGAGGCGCCGGACGCTTCGGCGAGGATGCGGTACTCGCCCAGCTGTTCCGGAGTCAGTCTGCCGATGGTGAGTTCGAGCGCGCCGAGCTCGAGTGCCATGCGGGCGTCGAACTGCGCATCCGACTCGGACAGCGGCTGGTGTTCCTCGCCGATCTCGTACTCGGGCACAGCGGATTCGGGCGTTTCGGCCGGTCGCGGTGCGGGTGTCTCGGATCTGTGGGGCGTCGCCGCAGTGTTGAACTTCTCGAAGTAGAAGTTTGCCGGCGTGATCCCCTCCGACTTCAGGTGGTCGCGGACGGCTTCGACCATTGGCGGCGGCCCGCACAGGTACACGTCGACGTCACCGTCGTTCAGATGCGCCGGCTCGAACAGTCCGGTGACGTACCCCTTGTTCGGCGCGCTGCTCGCCGGATCCGATACGCAGTAATCGAATGTGAACTGCGGCAGCGACTTCGTGTATGCCTCGAGCTTGTCCAGCTCCACCAGATCTGCGTCGGACGAGACTCCGTAGACCAGGTGCACGGGGTGGTCGGCGGCGTCGGTGCGCATCGTGTCGAGGATCGACAGCAGCGGGGCCAGCCCGGTGCCGCCGGCGAGTAACAGAGCGCGACGCTTCTGCTCGCGGAGGAAGAAGCTTCCCATCGGGCCGGTGAACTCCAGCGTGTCGCCGATCTGTGCGCGGTCGCGCAGGTATTCCGACATCAGGCCGCCGTCGGTGATCTTGACCAGAAACGACAGTTCCTCGGACGTGGGCCCGGTGCTGAACGAGTACGAGCGCGTCGCCTCCGTCCCGGGCACGGTGATGTTGACGTACTGCCCGGGGAGGAACACCAGATCTTCGCGGTTCGCGATCTCGATCGTGAACCCGATGGTGGTGTCGGAGAACCTGCGGATCGCCGTGATCGTCGACGAGAACGTACCGGTGGCGGTCTTGGCGACGTCGGAGGTCGTCGGAATCCGCAGCACCAGATTGCTTTCCGGCATCATCTGGCACGGAAGGCAGTAGCCCTGCTCCGCCTCGTCGTCGGTGAGCGCTTCCTCGATGTAGTCGCCGCCGTCATACGTGCCGGATTCGCAGAGCGACTTGCAGGTGCCGCACGCACCGTCTCGACAGTCGAGGGGGATGTTGATGCGCGCGCGGTAGGACGCGTCGGCGACCGTCTCGTCGCCGTCACACTTGATGAAGCGGGTGATCCCGTCCTCGAAACTCAGTGCAACTTGGAAAGTCATGAAAACAGCTCGATTCGCGAAGAATGGGGAAGAAGGTCAGATGTGATAGATGTCGACCACGTGGTGGATGTAGTCGTTCTTGAGCACGACCTTCTTCTTCAGGATCAGCGGCTGCTCACCGGAGAAGTCGATGGTGTAGAACGAATTCCCGAAGTACGTGTCGACCGTGTTGTAGCGGAAGTAGAGCGTGAACCAGTTGAACCGGACGTCCACGACCTCGCCGCGACGCTCGGTCACCTCGACGTTCGAAATATTGTGACCGGTACGCGGTTCCGGCAGGCTCGTCGCGCTCGACCTGTCCGTCTTGATGCGGAACACCCGATCCTCGATGCCGCCGCGGTTGGCGTAGTAGATCAGGGAGATTTCGGTCATCGGGTCGGTGGTCAGTTCACCGTCGTCGGCCCATGCCGGCATCCAGAACTCGGAGTCGGGGTGATAACACTCGATCCACTTCTCGAATTCACGGTCGTCGAGGTGGCGGGCCTCACGGTAGAGGAACTGCT
Organism: Rhodococcus oxybenzonivorans; assembly: GCF_003130705.1. Classification (NCBI taxonomy): domain Bacteria; kingdom Bacillati; phylum Actinomycetota; class Actinomycetes; order Mycobacteriales; family Nocardiaceae; genus Rhodococcus; species Rhodococcus oxybenzonivorans. Next base: position 5,897,332 of record NZ_CP021354.1, on the reverse strand, counting down.
CGATATCGTGCTGGGTGACGGTGTTTTCGGCTACTGCAGTCATGAAACTTTTCTCCCTCAGCGGTTGTTCGCAGCAGCGGCAGCGTCGGCGTCGAGCGCCTTGGTGAGCGCCTGCACCCAGTAGCCGTGCTGGATCGGGTAGAGGCCCTCGTCCTCGGTCTTCACACCGCTGGAGATGGGGTTGATACCAACCTTCTTCGCATCCTCGTCGGGGCCCCGGAGTTGGTGGGTGACACCGCGGCTGAGGTCGTTGAACGGTGCGGCGCCGGCCTGGTACGTCTTCTGGCAGGAGCGGAACTCCTCGAGATCATCCGGGGTGGCCATGCCGGTGGCGTTGAAAAAGTCTTCGTACTGGCGGATGCGGGCTGCACGTGCCGCCCGGCTCTCACCCTTGGGGGCGATGCAGTAGATGGTGACCTCGGTCTTGTCGACGGAGATGGGACGGAAATGCCGGATCTGCGAACCGAACTGGTCCATCAGATACACGTTCGGGTACAGGCACAGGTTGCGGGACACCCCGATCATCCAGTCGGCGCGGTCCTCGCCGTACTCGGCGACGAGTTCGTCGCGACGCTCGTTGAGGGGGCGGTTGGCGGGGTCTGCCCACTTGGTCCACAGCAGCAGGTGACCGTTGTCGAACGAGTAATACCCGCCCTGCTGCTTCGACCACTTGCCGGCGTCCATCGCCTTGGTGGCGTTGGTGGATTCGCCCGACTCCCGGCGCGACGTGGTCGCGGCGTAGTTCCAGTGGGTGGCGGACACGTGGTAGCCGTCGGCGCCGTTCTCGGTCTGCAGCTTCCAGTTGCCGTCGTAGGTGTAGGTGGATGCACCGCGCAGCACCTCGAGTCCCTCGGGTGACTGGTCGACGATCATGTCGATGATCTTCGTGGTGTCACCGAGGTGTTCCTCGAGCGGCGGGACATCGGGGTTCAGGCTGCCGAACAGGAATCCGCGGTAGTTCTCGAACCGCGCGACCTTGGTGAGGTCGTGGGAACCGTCCTTGTTGAACTGTTCCGGGTAGCCGGCCTCACGCGGGTCCTTGACCTTGAGGAGCTTGCCGGAGTTGTTGAACGTCCAGCCGTGGAACGGGCAGGTGAAGGTGGTCCGGTTGTCCGTCTTCCGCCGGCAGAGCATGGCGCCGCGGTGGCTGCACGCGTTCACCAGGGCGTTGAGTTCGCCCTCCTTGTTCCGGGAGATGACGATCGGCTGACGGCCCATGTACGTGGTGAAGTAGTCGCCGACGTTCGGGATCTGGCTCTCGTGGGCCAGGTAGATCCAGTTGCCCTCGAAGATGTGCTTCATCTCGAGTTCGAACAGATCCTCGTCGGTGAATACGCTGCGTCGCACCTGATAGCGTCCGGTTTCCGGGTCTTCGATCAGTGCGTCGGCCAGCTTGGCGCGCACGTCGTCGGACGGCGCTGTGTACAGGGTTTCAGTCATGGGATCCTCCAAGATCTCCGGGGGCTTGCGCCCTGCGAGGGCGCCCGGGTCCGGCAATGGATTCCACTCTTGCAGCCTGTGCGCTGCATCACACTAGGCATTTACCGAGTACTGCCTAGGACATGTTCACGATGCGCACACCGGGGCCGGCGACCCCGGTGTGCGCGACGTTCAGACGGCCGGGGTGAACTTCTCACGGAAGATCCGCCGCGGAGCCATACGACGGCGCTTGAACGCCTTGACGCCGGCGTCGACCATGGCGGGTGGCCCGCACAGGTAACCGGAATAGCCGCGACAGCTGTCGAAATCGTCGACGAATGCGTCGGTGACGTAGCCGGTCCGCCCAGGCCACGTCTGGTCGCTCAGGCATGGCCGGTAGCGGAATCCGGGGTGCGCGCGTTCCCACTCCTGGAACAGGTCCACGTCGTAGAGGTCGGCTTCCTCGCGCACGCCGTGATACAGATGAACCGTGCGGTCGGGTGTAGCCCTGAGCGCTTGGGCTGCTATCGATTTGAGCGGCGCGAGCCCAGTTCCGCCGCCGAGCAGGATCATCGGCCCGTCGTCGTCGGTGTCGAGGCAGAAGTCACCGAGCGGACCCACCATGTCGACGCGATCACCCACACTCAACGGTCCGAAGATCCAGTTGTCGGTGGCCAGCCCGCCGGGTTGGCGGCGAATGTGGAATTCGAGCACTTTCGACTCACTGGGGGAGTTCGCCATCGAGTACTGGCGCCCCTGATCTGAGCCCGGCACCCGTAACTCCACATACTGCCCTGCCGAGAACTCGAGCGGACTGTCGAGAGTGACGAGTAAGCGCCGGGTGTCGCGGGCGATGTTCTCGATGCCGCTGACCGTGCCCACCAGGTCCCGCAGGGCATGAACGGTCGCCGCGGGTGCCGAGTCCAGCCGCTCCACCACCGTGTCACCGCAGGGAGCAGCCTGGCAGGCCAGCGCGAACCCGGCGTCACGCTCGGCCGCACTCAGTGTGCTGTCGGGAGATCTCCGATGATCCACCGAACCCGACACGACCCGCAGTTTGCAGGTCCCGCAGGTGCCCTGGTTGCACGAATTGGGCATCCAGACGCCGCCGCGGAGAAAGGCGTCGAGGATGGCTTGATCGGGACCGCACTGGACTGTGTCGGTGCCGACGGACACGGTGTGTGTCTCGGTGCGGGTCATGGTCATACCTCCCAAGTGGTGTGCAGTGCTGTCGGGCCGCGGAAACCCCAGCCCCAGAATTCGACGTCGGCGCCGGTGTCCCGTTCGAGGTTGGGGATCGCCTCGAAAAGCTCTTCGAGCCCGATGCGGCACACGTGATTGGCGAAGTAGATACCGGCGCAGGCGTGCTGTCCGGCGCCGAACGCCAGATGGGGCAGCGGTGGGCGGGTCATGTCGTACTCCGTCGGAGCGTCATAGACCTCGGCGTCGTGGTTGGCCGAGCCATAGGACATCAGGACGACCGAACCCTCGTGCAGGAAGACGTCGCCGACTGTGACGTCCTTCGTGCTGATGCGGGCGGTCGCCGACCAGATCGGGGAAGTCCAGCGCATGCCCTCGGAGATGGCGCGCGGAATCAACGCGGGTTCGTCGATCACCGCCTCGAGCTGCTCCGGACGGCTGAAGAGGCCGACGAGGGTCGACGCCATTGCGTGCCCGGGTTCCTGCATCGCGCCGAGCAGGAAGACGAAGAGCGTGGGATAGATGTAGTCCCGCTCCCGTACCTGTCCCTCGGGCATCCCGTCGTGCAGCCAGTGGGAGATGGCGCTGTCATCGGGATTGACGATCCAGTTGTCGATCAGGGGGTCCACGATGGCCCGGATCTCGGCCTTCGCGTCATCGCCCTGGATGAAGCCCTCCGGATTGGTGAACTCACCGTTCTCGTCCACGCCGGCATTCGTGAAGGAGTTCGACAGCCGGCGGAACCAGTCGCGTAGCGTGTCCGAGCTGACGTCGTTCAGGCCGAGCAGGTCGCCGAGGGCTCGCACGCTCACCGGCTCGCAGTACTGCGACACCAGGTCGGCCTTGCCGTCGTTCTCGAACTGCTCCACGTAACGCCGGGCAATGGGGCGGACGAGTGAATCGACCCAGCGGTCCACCTCCGACGGCTGCAGAGCGGGGTCGACCATCGAGCGGAGGTCGCGGTGGATATCGCCGTTGACCCCGATCACCGCGGGGTGGCCGAACGTGCGGCCGCCGGCCTTGGTGATGATTCCCTCGAAGTCGGGGCTGGTGGCGATGGCTCGGCACAGCTCCGCAGTGGTCGCCACGTAGGAGCCGAGGACCGGGAGGTACGCCAGTGGAGCCTCGGCGCGCAAACGCTCGTACACGGGGTAAGGGTTGCGTTCGAGTTCCGTCATGGTGATCTCGTCGATCCAGGAAAGGGTCGCAGTCATGGGATTCTCCTTGTTCGGTAACAACTTTCGCTGCAACGGCGGGTGAAGGAGAATGTAGGTGCCGGCTCTCGGGCGCGTCTAGCCGATTCGCGCGACGGCTGGACGATGTGCGCGACTAGTTGTGATTGGTATCTCAGTTATCCTCGACTCAGCGGGACGACACAGCTTCAATGGAGGTCGGAACGACATGTGGACGAGGCAGGTGTAGGCGATGGCATCGACGGTTACCGAGACTCATGACTGGGACGCGGCGTCGAGGGCGGTGGCCGGTGCGTACTTCCCGCACACGTTGACGGACCTGTCTCCGGACGGCTCCCTGAAACTCTCGATGCGTACCGTCGATTTCGGGTCGGTCACCCTCGGAAGACTGGGCTGGGGTGCGGACGTGTCGATCGCCTGCGACTACCCGGGCGCGTACGAGGTCAACATCCCGCTCTCCGGCTCCCTGGAGTCGCGCTCCCCGGTGGGTGACGTGGTGTCACGGCCCGGCCAGGCAACGGTGTTCCGGGCGAACGAACCCACCCTGATCAGCCGGTGGAGCGGGGATTGCTCGGTGCTCGGCGTCAAGTTCGACAGCGAATACCTCGAACGGGAAGCGGATCGCATACTGGGCACCGATGTGCGCTCGAAGTTGCTGCTGCCCTCTCAGATCGACCTCACCGACGCCTCGGGCAACAGCTGGTTCCGACTGTTGAGGTCGCTGACCGCGCAACTGCGCGAACCGTCCGACCTGCTCGCCAATCCGGTAGTGGGACCGCAGCTCGCCGGCGCCATCACCGCGGCCTTCGTCCTGGCAGTCACACCGGATCAGGAGGTGCGCAGGACGGCGCCGCGTCCCCGCATCGTCAAGCGCGTACTCGACGGGCTGAACGACGACCCGGCCCGCGCGTGGACGGCGGCAGACATGGCCCAGCTGGCGGGCACCAGCGTTCGCCGGCTGCAGGAAGGGTTTCGCGAGTACGTCGGGCGCAGCCCGTCCGAATGCCTCCTCGACATCCGCCTGACGCGCGCCGACGCCGATCTGAGGGCACGGGAGCCAGGTGTCACGGTGTCCGACATCGCTGCCCGGTGGGGTTTTACCCACGCCGGCCGGTTCTCCGCGGCATATCGTCGCAGGTACGGCAAATCCCCGTCAGAGCTCGTGCGCTTCTGACGGGGATTGCGCGTGTGTAGTTACTTGTTGCCGAAGTACGAGACGTCGTCGTTGCCGATGAGGTCCGGCACCGTCCAGCCGTCGAGGTCGTACTCGGCCAGGCACTGCTCGGCCAGACCCTTCATGGAGGCGACGTCACCACGGTTCTCGGCGGCGAAAAGCAGTTCCGCCTTGACGTTCTCGTGGTTGCCGGAGTAATTCCGCTCGTAGAGTTCGTGCCGGCCACCGAACTCGGTGCCGATCGAATCCCACAGCGCCTTCATGATTTTCACGCGGTCGACTGCGGTCATGCCGTCCGAGCCGCGAACGTACTTGTCGAGGTACGGACGCACGTCGGGACTCTTGAAGTCGGCGGCCGACGACGGCAGGTAGATCAGCCCGGATGCCACATCCTGCTCGATGATCTCCTTGATGCGGGGGTAGCCCTGGATCATGAACATGCGGTAGGTGAGGCCGTATTCGAGCTTGGGGATGACGGTGTCGCCGATCCAGGGCTCCGGGTTGCGTGCCATCGATTCGGTGAGGGACCAGAACAGGTTTCGCCAGCCGATCACTTCCCCGACTCGGGTCTGCACGCCTCGGAAGCCGCCCGCTCCGGTGGCGTCGAGTGCCTTCATCAGCATGCCGGCGATGAAGTCGAGCTTCACGGCGAGGCGGGTACAGCCCTGAAAAGTGAAGCGGGGCAAGAAGCCCGACTGCGGGAAGAAGCCGTTGATCTTGTCGACGTCGCCGTACATGAAAACGTTTTCCCACGGCACGAGGACCTTGTCGAAGATGAAGATGGTGTCGTTCTCGTCCATCCGGCTCGACAGCGGGTAGTCGAACGGGGTGCCCATCACCGCGGCGTTCTGGGTGAACGAGGACCGGCAGATCAGCTTCACGCCCGGTGCGTCCATCGGCACCGTGCAGATGAGCGCGAATTCCTTCTTCTTGATCGGCAGGCCGTAATGGGCGATGAAGTTGTAGTTGGTGATCGCCGAGCCTGTGGCCACGACCTTGGCGCCGGAGACGATCAGGCCCGCGTCGGTTTCCTTCTCCACCTTCATGAACACGTCGCCGACCTCGTCCGGGGGCAGCTGCCGGTCCACAGGAGGATTGATGATGGCGTGGTTCCAGTAGAGAACCTTCTCCTGCGACTCCTTGTACCAGCGTTCGGCGTTGTCCTGGAACGGCGAGTACAGCTCCTTGTTCGCGTGCAGGGTTCCGAGGAAGGACGCCTTGTAGTCGGGGGACCGGCCCATCCAGCCGTACGTCATCCGCGCCCAGGTGGCGATGGCGTCGCGCTCCTTCAGGAGGTCGTCGGACGAGGTCGGCGCCTTGAAGAACGGCATGGTGACGCCGCCGTTTCCGGTGTCGGTGGGGGTGGTGACCTTGTCGACGTGCTCACCGGTGTGCATCGAGTCGTAGAGACGGGCAGTCATGCGAATGGGGTTCCGGAACGCCGGGTGGGTGGTGACGTCCTCGACACGCTCGCCGTGTAACCAGATCTCGCGATCGTCACGCAACGATTCGATGTACTCGTCGCCGGTCATGGGCCGCGACGCGAAGTTCTTCGTGCGATTCACCTCGCTGTCGGCGGCGACGTTGACCTTGGTGCGGTCGACGGCGGTGTCGGGGGCGGATTCGGTGGTGGTCATCGAGATGGCCTTTCTTCGGGAATCGGAATCAGGAGACGGTGTGGAGATGGAACGGGGTGAACGAGGTGGTGGCGTCGAACCAGCCACTGTGCGGGTCGTCCATGGAACCGTTCCAGGCGGCCGAAGCCGACGGGGTGCCGAGGTCGTGGAATGTGCTGCGGTAGAACAGCAACGGATCCTTTCCTGTGGTCTGCGCGTCGACGATCTCGCCGATGAAGATGAGATGGTCGCCGCCGTCGTACTCGGCCCACGGCACGCACGACAGCGTGGCGGCCGAGCCGCAGAGGACGGGGGCGGTGGGGCCGTCCGTCCATGTCGGCTGCGGCTCCTGCGGCCGGCCGGCGAAATGCAGTGCTGTGTCGACCTGGTCGGCGGCCAGGATGTTCACCGCGAAGGGCGCGTTGCTGAGGTAGCGGCACGCCTTCGACTTACGGGTCAGCGTCACCTGGCACAGCCGTGGCTCGAGGGAGACGGCGGTGAAGGCGGTGACGGTGGCCCCGTGCGGTTCGCCGTCGGAGTTGCTGCACGTGATGACAGTGACTCCGCTGGCGAACTGTCCGAAAATGTTCCGGAGTTCGCGCTGTTCCATGATCGGAAGCCTCCCTTCGTGTCGGGGCGCTGGTGCGGTGAACACGAAGGTACGACCAGGTCCACCGCGCGTCGATCCGCTGTGCGAGGTGCCGATCCACTTTGCGCAGTGACTCGGATCACGGCGGAAATTGCAATCGATGGTGTCCGCGGTCACACTTGTGCCATGTCGACCACGTCCAGGTTCGTCCGTTCCGATGATTGGGACGAGGCGTCGCACGTGGTGTCGGACGTCTACTTCCCGCACCGCCTGACCCCGCTGAGCAGAGAGACCGCCGGCAATACGGTCGCGCAAGCCGTGGAGCTGGGCCCGGTGAAGATCACCCACATCGGGTGGGGAGCCGACGTATCGATCCAGTCGGATCACCCGGGTGCGTACGCGGTGAACGTGCCGCTGTCGGGACACCTGGAGTCGGTGACCGGGAAGACCGAGGTGTCGTCGGTGCCCGGGTCGGGGACCATCTGTCCACCCGACACCACGACGCTCATCACCGACTGGAGCAAGGACTGCTCGATCATCGGGGTGCGGGTCGACCGCGACTACTTACACAGGGAGATGGCGCGGATTCTGGCGCGGCCCGGACTGCGCCTTCCCCCGCAATTCGATCTGACCAGCGAGAACGGTGCCAGTTGGCTGGCGTTGGTGCGGTCACTCCTCGATCAGATGTTGCGTTCGGACGGTGTCTACGCCAACCCTCTCGTCGCCGAGCAGCTGTCGGGGGCGGTCACCACGGCACTGGTCCTGGCAGCGATCCCGGACGACGAGACGGCCGGTGCCGGTACCCGGCCGCGCATCGTCAAGCGGGTCATCGACGAGATCCACGCCGACCCCGCGCGGGCGTGGACGGCCGCCGAGATGGCCGAGATCGCGGGTGTCGGGGTCCGGCGCCTTCAGGAGGGATTCCAGGAGTACGTCGGGGTGAGCCCCCGCGACTACCTGCTCGACGTGCGGCTCGATCGTGTCCACGCCGACCTGCTCCGCGCCGACCCCTCGGCCACGGTGTCCGATGTCGCGATGCGGTGGGGGTTCACCCACACCGGCCGGTTCGCGGCGGCGTTCCGGAAGAAGTACGGGGCGGCGCCGTCGGACGTGCTGCGCGGCTGATGTCGTCTGGTCGGTCGCCGTTCGGCCTGGCTACGACAGGGCACCGATCCGGGCACGGGCACGCAGCGCGATGAGTTCCCGGGCGTGGGCCTCGAGCCCGCGATCCTCGTCGGACTGCGGAATCCATTGCCGCACTGTGGTTGCGGCGCCTTCCTCGTCGACCGCGGCGACCACGGTGAGGCAGTGGGTGGTCAGATTCATCTCGCCCGTGCGCGGATCGCCTGATCGCACGTGCACCGAGATGTGCATGGTCTGCGCGCCGGTATGGAGCAGTCGGGCATCGACCTCCACGACGTGACCGATCTGGATCGGCCGGTAGAACCGGACCCCACCGGCGTACACCGAGACGCACGGACCGCCGCTCCAGGCGGTACCGCAGAGGTAGGCGGCCTCGTCGATCCAGCGCATCACCGTGCCACCGTGGGTCTTGCCGCCCCAGTTGACGTCGGTGGGGGCTGCGAGAAATCTCATGACCGACACGGGTGCCGTGCCCTTGTCCGTGTATTCCTGCCTGCTCATCGCCTCTTCGATGTCGGCGCGGAGTCCGACCCGCATGATCGCCTCGTCGGCTTCGGCGTGGTCCTCGGCGGTGACGGGCCGCCACGGCGGGACGTTCTTCGGCTTGCCGGAATCATCGACGGCCACGAAGATCACCAGACAGTTACTGGCCTCGGTGAACTCACCGGTACGCGGGTCGGCCGAGGACACCGTGCACTGGATGTGCATGCTCGAGCGGCCCGTGTGCACCAGCCTTGCCTCGACCTCCACCAGGTGACCGGACTCGATCGATCGGGTGAAGCGGATGTTTCCCACATAGGCGGTGACGCAGTAGCCGCCACTCCAGCCGACCGCGCACGCGTAGGCGGCCTTGTCGATCCACTCGAGGATGCGACCACCCTGGATCGATCCGCCCAGGGTTGCTACCTCCGTGGGTGCCGCGAGGAAGCGGAGTGTGATGCTGCGGGGAGGGGTGTTCATCGATGTAATCCTCGGGGATGCGACGTGGCCGGCACAAAGCGCGAACCGGGGCGGCGAAACGTCGTTGTCCGCCGATGGCGGGGCAATTATCCCACGGATGCCCCGGGCCCACCCGTCCCCGATGTGAACGGGCCGCGGGTTGACGAACCGTGTGACTACAAGCACACTCGATAACGACCGCACAGCGTTCTCGCGGTACGCACAGCGTACGAGAGAGATCGGATCTGATAATGACCTCGACGTCGACCACGTCCGCACCGCACGTGGATCGGGCAAGCCTCGACCACGTCGACCGGGAGTTCTACCTCCCCGCCCAGCGAGTGCTGCCCTGGAAGGCAAACCTCGCGGCACTCCCCGGTGAACCCGGAACTCCGCTGCGCATCACGGGAGTGGTGCGGTCGCGCGACGGCGAAACGTTGTCGGGGGCAGAGCTCGAGGTGTGGCACGCGGACGCCGATGGATGCTATTCCGGGTACTCCGTCGAGATTCTGCGCAACAACCTGCGCGGCATTGTCGTCACCTGCGCCGGGGGTCGCTTCGACATCTCCACCATCAAGCCCGCGCCGTGCGAATTCTCCAGCGTCCCCAGCGATAACGAGGTGGGTCACATCAACGTGATCGTGCATGCGCGCGGTTACCGCTCGCTCGGGACGCGGGTGGTACCGCCACCCGGCGCAACGCACGAGATGTCCTGCGAATTCGTGCTCGACCCGCTGTAGCCGGATCGCAGCTGTCAGCCCGCGAACCCCATGTCGGAGCTGAGGGCGGCCGCGGCGGCGAGGACGCACGGCACGGCCTGTTCCCGGAATTGTGCGGGCGTATTGCGTGCAGTGGAGGTGGAGCAGGCCACCACGCCCACGACGGAGCCCGCCGCGTCCCGGACCGGGGCGGCCAGCGAGATGAGTCCCTTTTCGAGCTCCTCGGACGTCAACGCGAATCCTTGCTCACGAACCTTGGTGAGTTCACGTTCGAGCTCTGCGGCGCTGCCGATGGTGTCGGGTCCGTTTTGGCGAAGGTCGACTCGCTGACCACGCGTTCGACGACGTCGGCGGGAGCCCACGCGAGCAGTGCGCGCCCCATCGACGTGGCGTACGCGGGGACGCGGGTGCCTACCGAGACGTTGATACTCATGATCCGGCGGACGGGAACGCGCGCTGCGTAGACCACGTCGGCCCCGTCGAGCACTCCCAGCGAGGCCGACTCCTGAGTCTTCTCCGCCACCTCGAGCAGTCGCGGCATCGCCGCCTCGATGAGGGCGTGCGACTCCGAGTAGTGCTGCCCGATGCTGAGCACGCGGGGCGTGAGTGACCACCGGCCTCCCGAGCCGGCGACGTAACCGAGCTTCTGCAGTGTGAGCAGGATCCGGCGGACCGCGGGACGCGAGAGCCCCGCTTCGGTCGCGAGTTCGGCCAGTGTCGGGTTGGGGCGCTGCGCATCGAAGGCCAGAAGCACTGCGAAGCCACGTTCGATGCTCTGGATGTAGTCGCGATCGTTCTCGGGCATTGCGGCCTCCACCAGCGGTTTCGTCAGGGTGCACGGAAGTTGGGGTTGACATTTCAATGTGACTGCGCGCACAGTAGATATGTACGCACAGCGTGATGTTAGTACGCATAGCGTACAGAACGCAAGACCTCGGCGCGTGAACACCCACCGTGTCGCCCACAACTCGATATCAGCCTTATCCGCTTCCCTCCCAGCCCAAGGAGAAACAGATGACCACCACCGAGAGCCCCACCGCCGCCGGATCCGGCTCCGCAGCCACCGACAAGTTCAAGTCCGAACGCGTCAGCGCCGACACCTCACCGGAGCGGCTCGCGGCGATCGCCAAGGACGCCCTCGGCGCGCTCAACGACGTGATCCTGAAGCACGGCGTCACCTACCCCGAGTACCGCGTGTTCAAGCAGTGGCTGATCGACGTCGGTGAGGGCGGGGAGTGGCCGCTGTTCCTCGACGTGTTCATCGAGCACTCCGTCGAAGAGGTTCTCGCCCGCACCCGCAAGGGAACCAAGGGCAGCATCGAGGGGCCGTACTACATCGCCGGTGCGCCGGAACTGCCCGCCACCTGCACCCTGCCCATGCGCGACGAAGACAAGAAGATCACCCCGCTGGTCTTCTCCGGCCAGGTCACCGACCTCGAGGGGAACGGGCTCGCCGGCGCGAAGGTCGAGCTGTGGCACGCCGACAACGACGGTTACTACTCGCAGTTCGCCCCGCACCTGCCCGAGTGGAACCTGCGCGGCACGATCATCGCCGACGAGGAGGGCCGCTACGAGATCACCACGATCCAGCCGGCGCCCTACAAGATTCCGACCGACGGCCCGACCGGTCAGTTCATCGAGGCGCAGAACGGTCACCCGTGGCGTCCCGCGCACCTGCATCTCATCGTGTCGGCTCCCGGGAAGGAGTCGGTGACCACGCAGCTGTATTTCAAGGGCGGCGAGTGGATCGACAGCGACGTCGCGTCCGCCACCAAGCCCGAGCTCATTCTCGACCCGAAGACCGGTGACGACGGCAAGAACTACGTCACCTACAACTTCGTGCTCGACCCCGCGTGAGCTGTTCCACCCGTAGAGAGAGTGATTCGATGACCGACCTGTCTATCGTTTCCGTCGAAACGACGATCCTCGATGTGCCGCTGGTGCGTCCCCACAAGTTCGCCACCACGTCGATGACGGCGCAGCCACTGCTGCTCGTCGCCGTCACCACCGCGGGCGGCGTGACCGGTTACGGCGAGGGTGTCGTTCCGGGCGGCCCGTGGTGGGGCGGCGAATCGGTGGAGACGATGCAGGCGATCGTCAAGCGTTACATCGTCCCGGTCCTGCTGGGGCGGGGTGTCGACGAGATCACCGGAATCATGTCGGACATCGAAAGGGTGGTCGCGAACGCGCGTTTCGCGAAGGCCGCCGTCGACGTCGCATTGCACGACGCCTGGGCGCGCAGCCTCGGTGTGCCGGTGCATACGCTGCTCGGCGGAGCCTTCCGTGACAGCGTCGAGGTCACCTGGGCTCTCGGCGCCGCTCCCGCCGAGGAGATCGTCGAGGAGGCCCTCGGTCTCGTCGAGTCGAAGCGGCACTTCAGTTTCAAACTCAAGATGGGCGCCCTCGACCCGGAGGTCGACACTGCCCGGGTCGTTCGGATCGCCCAGGCACTGCAGGGCAAGGCCGGCGTCCGGATCGATGTCAATGCCCGCTGGGACCGGCTCACCGCGCTGAAGTACGTGCCCCTCCTCGTCGAAGGCGGCGTCGAACTGATCGAGCAGCCCACCCCCGGTGAACAGCTCGAGGTCCTCGCCGAACTCAACCGGCTCGTCCCCGTCCCCGTGATGGCGGACGAAAGTGTCCAGACGCCGCACGATGCTCTCGAGGTCGCGCGGCGCGGCGCGGCCGACGTCATCGCCGTGAAAACCACCAAATGCGGTGGGCTCAAGCGCAGTCGCGAGGTGGTGGCCATCGCCAAGGCGGCCGGCATCGCCTGCCACGGAGCCACGTCCATCGAGGGGCCGATCGGCACAGCGGCGTCCATTCACTTCGCCTGCTCGGAGCCCGGCATCGACTTCGGTTCCGAACTGTTCGGACCCCTGCTGTTCAGCGAAGAACTGCTGCAGCAACCACTGCAGTACGGCGACGGCAAGGTGCATCTGCCCGAAGGTCCCGGGCTCGGAGTCGAGCTCAACATGGATGCCGTCAAGACTTGGACCAGGAACTGAGGAGAACACCACCCGATGGCACTCTTTCACGTCCGGATGGACGTCAACATTCCCCGCGATCTCGACCCGGACGTCCGGGACGAGACCATCGCCAAGGAGAAGGCCTACTCTCAGGAGCTGCAGCGCTCCGGTAAGTGGCCGGAGATCTGGCGAATCGTCGGAAAGTACAGCAACATCAGCATTTTCGACGTCGACTCGGCCGACGAACTCCACGAAATACTGTGGAATCTGCCGCTGTTCCCCTACATGAACATCGAGATCACCGCGCTCACCCGGCACGGTTCCGACGTCAAGTAGGCGGCTCCGCCGCCCGTGAGTGGTTAACGAGTCCAGGGACTCGTCAACCACTCACGGGGCGCGGAGCGCCCTATCGTTGCTGCGCGAGGAGCCGGTCGACGGCCCGCACGCTGAGGACGTGGTCGAGTGCCATGGTGGCGCTACCGACCACCCCGGACAGCTCCCCGTGCGTCCAGGGCAGAATCTGTAGCTGTTGTGTGGCCACGGCAATAGCATTGCCGTACAGGGTTTCCCGAAGTCCGGCGACGAAAGTGTCGTAGGCCTGTGCCATGTCGCCGCCGACGATGACGACCTCCGGGTTGAGGAGATTGACCACGCCGGACAACACTTCGCCGATCTGACGCCCGCTCTCCCGGATCATCCGCCGCGCCTCCGCGTCGCCCGCGAGCGCCAGCGTGATCACGTCGCGGATGTGGGTGACGTTGCGTCCCTGTCCCTGAAGGTTACGGACCAAGGCCCACCCACCCGCAACGGCCTCGACACATCCCACGTCGCCGCAGCGGCACACCACACCTTGTGCCGCTGCGGTTTTCGTATGTCCGATTTCACCGGCAGCGCCGAGAGCGCCCCGCTGAAGGGCTCCTCCGGACACGATCCCGGCGCCGAGGCCGGTGGATGCCTTGATCAGGAGCATGTCGGCGAAGTCGCGGCGCTCTCCACGCCGCTCCGCCAGAACCATGACGTTGGCGTCGTTGTCGACGAAGACGGGCGCATCGGTCACCTCGGCGAGAAACGGTTGCAACGGCACTCCGTCCCACCCCGACATCATCGGTGAGTTGAGGCTGCACCCGCGCTCGATGTCGACGGTGCCGGGCAGGCTGATTCCGACTCCCACGGTGCGGCGGGCCGTCCCACCCAGGCTCTCGCGAAGCGAGATCAGACGTTGCGCAATGACCGGCATCAATTCCGCTGGGCTCGTGCCGATTTCCTGCTCGACGTCCTCGACGACGAGGACGTCCCCGGCCAGGTCGCAGATCGCGAGCTGGGTGCGACTCCGGCCGATCGCGGCGGACAGCACCACCCCTGCCTGAACATGGAAGGAGAGCTTGACCGGTGGCCGGCCGCCGGTCGAGACGCCTTCTTCTCGTTCCACGACGAGTCCGGACGCCTGCAGTGTCGAGACGCGGGCCGCCACCGCCGTGCGGGACAGGCCGGTGAGATTCCCGATCTCGGTTCGGGTGGTTGCTTGGCCGTCGCGGATGAGCGCGAAGACGTCGCCGCCCGTCGCCGGGGAAGTAGTCGATCGTGGCGTCGTCCGCATACGGCCATTCAACCAACCCGGACGCTCGACTGACAACGTAAGCGATGCATCTTTGTTCTTGAAAATACTTAAGTCTGTCTTGATTGAGAGCCAAAGGTGCCCTACTCTCGTCTGTGACGGCCCACACATTGGCTTTCAGAGGGAGAATGACATGCCACCTGCGAACACGGTCTTTCCAGCCAAGACGGTGGATCCCTGCGACTTCGTCGTCTTCGGCGGAACAGGCGACCTCGCCGTCCGAAAGCTGCTTCCGGCGCTCTACCTGCGCGATCGCGACGGACAGCTACCACCGGAGACCCGAGTGATCGGCGCCTCGCGAGCGGGCCTCGACACCGAGGGCTACCGGGACAAGGTCCGTGGGGAACTCGCGCGGTTCGTCCCGAATGATCAACTGGATGCGCAGACGTGTGACCGATTTCTCCGTCGGCTCGAGTACGTGAGCGTCGACCTCGCCGATCCCGACACCTGGACGGGCCTCACCGAATGTCTCGCGGGGCGGGAGGAGCTCATCCGAGTCTTCTATCTAGCCTGCGCACCGGGACTGTTCGGGCCGATCTGCGAGAACCTGCAGTTGCACGGCCTTGCGAGTGCGCGGTCCCGGGCGGTACTCGAGAAACCGATCGGACACGACCTCGCCTCGGCGCGCGCCGTCAACGACGCGGTCGGCGCCGTATTCGACGAATCGCAGATCTTCCGCATCGATCATTACCTCGGCAAGGAGAGTGTGCAGAACCTCCTGGTCACTCGCTTCGCCAATACGTTTCTCGAGCCGTTGTGGAATTCCACGTCCGTGGACCACGTGCAGATCAATGTCGCGGAATCACTGGGTGTCGGGAGTCGTGGGGGGTACTACGAGTCGGCCGGAGCGCTGCGCGACATGCTGCAGAACCACCTGCTGCAGCTGCTGTGCCTCGTCGCGATGGAACCACCCACCTACGTCGATCGTGAGACTGTGCGCGACGAAAAGCTGAAGGTGCTGCAAGCGCTGAAGCCCATGAGCCCGGACGATGTCGAACGGTGCACCGTCGCAGGACAGTACGGTCCCGGACTGGCCGAGGGTGTGGCCGTTCCCGGTTACCGAGACGAGGTCGAGAACCCCCACAGTCGCACCGAGACGTTCATTGCCGTGAAGGCCGAGATCCAGAACTGGCGGTGGGCGGGTGTGCCGTTCTACCTGCGCACCGGTAAGCGGATGGACCGCAGATGCTCGGAGATCGTGGTGCAGTTCAAGCCCGTCCCGCACCCGATGTTTCCCGGCAGTGAAGGCCACAGCGAACCCAACCGTCTCGTGATCCAGCTCCAGCCCCACGAGGGCATGCGATTGCACATGACGGCCAAGGAACCCGGCCCCGGTGGTATCCGCCTGCGGCCGGTGTCGTTGGACCTCAACTACATCGAGACGTTCAAGCGGCCCTCACCGGATGCCTACGAGCGGTTGCTGATGGACGTCGTCCGGGGCAACCCCACCCTGTTCATGCGTCGCGACGAGGTGGAGGCAGCATGGGAATGGGTGGAACAGATCCTTGTCGGCTGGAACCGCTCCGAACGGCTCCCGCGCCGGTATCCGGCGGGTACCAACGGACCCACCGACGCCACCACTCTCATCGAGCGCGACGGACGCATCTGGCACGAAGGAGTTCCCGCATGACCGAAACACCCACACCGACTGCCGACGTGCACCCCGTCCTCGCCGCCGTCACCGAGCGGATCATCGAACGCAGCAGGCCCGAGCGCACGATTTACCTGGACCGGATCCGGCAGGCGGGCGACCACGGACCGGCCCGCGGCAAACTGGCCTGCGCGAACCTCGCGCACGGCTTCGCCGCGTCCGGCCCGGCCGACAAGAAGGCGCTGCGCAGCTTCGTCAAGCCCAACATCGCGATCGTCTCGTCGTACAACGACATGCTGTCGGCGCACCAGCCGTTCGAGCACTTCCCGCGACAGCTGAAGGCCGCGGTCATGGAGGCCGGTGGCATCGCCCAGTTCGCCGGCGGTGTTCCCGCGATGTGCGACGGCATCACCCAGGGCCGCGACGGCATGCAGTTGTCGTTGTTCAGCCGTGACGTGATCGCGATGGCGACGGCGATCGGACTGTCGCACGACATGTTCGACGGCGCGCTGATGCTGGGTGTGTGCGACAAGATCGTGCCGGGAATGCTCATCGGCGCACTGGGATTCGGGCATCTTCCGACGATTTTCGTTCCGGCCGGACCGATGACGTCCGGTCTGCCGAACAACGAGAAGTCCCGCGTTCGCCAGCTCTACGCGGAGGGCAAGGCCGAACGTGAGGAACTGCTCGACGCGGAGGCGGCCAGCTACCACGGCGCAGGCACCTGCACGTTCTTCGGCACGGCCAACTCCAACCAGCTCCTCATGGAGGTCATGGGCCTGCACTTGCCGGGGTCGAGCTTCGTCAACCCGGGGACGCCGCTGCGAGACGCCCTCACGTCCGAAGCGGGGAAGCGGGTCACCGGGCTCACCGCGCTGGGCGACGACTACACGCCGGTCGGCGAGGTCGTGGACGAGCGTGCCGTGGTCAACGGCTGCGTCGCGTTGCTCGCGACCGGCGGATCGACCAACCACACCATGCACCTCGTCGCGATCGCCCGGGCCGCGGGCATCACGCTGACCTGGGACGATCTGGCGGAGCTGTCCGCGGTGGTGCCGTTGCTCGCCCGCATCTACCCCAACGGTTCGGCGGACGTGAACCACTTCCACGCCGCCGGCGGCCTCGGCTACGTGGTCTCCTCCATGCTCGATGCGGGCCTGCTGCACGAGAACGTCAAGACCGTTGCCGGCGCCGGACTCCGCCGTTACACGGAAGAGCCGAAGCTGTCCGGTGATGGCGTCGAATGGCAGCCGGGTACGCGAATCAGCCTCGACACCAGCGTGTTGCGCGGACCGGAAGACCCGTTCGACGTCAGCGGTGGGCTCACGATGCTCACCGGAAATCTGGGTTCGTGCGTGATGAAGACGTCGGCCGTTCACCTGGACCACCGCGTGGTGACCGCGCCGGCCAGGGTCTTCGACGACCAGCTCGACTTCCTCGCCGCGTTCGAGGCGGGCACGCTGACAGGCGATTTCGTGGCCGTGCTCCGGTACCAGGGCCCACGCGCCAACGGCATGCCCGAATTGCACAAGCTCACACCGGTACTCGGTGTTCTGCAGGACCAGGGCCGGAGGGTCGCATTAGTCACCGACGGCCGGATGTCCGGCGCCTCGGGCAAGGTGCCGGCAGCTATTCACCTCACCCCGGAGGCGGCCGCAGACGGACCGCTCGCGCGTGTGCGTGACGGCGACCTCCTGACCGTCGATGCCGTGACCGGAACTGTGAACGTGCACCTCGACGACGAAGAACTCGCCGCCCGCCCGGCGACCGGTCGTGCGCTCAGTGCCGACGAGTGGGTCGGCACGGGGCGTGAACTCTTCGCCGGACTCCGCGCCGCCGTCGGACCGGCCACCCAGGGCGCCAGCGTCTTTCATCCCCAACCCGCATAAGGAGCAATTCCAGTGACTGTCAGTCCTTCTCTCCTCGACCGTGTCCCGGTCATCCCTGTCGTCGTGATCGACGACGTTGCACATGCCGTTCCGGTGGCGCGTGCGCTGGTGGCCGGCGGCATCCCCATGATCGAACTGACCCTGCGCACATCCTGCGCACTCGACGCCATCAAGGCGATCGCGACCGAGGTGCCGGACATTTGCGTGGGTGCAGGCACCATTGTGGAACCGGACCAGGCGGCGCGTGCGGCAGAAGCCGGTGCCCAGTTCCTGGTGTCGCCGGGTAGCACCGAGTCGCTGCTGAAGGCGATGACCGACACCGGTTTGCCGCACCTTCCCGGTGCCGCGACCGTGTCCGAGGTGTTGTTCCTCCTCGAACACGGCTACCGGGAGCTCAAGTTCTTCCCGGCCGAGGCGTCCGGGGGTGCCAAGTTTCTCGGCTCGATCCATTCGCCGGTTCCCGCGGCCAGGTTCTGCCCCACCGGCGGGGTGTCGACCTCGAATGTGCGGGACTACCTGGCACTGCCCAACGTCGGGTGTGTCGGCGGATCCTGGCTCACGCCCTCCGACGCCGTGAAGCAGAAGGACTGGGACCGGATCAGCGCGCTGGCCAGTGAGGCGGCAGCACTCGCTCGTTAGGCCGAGAACGCGCGCGGTACGGTGAGGTCGTGCGAGACAAGGAAAACGGTGATCCAGGACGGCCGGGCTCGCAGTCTTCGCTGAAGTCCGCCAATCAGCACCGAGTGGTGCGTGCCCTGCAGATGTCGGGCGAGCTGACTCAGGCCGAGATCGCCAGGCGCACCGGTTTGGCTCCCGCCACCGTCTCCAACATGGTCAAGGAACTGACCGCGGCCGGAATGGTCACCGTGCCCGACGGCGACCACCCCGGCCAGCGCGGTCGGGCGGTGCGACTGACGCGGAAGATGGGGCTCGCGGTCGGGATCGACTTCGGCCACCGCCACCTCACCGTCGCAGTCGCCGACATGGCACACGATGTCCTGGCCGAGGAGAGAGTCGAACTCGCAGCCGGACATCGCGCCGAAGAAGGCGTGGTGCAGGCGGGCACCCTTCTCGACGCTGCCCTCGACCGTCTCGGCTGCGACCGCACGTCCGTCCTGGCCGTCGGCATGGGCCTGCCTGCGCCGCTCGAGACCGACACCGGTGAGGTCGGTGGCCCGTCGATCCTCCCCGGCTGGGTGGGTGTCGACGCCGCCGCCATCGCGTCCGATCATCTCGGTATCGCCGTCCACGTCGACAACGATGCCAACCTCGGTGTATTGGCCGAGCACATGTGGGGCGCAGGCCGGGGAACCACCGATCTCGCATACATCAAACTGTCCGACGGTGTGGGCGCGGGCCTTGTCCTCGACGGCCGGCTCTACCGTGGAAGAGGCGGCACCGCAGGCGAAATCGGCCACGTCACTCTCGACGAGTTCGGTCAGGTATGCCGTTGCGGCAACCGAGGATGCCTCGAGACGCTCGTCGCCTCCCACGTCGTCATCGCCCTGCTCGAGCCGAGCCGCGGCACCGGCCTGAGTATCGCCGACGTCGTCGCCATGGCCGAGAACGGTGATGCCGCCTGCGTCAGGGTGCTCGCCGACACCGGCAGGCATGTCGGCGTCGCAGCCGCGAGCCTCTGCAACCTCCTCAACCCTGAGCGTCTCGTCATCGGCGGGGAACTCGCCCTGGCGGGCGATTTGCTGCTCGGTCCCCTTCGTGAGGTCCTGGCGCGTTACGCCGTGCCCAGCGCAGTGCGATCGCTCGAGGTGCGCGTCGCCGAGTTGGGCTCCCGGGCCCAGGTGCTCGGTGCCGTCGCGCTGGGCTTGCGTTCTGCACTGCCCTCCTGACCGACACCGCCCGCCTGGCTGACAGCATTCATTCCCGAACATCACGCTCGGTATTTTCGGGTTTCTATGTTCATAGGTTGACGATTCGCGGCTTTCTTGCCTACTGTGGTCCACACCACATTTATTGCGTGCGCCTTCGCCGCGCGGCGGGTCTCGGCCTCGCATACACCCCCTTCCTCCCGAGGAGTCCCATGACCGAAAACGTTCTGTCACCCGGCGCAAAGGTGCCGCCCAGCGACACAGGGGAGGGCACAGCTGTGCCCTTCCGGATCGCGGCTGTCGCTGCCTTGGGCGGCCTCTTGTTCGGATACGACAGCGCGGTGATCAACGGCGCGGTCTCGGCGATCGAAGGCAAGTTCCAGGTCGAGTCGGCCTTGCTCGGCTTCGCCATCGCTTCGGCCCTGCTGGGCGCGGCCGCGGGCGCCATGGTGGCCGGCCGCATCGCCGACCGGTACGGACGGCTCGTCACGATGCAGGCTGCCGCGGTGATGTTCCTGCTCAGCGCGCTGGGGACGGGGTTCGCCCCTGATGTCGAAGTCCTCGTGGTGTTCCGCATCGTCGGCGGCCTCGGTGTCGGCTTGGCCTCGGTGATCGCCCCCGCATACATCGCGGAAATTTCTCCGGCCCGGGTGCGGGGACGCCTGGGTTCACTGCAGCAGCTCGCGATCGTCACCGGCATCTTCGTCTCGCTCCTCGTCGACTACGCCCTGGCCGCCCTTGCCGGCGGGTCCCAGGAGGAATTGTGGTTCGGACTCGAAGCTTGGCGGTGGATGTTCCTCGCCATGTGCGTTCCCGCGCTCGCGTACGGACTGCTGTCGCTGACCATCCCCGAATCGCCCCGCTACCTGATCGCCCAGGGTCGTCTCGGTGAGGCCCGCGGCGTTCTCGCAGTGCTTCTCGGGGAGAAGGGTCTCGACCTCAAAGTCGAGAGCATTCGTGCCACTCTTGCTCGCGAGAACGAACCCTCCATCAGGGACCTGAAGGGGTCGGCGATCGGTCTCCTGCCGATCGTGTGGATAGGGATCGGTCTGTCGGTCTTTCAACAGTTCGTCGGCATCAACGTGATCTTCTACTACTCGAGCGTGCTGTGGCAGGCGGTCGGTTTCGACGAGGGCAGTTCGCTGCAGATCACCGTCATCACCGCGGTGGTCAACATCGCGACCACTCTCATCGCGATCGCGTACATCGACCGGGTGGGCCGTCGACCGCTCCTGATCATCGGCTCGGCCGGTATGGCCGTGACACTGGCGACCATGGCCGTCATCTTCGGCACCGCTTCCACCACCGTCGTGAACGGGGTGACAACTCCCCAGCTCACGGGTCTGCAGGGGCCGATCGCGCTGATCGCCGCCAACCTCTTCGTGGTGGCCTTCGGAATGTCGTGGGGACCCGTGGTCTGGGTCCTGCTCGGAGAGGCCTTCCCCAACCGCATCCGGGCGGCGGCCCTGTCCCTGGCTGCCGGTGCGCAGTGGGCGGCGAACTGGCTGATCACCGTGAGCTTCCCGTCGATGAAGGATTTCTCGCTCGGCATCTCCTACGGCTTCTACGCCGTGTGCGCGGTGTTGTCGCTCGTCTTCGTCCTCCGCTGGGTCAAAGAGACCAAGGGCGTCGAACTCGAAGCCATGCAATCGGATCCGGTGGTGTAGATACTCAGCGCTCGGCGTCGTCCTTCAGTTCTTCGATCGCGGTGGCGGATTCGGTGACGATCGCCCGCATGGCCGCCTCCGCGGCAGCCGCATCGCCCCTCTGAACGGACGAAGCGACGACGCCGTGGAGCGCAATGGCCTCGTCTTCGGCGACGTGCGGCATGAGCGAATGCCGGGTCCTGCCCTCGAGAACCTCCACCACGATCTGCGACATCGCCCTCAGTAAGGGATTGCCCGAGGCGGCCAGCAACGTCCGATGAAAGTCGGAGTCGTGGCCGAGATAGGCGTCGGTGTCCGCAGCCCGGGCGGTGGACGCCATGCCGATCACTGCCGCTGTGAGCGCGCCACACTGTTCCGGTGTGGCGCGCTCTGCTGCGAGACGGGCCGCGAGAGGCTCGATACCCGACCGCAACTCGCTCAGACTGGACAGCTGCTCGAAGCGCTGTGGCCCGGCCAGCTTCCATCGAATGACGCTGGGGTCGAGGGAGTTCCAGTGGTCCTCGCCGAGGACGGTGATGCCTACTCTGCGCCGGACCGCGAGAAGTCCCAGAGATTCGAGTACGCGCACCACTTCCCGGACCACGGTGCGGGAGACGGAGTACTGCGTCACCACGTCGTCGGCCGAGATGCGGGTGCCGGGCGCGACGACACCCGCCACGATGTCGCTTCCCAACCGGTCGAGCACCGTCTCGTGCAATTGCCGGTACTCGACGGCGTCTGAGTTGGTCATTCGCCGATGCTCCCATGATCGCCCGCACTGAACACACATTGACGCCCATCTTCGCTTCTAAGTACTACGTAATGGCAGCGCATCTTGTAATCGTAGGATTTATGAGGCAAAGTGACGGGCGTCACGAACATGGGTCGAGTCCACCACCGATAACCCGGGAGCAACAGATGGGTACCGCTTCACTACTCGCCGCCGCGGACAGCGCCGGTCATGACGCGCGCTTGATCACGGCCGCCGTCGTCGGCGTCGCCGCCATCATCGCGATGATCACCTGGCTCAAGCTGCATCCCTTTCTCGCGTTGGCGATCGGTGCCGTCGGTGTCGGTATCGCCGCCGGGCTCGGAGCCACGGACTCGGTGGCCGCCTTCGTGGAGGGCTTCGGCGCGACGATGGGAAGTGTCGGCATCCTCATCGGGTTCGGCGCAATGTTCGGAAAATTGCTTGCCGACTCCGGTGGCGCAGATCGGGTGGTCGACACGCTCGTCGCACGTTCCGGGCCACGCACACTGCCCTGGATGATGGCTCTGGTCGGCGCGGTCATCGGATTACCGATGTTCTTCGAGATCGGCCTCGTACTGCTGATGCCGGTGATCATCTTGGTAGCTCGACGGTCGGGCCTGTCGCTGATGCGCATCGCCATCCCCACCCTCGCCGGTTTGTCGGCCATGCACGGCCTCGTCCCACCGCACCCCGGACCGCTCGTCGCGGTGTCGGCCCTCAACGCCAATCTGGGGCTCACCCTCGCGCTCGGTGTGGTCGTGGCCATTCCCACCGTGATCGTGGCCGGGCCGCTGTTCAGCAAGCTGGCGGCGCGCTGGGTGGACGTGCCGGTACCCGAGCTCTATGTCACCACCGAGGACCTCGAGGGTGCCGAGGCAGCGGCCGAGCGTCAGCGCCCCGGTTTCGCGGCGACCCTCGCCGCCATTCTGCTGCCCGTCGTCCTGATGCTGGGTAAGGCCATCGCCGACGTCATCGCCCCCGATTCGGAGGCCGCCGCCAAGAACCTGCTCGACTTCCTCGGAACCCCGGTCGTCGCCCTCGGACTGGCCGTGCTCGCCGGGATGGCGCTACTCGGCCGCGGTGGCGGTATGGACCGCAAAGCCATTGCGTCGTCGCTCGAGAGTTCGCTGCCCCCGATCGCGGGAATCCTTCTCATCGTCGGAGCGGGCGGCGGATTCAAGCAGGTTCTCATCGACACGGGTATCGCCGATGTGATCGCCGAAGCCATCAAGGGCAGCGCTCTTCCGGTGCTGTTCCTCGCCTGGCTGGTCGCGGTGTTGATCCGCGTCGCCACAGGTTCGGCCACCGTCGCGACTGTCACCGCATCAGGGATTCTCGCCCCGGTCGCTGCCGAACTGACGTCCACCCACGTGTCGTTGATGGTTCTCGCCATCGGCTCCGGATCACTCTTCCTTTCCCACGTCAACGACGCCGGCTTCTGGCTTGTCAAGGAATATCTGGGAGTCTCGGTGGTCCAGAACCTGAAGACGTGGACGGTGATGGAGTGCATCATTTCCGTGACCGGCCTGGCCGGTGTCCTCGCGCTGAGCGCATTCATCTGAGGGATAGACCAATGACGCGTAACGACAAGGCAATTCCGGTACTGGTACTGATGGGTGTGTCCGGGTCGGGGAAGTCCACGGTGGCCGGGATTATCGCCGGCGCCATGGGATGGGACCTGCAGGAGGGTGACGCCCTGCATCCGCCGGCGAATGTCGCGAAGATGGCGTCCGGGCAGCCGTTGACCGACGAGGACCGGTGGCCGTGGCTCGACCTGATCGCGGCCTGGATCAAGGACCACACCGACAAGGGTCTCCCGGGAATCATCACGTGCTCGGCCCTCAAGCGCAGCTATCGTGACGTGCTGCGCGGCGATCAGGTCGTGTTCGTCCATCTCGCCGGATCGAGAGAACAGATCGGGCAGCGACTGACCACCCGGCTCGACCATTTCATGCCGGCTTCGCTCCTCGACACGCAGATTTCGACGCTCGAGCCGATCGAACCGGACGAGAACGCCATCGTCGTCGACGTTGGTGGTTCGCCCACCGAGGTGGCCGCCGACATCATTGCGCAGCTCGAGCGCCGATTGGAGAGCTGAACTTCGGGTACTCGGAATCGAAATCCGGGGGCGAGGTTGGAGGGTGCATGCAGACACGCGGATCGACGGTGTGGCACTGGGACGTCAGTCGGCGAGCGCGGCTGACGTTTCTCTTCGCCCGGACCGTGATCAAGCCGTTGTTCACGGTGTGGCCGACCACGGACCGTGCCCTGCAACTCCTGGCCGTCATCGACGAGTTGACCGACCGGTTGCCCAAGCCGAACGGCCTCGACATCGAGAAGATCACTCTCGGCGGGGTGCCGTGCGAGAAGATCACGCATCCGCGACGCTCCACCGGCGCGCTCGACGGCGCCACCATCGTCTACTTCCACGGCGGCGGCTTTGTATTCTGCGGGCTCGCTACCCACCGCGCCCTGTGCGGACTCCTCGCCGCGCGCACGGGTGTGCCGGTCGTATCGGTGGAATATCGCCAGCTCCCGGAGGCGGCAATCGGAACGTCGCTCGTCGACGCGATGACCGCGTACACCGAAGTTCTGAAGCAGTGTGAGGATCCGACGAGGGTGATCGTCGCCGGAGATTCCGCCGGGGGATACCTCGCCATGAAGGTGGCCGAGGTGGCTGCGCTGCGAAACCTCGTGCCGCCTGCCGCGGTGATCGGCTATTCCCCGTTGCTCAATCTCGATCTCGAGGACCATGATCCCGAGTTCATGAAGCGCGACGCCTATCTGCCGATGTCGCAGGTGGCCAAGCTCAAGGACCGATGGCTGGCCGGTCCGGACGACATTCCCGGCGCGCAATCCCCGGTGAATGCCGACCCGGGACTTTTCCCGCCGGTCTTTCTCACCGCTGCCGAATACGAGCTCATGCGTCCCGATGTGGAGATTCTCACCGACAAGTTCGACCGCGCGGGGCAGGACATCGAGACGCATTTGTGGAGTGGCCAGATCCATGCCTTCCCGGTGATCGGCAAGGCGCTGAAAGAAAGTCGGGTAATCATCGACCTCACCGCCGACTTTGCGGCCCGGGCACTGTCGCGGTCGAGGCAGCGCTCGGCCTGAGCCGAACGCCGCCTCCCATCCGCTACGCGGGGTTGATTACTCGGCGAAGCAACGGTGAGACGGTGACCAGGAGCCCAGCCAGCGCGACCCCGGTGACGAGTACCAGACCCGAATGGAACTGGTGGAAGCCGGTGCCGCTGATGCTGGTCGCGGCATGTGAGCCGGCGGTGACCAGCGCAGTCGTGAGTGCCAGAACGAGTGCGGCACCCACCTGTGCAGAGGTCTGCACCAGTCCCGACGCCAGGCCCTGCTCGGAGTCGTCGACGCCCGACGTGGCCTGGGCCATGATCGACGTGAATCCGAAGGCGAACCCCACCCCCAGCAGAATCACACTGGGCAGGATGGCGAAAACGTAGTTCGGATCGTCACTACCGGCGAAGAGGAACCACAGGTAGCCCAGGCTGAGGGACGTCAGCGCGGCGATGATCATGCGTGCCGTGCCGAAAGCATCGATGAGCCGTCCGACGAACGGCGATCCAAAGGCTACGATCACGCCGGCGGGGAGCAGGCCCAGGGCCATCTCGAGGGGCGACCAGCCCAATACCGACTGCAGGAAAATGGTCATCATGAATTGGAAGCTCAGGTAGGAGCCGAACAGTGCGACGATGCTGAGATTGGCGCGAACGATCGTTCCCACCCGCAGGATACTCAGCCGCACGAGTGGGTGTGCCACCCGCTGCTCCACCACGAAGAACGATGCGAGAAGTGCTGCGGCCAGCGCGAAGGACCCCAGAGTGAGCGGTTCCGACCATCCGCGCGCCGGCGCCGACACGACGGTGTACACGGTGAGCAACATCCCGGACACCAGTGTTGCTGCTCCGACCACGTCGTGCCCGCCCGTGTCGGCGGCTCGATCGCGCGGAATCAGGATGGTTCCGGCAACCAGCGCGAGAACTGCGAACGGCACGGGCATGAGGAAGGTCCAACGCCAGCCGGCGCTGGTCAGGAGGCCACCCAGGATCAGCCCGGACGAGTAGCCGCTTGCTCCGAACACCGAGAAGATCGACAACGCCCGGTTGCGCGCCGGGCCTTCCTTGAACGTCGTCGTGAGAATCGACATCGCGGTCGGCGCGGTGAACGCCGCGGCCAGTCCCTTGACGAAGCGGCTGGCGATGAGCAGCGTGCCGTTGTCGACGAGACCGCCGACCAGGGACGCGACGGCGAACACGGTGAGGGCGATCAGGAACACCCGACGCCGCCCGAGCAGGTCGGCGGTGCGGCCACCAAGTAACAGCAGTCCGCCGAATCCCAGGACGTAGCCGTTGATAATCCATTGCAGCGAGGTGGTCGACAGTCCTAGTTCAGTGCCGATGGAGGGCAGCGCGACGCCCACCATCGACACGTCCAGACCGTCGAGAAACATTACGAGGCACAGCACGGCGAGGATGCCCCAGAGGCGGGGAGTCCAGGTCTGCTCGGTCGGCGAGGTGGTCTCGAGGATAGTCACAGAAGGGAATGTAGATGCACATGCAATCAATGCGCAAGCACTAATTTCGTCCGCATTTAATTCCTTTGCATCTAATTCGGTCGCGCGCTAGGATGCGGACATGGGATCGAATGCAGACCTGCGCGACACGTGGAGGCTGCTTGCAAGCAGGTACAACGACATAGCCTGCGAGTTGGACCGTGAGATGCAACACGCTCACAGCTTGAGCATGAGTGATTTCGAGACGCTCGACCGCCTCATGGATGCCACCTGTGACCGGCCGCGCATGCAGGACCTGGCCGCAGAGATGTACCTCAGCCCCAGCGCGTTGTCCCGCAGCGTGGCCAGACTCGAGAAAGCCGGCCTCGTCGCCCGTTCCTTGTGTGAAGCAGATCGGAGGGGCGTGTTCGTGGACGTCACCGAACACGGGCGGCAGGTGCACGCCGACGCCAAGAAGATTCAGTTGGCCGTTCTCAACGAAAAGCTCTCGGACGCAACCTGACCGTCAGGTGAGTGACGTCGGAGTGAGGTAGTCGTCGGAGGGGAATTCGCCGTCCACCACGGCGGTGACAACCGTGTTTTCGAGAGTGATGGCCCCGCCGTGATTGTCGAGAAACGCGGTGTCGGCGGCGTCGCGACCCGTCGCGATCCGCATCAAAGATTCACGCGGGGCGAGTTGCGTTGCGTCGACCACCCGCCATTGCTCGTCGACGAACGCCTCGACGACAGCATGAAAATCCATCGGATTACACCCCGGTGCGTACACCGCCACGAGGCGGGCAGGAATGGTGACGGCGCGCAGAAGCGCCACGGTGAGGTGTGCGAAGTCACGGCATACCCCAGCGCCGGAAAGCATGGTGTCTACCGCGCTGTCGGTGGATCTGCTCGATCCACCCTGGTAAAGCAACCGTGACCCGACCCAGTTCGTGATGTCCTGCACGAGTTCGGCCTTCGGCTTGGATAGATCGAACTCGCCGCCGGTGAATCCGAAGAACTTGTCCGCCTCGGCATATCGACTGGGCCGCAGATACTTCGAGATGTCGTAGTCGGTGACCGGAGGCGGATCGCCCTTGCCCGCAACCGAAGCCGAGTACTCGACGCGCAGTGATCCCGGCGCTACCTCGAGCAGGTGCACGCGAGTACCGTGCTCTGCCAGGATCTCCCGTGCGTCGATCCGGTCGCCGTCGAGAGTGAACGTCAGCGACTCCGACAATTCGGAGGCCGGATTCCGCGCCACCGCAATCTTGAACTCGAGACTGGTGGCGTCGGTGACCTCGATGTCGAGAGTGGCGGAGACGTGACGTTTCATCAGCCCATCCTGACATCCCCCGAACAGGTGTGCAGTGCACCCCTGCCGCGGACGCGCGCGGTCAGCTCTGAACGCGGGGACGCAACCAGTTCACCAGGTCGTCGAGAACCTCTTCGTTCTCAGGTTCGTTGTACACCTCGTGGTAGAGGTTTTCGTAGATCTCGACCGTCAGATCCGGGGAACCGGCGTACTCGGCAATCAGTTCGGTACCACGGACGCTGGCGAGTCCGTCCTCCTTGCCGTGCTGGAGCAGGAGCGGGACAGTCAACGATGGCAGCCGCTCGGGCAGCTTCTCCGCGGTGACGATCATGCCGCGGGCGATGCCGGCAGGAACCTTCCCGTGATGCACCAGCGGATCATCCTCGTAGGCCGACACGACAGCCGGATTGCGGGAAATGAGTTTCGCGTCGAGTGACTCCACCGGCAGCCCGGGAAGGAACCGGCCCATGAGCTTGCCTATCTCGACGACCACCCGCGGCGTCCCACTGGTGATGTCGACGGCGGGCGCCGACAGCATCAAAGCCTTCAAGTCCTGCTGATGATCGAGCGCGTAGGACAGGGCGATGGCACCCCCCATGCTGTGGCCCAGGAGAAAACGATCGGTGCCGGGCCAGTCGGTGGATGCAATACCGAACAACTGGTGCAGGTCGTCGGTGAACTCGGTCCAATCTCGCAGGTGAACTCGCTTGCCGCCCGATCGTCCGTGGCCACGATGATCGGGAGTGTAGATCGCGAGGTCGAGTTCGCCGAGCCTCTCGATCACGTGGTCGTAGCGCCGGGCATGCTCGCCGAATCCGTGGCAGAGGACCAGCACGCCGCGGGGGCGACGGTCCGGGAGCCACACGTCGTAGGCGATGCGGACTCCACCGACACCGGCGAAGGATGATTCTCGATGGTGCATGACGCCCCTTCGTTGTCCCAGTTCGACGACTCAGATCATCGCACGGTAAGGGGGCTCGGCAAGGCGTGAATCACGGGACGCGCGGGATCATTTCTCGAAGGGTTTCCCTTTCGGGCCCTTCGACAAGAGGTCGATGACACTGGTCGAGGTGCGCCGTCGCAGCCAACCGCGCGGACCGTCCGCACTCAGCGCGGCGTGGGCGGCATTCAGCCCGCAGACGCCGTGGACGCCACCGCCCGGGTGAGCTGAGGAACTGCCCAGGTAGAGACCGCTGATCGGCGTCTCTGCGCGGGCATTGCCCGGTCCTGGCCGAAACACCAGCTGCTGGTGGAGCTGCGCAGTCCCGCCGTTCACGGCGCCCCCGACGAGGTTGGCATTGGACGCCTCCAAATCGGAGGGTCGCTGGACGACGCGCCCGACGACGATGTCCTTGAACCCGGGCGCGTGCGCCTCGAGCACGTCGTCCACCCGCTGTGCCAGCAATTCGGCGGACGCGTCGTCGCTGACGCCGCGCGGAAGATGCGTGTATGCCCACGCACTTTCGGTGCCCTCGGGTGATCTCGTCGGATCCGAGGTGGTCATCTGACCGAACAGCAGGAACGGAGTCTCGGGGACGGTTCCGGTGGTCAGATCGGCCATCCAATGCACGAGTCCGTCGTCGCCGGCCCCGAGATGGACGGTGCCCGCCCCGGCAAGGCTGGCGGAACGCCACGGAATCTTGTGCGAGAGCGCATAATTCACCTTGACAACCGGTGTGTCCCATTCGAAGTGCCGTAGATCGTCGCGCAGCCGGGACGAGACTGCGGCGTCCGGGAGCAGCGAGCCGTAGAGGGCCGGTGCCGAGACATCGGCGACCACGGCCCGGCGCGCGAGGAAATGTGCACCCGACGCCGTTCGCACGCCGACGGCGCGCCCGGCACGCACGTCGATGGCGGTGACCGCATCGTTGTAGTGATACTGCGCGCCGGCGCGTTCTCCTCGCCGCACCATGGCGGCTGCCAGCTCACCCGCCCCACCCATCGGCACGGGGTAGCCGTGGTCCTGGGCGAGCATCGTCAGGATGTAACCCATGACGCCGCTGCCGGCGGAGTCGGGCGGAACGTCGGCGTGCATCGCGTTGCCGAGCAGCAGCACGCGGGCAGCCTCGCTGCGGAACAGCTCGTGGGCCATCCGCCGGGCAGGAAGCAGGAGGAATCGAGCCAGCCGCAGAGTATCCGCGGTGCCCAGTTGCCGCAGCAGGCGACCCGGGCCCCGCACGGGCGGGAACGGGCTGAACAAGGTGTTGATCAACGGGTCCTTGATGTCGTGCCATTGCTCGACCAGCTGCATCCACGCGTCACCGTCACCGGGCTGCCTGCGTTCGAGATCCGCGGCGGTGTCCGCGGGATCCGGATGGATGACGGGCGCATCCTCGTCGTCTGCCGACCGGGCGTGTCCGAGGGCTTTGGGTGCGTAACTCCACCGCAGCCCGTGCGCTTCGAGGTCGAGCCCGCGGATCGCAGGGGAGACCTCAGACAGCGGATAGAAGGCGCTGAACAGGTCGGAACAGTATCCGGGCACGAGCTCCGCGGATCGCACGGCGCCACCAGCTGTGGGCTGTGCCTCGACAACTGCGACATCCCACCCTGCGTCCGCCAGAGTCGCGGCAGCGACGAGGCCGTTGGGGCCGGATCCGATGACCACTGCGTCGACGTTGTTCACTCTCTCAGCCTGACAGAAAACCCGGTAGGCCGCAGCCTGCCCGTCGAATGGCTATGGCTGGGCGGTGTTTTCGCGGTGCCCCGTCACGAAGCGGCCGCCGGCGTGAACTGGACGGGCAGGTGTTTCAGGCCGTTGATGAAGTTGGATCGCAGTCGCTGGGCGGGCTCGGTCTGCTCCATGTCGGGCATACGACGCAGAATTTCGGCGAGCATCACCTTCATCTCGGCCCGTGCGAGGTTGGCGCCGAGACAGAAGTGGTGACCGCCGCCGCCGAACGCAACGTGGTGGTTGGGGGAGCGGTCGATGTCGAACGCATAGGGGTCATCGAATACCGCTTCGTCGCGATTGCCGGACATGTGCCAGATCACCACTCGATCACCCTCGGCAATCTCCACACCACCGAGCACGGTGTCGGTGGTCGCGGTGCGCCGGAACTGCATGACCGGGGTGGCCCAGCGCAGACCCTCCTCGATGAGGGAGTCGAGCTTGGCCGGATCGTCGAGCACCTTCCGGCGCTCGTCGGGGTGTTCCATCAGGGCCAACTGCGTGTGCGAGATGGCGTTGCGGGTGGTCTCGTTGCCGGCGACCGCGAGCAGCATGAAGAACATGTTGAAATCGAGTTCGCTGAGTTTCTCACCGTGGACATCGGCCTTGATCAACGCGGTCGCGATGTCGTCGCGCGGATGCTGCTGACGGTCCTCGAACATCGACTGGCTGTACGCGAACATCTGAGCGGCGGCGTCGCGCTCCTGACCTTCCTCACCGTGGAACTCCGGGTCGCTCGAACCGATCATCTGGTTGGTCAGGTCGAAGATGAGCTTACGATCCTCCTGCGGTACACCCAGGAAGTCGGCGATGGCCTGCAACGGAAGTTCTGACGCCACATCGACGACGAAGTCGCATTCGCCCCGTTCGATCACCGCATCGACGATCGTGGTGGCCCGGCGCGCGAGGATGTCGTGGAGTTCACCGATCCGCCGCGGTGTGAAGCCCTTGCTGACGATTTTGCGCAACGCCGTGTGGTCGGGCGGATCCATGTTCAGCATCATCAACTGCTGGCCGGCCAGATCTGCGGGGTCGAGGTCGTCGATGTAGGTGGCGCCTCGCCAGGACGAGTAGGTGGTGGCGTCCCGGTTCACGGCCACGATGTCTGCGTGGCGGGTGACGCACCAGAACGGCTGGCCGCTGTGGTCGTAATGCCGATAGATCGGTGCATCTCGGCGAAGCGCGGCGAACATCTCGTGCGGCACGCCGTTCACATACGTGTCTGGGTCGTATAGATCCACGTCGTCGAGCTGCACGGTACCTCCTGAGCCTCCCCATCGAGAATACGTTCTAGTTCGGGAGGATGGGGCGGCATGAGCGTACGCATGCAAAAACGACCCCGGAGATTGAAATCTCCGGGGTCGTTCTCTGTGGTAGCGGGGACAGGATTTGAACCTGCGACCTCTGGGTTATGAGCCCAGCGAGCTACCGAGCTGCTCCACCCCGCGTTGCATTTCCTACTGTACACGCTCTCCGGACCACCCTTGACCATCCTCGGGGAGGGGTGGATCACAGCAGCCGAAACTGCACCATTTCGATGGCGTTCTCGATGGCTTCGGACACCACCCTGGTCCGTTCGTCGGCGCCGGCAGCGGCGAGAATTTCGAGGCGATCGGCGTCGCCCATCGGGATGTAGGTGGCCAGCTCGTAGAGCCGCGCCCCCAGGTCACCTCGGAAACCGCTGACCACGGGAACCTCGGGTGGGACGTTGTCGGTGGCGACCGCCAGCCGCCGCAACAGGCCGTACAGGAACTCGAGTCGCTCGACGAGGGCCGGAAATTCGTAGTCGGCGGTCTGTGTGCCGGTGTTCTCGTCTGGCCACAGATCGACCTCGGCGATCGGATAAGGATTGTCGGGCAGCCACTTCGACACCTTGATGCGATCTTCGGTCCGGCAGAACAGCTCGTAACGTCCGTCGCCGACAGCGGCATGGGATTCGATGCGGGCGATGGTCCCGACATCATGGCGGACGTCACCACCACCCACCTCGTGGCCGCGGGCGATCAGGACGACACCGAAGCGGGGGCCGTCAGGTGAGGCGAGGCAGTCGCGAACCAACTCCTGGTACCGCGGTTCGAAGACGTGCAACGGCAGCTGCTGGCCGGGCAGCATCGCCGATCCCAGCGGGAACATGGGGAGCAGTGGCATCAGGGGATTCGCAATCGGGGGACGGGCGTCGCCGGCAACGGGTCGACGCGATCGATCTCATCTATGAGGTGCTCGGACCACATCAGCAGTCCGGAGATGTCGAGGCCGTGCGGTGCCTCGACCTCGTAATGCCGGATA
This sequence comes from Rhodococcus oxybenzonivorans, assembly GCF_003130705.1. Classification (NCBI taxonomy): domain Bacteria; kingdom Bacillati; phylum Actinomycetota; class Actinomycetes; order Mycobacteriales; family Nocardiaceae; genus Rhodococcus; species Rhodococcus oxybenzonivorans. The sequence continues at coordinate 5,864,268 of NZ_CP021354.1, read as the reverse complement.
CGGTCGTGACCTTGGCGCAGAAGTGAGCGGGCGCCGGTCTTGTTGCCGCGCATCAGATGCGTCAATCCGACGGCGAGCTGCGCGAGTCCTTGCCACAGTTCCCGCTCATCCTCGGGCGCGATCTTCCACGTGCCTTCCAGAACTTCATGGGCGTGGAAGGGCATGCCGTGGTCCAGTAGGCGTTGCGCTTCGGTGATCGACTCGTCGGGTGGTAACCGCAAGTCATCCGGGATTCGGGGCACACCCTCGGCGTCGTGCGGCAGCGGGCGGCCGAGTTCGTCGCGGGGGCGCGCATTGACGGGTTTGCCTGTTCCGTCCCTGTCCCGATCGGCCATGCGACCAGAGTAACGCTCAGCGCCGTCTCGGCGAAGGTGCGACCAGGGCAGTGCCCAGACGTTTCCCGAGCTCTTCGTGGACGGTCTGAACGGTCGCCGATTGCAGATGGACGCGGTGATCCTGGTGGTAGAGGTATCGTCCGTCGGCTTCCACATCGATCCACGTCAGTTCACCGAGCACCGGCTCGTCGAGCTCCCGGCGTGGTCCCCGGATGCAGATGTATCCGATTCCCTTCCGTGGTCGAGTGACCAGTCGCCTCAGTAATGCGCCGTCCGAAGCCTGAGCATGCTGCAGCACCGAGGAGCGGTGGCCACCGGTATCGAGGTCGTCGGGGTGTGCCGTCAGCGAGGGGGTTCGTCCGGGTGCGCAGTCGGGAAGATCGAGCAGCAACCGGGTAGTGAGCCAGTCGAGATTTGCGCTGTCCGTGGCGGTGTTCAAGTCGAGTCGTATGTCTCCGCGCCCGGGAGAACCTCGCAACTGTTCGGCGACGACCGCAACCCGGCCACGGATGCTGCCCCTCCGCCGCACCCCAGAGTCGGCTTCGGCGGAGGGGACGACGACGGTAACCGACATATCAGGGTTCCGTAGGGCGGCTATCGCGGCGTCGAGCTCCGGCTCGCGGAGGGCGAGCCGCCACTCTTTCAGTTCGCCCTGTTGGCGGGCGTACCCGTCCGCGGTCGCAGCGGCCGAACGATACAACAACGGGTACGGCATTCTATCGAGATTCGTTGCCTCCCAGAGAGACATGAACTGCGCCGAGGACAGCTGCCAGTTCATGCGCCGATGACCGGTGGGGCTACGGGATCGAGTTTGCCGATCAATTCGTTGCCGTTGTCGACGTTGATCAGGTAGCTGGGGGTTTGGTGTTCGGTGTCACCATCACCGTTGCCGCCTACCCTTCCGGGGGCACCCATCATGCCTGGACCCATGCCCATTCCGGGTCGGCTCATGCTCGGCTTCACCGGTGTCGCGGCAGCTGCGGCGGCCGCCGCACCAGCTCCTGCCGCTGCACCACCAGGGGGTATCGGGCTTCCCGATACCACTGAGCTTCCCTGTGATTCGCTGTCCCGCTTGTCATTGCGCTTGCGGGTGCTCGATCCGCCAGCGCCACTGCCACCACTACCCGCGCCGGAGCTGCTCGACCGCGAACCTCCGCCGTAGCCGCCGACACCGCCGGAACCTGCGGTACCACCCACACCTGAACCGGCCGCCCCGGCGTTCTGGCTGTTCGCGGCGGTAGTCGGGGCCGCAGTACCTGCTGATCCGGATCCAGTGCCTCCGCCCTGTCCGGCCCCCTCGGCACTGGCGGCAGACGTGGCCGCCGGGTCATGGGCGTTGGGTTGTCCGTCCGTCGCGGCATCACCGTTCGCGGGGGAATCGCCGGTGCCGGACGCGAACCCCCCGTCGCCGTTCAGCACAGATCGGTCAGTCGCACCCGTCGAACCCGCGCCGTCCACGCCGAGGATTCGCGCACCGTCAGCAGCTGCGCCTGATGGGGAGTGCGGCGCAGGAAGCACCGGCACGTTCGTGCCTACGTCCTGATAGTTGGGGACGTAAATGTTCTGCAGCTTGCGTACAGCTTCTTCGCGCGCCGCTTCCCGTGCTTCTTCCTGGGTAGCCGCCACAGTTGGTGTCAACGGAAGAAGGCTGAGAGGTTGGTCGGACGTCGGTGCCGGAATCGAGTTCTTCACGTCCTGCGCGGCGCTGCTCAGAATGTCGAGCTTCACCCCTATTGCCTGCACGCCCGCGGTGAGTTTGTCGCTCGCGCCCGCGAGGGTCTCTGTCGCAGCAAGGGCGGCGTCGGCGGCTGCGCCCTCCCACTTCTCGGCAATCGTGCTTCTGAGAAGCGCAAAGCCGAACCCGATAGGCAGAGAGCTGACGATCGCGTGGCAAGCCTGCGCGAGATCGCCAATGACGCTCGGATCCATCTCCCTCGTCTTCGCGTACATCTCCGCGTGCTGCCAACCCTCGAAGCTCTCCATCATGGTGATGTACGGGGGATCGATCTCATCCGACCCAAGCTGATCCGCCGAATGCTGCAGCTTGGTGCGGTGCTCCGCCCCTGGACCCGACGGCAAGAGAACATCGAAAAGGGAAGCGAGCGGATCCTGCGGCGCCATCGGTCAGTCCCCCTTCGGGATGAACGGCTCAAAGATCCGGGCGGTGTCCTCGAGGCCTGTGCACCACCCGGATTCGGGTGTCGCACCGGGGTGATCTGAGAAGATACTCCGCGTGAAACCTAGTACGCCGTATGAGGTCTCGATGCTCAACTCGCAGTAATCGGTCACCGTACTGTCGAAGATTAGTAGCGCACTTCGGCCATTGATATCGATGGGTGCGGCGTGGCCACGCTTCTTCTCTTCTTCCTCGGCGAAGGTGATGTTGCCCGAGAGAACGTTCATGCCGTAGTAGAAGCCCTCAGGCTTGCGAAAGCTGTCATAGCTACAGCCCAAGAAGGTATACGAGTCAGGTGTGAAGTCGGCGTTCTTCTTACTTTTAGGGTCGTACCCGGCTGCGGTCAACGTCGCATCGGATAGATCTAGGCAGGGATCAAAGACGACCTGAGGCCTGTCGGACTGATCCACATGCCGGGGTACCCGCATCGTTGAAGTGGGCATATCGACCGGATCGGAATCGCCGCTCGCGGATTCGGTGCCACATCCGCCCAGCAGGACAGTGAGGGCCGCGGCTCCGCAGAGTGCCTTGCGTATCATTGGTCGGCTCCAGTTCGAATGCCTGCGAGCGCGAGACTGATCGCGCTATCCGTGTCGGCGAACGCTTCACCCCCCGCTGTGAATGTGTCACGCATCGTGAGGATGACATCGCGAAACTCCCTGAGGCGCTCACGGACCGAACCTGAGCCATCTCCACCGTTGAACTTCTCGTCGTAGCGAGCCTGAAGCTGTTGAGCGGAGTCGAATCCTCCGAAGCCCGAAACAAACCTCAACTGGTCGGCGTTCTTGATCGCCTGGTCCACCTGCGAGACCATTGCGTTGCAGATACCCACACATCTTTCGATCGCGTCATCTTCCAGACGCAGTGTGTTGCTCATTCCCCATCCCCCTGCTCGACTGGACCCCCACGGTCGCGTGCGGTGATGCTACCGCACACGTGTGTTGGGGTCGGATTGCAAATCTTGCTGATGTTCAGGCCGCGTGAAGGTAGTGGATGATGAGGCGCTCGACCGGTGAGGTGACCTCGGTTCCGCGGATTCGTAAGGGCCTGGGCAGTGGGGGTGCCGTTGACCGGTATCGGTGTCCTGTGGGCGTGCGCAGTTCGATTTCGTGTGCCTTGCCGGGTTGCTGGTGCGCACTGGCGTTCCACCCGACCCCCTGCTTGGCGTAGTTGCACGCAGCACAAAGCCCGGCACCGTTGTGTGCGGTGGTGGGGCCTCCGGTATGCCGGGACTGGATGTGGTCGTGGTGTCGTATCGGCGCGTCACACCATGGTGTTCGACAAGTTTTGTCGCGGAGATCGATCAGCCTGGCCAGGCCCGTCGGGAAGCACCGTGCCTGCGACTCCGTGGCGGTCAAGGCACCCGACTGCGGGTTGGCATACACCCGTCGCAACAAGGCTCCCGACTCGGACTCGGCGCTGGCGGCGTCCGAAACCCATTGCCTGGCAAGCGCTGCGGGAACAGGGCCGTACCCTTGCACGTGAGCGGGTTCGCATCCGCCACCGAGAAGGGCTTGGTCGGAGATAACCAGGTTCACTGTGATGACGGGCCGTTCGGCAGCGGCGGTGCTACCGGTGACGCGGGAGACCAGGAGGTCGGCCATGATCTGCGACCTGGTTCGCGCATCGCCTGCGGCCAGGATCGCGTCGGCATCGCGGGCGAGGGTGGCATGTACGGCTACTCCCTGCGCCACTGGCAGGAGGGCGCTGACGTACGCCATGGTGTCGGGTGCCGGTCGTGAGGTGACCCGCCGATCGGAGACGGCCTTCCGCGCTCGACGAACTACCGCCTCCGCATCGATCCGCGCGGCGGCAGCCCGGACCTTGGCGCACACGGCCTGGTCGCCGAGTCCGTCGAGCGTCGAGGAATCGGCACAGAGTAGGAAGTCGAGGGCAGTGCGATCTTCCCGCGTGAGACAGGCGGTTTCGCGGACGAGGATGGTGGCCCGCCACTCACTGAGGATTCCCTGCTCGAGCAGTCTGAGGGTGCGAGGCATCTCGTGGACCAGCGCGGTGGCCATTCCGAGATGGCGCCCACCGCGAAAGGGGGAGTCGCGCCGCGCCAACGCCACCTGGTTGGCGATGCCCCGCCCTTGCTGATTTCTGGGCACGCCCTGATCGGCGCGAGACGCGCGAATGGAGGCATCGAGGTCGGCCGTCACCCGGGCCTGTGCCCCCGCGCATGCGGCCTTCAGTTCTTCTAATGTGCGGAGTAGGTCGATTCGCGCAGCATCATCGATATCGCTGCCCAGATCCGGCAACTCGGCCAGAAATGTAGACACTGCTGCTGAATCCACCGAAAGCCCCCACCGTCGAATCCCCCGAATCGAACTTATGTTCGATGTTACTCGCCGGGCGAGGCAAGGGCAAGAGTCAGTTCGCTCCCACCATGCGCATGGCAAGGTCTGCGTAGAGGTCGGCTACTACATGGGGTTCGGTATAGGCGCCGGCCGGAAACCATCGGCAGATGTCGACGCACAGGGACATGAGGGCGAGGGTGACGCCTTCGCCGTCCGGAACGGTGAACTCACCGGTGGCGGCGCCGGCATCGACGACGGCCCGGACGATGCGGGTGATGTCGCGCCGAAGCTTGACGACGTCGCGATAGTGCTCGGGGGTGAGTGCGTTGAGTTCGTACTGGACGACACGTGCCTGGGCGTGATGGGTGGCCTGCCAGCTGGCGAAGGCTCCGATCAGCGCCTTCAGTCGGGTCGACGGCGGCTCGTCCGGTAGATCGGCGCCGGTCACGACGTCGAGGGCCGCGGTGTGTCCCTCGTAGCTGATGGCGAAGAGCAGTTCTTCTTTGGACCGGTAGTGCGGGTACATGGCTGCCGGGCTCATGTCGAGCCGGGCCGCGATCTCGCGGGTAGTGGTTCCGCCGTACCCGTTGGTGGCGAAGGCGTCGACAGCAGCAGCGCGGATGCGCGCGGCAGCCTTGGAGGGGCTGATCACCTGACTCGGTGATTCGCTCATGACTCTCTCCATCCTCGGCTCTGCGGCGGTTGACAATACCGTGTCGCAGTATCACTATAAGCAAGCGCTTAGAAAATAAGCAGGCGCTTACATGCCCGAAGCGTCCACACAGCGAAAAGTTCGAACCCAGAAGGATTGGTCATGCGACGCACCCTGTACGGCCCCGATCACGAGGCGTTCCGCGAGTCCGCCCGCGAGTTCGTGAACCGCAACATCATGCCGGTGGCAGACAAGCTCATCGAGCAGCGCTTCATCGACCGCGAAATCTGGCTCGAGGCCGGCCGTAACGGCCTCCTGGGACTCGAAGTACCCGAGGCTTACGGCGGAAGCGAAGCCGGCGACTACCGGTTCAACGCTGTTCTCGCCGAGGAGCTCTCACGTGCGAGTGCTGCTGTGTCGTCGAGCTTCGGGATTCACGCCGACGTCGTCGCGCCCTACCTTGTTCAGCTCACCACGGAGGAGCAGAAGCAGCGCTGGCTGCCGAAGTTCTGCACCGGCGAGCTGCTCACCGCAATCGGGATGACCGAGCCGTCCGGCGGTTCGGACCTGGCTGCGCTGAAGACCACCGCGGTCAAGGACGGCGACGACTGGATCATCAACGGTTCCAAGACCTTCATCACCAACGGCTACAACGCCGACCTGGTGATCGTCGCTGCACGCACGAGCCCGGAGAAGAAGTCCAAGGGAATTACCCTGTTCGCGGTCGAGACCGGGATGGCGGGCTTCGAGCGCGGCCGCAAGCTCGACAAGGTCGGTCAGCACGAGGCCGACACGGCGGAACTGTTCTTCGAGGACGTTCGGGTGCCGTCCACCAACATCATCGGCGAGATCGACCGCGGCTTCATCCACATGATGGAGATGCTTCCCCAGGAACGCGTCGGTGCCGCCGTCTCGAACATTGCGCACGCAGCGCCGATCCTCGAGGAGACGATCCAGTACGCCAAGGAGCGCAAGGCGTTCGGTCAGTCCATCGGATCGTTGCAGTGGAACAAGTTCCTTCTTGCAGATCTGGTGACGCGCGTCGAGGTGACCCAGGCTTTCGTCGACAACTGCGTCGCCGCCCATGCCGCCGGTGAGCTGACTGCCGTAGACGCGGCCAAGGCGAAGTGGTGGACTGCACAGGTGCAGAACGAGGTCCTCGACCACTGTGTCCAGCTCCATGGTGGCTACGGCTTCATGACGGAATACCGCGCCGCCCGCGCGTGGATGGATGCGCGTGTCACCAAGATCTGGGCCGGTTCCAACGAGATCATGAAGGAACTGATCGGCCGCGACCTCGGCCTCTGAGCCCGTACCCCGTAGCCCGACGACAAAGGAGTCGCTTCGTATGTCCGTTCTCGACAAGTTCAGCTTGACCGACCGGGTGGTCGTCGTGACCGGTGCGTCTTCGGGTCTCGGGGTTGCGTTTGCACAGGCTGCGGCGGAGGCGGGCGCCGATGTGGTGCTCGCCGCCCGGCGCACGGACCGTCTCGAGAAGACTGCGGAGCTGGTACGGGCTGCGGGGAGGACGCCGCTCAGTGTGGCGACGGACATCGCGGACCCGGCGCAAGCGCAGAACATGATCGACAAGGCCATGGAGCAGTTCGGTCGAGTCGACGTGCTCATCAACAACGCAGGCGTCGGTACCGCCGTGCCCGCGACGAGGGAAACCCCCGAGCAGTTCCGGCAGGTCGTCGACATCAACCTGAACGGGTCCTATTGGGCGGCTCAGGCGGCCGGCAAGGTGATGAAGCCGGGCAGTGCCATCGTCAACATTGCGAGCGTGCTGGGGTTGACCACCGCGGGACTGCCCCAGGCCGCGTACGCCGCGAGCAAGGCCGGGGTGATCGGTTTGACCCGAGACCTCGCGCAGCAGTGGGGTGCCCGCAAGGGGATCCGCGTCAACGCGATCGCCCCCGGATTTTTCGAGACGGAGATGACAGACCAGTACCAGGACGGGTACCTCGAATCGATGCGGCCGCGGCTGGTGCTCGGCCGGCTCGGTGACCCACAGGAGCTGGCTGCGACCGTCGTCTGGCTGGCGTCGGACGCTGCCGCGTACGTCACGGGACAAACTATCGCGGTGGACGGCGGCATCACGATCACTTGAGCGTCGGATTGGGCCGGGTCGGTGCGCTGGCGTATAAGTAGGAAATGACCACGCGCACCGCCCACGAAGACTGGGACGATCAACCCGCCCCGTCGATGGCGGCCACCGCTCTGCTGCGGGAGCCGCCCGCGACCCCTCGGGGGGCACGTACTCGTGCGGCTCTGGTGGCGGCAGCGCGCACGGTGTTCGAGCGGTCCGGGTACCTCGACGCGCGGCTCACCGACATCACCAAGGAAGCTCAGTGCTCGACGGGGTCTTTCTACACCTACTTCGACAACAAGGAGCAGGTGTTCGCCGCTGTCCTGGAGGCGGCGCAGGAAGACATGATGCACCCGGGAATGAAGCGGGTGCAGGACACCGATGATCCGTACGCGGTGCTCGAGGCCAGTAACCGCGCGTACCTCGAGGCTTATCGTCGCAATGCCAAGCTGATGGGGCTTCTCGAGCAGGTAGCCCACATCGACCCGGCATTCGCGGACCTGCGCCGGCAGCGTGCCGACGCCTTCATTGCCCGCAATGCCCGGGGCATAGCCGAACTACAGGCGCGCGGAATTGCCGACACGAAGCTGGATCCGATGCTGGCGTCGCGGGCGCTGTCCGGGATGGTCAGCCGCCTGGCCTACAGCGCCTTCGTGGCGAACGAGCACGGCTCCGGAGGCACCCCCATCGAATTCGACGACGTCGTGTTCACCACTACCCGAATCTGGGCGAACGGCCTGCGGTTTCCCGATCGGGACTGAAGACAGTGGCTCGGTGACGGCAATACCAGGTCCGCATACCTGAATCCGACACCGGATTCAGGTATGTTCTGTGGAAGACTGGGGCTCATCAGCGTGTCCCCCGAGGGAGGAATCTCGTGCAGATCGCGCAGAAAGTTGCCATCGTCACCGGAGGTGGAGGCGGAATCGGTGGTGCTCTGGCGGAGCGGCTGGCCGCGGAAGGCGCCCGCGTGGTCGTATCCGACCTCGACGCAGCGTCGGCGCAGTTCGTCGTCGATCGGATCACCGCCACCAGTCCGGGTGCAGCTATCGCGGTGGGAGCGGACGCATCGGACACGACGCAGATCGCATCGCTCATCTCGGCAGCGGAAAGCGAATTCGGTCCCGTCGACCTCTACTTCGCCAATGCAGGTGTGGCGGCAGGCAGCGACCTCGAATTCGACGACGCAGTGTGGGACCTCGCGCTGGACGTCAACGTTCGCGCGCACATTCGGGCCGCGCGTCTGCTGGTACCGGGCTGGGTCGAGCGCGGCGAAGGATACTTCGTCAGTACGGCCTCGGCGGCCGGACTCCTGACGCAGATCGGCTCGGCGCCCTATTCGGTGAGCAAACATGCGGCCGTGGGCTTCGCCGAGTGGCTGTCCGTCACCTACGGCGATCAAGGTGTGCGCGTCAGTTGCCTGTGCCCGATGGGTGTCAACACCAAGCTGTTGACGGACGACGCTGCGTTGTCGGCCACGGCTGCACGCGCAGTCACCACGGCCGGAGCGGTACTCGAACCGGCCGACGTGGCCGAATGTGCTCTCGCAGCAATCGAAGCGGAGCAGTTCCTGATCCTTCCGCACCCCGAGGTGCTGGAGATGTATCGACACAAGGGCGCCGACTACGACCGATGGATCCGGGGAATGCGCCGCTATCAGGCCGCACTACTCGGCCAGACTTCCTGACCCACCTCCACGAGGAGTTCGCATGTCTGTGTTCGACGTATCCGACCGCGCGAAGAAGTACCAGACCGATCTGCTGGAGTTCATGGACTCGCACGTGTATCCCGCGGAGAGGGTGTACGACGAGCAGATGCGCGACGCGGGTGATCCGCATTTCCAGCCGCCGATCCTCGAGGAGTTGAAGGCGGAGGCGCGTAGCCGGGGTTTGTGGAATCTGTTTCATCCGCATCCGGAGTGGGGGCCGGGCCTGACGAACCTCGAGTATGCGCCGTTGGCAGAGATCATGGGCCGCAGCCACCTCGCGTCCGAGGCGTGTAACTGCAACGCCCCGGACACCGGGAACATGGAAGTGCTCACGCTGTTCGGCACCGACGAGCACAAGGAGAAGTACCTGAAGCCGTTGCTGGACGGGACGATGGCGTCTGCGTTCGCGATGACGGAGCCCGCGGTGGCGAGTTCGGATGCGACGAACATCGAGATGTCGATGGTCCGCGACGGCGACGACTACGTGCTCAACGGCCGGAAGTGGTTCGCGTCCAATGCCTTGCATCGAAACTGCAAGGTAATGATCGTGATGGGTAAGACCGATCCGTCGGCGGCGCCGCACCGGCAGCAGTCGATGATGGTGGTTCCGATCGATGCCCCCGGTGTCACGGTGATGCGGGGCCTGCCGGTGTTCGGATATCAGGACCGGGAGGGGCACGCGGAAATCGACTTCGCAGACGTGCGGGTTCCGGCCAAGGACGTGCTGAAAGGTGAGGGGGAGGGTTTCGCGATCGCCCAGGCCCGGTTGGGCCCGGGACGCATTCACCACTGCATGCGGGCGATCGGGATGGCCGAGCGGGCGCTCGAGCTGATGTGCCGGCGGGCGTCGTCGCGGGTGACGTTCGGGAAACCGGTCAGCGAAAACGCCAATATTCAGGACTGGATCGCCGAGGCCCGGATCGAGATCGAGATGGTGCGCCTGTTGACGCTCAAGGCGGCCTACCTGATGGACACCGTCGGGAACAAGGAGGCGCGCACGGAGATCGCGGCGATCAAGGTGTCGGCACCAAATATTGCGCTGAAGATCATCGATCGGTCGATCCAGGTGCACGGCGGCGCCGGTGTCACCGACGACTTCCCGTTGGCGATGATGTATGCCCATATGCGGACGCTGCGCCTCGCGGACGGTCCGGACGAAGTGCACAAACTTTCCATCGCAAGACGAGAACTGCGCAAATACCGTTCGACAACCGACGACAACCACCATGGAGGAAACAAGTGAGCCAGGACCGTAGAACCGCCATCGTCACCGGATCGGCCCGCGGTATCGGCGCCGCCGTCGCACAGCGGCTGGCGAGCGACGGACATGCAGTCGCCGTCCTCGACCTCGACGAGTCCGCCTGTGCCGGGACGGTCGACGCGATCACGTCGGCCGGCGGCGAGGCCCTCGCCGTGGGTGCCAATGTGGCGGACGAGGCCTCGGTCACGGCGGCTGTCGAGCGCGTGGCGTCCGAGCTGGGCGCACCGACGATCCTGATCAACAACGCCGGGATCACCCGCGACAACCTGCTGTTCAAGATGTCGGTCGACGACTGGGACGCCGTGATGAACGTGCATCTGCGTGGAGCCTTCCTGATGTCACGTGCCGTCCAGAAATACATGGTGGATGCCAAGTTCGGCCGCATCGTCAACCTGTCCAGCACGTCGGCGCTCGGCAACCGCGGCCAGGCCAACTACTCGGCCGCCAAGGCAGGCATGCAGGGCTTCACCAAGACGCTGGCGTTCGAGCTCGGCAAATTCGGCGTCACCGCGAACGCGATTGCGCCCGGATTCATCGAGACGGAGATGACCGCCGCCACGGCCGAGCGCGTCGGTATGAGCTTCGAGGATTTCAAAGCCGCCGCGGCGTCACAGATTCCTGTCGCTCGTGTCGGTCAGCCCGAGGACATCGCCCACACCGCCTCGTTCTTCGCGAGTGAAGGCGCCGGGTTCGTCTCCGGGCAGGTCGTCTACGTCGCCGGCGGACCGAAGGACTGATCGATGAAGGCATGGCGTGTGCACGAAGTAGGACAACCCAGGGAGGTCCTCACTTTCGAGGACGTCGCGGACCTGGAGCCGAAGTCCGGGGAGCTGCTGGTCAAGGTTCTTGCAGCTCCCGCCAACTTCCCGGACGTGCTGTTGTGCCGCGGCGAATACCAGATCAAGCCGCCGCTGCCTTTCACTCCCGGGGTGGAATTGTGCGGCGAGGTGGTGGCGCTCGGTGAGGGTGTCACCGAGTTCGCGGTCGGTGACCGGGTGATCGGCATGCCCAGCCTGCCGAACGGCGGTTTCGCGGAGCTCGCCGTGATGTCGGTGGCCACGGCCTTCCCGGCACCGGCCACATTGGACGACGCGGAGGCGTCGGCGTTGTCGATCGGGTATCAGACGGGGTGGTTCGCGCTCCACCGCAGGACACAGCTGCGGGCGGGCGAGACACTTCTCGTGCAGGCGGCAGCCGGTGGAGTGGGTAGCGCGGCCGTGCAGTTGGGCAAGGCGGCCGGCGCAAAGGTGATCGGTGTGGTGGGCGGCCCGCAGAAGGCCGAGTACACCCGGGCTCTCGGCGCCGATCTCGTCGTGGACCGGCACAGTGAGGACTTCGTCGCCGCAGTGAAGGACTTCACCGGGGGGCGGGGCGCGGACGTCGTGTTCGATCCGGTGGGTGGCGACTCGTACGCCAAGTCCACGAAGTGCATCGCGTTCGAGGGCCGAATCGTCGTGATCGGTTTCGCCAGTGGCACCATTCCCTCGCCCGGCCTCAACCATGCGCTGATCAAGAACTACTCGATCATCGGACTGCATTGGGGTCTCTACAACGCCTACGATCCCGCGGCGATCAGGGAGTGCCACGCAGAGCTGACACGGTTGGCCGATGCCGGTGACATCAAGCCGATGATCAGTGAACGCCTCGGACTCAGCGAGGTAGCGGACGGACTCGCTCGACTCGGCGAGGGAACGACGGTCGGTCGGCTCGCTTTCCTGCCGGGCCGCTAGCTGCCGTCGGCGTCGCCTTTCTCGTACAGCTCCTCGAGGTTGTGCCGCAAGGTCGCCTCGGTGTTCTTCACGGCCGTCTCGACGAACGGTTCGACGATGAGCCCGAGGGCCTTGCCGGCCAAACCTCCGGGGAGCTTGTACGCGAAGTCGACGCCGAGTTCGGTCTTGTCCGGACCGAGCGCCACGAACGTCCATGTCGACGAGTTGGCCGCGCCGTCGAGCGATGCCAACGTGATCACCCGATCCTTCTCCCATGCGGTGACCTCGAGGCGGGATCGCAGCGTGGTCGGGCCGATGTGAATCGACGCATCGAACGTCGAACCCAATCCCTGATCGAATTCGCCGATGGGATGGAACTCCGACACGCCGAACATCCAGTCGGGGACTGTCCTGTAGTCGTCGATGTACGTGAACGCCACGTCGATGGGGACGGCGGCTACCGCGGAATGACGGACGTGGATCATCGGGTGGTCCCTGGCTCTCTGTCGGAAATGACTGTCGATCTGGGCGACCTCGCTCAACTCTAGTGAACTCCCGGTACCGAAGCAGGGCGTCGCCGGGTCCCCCTTCCTTCTTGGGCCGTCCGTGCGCGGCTGATTTTGCTGCACGGCGAGAACAGTTCAGGCAGACTCCGACGTAGGTGTGATCCAGGCCATATTTCCTTCTCGAGGAGTCGGCGTGAAGACGAAAGCAGCGGTCATCAAAGGCATCGGGCAGCCCTGGGAGATCGAGGAGATCGAACTCGGCGATCCGGTTTCGGGGGAGGTGCAGATCCGTCTGGCGGCATCAGGGTTGTGTCACTCGGATGAGCACCTGCGGACCGGGGCCACGCCCCTGCCCTTCTTTCCGGTCCTGGGCGGCCACGAGGGCGCAGGCGTGGTGACCAAGGTGGGCCCAGGAGTGTCGAATCTTGCCGAAGGGGACCACGTGGTCCTCGCCTTCGTCCCGGCGTGCGGACGATGCCGTTCCTGTGCGAAGGGCATGCAGAACATCTGCGACGAGGGTGCCGGTCTCCTCACCGGGCAGGCGATCGCCGATAAGACCTTCCGGGTCACCCTGGGCGGTGAGCCTGTTCTGCAGATGTGTCTGCTCGGCACCTTCTCCCCCTACGTGACGGTGAGCGAGGCGTCGGTCATCAAGATCGAGAACGACATCCCTCTCGACAAGGCGGCGCTCCTCGGCTGCGGCGTCTCGACCGGATGGGGCTCGGCCACGCAGATCGGTGGAACGCAGGTCGGTGACACCGTCGTGGTCATCGGCGTCGGTGGTGTCGGCATCAATTCGGTGCAGGGCGCGGCCAGTGCCGGCGCGCGTTTCGTCGTCGCCATCGATCCGGTGGAGTTCAAGCGGCAGAAGGCGAAGGAATTCGGTGCCACCCATGTGTTCGCATCGGTCGAGGAGGCGGCTCCGACGATCGGCGAGATCACCTGGGGGCGGATGGCCGAGGTCACGATCATCACGGTCGGTGAGATCGAAGGCGACATGATTCAGCCGGCGATGAGCATCACCGGCAAGGGCGGCCAAGTGGTGGTGACGGGAATGGGTAGCGCGGCAGACACGCAGGTGACCCTCAGTCTCTTCGAGCTCACCTTGCTGCAGAAGCGGTTGCAGGGCGCCATCTTCGGCGGCGTCGGCCCGAGGTCGCAGATCCCAGCGCTCCTCGACCTCTATCGCAACGGAACGCTGAAGCTCGACGAGTTGGTGACCCGGACATATCGCCTCGAGCAGGTCAACGACGGATACCGGGACATGCTCGACGGGAAGAACCTGCGTGGGCTGATCGTGTACTCGGACGACGACTACTGAGGGGACGCTCTACCGTATGTCCCATGACGGTTAACGGCACGGAGGCCGGTAGTTCGTGGCGGGAATACACGGACCAGGGGTTGTCCAAGGTTTTGGCGGCCGCCCTGGCTGCGTTCGTCGAGAAAGGGTACGACGGCGCCTCGATTCGTGAGATCGCGGCCCGTGCCGGACTGTCCGTACCCGGCCTTTACCATCACTACCCCTCGAAGCAGGCACTGCTCGTGGGGTTGACCAACGCGGTGATGCGTGACCTGCTCGACCGCAGTCGCGCGGCCGTCGCCGAGGCAGGGCCGACTCCGGGCGAGCGGTTCGACGCGGTGATTGAATCCCTGCTGCGTTTTCACATGTATCGGCGTGAACAGTCCTTCGTGGCGTCCCGGGAGACGCGGAGTATGGAGCCGGACAGCAGGCACGCTTACATTGCCCTGCGGGACGAGCAGCAGCAACTGGTCGACGACATCGTGCGCGACGGCGTCGCAGCCGGCCTGTTCCGGACACCCTTCCCGGAGGATGCGAGCCGTGCTGTCGTGACGATGTGTGTCTCGGTCGCCACGTGGTACCGCGAGGACGGGCCGTTGTCGCCCGACGAAATCGTCGAACGGTATCTGGTGATTGCTCGTAGCACGGTAGGGGCTGTCGACTGACGTCTTGACCACGTCACGTTCCTGTGGGATCGTCGACTCCAATGCGACCGAGCGAGTGATCGGTCGGTCCGGGTGTTCGTATTGACTGGAGGTAGTGGTGGCGATCGATCTGACCTATGCGCCGGAGGTGACGGCGCTGGTCGAGAAGACCAGGGCGTTCACCCGTGAGGTGGTGCTGCCTGTCGAGGACGAACACGGCGGCGACATCACCGCGGCAGGTGGCGACACCCTGCGGGTCGAGCTGCAGAAGGCCGCCAAGGAGGCCGGTGTCTTCGCCCCGCACGCTCCCGTCGAATACGGCGGACACGGGTTGAACATGACGGACCGGGCCCCGGTCTTCGAGGAAGCCGGTTACTCGTTGTTCGGCCCGATCGCCCTCAACATCGGCGCGCCCGACGAGGGCAACGTCCACATGCTCGCGCACATCGCCAGTGCGGAGCAGAAGGAGCAGTTCCTCGCTCCCCTTGCCCACGGTGACGTGCGGTCGGCTTTCGCCATGACCGAGCCCTCCCCGGGCGCCGGGTCCGATCCGTCGGCATTGACCACGAGGGCCGAGAAGGTGCCCGGCGGGTGGAAGATCAACGGGCACAAGTACTTCATCACCGGTGCCGACGGTGCCGGATTCTTCATCATTTTCGCGCGCACGTCGGGGCAGCCCGGCGATCGCGGCGGCGCCACCATGTTCCTCACCCCAGCCGACGTGCCCGGTCTGAAAGTGGGCCGGCACATCGACACGCTCGACCGGGCGATGATCGGAGGCCACTGCGAGGTGTTCTTCGACGATCTCTTCATACCCGACAGCGGTGTGCTCGGTGAGGTGGACGAGGGATTCGCCTACGCGCAGGTGCGGCTCGGCCCGGCCCGGATGACGCACGTCATGCGCTGGCTCGGTGCGGCGCGGCGCGGTCACGATGTCGCGGTGGCCCACGTCGCTCGGCGTGAAGGGTTCGGCGGCAAGCTGGGCGATCTGGGCATGGTCCAGAAGATGGTCGCGGACAACGAGATCGACATTGCCGCTACTCGTGCGTTGCTGACACAGGCGTGCTGGGAACTCGATCAGGGCGGGCACGCGAGCAACGCCACGTCCATCGCCAAGACCTATGCCGCAGAGGCGATCTTCCGGATCGTCGACCGCTCGATCCAGATGTGTGGTGGTCTCGGTGTGTCCGGCGATCTGCCGCTCGCACGGCTCTCCCGTGAGGTGCGTCCGTTCCGGGTGTACGACGGCCCGTCCGAGGTACATCGCTGGGCGATCGCCAAGCGCGTCATCGGTGCCGCGAAGAAAGCGGCGCGGGAGGCGGGGGCATGACCGAGCATCGCGGGCTCGACCTCGTTGCCCTGGAGAAGTTCCTGACGGAGTCGCAGGTTTCGCTCGACGGCGAACTGCGGGCCGAACTGATCTCCGGCGGAAAGTCCAACCTCACCTACACAATTTTCGACGACTCCTCGCGGTGGGTGCTGCGAAGGCCGCCCACCGCGGGGCTCACACCGTCCGCGCACGACGTGGCCCGCGAATACCGGGTCACGTCGGCGCTGCAGGGCACGAGCGTTCCCGTCGCAGCCACGGTGGCGCTGTGTGAGGACAACAGCGTGATGGGGGCCCCCCTTCACCGTCGTCGAACACGTCACGGGACAGGTGATCCGCACCCAGTCGGAGTTCGATGTACTGTCCGACAACGAAATCGACTCCTGTGTGGACGAATTGGTCCGGGTGATCGGTGACCTGCACAACGTGGACTATCAGGCCGTCGGCCTGGGAGAGTTCGGGCGCCCCGACGGATACGTCGCCCGGCAGGTGAAGCTGTGGGCGGGCCAGTGGGCCAGGGTCAAGACCGAGGATTCGGCCGACGTCGATCGTCTGCACGCTGCTCTCGCGGAATCCGTGCCCGACCGGTCGGAGTCGTCGATCGTGCACGGCGACTACCGGATCGACAACACCATCCTGTCGGCGGCAGACGTGACCAAGGTTGCGGCGGTAGTGGACTGGGAACTCTCGACTCTCGGCGACCCTCTCACCGACGTCGCGTTGATGTGCGTCTATCGCGCGCCCGCCTTCGACCTCGTGCTCGGTGAAGCAGCGGCGTGGACGAGTCCGCGGATGCCGTCCGCCGACGATCTGGCCCAGCGGTACACCGTGGCGTCCGGTCGCGAACTGAAGAATTGGAACTTCTACCTGGCATTGGCCAATTTCAAACTGGCCGTCATTGCCCAGGGCATCCACCACCGGTACCGCGCGGGTGCCACGGCGGCCGAGGGATTCGACAAGGCTGGTGAGGCGGTGCCCGCGCTCGTCGACGCCGGACTGCGCGCACTGAAGGGGAAGTCCGCATGAGCAGGTCTGCACTGATCACGGGAGCATCGCGCGGAATCGGTCGCGGTATCGCCACCCGCCTCGCCGAAGCGGGCTACGGGCTGACCCTCAGTGCTCGTGACGCCGAGCGTCTCGAGGTCGTGGCAGCCGAGCTGCGCGCGGCCGGCGCGAAAGAGGTGGTCGTCGTGGCCGGCGACCTCGCCGATGAAGCCTCCGCCGGCCGCGTGGTAACCGCGCATGCCGACACCTTCGGTTCACTGAATGCGTTGGTGCTCAACGCAGGTGTGGGGACGGCCGGGCCGATCGGCGAGTTTCCGATGCGCCGCTTCACCAAGAGCGTCGATGTGAATCTGCGGGCCCCGTTCAGCTTGCTGCAACAGGCGCTGCCGATGCTCCGGACCGCCGCGACCGAGAATCCGGCGAAAGGCGCCAAGGTCATCGCCTTGGCCTCGATCACCGGCGTCTACGCCGAAGCGGGACTGGCCGTCTACGGGGCCACCAAAGCCGCCCTGATGTCACTGGTCGAGACACTGAACGTGGAGGAGTCGGGCAACGGAGTGTCCGCTACCGCCCTGGCTCCCGCGTTCGTCGACACCGACATGTCCGCGTGGACCCACGACAAGATTCCGCCGGAGTCGATGATCGAGGTAAACGACATCGTCGAACTGGTCGATGCGCTGCTGCGACTGTCGTCCCGCGCGGTGGTGCCCAAGATCGTCGTCGGGCGCGCGGGAACGGACGGGTACCGGGCTTGAGTAGACGTCAGACCTCGTCGTCCTCTTTCGCTTCGCCGCGCTTACGGAAGAATCTGAAGCCGGGAACGCCCTGGATCGCCTGACGCACACCCTGCACTTCCTCGAGGAGCAGGTGAATCTCCGGGGACACCGTGTCGAGGCTGGCGAGGATGGGCAGCAACCCCTCCATACGCAGTGTCAGCTCGGGAAGATGATTCACCAACCCGATCGCCGCATGAATCTCGTCCTCCGACAGGTCGTCGACGAACCGTGCCGCCATCGGCGCCGCCTTGGTTGCGAGCGGCTCGTACAGGCCGATCAGGGTCTGAGCCGAGGTGGACACCTCCGTGCTCGAGGTGACCACGGTCGCGGCTCGGTCGGCTACCTCGTTCGCCTTGGCGACGGCCATTTCGGCGCGTTCGCTGATTGTCTCGATCCGGGTGATGAGCACCTCCACTCGGTCGAGCAGCGCGGCGACTCGATCGGGGAGTGAGGCAGCGAAACCAGCGGTGTCCATCGACCAGCGGGCCATACCCGTGGCGGTGCGCACGAGGTCGTCGGGGCTGGGGAATGCGAGAGCCATTCCCACATCCTGCCTGATGCCCTCGCGGGGCCGTCTCACGACGGCCCCGCGAGAATGGGGCATCGGGGTGATCTCACGTTTCGGCGTTACCAGGCGTCTACCTGTCAGAGGTCAGCACACCTGGAAGGATTGTTCCCGTGAATGCCGAACGAGCAGCACACACCGTCATCGATTCCCCGATCGGTCCCCTCACGCTGGTCAGCGTGGACGGGGTTCTCAGCGGCATCTACATGGCCGAACATCGGCATCAGCCCGATGTCGCGACTTTCGGTGAACGCGGCGACGGGGGTTTCGAGGCTGCCGCGACACAACTCACCGAGTACTTCGACGGTGGACGCACCGAGTTCACGCTGCCTCTCGCCGCCCGCGGCACACCGTTTCAACAGCGGGTATGGGACACGCTGCGGACCATCCCGTACGGGCAGACGTGGACGTACCGGGAATTGGCGGCGGCGCTCGGGAGTCCCACGGCCATCCGGGCGGTGGCCGCGGCGAACGGCAAGAATCCCATCAGCATCATCGTTCCGTGCCACCGGGTCGTCGGAACCGACGGCAGCCTCACGGGGTATGCGGGAGGGCTCGACCGCAAGCGTTTCCTGCTGACCCGCGAAGCGGAACGGGCGGGAATCCGGCTGAGCCGATGGGCCTGATTCCGTTCGAGCAGATCGTGGCCGAGCACGGCCCCACGGTGTTGCGGGTCTGCCGGGCGGTGGTCGGCCCGGTCGACGCCGAAGACGCCTGGTCGGACACGTTTCTCGCCGCCATGCGCGCGTATCCCGATCTGCGGCCTGAAAGTAACGTCGAGGCCTGGCTCGTGACCATCGCGCACCGCAAGGCGCTCGATCACATTCGGGCCCGGGAACGCCGGGCCGTTCCCACGGATCACGTTCCCGAGCAGACCACCGACCGCGGGCTGCCCGGAAGCGGCGACCCCGAATTGTGGGAGGCGGTGGGTGCCTTGCCCATGAAACAACGCGCAGCCGTGGCCTACCGCTACTTGGCAGGATTGCCCTACGCCGACATCGCGGTGATTCTCGGCAACTCGCCGGACGCTGCCAGACGCGCCGCGGCCGACGGTATTGCGGCCCTGCGTAGGTCCCGCTCGATCTCGATGCTGGGAGAAAGAGTGAGTGGAGAAAGAGGATGAACACCATTCCGGACATCATCGACGCCTTGTCGGTATCGGATTCCGATGTCGAACGACGACTCCGCACCCGGCTCGCCGCCGCCGCCGACGACGCCGGACTCCTCGACGTCGCGTACCGGACCGTGGACAGTCCTGTCGGTTCGCTGCTCCTGGCCGCGACCGACCGTGGCCTGGTGCGTGTCGCCTTCGCCGGCGAGGGCCACGATGCCGTGTTGCAGAGACTCGCCGAGCACATCAGTCCCCGGATACTCCGCGCGCCGGCCCGGCTGGACGCGGTGGCCCGCGAACTCGAGGAGTACTTCCGGGGGGAACGCACGTCGTTCGACGTCCCGCTCGACTTCCGCCTGGCCAAGGGCTTCCGGCGGGAGGTGCTCACCCACCTACCCGAGATCCACTACGGCCAGACGTGGAGCTACGCCACCGTCGCGGCCGCTGCGGGCAGTCCCCGCGCCGTGCGGGCCGTCGGAACCGCCTGCGCGACAAACCCTCTGCCAGTGGTGGTGCCTTGCCACCGAGTGGTGCGCAGCGACGGCAGCCTCGGCCAGTACGTGGGCGGGGCCGCAGCGAAGTCCCTGCTACTGACGTTGGAAGCCGCAGCGTGAGGGTTCTCCTGCCCTACCGCGACCCCTTCACCCACGCTCCGCTGTGGAGTGCACTGCGAGCCCACACCATCGCCGGTCTCGAGCGGCACGATCCCGACACCGGCGCCCACACACGCGTGGTGAACGCCGCGCACGGACCCGCCCTGGTGACCGTTGTCGTCCGCCCCGAGAAACGGCATGTCGAGACCCACATCGTCCCGGCACATTCCGCCGATATCGGGGAGTTGACCGATATCGTGCGCCGCTGGCTCGATTTGGACGCAGACCCGCTGGTCATCGACGCCGCACTCGTCCGGCACCCGGAACTCGCTTCGCTGGTGACCTTGCGGCCGGGACTCCGCCGGCTGGGCAGCGTCGACGGCTTCGAGACCGCAGTCCTTACCGTGCTGGGCCAGCAGGTGTCGCTCGCCGCAGCGCGGACGTTCGGTGCCCGGTTGGTCGCTGCCTACGGGCGACCGGTGCACGGCGAGTTCCGTGCGTTTCCCGCACCCGAGGTACTGGCCGATCGATCGCCGGAGGAGTTGCGTTCCGCGATCGGTGTGACCGGCGCCCGGGCACGCACTGTGCATGCGCTTGCGCACGCCGCCGCGGACGGGTTGCGGCTCGACGCCGACACCGAACCGGCGAAGTTCCGGGCCGGTGTACTCGCGCTGCCCGGAATCGGACCGTGGACGGCGGACTATCTGACGGTGCGAGTGCTCGGCGACCCGGACGCGTTTCCTGCCGACGACCTCGTTCTCAGGCGGGCACTCGGCGTGGGTAAGGGCAGCGAAGCTGCCGCTCTCGCCGAGGCGTGGCGGCCGTGGCGTGCGTATGCCCTCTTCCACCTCTGGACTGCAGAGGCGTTCTAGCCCTTCGTTTTCAACACCCTAGTCCTTTGCCTGTGCCAAATCGGACGGCCACCAGATCTTCTTGCCGATGTCGTGTGAGAGGGCGGGAACGAGGATGCTGCGCACGATGATCGTGTCGAGGAGCACGCCGAAGGCCACCGCGAAACCGACCTCGGCGAGGAACACCAGAGGTAGCACACCCAGCACCGCGAACGTTGCTGCGAGGACGACACCGGCCGACGTGATCACGCCACCGGTGACCGCCAGTCCGCGCAACACGCCCGACCGTGTGCCGTGCTCCTGGGTTTCCTCGCGCACACGGGTCATCAGGAAGATGTTGTAGTCGATGCCCAGTGCCACGAGGAACACGAAGGCGAACAGCGGGAACGCCGGATCGGCGTTGGCGAAGTGGAACACGTGCGTGAAGAAGAATCCGCACACGCCCAGAGTCGCGGCGAAGGACAACACCACCGTGGCGATGAGGATGACCGGTGCCAGCAGTGCGCGCAGGAGCACGGCCAGCACCAGGAAGATCACGACGAGCACGATGGGGATGATCAGGTTCCGGTCGTGCACAGACGCCGTCTGCACGTCGAGGGTGGTTGCGGTGCCTCCACCGACCAAGCCGTCGGCGCCGGGAATTGCGTGCACCGTCTCACGTAGTCGCTCCACGGTCGCCAGGGCCTCCGGGGAATCGTACGAGTCGGCGAGAGTCGCGTTGACCACCATGCGACCGTCGATCGGCGCCGCGGTGAGGAAGTCGGGCGGGCAGCCCGTCTGTCCTGCTGCGGCTGACGCCACCGCCTCGGGGTTCGCCTTGACCAGTGCGGACAGCTTCGCCACGTCGACCTGTGGACACACGGCGCCGGGCTCCTTCGATACCCCGTCGACAGCGCTGACCGCGTCGATGACCGCCTGCGTCTGGGCGGCGTTGGTCAGGATGACGGCCGGCGCGCCGGCGCCCGGATCGAACTTGGAGTCGTAGAGTTCCTGCCCGACGACGGCGTCCGGGCGGTTTGTGAAGCTCTCGGAGGACGTCAGCCCCTCCGTCTTCAAACTGCCGATGCCCACCAGGAACAGTGCGGCCAACAGCACTGTCGTACCGATCCAGAACGGCCGGTCCTTGCTGCCGACCTGGGCGGCGATCTTGCCCCACAGACCGTGCGTGGTGAGATCCGCTGCCTCGTCCACCCGAGGCTTGCGTGGCCAGAACACCCACCGACCGGCGGTGGCCAGAGCCACCGGCAGGAAGCTCATCATCACCAGATACGTGCAGGCGATGCCGATGGCAGCAACGGGACCGAGGCTCTTGTTGGAATTGAGCTCCGAGAAAGTCAGGCACAGCAGGCCCAGGATGACGGTGACCGCGGACGCCGTGATGGCGGGAGCCGACTCCCGCCAGGCCTTGGCCATCGCGTCGAACCGGCTGGGATAGAAATGGAGCTCCTCTCGATACCGAGAGATCAGGAGCAGGGCATAGTCGGTGCCCGCACCGATGACCAGGACGAAGAGAATGCCTTGGCTCTGACCGGTGAGCGTGAGCACCTCCGCCTTCGCGAGGAAGTAGATCACCATCGACGCCAGGCCCAGGGCGAGTAGCGCCGAGAACAGCGGGAAGAACCACAGCACCGGGGATCGATACACCACCAGCAGGATCAGGACGACGACGAGCAGGGCGGCACCGAGTAGGGCGCCGTCGAGCCCGGCGAACGCATCGATGAAGGCCACGAGTAGACCGCCGGGCCCCGCGGGGAGCACCTCGAGCCCGACGGCCGCGTTCTCGGCTGCGGTGAGCACATCCTGTTCCGTGGTGGCGAGCACGTCACCGGCGACGGCAGTGCCGTTCTCCTTTGCGACGAGGGGAACGAAAATCGACGCCGTGGTGCCGTCCTCGGAGTACTGGGGTTGCGACATCCCCTCCGCATCGACGCCCTCGACGGCGGCAATGTCCTCGCCGGCCTGCGCGATGGCAGCCTTGTCCTGATCGGTGAGTGCCGAGTCGCGGTGAAACAGTACGAAGCCGGGAATCGTCTCCACTGTGAGGAACTTCGACGACTCGTTGGTGACGACGGTCGACTCTGCGGTACTCGACAGGTAGGCGGCGTTGTCGTTCTTCTGAACCTCGGTCAGCTTTCCCTGGAACGACCCACCGAATCCCCCCGCGAAGAAGGCGATGATCGCGATGGCCACGATGGTGAACGCGGGCCAGCGGAATTTGCGCGGCGCCTCACCGCTTGTGCTCGCGCCCGTCGAATCCAACTTGGTCATGGGTTCTCCTTCGCCGCCCCCACCAGCAATGGGTCCCAGTACACCACGCGTGGCCCGTCGGCGACACCGGAAATTGGTGTGGTCAGGACTCGATAGAACTCTCGCCGTAGCAGTCCCGCACTGCCACGTCCATGGGGAACCGCACCCGGGTGTCCCCGAAGAGCAGGCGGGTGGCCACGTCGACGGCTCCGAGAACGTGCCGGGTAGCCGTCTCCGGGTTCCGGGTGTGCACCATCACCTCGTCGTGCTGGAAGAAGACGAGCTCGCTGTCGGAATCGTCGGCGAGCCGGCGTCGCAGATCGGCCAGCACACAGAGCGCCCATTCGGCGGCGGTGGCCTGCACGACGAAATTGCGCGTGAACCGCCCACGCGAACGGGCGTCACCGTGTGACCAGAAATCGGATGCGGGCGGTGGGCAGGCCCGGCCGAGCCACGAACGCACCACCTCACCCCGTTCGCCTGCCCGGGCAGCCTTCTCCACGTACTCGACTGCGACAGGGAAACGTGTGCGCAGCAGGGTGAGTAGCGAACGGGCCTCACCCGCCGTGGCACCGTACAGAACACCGAGGATCGCCACCTTGGCCTTGGCGCGGTCACCGTCGAACGTCTCTGCGGCTACCGGGGCATACAGGTCATCCGCGCCCGCCGCAGCCACCATGCGCGGGTCTCCCGACATGGCCGCCAGAATGCGGGGCTCCAGCTGACCGGCGTCGGCGATGACGAAGGTGTGACCCGGGTCGGCGATCACGCTCGACCGGAGCGGCTTCGGAATCTGCAGCGCCCCGCCACCACGACTCGCCCAGCGGCCGGATACCACACCACCGGGCACGTAGACCGGCCGGAAGCGGTTGTCGCGGACCCAGCTGTCGAGCCACTGCCAGCCGTTGGTGCTGAACAACTTCGACAGGTCACGGTGACGCAGGAGGAGGGGCACGGCGGGATGGTCGATCTCGCGCAGCAGATGCTTGCGCGTCGACACCAGTTCGATGCCTTCGCGGCGGAAGGCGTCGACTACCTCCACATGGGACGCCGGGTTGATGCTGCGGCCGAACGCCGCACCGATCTCGCCGGACACTGTCTGGATGCGCTGGGGAAGGTCGTACCCCACCGGGCGTGGTCCCAGTGCGGCTTCGAGGAACGCCTCGTGGGCGGGAGCCGAGAAGGGTAATCCGTCGAAGCCCATTTCCGCGGCGGCGAGCGCGCCCGCCGACTCCGCCGCCACCAGAAGATCCAGCCGGGAATCGGTGCCGATCGTCTTCCGTTGTGCAGCGAAGTCGGCGACCACCTGTTCAGGATCGGCGACCGGTGTGGTGTCGAACAGACCGAGACGATCGTCGGTGAGCGGTTCCTCGGCGGGTGGCGCCGGAACCCCGTCGCGCATGCTCAGGATCGCGTGGGTGAGGGCGAGGTCGTGACAACGCCCCACCCGTATTCCGGCCCGCAGCAACGAAGGGTAGACGGCCGCGGTGCCGGTCCAGATCCAGCGGGGATGACCGGCGGCTTCGATGTCGCGCACCGCACCCGCGGCGTTGGAGTGATGTCGTGGCGACTCGAGCGGAACTCCGGCCGGATCGGTGCGGATCGTCGTCGCACCACCATCGGCGTCCGGAACCATCACCACTCTCACGGGCCCAGTCTGCTCCCCGCCTCCGACAGGCCGGGACGCCCCCGTCGGCAGCGAGGAAACCCGCAGGTAGGGCAGTACACTGGGGCAAGATGCTTCTCGCCGGAAGGAGGCGCATCCGATGGCAACCATCGAGGAGTTCGAGCGGTCGGTCACCGACAAGGTGATCGCCGGACTCCACTCCACATTCGCCGACTACAAGGCTCGGGGAGTCAGAGTGTCCGAACTCGGCGATCCCGATCAGTTCGTCGAAAGGATCCTGGCGGCCGCGCCGGCCCCGCATCCCTGGTACGAACAGTTCGGAACGTATTGGTCGAGTTCGTCCGCCTGATCTACGCTCCGGCCACGTCCACCGTTTCGAGTGCGTTCGGTGCCTTGTGCCGGCGATGCAGTCCCTTACGGTCGTAGAAACGGGTGACGACGGCCCCGAAGATCAGGCCGATGAGCAGACCTCCGGCGGTCATCCACACTGCATGGATGAGTCCTGCGTCGCCCTTCGCGCCGAAGAACAGGATGGCGCGCACCCCGATGTAGATCTGGTGCATCGGCTCGAATTCGCCGAGCCAGGTGTACAACCGTGGTGCAGCCTCGAGTGGGATGGTTCCTCCCGAGGAGGGCAGCGCGAGGACGACGAAGATCATCAGATTGATGAGCAGTCCGAGATTGCCGAACGCGGCCATCACCGACATTGCCGTGATACCCACAGCGGCGATGGCGAAAGCGCCGTACTCCCACAGGGCCAGCGGGTCGGTGATCGGCAGCCCCAGGGCCGAGCTGATCCACAAGTACAGCCCGGAAACGATTCCCGCGAGCAGTGTCATGAGGGCCCACTTGACCAGCAAGGTGTTGAAACGCGAAATCGGCACTGCCTCGTTGTGCAGGTACAGCGGCCCGACCTCCGTGGGGGTGAATCCCAGCATGCCGTCGACGAGAGTGCTCGCGATGGTGGCGCCGGTGAATCCCGCAAGGACGAGGAGCAGGGCGTAGTAGAACGCCGCCAGACCGTATCCGGTGCCTTCGGGCAGCGGGTTGTGGGCGACGGTCCGGACGTCGATGGGGTCGGTGAGGACGAGCCGGCTGGCACCCGACAGCTGGGCATCGGGTGCGGTAGCCGCGAGTTGCTGCGTCACCTGGGCGGTGAGTTGCTCGCCCATCGTCTGATTGGCTTTGTCCATCGCCATCTGACCGATGTTCGACACCAGATTCGCGCTGATCGTTCCTGCCCGCGGATTGGTGTAGATGGTGATGACGGGCCGCTCCACGTCACCGGGAATCACACTCGCCTGAGCCAGGATGAACGTGCGTTTCGTGAAGTCGCTCGGAATGACGATGGCACCGTAGAGGTCACCGTTGTCGAGTTTCGACTGCGCCTCGGCGATTCCGATTCGCCGGAGTTCCACCTTCTCGGGGTCGACACCCTCGATCAGCCCCGCCTCGATCTGGTCGCCGAGGTTCTGCTGCTGGGGCGGAGTCGAGCCGGGCAGCGTGTCACCCTCGTCCTGGTTGACCAGCGCTATCGGGAAATGGTCGAGATTCTTGGTGGGGTCGAGCATGCCGCCCATGTACAGCGCGGCCAACAGCGACATGACGATCGACACCAGCAACAGTGGTGCGATCCAGAAGCGTGGTGTCCGAAGCACGCTCGTCTTGCCGGACCCGCTCGTCTCGTGTGCCATTGCCCCTCGCGTCCTCCCGTGTCGACACCGGTCGACCCGCACCCGACCAGCCGGGTCAAGCCTAGGCGGTCGTCCGGGAAATGCCGGGTCGACTCGAGGACTCGGCCGGGTCACGGTCGTTGTCGGCGGCCGCCTTGTACGCCGATTCGGACATGCCGCGGTGCCAGTACCCGATGAGCAGCACCTGGGACCGATCGAGCCCGACCTCGGTGCGCAGGTATCGGCGGAGTTCGCGGACCGTAGCGGATTCGGCACCCACCCACGCGAACACCGTGGACCGGTCGGCGGGCAGGACAGCGGCACGGACCGTGTCGGCGAGGCGACTGGCACCGCCGCGGCGGTACAGCCATTCCACCTCGACTCCGGCTGGATGACGTAGATCCTGGCGCTCGTGCTCGTCGGCGACGTCGATCAGCACCCGTCCCGACGCATCGGCGGGCAGGTCCTCGAGGATGGCCGCGATGGCGGGAAGTGCCGACTCGTCGCCCGCCAGCAGGTACCACTGCGCGGGACGGATCGATTTACCGCCGCCGCCGAGCACACCCAGCCGATCACCGGGCGCGGCGCTCCGGAGCCACTCTGCAGCGACACCGTCATCGCCGTGGTCGACGAAATGCACGTCCAGTTCGGCGTTCTCCCGGCTGAGCCGCCGCACCGTGTACGTGCGTACCAGTTGCCGTCCCTCGGGCTCCGGCCACTGGTAGCGGCCGCTCACGTCGGGATCAGGGAGTAGCAGTCCGTGCACGGGATGCGGAAAGCACAACTTGATGTTGGGTACACACGATCCCGCGGCGTAGTCGAGTACCTCCGTCCCGGCGAACCGGACGCACGTCATCCGTGGGGTGACCGGGCGAATGTCGGCGACCTGCAGAACAAGTGGGAGGCGGGGCGCGCTCATCGGGCCGCAGTGACGTCGAACCAGGCGTCGAGGGTCGGCTCGCCGACGAGGTCCACGAGATCGACGGAGGCGCCGGCCGTCCGCCACCGCTCCACCAGCGCCATGACGCGCACCGAGTCCATGCCCTCGTCGAGGAGGTTCGCCGAATCGTCCAGTTCGGTCACCGGAACGCCGAGCACGTCGGCGACGTCCTCGCGAATCCGGTTCCGGCTGAGTGCGGTCTTCGGGGCAGAGCTCACGGGTTTCCCTCCGGTTCGTCGCTCGGAACTCGACTCGTTGAGCGTCTTCGGCGACATGGGGTAGGTTGCTGGGTTAGTGAAGCCTAAGCATAGTTCGTCGCTTCCGCGAGCGGGAATAGCGAACTGCTGCGACCGAGTGTGAATGGATGACGATGGCTGGATTCTCGAGGTACGCAATCGACTTGACACCGCTACGGACGAGTCGCGAATTCCGGTACATCTTCGTTGCCCGTACCATTTCGATCTTCGGACTGGGCCTGCTGCTCGTGGCGGTGCCGCTCCAGGTGTACGACATGACCGGTTCCACACTCTCGGTCGGCGCGGCCAGCATCGTCGTGGGGTCGTCGGTGTTCATCGGAACGTTGTTCGGTGGAGTGATCGCGGACAGGTACGACCGGCGACCCGTGATCGCCCTCGCGCGAGCCAGTGCGGGTATCGCTTTCGCGATCCTGGCGGTCAACGCGTTTCTGCCGACGCCGCAGCTGTGGGTGATCTACCTGTGTGGCGTGATCGAGGGACTGGCAGGCGGGATCTCGTCGACGGCTCTGATGGCCGTGATCCCGTCGCTGCTGCCGAAGGACAAGATGGCGGCCGCTGGGGCACTGATGACGGTCATGGCCGACCTCGGCACCGTCGCGTCGCCGGCGATCGGCGGCGTGATCATCGCGACCACGTCGGTGGGCACCAATTACGTGCTCGCCGCTGTCTCCTCGGCGATCACGGCCTACTGCATCGCCCGGTTGCCTTCGCTGCCACCACCTGTCAAGAACACCGAGGGCCCCCTGCGTTCGATCGCCAGCGGGTTCACCTACGCCGCCAAGGATTCCGTGGTGGGCGGCACTCTGCTCGTGGGCATCTGCGCGATGATGCTGACGGGATGGAACGTTCTGCTGCCCGCCTATGCGAGCGAGGTGCTCCACACCGGTCCCGCCGCAACCGGCTTCCTCTACAGCGCCCCCGCCGTGGGCGCGCTCACCGGATCGCTCACCAGCGGCTGGACCGGGACGGCCCGTCGAGGCGGACTCGTAGTGTTCTTGGCCGCGATGATCGCAGCGGGAGGCCTGGTGGGCGTGGGCGCCGTGCCGATGTTCGCCGTCACGTTCCTCGGCCTGGCCGCACACGGATTCGGGCGGGTAGTCGGCGACATCCTGCGCTACGCCGTGATCCAGACCGAGACGCCGGAGGAATACCGGGGCCGCGTCGCCGGTGTGTGGGGGGCGCAGATCTCCACCGGTTCGGCAGCGGGAGCACTCGTCGCCGGTGCCGTCGGTGCCGCAGTCGGTCCGCGGGAAGCGTTCCTGCTCTACGGCGCCGGCGGCATCGCCGTGCTCGCCGTCCTGGCGCTCGTCCTGAAGGGACTGCGCACCTACAGCAGTGCCGCCGCCGAAGACCTCTCGGCGGCGGCACAGTGACGCTGTGGGGGAACTAGCTGGTCGAGACGTTGTTCGCGGCCTGCGAGAGCTGCGGAACCAGCTTGTCGAGCAGCCACGGCATGCTCAGGACGTTCGGTGAGCTCGACGCGAACACCAGCGGCGGGTCGGTCAGGCCGATGTAGGAGTTGGTGCGCACCGACTTCAGACCGGCGAACAGCGGGTTCGACTGCACCTCGTTCTGCAGTTCCGGCGACAGATACCACGCGAGGAGAACATCCGGGTTGTACGTGGGCAGCAGTTCGAGGCTGACCGGAGCTGCGAACTTGGTCTGATCGCTGTCCTCCCGAAGCTGCTGCGCGAGCGGGTCGACGGTGAACCCGAGACTGACGAGCATCTTCAGCCGCGGATCGGTGTCGAAATAGAAGTTGTACGAGCCCGGCTCGGTGCCGCTACCGAACGCCACCGTCTTGCCGGCGAACTCGGGATGCTGCGACTTCTGCTCGGCCAGCGTCTCCTGCGTCTTCGTGACCAGTTCCTCGGCCTGCGCGGACCGTCCGAGAGCCTTTCCGACGGTGGTGATCTGGTCTTCCCAGCTGGTCGCCCAGCGTCGTTCCGGATATGCCACCGTGGGCGCGATGGCCGACAGCTTGTCGAACTGCTCCTGGTTCAGTCCCGAGTGCACGGCGAGGATGACATCGGGATCTAGCGATGCAATCTGCTCGTACGGCATCTCCTTGCTCGACGCCGTCAGCAGGGTGGGCTCGGCGTTCGGGTCGAGTTCCTCGAGGCGTGCGCGTGACCACGGCAGGAGGCCGTCATCGGTTCCGGTATCGGACTTCATGTTCTGGACGGCGACGGGAACGACGCCGAGCGAGAGTGCGGCATCTTCGCTGCCCCAGCCGAGCGTGATCACACGCTCGGGGGCTTCCGTGATCTCGGCGGTGCCCAGTGCCGACGAAATCGACACCGGGAAGGCCGACGCATCGGCCTGTCCGGTGGCGAAAGCCGCCGAGTCGTTCGAGTCGAACGTCGACTCGCTGCAGGCACCGGCCAGCAGAGCGGTTGCCGCGAGCATCACGATCCCGGCTCTGTGCCAATATCTTCCGGACGTTGTCATCGATCTCCCTGTTCTCTTACTTGATGGGTGTGTGGGGTGCGTGAGCCGAACGCGGCCAGTGCCTCGTTCACCACCGTGCCGACCTCCCCGATCCAGCGGGGTTGGGTCATGTCCTTGTGCTCACAGTCGAGGTCGTGATTGACGATCGTTCCGTTCACGAAGGGCTCCCAGAGTCGGTGCGTGGCCGCAGTGGCGGGATTGCGTGCCGCCGTGAAGAAGAGCAGGTCGGAATCGACGACGATCTGCGAGGGCTCGGACTCGAGGCGCACGGCGTTGGCGAAGTTGTCGATCATCGCAGCGGGGGTGTGCTCGTTGATGCCGGCGAGAGCGCTGCCCTCGCCCCGGAGGATGTCGATCACCTGCTGCCTCGTCAGTCCCTCCGCGAGAAGCGGTTCCGGGTCGTACCCGACCATGTACAGCAGTGCGGCCAGCGCGTCCTGCTCCGTCGGCATGGACGCCCAGGCGTCGGAAGGGAAGGAGTCGAGCATCACCAGCATGCCCAGCTCGTCACCCTGCTCCTGGAGCGCGCCCGCGATGGCGTGTGCCACCACACCGCCGAGCGACCAGCCGAGGAGGTGGTACGGCCCGGTCGGTTGCACCGCGCGCATGTGCTCGAGGTACTCGGCGGCCATGTCCTGAAGGGACTCGGGTGGGCGGGACGAGGTCGACAGGTTCGACGCCTGCACCCCGTACAGCGGGTAGTCGGAGTCGATGTGCCGCAGCAGTCCCGAATACCCCCAGCTGATCCCGCCTGCAGGGTGGAAGCAGAACACGGGCGGCCGGGAGCCCTCGGTGCGGAACGGCAGCAGGACGGCGAGCGCGTCGGCGTCGGAATCGTCGTCGAGGCGGCCTGCAAGTTGCGCGACGGTCGGCGCGGCGAACAATGACGCCACCGTCGCGGTCACGGACAGTCGCTTCGAGACTTCACTCATCAGCCCCGCGGCCATCAGCGAGTGGCCACCGAGGTCGAAGAAGCTGTCGTCGATACCGACTCGCTCGAGACCGAGCGCCTCGGCGAACAACTGGCACAGTACTTCCTCGCGTGCCGTGCGCGGACCGCGCTCGGACACCTGCAACGACAGGTGCGGGACGGGTAACGACGATTGGTCGAGCTTGCCGTTCGGGAGGGTCGGAAACTCCTCGACCGCAATGAATGCCGCGGGAATCATGTAGTCGGGCAGTCGGCTGGCGGCACGGCGGTGCAGTTGGTCGGGGTCGATGCGGCCGCCGGGAACGGACGTGGCATACGCGACCAGGCGTTGATCACCGGGCCGGTCCTCACGCACCACGACTACGACGTGCTCGACGTCCGGGTCGCCGGCGAGCACCGACTCGATCTCGTTGAGTTCGATGCGGAACCCCCGCACCTTGACCTGCGTGTCGGCGCGGCCGGTGAAGTAGATCTGCCCGTCCCGGCCCCACCACACCACGTCCGATGTCCGGTACATGCGGGTGCCGGGGTCTCCGAACGGGTCGGCGACGAATCGTTCGGCGGTCTTGGTGCTCTGGTGACGATAGCCCTGGGTGACGCTGGCTCCGGCAAGGTACAGCTCACCGGAGACCCCGGGTGGCACCGGCCGCAATCCCGAATCCAATACGTACGCATGCTTACCCGGATCGATGACGCCGATCGGTACCGGGCCCTCGTGTCCCGGCCGCACCAGGGCCAGCGTGGCATTGACCGTGCACTCGGTGGGACCGTAGGCGTTGAAAAGCCGCCGGCCGGGCGCATACCGCTCGATCAGCTGGGCAGGGAGTTTCTCGGCACCGAGCATGAGATCGACTCCGTCGGGGATCGAGTGCTCGGGCGGGAACGCGGCCGCGAAAGATGGGGGGACACCCACGAAGTTCACGCGGTGGTCGCGGATGACGCGCGCGAGCGGTTCACCCGGGACACGGTCTGCGTCCGTGGCGACCACCAGGGTTCCGCCCGACAGCAGTCCCCACATGATCTGCCAGAACGCGAGATCGAAACTGATCGAGGAGAAGTGCAGTGCCCGGGTCGTGGAGTCCATCCCGATCACGTCCGACTGCAACGACAACAGGTCCGCGATACCGCGATGCGGAACCACGACGCCCTTCGGCACACCCGTCGAACCGGACGTATAGATCAGGTACGCCGCGTCATCGAGTCGCAGTGGTCGGGTGCGATCACGGTCCGTGACAGGTACGGCGGGGTGCGCGGACAGAAGCGTCCCAACCTCGGGGTCGTCCAGGTCGATCAGCGGAACGCCGGTGCCCAGCGCGCTGCGATCCGGTACCCCGACGGACGAGGTGACGACGGCGACCGGGGAGCCGTCGGCGAGCATGTGCGCGATCCGGTCCGCCGGATACGTGGGGTCGATCGGTAGGTAGGCGGCACCGCTCTTCAGCACGGCGAGAACGGCGACGATCAACTCGGCTGATCGGTCGAGCGCGAGGGCGACCACGTCTCCCGGTCCGGCACCACGCGCAATCAACAGCCGTGCAAGCATATTCGCACGCGCGTCGAGCTCGCCGTACGAAAGGGACGTCGCCGGCCGGACACCGCCTCCCACGGCGAGAGCCTCGGCGTCCGGCGTGCGGGCCACCTGCGCGGAGAAGTACTCGTCGAACGTGCGGGCCTCGATGCTGTGGCCCCGGTGTGACCACGTGCCGAGCACCTGCGCACGCTCGACGTCGGTGAGGATGTCGAGTCTTGCGATGGATTCGTCATGACCTGCAACGAGTCGCTCGATCACCACGGCGAGGCGATCGGCCAGCGAATCGACGGTCGCGTCGTCGAACAGTTCGGTGGAGTACTCGATGGTCACGTCGACCCCACCCTGACCGGCGTGTTCCTGGAAGCGAAGTGACAGGTCGAATTTCGCGGACGTGGCGTCGAGCATCCGCACCGACGATTCCGCGCCGTCGAACCGCTGCAGTGAACCGTCGTCCTTCCAGTGCGACAGCATCACCTGGAAGAGCGGATGGCGGGCGCTGGACCGTGGTGGGTTGACCAGTTCGACGATGCGGTTGAAAGGGACGTCGGAGTGGTCGACCGCCTCGAGGTCGACCCTCCGCACGCGGTCGAGCAGCTCGTCGAATGTGGGAGCCCCCGACACATCGGTGCGAAGGACGACGGTGTTGACGAAGCAGCCCACCATGCCGTCGAGGTCGGGGTGGCTGCGGCCGGCTACGGGGACGCCCAGTGCGATGTCTTCACCGGCACCGAGTCGCTCCAGCAGCACCGCGACTGCGGCGTGGACGATCATGAAGAAACTGGCGCGCCGCTCCGCCGCGAGCGCTTCGATCGCGGCGTGCAGCGACGGCGGCAAGGTGCGGTGCACGCTGGCACCGCGATGGGTCGGCAGCGCTGGGCGCGGCCGGTCCGTGCGCCAGCCGAGTTCCAGCGGGAGCCCTGCGAGTTGCTTCTCCCAGTAGTCGAGCCGGCCGCCGGAGGCACGTTCGCGCTGCCAGACCGCGACATCCGGATACTGCAGGGGGAGAGGTTCGAACACCGGCGGGCGGCCGGCGCGGCGGGCGTTGTAGGCGAAGGCCAGGTCGCCGAGCAGTTTCGACTGCGACCACTCGTCCCCGATGATGTGATGAATCAACAGGACGAGGGTGTGCTGCGGTTCGTACAGGACGGCACGCAGCGGTGGTTGCTCGGCCAGTCCGAGGCCCACCGTGGTCATTGCCGAGACGTGGGCTTCGATGTTGCCGATGTTGCCGACCCGTTCGAGGCGGACCTTCGACTGCTCGGCGGGCAACACCACCTGCTGCGGAACGGAGTCGACGAGGGGAAAGACCGTACGCAGCGACTGATGCCTGGTGACGACGTCCGTGAATGCAAGGGCGAGAGCGTCGGGATCCGGTGCGACGTCGAAGTCCACTGCCAGGCCGAGGAGGTAGGTTCCGCCGCCCGCGGCGCTGTCGAGGAACCAGAGCCGTTCCTGGGCAGGAGACAATGGCACAGCCGTGCCCTCGGGGATTTTCCGGGACCGGGGGCCGGAGGCGGTGCCCGTTCTCCCGGTCTCGTCGACGCGCGCGGCCACTGCGGCCACGGTGGGATTGTCGAAGATTGTCGCGACACGCAGCGCGACACCGAGTTCCGCACTGATCGACGACACCAGGGCGGCCGCCAGCAGGGAGCTGCCGCCCAGAGTGAAGAAGTCGTCGTGAATGCCGATCTGCTCGGCCCCGAGCACAGCGGTGAACAGGGGAAGGATGCGGTGTTCGGTGTCCGTGAGGGGACCGTCGGCGGATGCCCCACGCCAGCGCGGAACCGGCAGTGCAGCTTTGTCGACCTTGCCGTGGGACGTCAGCGGCAACCGATCGAGAAGCATCAGCGTGGACGGTGTCATGTACCCCGGGAGCGTGCGTATCAGGTGCCCCCGCACCGCGTCCTCGATGTCGTCCGGATCGGTCCCGGGTTCGGGCACGACATACCCGACGATCCTGTCGTCCCCGGACTTCGGTGCATACACGGTGGCGACGGCGGCACGCACCCCGGACACCGCGGTCATCGCGGCCGTGATCTCGCCGAGTTCGACGCGGTACCCACGCAATTGGATCTGGTCGTCGATCCGGCCGCGGTAGTCGAGGGAACCGCTGGCGTCGTAGCGCGCGAGATCGCCTGTGCGGTACATCCGTTGCCCGCCCGGCACGAACGGGTCGGCGACGAACCTGCTTGCGGTCAGCCCGCGACGGCCGAGATATCCCGGTGACACACCGGGCCCCGACACATAGATTTCTCCGGTGATGCCCGGCGGTACCGGACGCAGCCCCGGTCCGAGGACGTAGGTGCGCAGATCGCCGAGGGGGACCCCGATGTCGACGGAATCGGGAGTGGTGACCCGAGCTGCCGTGACATGCACGGTGGTCTCGGTGATTCCGTACATGTTGATCAGTTCGGTGTCACCAGGCGAGCCCGCGGCGAACCAGGAACGCAGAACGGCAGGATCGAGTGCCTCCCCGCCGAAGACGACGTAGCGCAGGCGAAGTCGCTCCCGCGCACCTTCGGAGTCGAGTGCATCTACCAGATGGCCGAAGGCCGACGGTGTCTGGTTCAGCACGGTGACACCTTCGTCGACCAACAGCTCCGCGAGGTCCGCGGGCGAGGTGACGACATCCTCCGGGACGGTGACGAGCCGCCCGCCGTAGAGCAGGGCTCCCCACATCTCCCACACGGAGAAGTCGAAGGCATACGAGTGCAGCAGTGGCCAGCAGTCGTCGGCGGTGAAGGTGAACCACTCACGGGACGCCGCGAACAGGCGCATCACGTTGCGGTGCGGGATGGGAACTCCTTTGGGCACACCGGTGGAGCCGGACGTGTAGATGATGTACGCGATGTCGTCGGCGCGAACCGTACTGTCCGGGGAGGCCGACGGTGCGGTCTCGGCGACGTGGTGGTCGATGCGGGGTAGGTGGCCCAGCACTGCGGTGGAGCCGATAGCCAGAGTCGGTTCGGCGTCTTCGAGGATGAAGCGGACGCGTTCTGCCGGTGACGAGGGATCGATGGGCAGGTAGGTCGCACCGCACCGCAGGACAGCGAGGATCGCGACGATCAGTTCGGTGCCCCTCGGGAGGCTGACGGCCACCACGGTGCCGCGGCCGGCGCCTGCGTCCTGAAGTCGGCGCGCGAGAATTCCACTGCAGCAAGCGAGTTCCCGGTAGGTCAGCTCGTTCACCGCTCGACGATCCGCGTGACGGCCCGCCTGCGTAAGGAAGGAGGAGACGATGGTTTCGGCATCGGCATCGGCATCGGGCTGCTGAGTCCGGTGCAGTCCGGCCGACGACTGCCACAGCGCCCACTCGTCGTCGGCGCAGAGGTCTACGGTCGCTACCGGTCCGGGCGCGGACGAGATTCGCTCGAGGTACTGCGCGAACCGCTGCAGGTGGACCCGCATCTCGTCTGCGCTGTACACCACTGGATTTCCGGCCCATTCGAGGGTGAGGTGGTCGCCTGCGCCGGTCACCGAGATCACCACGTCATCGACCGGCCCGGTGGCCACCTGATGGATCACACCGCCCGACGGACCGAAACGTAGAGCCGCGTCGAAGGGTTTGACGTTGACCACAGGCCCGCCGCCTGCACTCCGATGGGTGCTCCGGACCCGCTGGAACGGGCGCGCTTTCGTCAGCTGGGCCGTCGTCCGGGTGATCACGTCGCCGAAGGTGGGGTGTCCGCCGAGTGAGACGCGGAGCGGCACGACGTTCGTCGCGGTGACCGGCGAGGTGAGTTCCACGCCTGTGCGGGCTAGCACCGGGATCCGGAGAGTCACCTCGTCGGCGCCGGTGTGGGCGGCGAGGTAGCCGGCGGCCGCAGCGTAGACCGCGTCCGCCCACGTGGCGCTGTGCGCGGAGGCGGAGGCGCGCAAGCCGGTCGACACGTCCGGCCCGAGTATGAGTGCGACGCGGTGCGGATCCGCAGTCGGGCGGCGGGTGGTGTCGGTGAAGGTGACGGAAGTGCTTGCTCGTGGCTCCGGTTCGGGCAGTGCGGAGTCGAGTTGCCGGGCCTGCTCGACGTGATCCCGCAGTGTGGGAAAACGGGCGGGCCGTGGATCGGTGCCCTGGTGGAAAGCGGTGTAGAGGGCGGCCACCCGGCGCGTGAGAAGTGAATAACCGTACGCGTCGAGAAGAACGTGTGGGGCCCGCAGATACCAGAGGGCACCGGTGTCCACGCGGATGACGGCAGTGCGCACCAGCGGACCGGCCGAGAGGAGGTCGAGCGGTCGGCGGACATCCGCCCGCATCCACTCGAGGGCGGCGTCCCGGCTCAGCTCCAAGGTCTCGACCTCGGGACTGCGATCGTGCAGCTGCAGTACGTCGACGGGTTCGGCATCCGGCTCGGCGTCGAACCGAACCGATAACACCTCGGCCTCGTCGATCAGCGTGCGTACGGCCTTCGTCAGCGCCCCGATGTCCACGGTTCCGTCGATGTCGACGTACTCGGCTGTGGTGTAGGCCGATCCGGTCTCGTCGAGCTGATGCCCGGACCACAACTCATATTGAGCAGCGGTCAGGCACAGTGCTGTAGTGCCCTCCGCAGTTTCCGCGGCGG
The DNA here is from genome assembly GCF_003130705.1 of Rhodococcus oxybenzonivorans. Classification (NCBI taxonomy): domain Bacteria; kingdom Bacillati; phylum Actinomycetota; class Actinomycetes; order Mycobacteriales; family Nocardiaceae; genus Rhodococcus; species Rhodococcus oxybenzonivorans. The sequence goes on along the minus strand of NZ_CP021354.1, from coordinate 5,827,141 downwards.
ACGGCGACGATATCGAGAGGGACATCTGACGGTGCTCCTGGTATTTGTCGGCGTGGGCTTCCGGCTTGCGACCTCTGCGGTGGTCAGCCGACTTCGAGGGGGGCGAGCGCGGATACCAGGGCGTCGGTGGTGAGCACCGAGCCGCATCGCTTGGACGCGTACGTCAATGCCATCAGATGTTCTTCACGACTGAAATCCGCGGTCGCGTCGGAAACGAGGAAGGGTTGGACATCCGACATGAAAGCCTCGGCCGCGCTGAGCATGCACCCCATGTGCGTGTATACGCCGGTGACGATCAGCTGATCACGACCGTGGTGGCCCAGCAGCTGCCGGAGGTCGGTGCGCTGAAATGCCGAATACCGCCACTTCGTCACCTGGATGTCGCCGGCGCGTGGTGCCAGCGGTTCGATCACCTCGGTGTCGCGGCCCGACGAAAGTCCGGGGCCCCAGAAATCGGCGAGAATGCCACGTCGTGAGGGGTGCTGGTCGCCCGGTTGCATCGTGTAGACGACGGGAATCCCTGCGAGCGAGCAGGCTTCGCGGATGCGGATCATGTTGGCGAGCGCGGTCGACATCGGCTCCGAGTGCACGTCGTAGGCGTCGATGAAGTAGTTCTGCATGTCGTGGATGAGCAGTGCGGACCGTCGAGGGTCGAGACGCCAGGAGACTTTCGATTCGGGTACTTCGGAAACATCCGGAATCGGGTACGTCGCAATCGGCGGGATGGCCATGTATTCCCTCACTGTCGGTCGAGCCTTGGAAGAACCCCTCGAACATTCGGTTAGGCTAACCTTTGTTACATCGCTTGTGCAATCGGTACGTTCTGCGCTCGGGGAAGACCGGAGGAGGCGTCGCACAGTAAGGTGACACACCGGTGGGGGCCGGTCACGGGCCTCACGTGCCGGAGCCGCCGAGCCAGGAGAGACCGTTGACCAAGCTGCTGTTGTTGCTGCTGATCGTTGTCGTGATCGTCGGCATCGTGCTGATTCTGCGGAGCCGGACAGGCAAGAAGTCTGCGCCCCCAGCCCGCGTCGATCCGCTCGCCGACTACCCCGAGGTGTACGACCCGTACAAGATCGGTGTCGGCGACATCATCACGTACGCAGGCATCGACCACGTGGTGCGCGGCACGATCACCCTCGACGAAGAGGGATACATCTGGCACGAACACCTGCTCGACGGCTCGACCGGGCAGCGGTGGCTGACCGTCGAGAACGACGAGGGCAACCTCGAGATGACGCTGTGGATGCGGCGTGAAGGCACCGGACTCGAGCCGAACGGTGACGTTATCCTCGACGACCGGGTGCACCGGCAGATCGAGCGTGGTACTGCCTCGTTCACCGCGGAAGGCACTACCGGGACTGCGCCCAGCGGCATCGTCGACTACGCGGACTACGAGACCGCCGACAAGACCGGACTGCTGTCGTTCGAGCGCTGGGCTCGGACGCAGTCGTGGGAGGTATCCACAGGCCGAGCAGTCACCCGCAGTGAGCTCACCGTTATCCACTCGGGTCCACCGCAATGACGTTGCACATCCTGGACATCGAGTCACGGGATGTGACGGCCCGCGCACTCGGTCTCGTCGTGAACGCCGAAATCCCGGTTCCGTTGGCACAACTCACCGTCGTGAACGGCAACGACTCCGTCGTCCTCGGTGTGCTCGGTGCGTCACACGCGGTCAAAGCCTCTCTCGGCGGCCACCACATCACCGAGCAGGTGTCGTGTGATGCGGTGCGGGCCGGCGGGCAGCCGCTGCCCGTGTCCGAGAGGGCGAGTGGATACCACTTCACGTCCGACACCCGGACAGTCGACCGCGTCCACCTCGAAGAGACCGCCGACTGGCTGCGCCGTCAGGCCACCGAGGCGGACGGGTGGATCTGCGGATCGTTCCCCGGCGACCCCACCGCGTTGACGGCCCTGACCGCACAGTCCGGGCACGCGGGCGGGTGGGCCTGGCAGACCTGGCACCTGTATCCGGGCGAGAAGGACGGGGTAATCGTGGAGACGCGAAGCAGGTGGCAGCCATGACACGCAACGCCAGGCGGGCGCTGATCGCCCCGCTCCTACTCGTGATGCTGGCGCTCACCGCCTGCGGCGGCAACATCCGCGACTTCATCGGAGACACGTACACGCTTCAGAACACCTCCGGCGACGCCCGGACGTACACGTCCAAGGACCCCATCGGGACCACGGTGTCGAAAATCGTCAGCGAAGAAGCCCCGGCCGCCCGCAAAGCCGACGGTGGCAGCGAGTACCTGCGCTACGACGACGACATCGTCACCGTCAGCGGGGCTCCGGGCGGTGGCAGCCTCATCCGCGTCGAAGACATCGACGGCCGATACCGAAGCGGTGGATTCGCCTACCTGGGGCCCGGATTCAACCCCGGCTCACCGGCCGGCGGCGCGGGCGGCAGTGGCGGATCCGGCGATGCCAAATGACCATCGACCTACAACTCGGGAGTAGTGCGTGAACATCACCTATACGGCCGCAGCCACCGAAATCGGCACCGTCGACGCCGGGCTCCTCGTAGTCGGCATGCTCGGAACCCTGGCGTACTTCGTGGTCGGGATCGCCGTCCTCGGGGTCGGCTTCCTGGTTCTCGACCTGGCCACGCCCGGCAACCTTCGGCACCAGGTGTATATCGACAAGAACCCGAATGCGGCCATCCTGCTCGCGTCCAACCACCTTGCTCTCGCCGTCATCGTCGTCTCGGCCATCCTCACGAGCGACGACGGGTTCGCCCAGGGGCTCGCCGATTCCGCGGTCTACGGTCTGTTCGGAGTGCTCCTGCAGTTGATCGCGTTGCGTCTCATGAACCGCCTACTGCCGGGGCGGCTCGTCGAACTGGTCGGCAACCCGAAGATGTGTGGTGCCGCGTGGGCGGTCGGAACGTCGCTCTTCGCCATCGGGCTCGTCAACGCCGCCGCGCTCACCTGAACCGATGACAACGGCGGCGGCACAGTCCGAGGTGAAGCGGGCGCTCGACGGACGTTCCCGCGTCCTCCTGCTCGCGGCGGTCGCCGCCTGCGCCGCCTGCGGTTTGATCTACGAACTGGCATTGCTCACCCTCTCGATCAGCCTCACCGGCGGCGGCATCACCCAGACCTCCCTGATCGTTGCCGGATTCGTGGCCGCCCTGGGTGTGGGCGCTCTCGCAGCAAAACCACTGCTCTCCCACGCCGCCGTGTCGTTCGTCGCCGTGGAGATCGTGCTGGGCCTCGCCGGGGGATTCAGCGCAGTCACGCTGTATGTGACGTTCACGTTCTTCGGTTCCAGCGCAGTCGTTCTCGTCCTCGCCACAGCGCTCATCGGTGTTCTGGTGGGCGCCGAAGTACCCCTGTTGATGACTCTGCTGCAGTCGGGGCGGAGCGACAACGACGCCGAAACGACGGGCAAGGTGCTGGCCGACCTGAACGCTGCCGACTACGCGGGCGCACTCGTCGGTGGATTGCTGTGGCCGTTCGTCCTACTTCCGATCGCCGGCATGATTCGCGGCGCCGCCATCACCGGGATCATCAACCTCGTGGCGGCTGCGGTCGTGGCGCTGATCCTGTTGCGGTGGCAGCTGAGCGTGCGCACCCGACTGCTCGCGGTGGTGGCGCTGCTCGTGGCGGCCGCAAGTATCGCCGTGTTGCTGGTGCGCGCCGACAATATCGAAACCACATCACGGCAACGGCTGTACACCGACCCGGTGGTGGCCGCCGAACGGTCGCAGTACCAGGAAATCGTCATCACCGAACGCGGCGGGGACGTGCGTCTGTTCCTCGACGGCGACCTCCAGTTCTCGAGTGCCGACGAGCACCGCTACACCGAATCCCTCGTCTACCCGGCGATGGCCCGCAACCCGGAAAGGGTGCTGATCCTCGGCGGGGGTGACGGTCTCGCCGCCCGGGAAGTACTGCGGCTGAACGGCGTGCGAGAGATCGTGCAAGTAGAACTCGACCCCGCCGTGATCGAACTCGCCACCACCCGCCTCGCCGACCTCAACAAGGGTGCACTACAGGATCCTCGCGTGCACGTGGTGATCGACGACGCCTTCCGGTGGCTGCGGGATCCACCCGTCACCGGCTTCGACGCCGTCATCGTCGATCTTCCGGATCCCGACACCCCGGCGCTCGGACGCCTGTACTCCACCGAGTTCTACGGGCTCGCGGCCCGGGCGCTCGAACCCGGCGGTCTGATGGTCGTGCAAGCGGGAAGCCCCTATTCGACACCCGACGCGTTCTGGCGGACCACCTCCACAGTCGCGTCGGCGGGCCTGAGTGTCACGCCGTACCACGTACTGGTGCCCAGCTTCGGCGACTGGGGGTTCGTCCTCGCCTCCCCGGAGTCCGAGGCGCCGTCGCTACGCCTCCCGTCGGACGCGCCCGAGCTGCGATTCCTCGACGGCCCCACTCTCGCGGCGTCCGCGGTCTTTTCCCGCGACCGACCCCCGCGCGAACTCGAGCCCTCCACGCTTGACAGGCCGCGCATCGTCGATGACATGCGTAGGGGTTACCAGCGCTGAGCGCTGCGGCTCCGCCGCCTGTGAGTACTTCTTAACCACCGAGTGTTAATAAGTACTCACGGGGCGCAGTTAGTTCATAGATATACTAAAAGCGACAGTGGCGGGCAGTCGGCCCGCCACCCGGTCGCGATAGGGTTTCCTCATGAGCGATGACGCTGCGCCGGTGCCTGTCGAGGTGCCCGAGCGCCTCGACTTCTGGTCGTTCATCGAACTGGCCAATCGGCGTTTGAGCACCGAGTACGGATCGACGCACCAACTGGCGACGCAGGTTCTGCTCACGCTGAACCGGGCGTCCAATGTGGTGACCTACGACCTCGAGTCGTCGATCCACCGTCCGCGGGGGCTGTCGTGGTCGTCGTTCCGGCTGATGTTCGTCACCTGGCTGGCCGGGCCGATCGATGCGAAGAGTGCGGCCGAGCTCACCGGTATGAGTCGGGCTGCAGTCTCCAATCTCACGAAGTCGCTGGTCGGCGCCGGTCTGATGGAACGAACACCCGATGAGCGGGACGGCCGATCGGTGCAGCTGTCGCTCACCGAGCGCGGTCGCCGGGAGATCGGGGAGATCTATCGTGAGCAGAATGAGCGCGAACATGCGTGGGCGAGCGTGCTCACCGAACCTGAGCAGCGCATCCTCGTCATGCTGCTCGACAAGTTGATCACCAACCGTAGCCAGTTCGACGTTCGCGGACGCAACTAGATCCTTCCTGGTGTCGTTATCGGCCTGTGCTTGCCATCACGCACTCAAACTAGTTAATGTGTTTACTAAGCGACGACACATCGAGGAGGCCGGTCATGGCGTTCTATCGGCAGGCGGGCAACATCCCGCCGAAGCGGCACACGCAGCACCGTGACGAGGACGGTCAACTCTACTTCGAGGAGTTGATGGGCGAGGAGGGCTTCTCCTCCGATTCGTCGCTGCTGTATCACCGGCACATTCCCTCGGCGATCGTCGACGCCACGGTGTGGGAGCTGCCAGATCAGACCACGACGCCCAACCATCCGCTCTCGCCGAGGCACCTGAAGCTTCACGACCTCTTCCCGGAGTCGGTTTGGGCGGAAACCGACGTCGTAACCGGACGTCGGCTGATCCTCGGCAACGGTGACGTGCGCATCTCGTATGTCGTCGCCGGCAAGGAATCGCCGCTCTACCGCAACGCTCTCGGCGACGAGATGGTGTACGTCGAATCCGGCGCGGCCACAGTGGAAACCGTTTTCGGTGCGCTCGAGGCGAAGCAGGGCGACTACGTCCTGATCCCGATGTCGACCACCCATCGGTGGATTCCGACCGGTCCGGACCCGTTGCGCGCCTACGCAATCGAGGCCAACAGTCACATCGTCCCGCCGAAGCGGTACCTGTCTCGGTTCGGGCAGCTACTCGAGCACGCACCATATTGTGAACGCGACCTCCACGGTCCGGGGGAGACGTTGCAGGCCGAGGGCACCGACGTCGAGGTGTTCGTCAAGCACCGCACCTCGCACGGCATCGTCGGCACCCGGATGGTGTACGCCAACCACCCATTCGACGTGATCGGGTGGGACGGTTGCCTCTACCCGTATACCTTCAACATCTCCGACTACGAGCCCATCACCGGGCGCGTGCACCAGCCGCCGCCGGCGCATCAGGCGTTCGAGGGTAACAACTTCGTCATCTGTAACTTCGTGCCCCGCAAGGTCGACTACCACCCGTTGTCGATTCCGGTGCCGTACTACCACTCCAACGTGGACTCCGACGAAATCATGTTCTACTGCGGCGGCGACTACGAGGCCCGCAAGGGTTCCGGCATCGGACAGGGTTCCATCTCCGTCCATCCCGGAGGGCATGCCCACGGTCCGCAACCCGGTGCTTACGAACGCAGCATCGGGGCCGAGTTCTTCGACGAACTCGCGGTCATGGTCGACACCTTCCGGCCCCTCGAGCTCGGCGAAGGAGCGCTGGCGTGCGAGGACTCCGGCTACGCCTGGACCTGGGCGGGACGGGGGCCGGCGCAGTGATCGGAATTCCCGCGCTCTTCACTGGTCTGTGCGACGACGCCGCCCTGTTCCCCCCCGGCAATGCGCCCTTGCCCGATGCCATCCCCGCGCACACACGTCACCGGACGTCGTCGTACGCAGACCTGGTCGGACCGTTCGTCTTTCCGGCCTCTCGGGTGGACGAACTCACCCCGGCCGAGCTCGACGTGAGTCTTACTCTCCCGGGCGGCCCTGCCACTCTCGAGGCCGCGCTCACGCGCATTGCCGCGGTGGAGGGAGTCACCCCGGTTGCCCTCGAAATCGCGGTTCCGGCGGAGCAGTCGGCCGCGGACTTCATGACCGCAGTGCAGGCCCTCGAGACCTTGACGGCCGGACTCGATGTGTTCGTCGAGATTCCACGCGACGAGAGGCGTTCTGATGTGCTGGCCGCACTCGTGGGTACGTCGGTCTCGGCAAAGTTCCGTACAGGCGGTGTCGTTGCGGAGGCCTACCCGGACGAAGGTGAACTCGCGGCCGCCATCCACACCGTGGTCGCGACCGGGGTCCCTTTCAAAGCGACGGCCGGACTCCACCATGCCGTGCGGAACACGGATCCGGACACCGGGTTCGAGCAGCACGGCTTCCTCAACGTGCTGCTCGCCGCCCGGCACGCACTCGGCGGTGGCACCGTCACCCAACTCGCCGCGACACTCGCCGAACGCGACGGCGCACTTCTCGCGCAGGAGCTCGGTGACCTCTCCGACGACGTGGTCGAAGCCGTCCGCTCCTCGTTCCGTTCCTTCGGAACCTGCAGCGTCCTCGAGCCGCTCGAAGACCTCGTCGGGCTGCAGCTCGTTCCGTCATCCGTCCTCTCCACAGAACAGGGAACCTCCGCATGACCACGCTCGACATCCCCGACGATTCGCTTTTCGGGATCGACAACCTGCCGTACGGCGTGTTCTCGACCGCGGACTCGGCCCCACGGGTCGGAGTGCGGGTGGGGGATTCCGTCGTGGATCTCGCCGCCACACTCGGCGACGACGTCTTCGCGCAGCCGACCCTCAATGCCTTCATGGCGCAGGGCAGGGACCGGTGGGTGGAGGTCCGCCGGCAGATCACCGAACTGGTGCAGGGAGACGTCGACGCGGCTGCCGTGTTCGCGGTCGACGAGGTCACCATGCATCTGCCGGTGGATGTGGCGGACTACGTCGACTTCTACGCATCCGAAAACCATGCCACGAATCTCGGACGGCTGTTCCGGCCCGACTCCGAGCCGCTGATGCCCAACTGGAAGCATCTGCCGGTCGGGTACCACGGTCGGTCGAGCACCGTCGTCGTGTCGGGCACCGACGTCATCCGGCCGTGTGGGCAGCGCAAGGCCCCGGCGCAGGACGCCCCCGACTTCGGTCCGTCCCTCCGCCTCGATATCGAGGCGGAGATGGGCTTCCTCGTCGGCGTCCCGACGAAGCTGGGGGAGACCATCACACCGGATCAGTTCGCGGACCACGTGTTCGGCGCCGTGGTGGTCAACGACTGGTCGGCCCGCGACATCCAGGCGTGGGAGTACGTGCCACTCGGCCCGTTTCTCGGCAAGAGCTTCGCCACCTCCATCTCGCCGTGGGTGGTGCCGCTACTCGCCCTCGAGGCCGCTCGCATCGACACCCCGACCCAGGATCCGGAGCCGCTACCGTACCTGCGGGGCGAGGAGAAGTGGGGCCTCGACATCGATCTGACCGTCGAGTGGAACGGGCACGTGGTGTCGCGGCCGCCGTACGCGCAGATGTACTGGTCGCCTGCGCAGATGCTCGCACACACCACTGTCAACGGTGCCACCGCCAGTACCGGCGACCTGTTCGCGTCGGGCACCATCTCGGGTCCCGAGAAGAATCAGCGCGGTGCCTTCATCGAACTCACCTGGGGTGGCAAGGAACCGGTCCAGGTCGGCGACGAGACCCGTACCTTCCTCGAGGACGGCGACGATATCGTCATCTCCGCCACCGCGCCGGGCCCGAACGGCAGTCGCATCGGCTTCGGTGACGTCCGTGGTCGTATTCTGCCGGCAACACCACCTGTGAGTACTTGTTAACCGCGGACGGTTAACAAGTACTCACAGGTGGTAGGCAGTAGGCATGACCCAGAACTTCGTGGACACCACCGTCGAGCCGGACAACGGCGTCGCGTTCCTCACCCTGAATCGGCCCGAACAACGCAACCCGCTGTCGTCCGAGGCGATGCGGGAGGTCACCGCAGCGCTCCGGAAACTGGGCGGCGACGACACCACCCGCGTCGTCGTCATCAGGGCGGAAGGGCCGGTCTTCTCCGCGGGACACGACCTGAAGGAGATGATCGGTCGCACCCTGGAGGACGAGCAGGCCATCTTCGACACCTGCGTGGAAATGATGCAGACGGTTCAGGACATCCCGCAGCCGGTGATCGCGTCGGTGCAGGGCGCCGCTGTCGCGGCGGGCTGTCAGTTGGCCGCGTCGTGCGACCTCGTGGTGGCGTCGTCGGACGCAGTATTCGGGACTCCGGGTGTGAAGATCGGACTGTTCTGCTCGACTCCGATGGTGGCGCTCAGCCGCGCGATCGGGCGGAAGCGGGCGCTGCAGATGCTCCTCACCGGCGACACGATCGACGCGGCGACGGCCGCGGACTGGGGGCTGGTCAATATAGTTGTCCCCGCCGCGAAGCTCGCGGACGAGACCAATGCCCTCGCCAGGAAGATCACGAAGGCAAGTCCACTGACGGTGAAAATCGGCAAGCAGGCCTTCTATCAACAGATCGAATTGCCGCAGAACCAGGCGTACGAGGCCATGGCCGACACGATGGCGGCCAACGCCGTCACGTGTGACGCGCAGGAAGGCATGCAGGCGTTCGTCGAGAAGCGGGCCCCGCAGTGGCGGGGGAAGTAGGCGTCGGCATGGTGAAACCTCAGGCGGCATAGTTGGACGTCCTATAACCTTCGGGTATGAGTCTGGATCCGCATACCGATACCGTCGACGGAGTGCTCCGGCGCTCGGCAGCCAAGTTCCCCGACCGCACGGCTCTGCTCTTCGAGGAGCGCACGTGGACGTACCGCGAACTCGACGACGCGGTGAGCCGGGCCGCCGCGTACCTGCAGTCCCTCGGGCTTCGGACGGGGGAACGCGTCGCCGCGTACGGCACCAATTCGGATGCCTACGTCATCGGGTTCCTTGCCTGTGCGCGTGCCGGTCTGGTGCACGTACCCGTCAACTACGCATTGAAGGGTGATGAGCTGACCTACCTGGTGTCGCAGTCCGGCAGCAGTGCGGCACTGGTCGACCCGGCGCTTGCGGGAACACTCGACTCCGTCCGCGATGGGCTCGACCTGCGCCATGTCGTACCCCTGCGCGACGCCGAGGGTTCCCTGCTGTCGCACAGCAGTTCCGGTGACGTACCCGTCCTCGCGGAGCCGGTCGCCTCTACCGACCTGGCCCAATTGCTGTACACGTCGGGCACGACATCGAAGCCGAAGGGCGCCATGATGACTCATGGTGGTCTCGTGTGCGAGTACGTGTCTTCCGTGATCGCGCTCGCGCTGAACGACGGCGACAACCCGTTGATCTGCATGCCGCTCTATCACTCGGCGGGCATGCACGTCTTCATGTTGCCCTACCTGTCGGTGGGAGCTTCGGTGAATCTCATGCAGGCTCCGGACATCCCGGAGATTCTGCGGCGAATCGAGGACGATCGCATCGGATCGCTGTTTCTCGCCCCGACGGTGTGGGTGCCGCTCGCCGGACATCCGGATCTGGAGACACGCGACCTGTCCTCGCTGAAGAAGGCACAGTACGGCGCGTCGATCATGCCGGTGACGGTGCTGAACCGGCTGCGTGAACGCTACCCCGACCTCGGTTTCTACAACTGTTTCGGGCAGTCCGAGATCGGTCCGCTGGCCACGGTGCTGCAACCGGAGGAGCACGAGGATCGGCCGTCGTCGTGTGGCAAGGCAGTGTTCTTCGTCGAGACGCGGGTGGTGGATCCGGACGGCAATGACGTCCCGGACGGCACCCCCGGTGAGGTCCTCTACCGTTCACCCCAGCTGTGTCTGGGGTACTGGGACAACCCCGATGCCACGGCAGAAGCCTTCCGTGACGGCTGGTTTCACTCGGGCGACCTGGTCACGCGCGACGCGGACGGTTATATCACCGTGGTCGACCGTATCAAGGACGTCATCAACACCGGCGGCATTCTCGTGGCCTCGCGGGAGGTCGAGGACGCCGTCTACACGCATCCGGACGTCGCCGAGGTGGCCGTCATCGGGACGCCGGACGACAAATGGATCGAGGCGATCACCGCGGTGGTGGTGCTGCGGGAGAACGCGACCGGAGTGACACCCGACGGGCTCATCGCGCACGTCAAGGAGCGCATCGCGCCGTTCAAGGTGCCGAAGCAGGTGGTCTTCGTCGACGAACTGCCCCGCAATCAAAGCGGCAAGTTGCTCAAACGGGAACTGAGAGTGACGCTCTGATCACCGCCTGGTCGACGCCCTCTCGACGAGTTCGACGGGAAGTTGCACCGACTCCACGTCGTGACCGGCGATCAGCGACAGCAGGTGACGCACGCCTGTCGCTCCGATGAGACGGGCCGGTGATCGCACCGTCGTCAGCGGCACCGGTAGCTGGGCGACCACCGGAATGTCGTTGTAGCCGACCAGTGCGAGGTCGTCCGGTATGCGCAGACCGAGGTCGCGGGCGACACCCAGAACACCGATGGCGATGGTGTCGCTGACAGTGAAAATCGCGTCGGGACGTGCGTCGCGGTCGAGCAGGATGCCGGCGGCTTCGACGCCACCCGACACGTCGAAGTCCGAGCGGACGAGGCGGTCCGGGGGCAGTGCGATCCCGTCTTCGGCCAGCGCGTCGCGGAATCCGGCCACCCGGCCGCGGGAGGTGCTGGCGTGTTCGGGCCCCGCGATGACGGCGACGTCGGTGAAACCCCGATCGAGGAGGTGCCGGCCGGCGAGGTATCCGCCCCGGTGGTCGTCACCGGACACGAACGGCAGGCCGACGTCGGCATGCCGGTTGAGTTGGAGCATCGGCAGCGCACCCACCGACAGTGATTCGACGAACTCCTGTCCGGGGCTGTGCAGGCTGCTGAGCAGCAGCCCGTCCACCTGCCTGCTGACGAGGAACTCGATGGCTTTGCGCTGGGCGTCGAGATCGTCCGGCGGGCTGGACAACAGGACCGAATATCCTGCGGCCGTGGCAGTCTCCTCGATGCCCTGGAACATGGTCGCGACCACGCCGTCGGTGAGCCGCGGCATGACGACACCGAGGGTGGTGGTCTTGCGCGTCCGCAGGCTGGCCGCCCACAGATTCGGCTGGTAGCCGAGTTCGACCGCCACCTCGCGGACCCGTATCGCGGCCTCCGACCAGCCGTCCGCGGGTTCGGGCTGCCTGAGCACGCGAGACGCCGTCGACACGTGGACCCCGGCGCGTTCCGCGATCTCTCGGAGGGTCGGCGGACGCCCGGAGGTGCGTGTCGGGCGGTCCGGCAAGTTCACAGGCAATCCTCGCGCTCGGGGGTGGGGGGTACGGCCTGCCGCGTGGTTGACGGCAATCGGAAACGCGCCCTAGTCTACGTGACGAAATCGTTCGTGCAATCGTTCTTGCGAACGTTTGCACACCAGCCCCACCGGCCCCGTGGAGGAACCATGTCCGACCCACAGTCCCTGTCCCAGCTCTTCGCTCTCGACGCCCTCCTCGACGCCGAGGAGATCGCGATCCGCGACACCGTGCGCCGCTTCGCCGACGAGCGCATCCGCCCCCACATTGGGGAGTGGTTCGAGGCCGCGGCGCTGCCGGTGCGCGAGCTGGCAGAAGGCCTCGGTGAGCTCGGTGTGCTGGGTATGCACCTCGAGGGGTACGGCTGCGCCGGTATGAGCGCCTCCGCCTACGGTCTGGCCTGCCTCGAACTCGAGGCCGTCGACTCCGGAATCCGGAGCCTGGTATCGGTGCAGGGCTCGCTGGCGATGTACGCGATTCACCGCTACGGCAGCGAGGACCAGAAGCAGGAGTGGCTGCCCCGTATGGCCGTCGGCCAGGCGATCGGCTGCTTCGGCCTCACCGAGCCCGACTTCGGCTCCAACCCCGCCGGGATGCGCACCAATGCCAAGCGGGACGGTGAGGACTGGATTCTCAATGGCACGAAGATGTGGATCACCAACGGGTCCGTCGCGGACGTCGCGGTCGTGTGGGCGCGCACCGACGACGGCATTCGCGGATTCGTCGTGCCCACCGACACCCCCGGCTTCTCGGCGCCGGAGATCAAGCACAAGATGTCGCTGCGGGCGTCCGTCACCTCGGAACTCGTGCTCGAGGACGTCCGGCTGCCCGCTTCCGCAATGCTGCCGGAGGCCAAGGGGCTGTCCGGTCCGCTCGGCTGCCTCAACGAGGCCCGATTCGGCATCATCTTCGGTGCGATGGGTGCCGCCCGCGACTGCCTCGAGACCGCCATCTCCTACGCCCAGGACCGTCAGGTGTTCGACAAGTCGTTGGCCGCCTATCAGATCACTCAGGTGAAGATCGCGGACATGGCGCTCGAGGTCGGCAAGGGTCACCTGCTCGCTTACCATCTCGGACGTCTCAAGGACCGCGGCGAGGTCCGGCCCGAACAGGTGAGCACCGGCAAGCTGAACAACGTCCGCGAGGCCATCGCCATCGCCCGCGAATGCCGTACCATTCTCGGTGCCAATGGAATCACGTTGGAGTACCCCGTCATTCGGCACGCCAACAACCTCGAGTCCGTACTCACCTACGAGGGCACGTCCGAGGTGCACCAACTCACCATCGGCAAGGCGTTGACGGGCGAGGCCGCGTTCAGGTGAGCGGGTCGCTCGAGTCGGGTCGGCGTGCTTCGCTCGACGGTCTGCTGATCGCCGATTTCGGCCGGGTGCTGGCCGGACCGTATGCCACGATGCTCCTCGCCGATCTCGGCGCCGAGGTGGTGAAGGTCGAGCGTGCGGGCGTCGGGGACGACACCCGGCAGTGGGGACCGCCGTGGGTGGGCGAGGAGTCGACCTACTTCCAATCGGTGAACCGCAATAAACAGTCCGTCGCCTGGGACTTGCGCAGCCCCACCGACCTTCAGCAGGCGCGGGAACTCGTCGCCCGGGCGGATGTCGTGGTGGAAAACTTCCTGCCCGGCACCATGGACCGGCTCGGTCTCGGCTACGACGCGGTGCGGGATTCCAATCCCGACGTCGTCTACTGCTCGGTGACGGGGTTCGGTGGACACAACAACCTGCCCGGCTACGACCTGCTCATCCAGGCCGTCGGCGGGTTGATGAGCATCACCGGTCCCGAACCCGGCGTCCCGACCAAGGTCGGGGTTGCCGTCGTCGACGTCATCACCGGGCTGCACGCCGCGGTCGGGATCCTGGCTGCGTTGCGTCACCGTGACCGGACCGGCGAGGGACAGCGGGTCGAGGTGAACCTGCTGTCGTCGTTGCTGTCCGCCCTCGTGAACCAGACGTCCGGGTATGTGGGCGCGGGTGTCGTTCCGCAGGCCATGGGCAACCGGCATCCCAGCATCGCGCCGTACGAGGTCTTCGACACCGGAGACCGCCCGCTCGTGCTCGCGGTGGGCAATGATCGCCAATTCACCTCTCTGGTGAAGGTTCTCGGAGTTCCGCACCTCGCCGACGACGAGCGGTACGCCACCAACACGCAACGGGTGGCGCACCGCGGGGAATTGGTCCGGGACCTCACCGAAGCGCTGTCCGCAGGGTCGGCAGATGAATGGTTCGAGAAGCTGGCCGCGCAGGGTGTCCCGTGCGGGCCGCTCAATGACATCGCCGATGCCGTCGCGCTGGCCGAGCGTCTCGGGCTGAATCCGGTGGTCGAGATCGACGATCCACGCCGGGACTCACCCGTGCGGCAGGTGGCGAACCCGATCCGGCTCAGTGCCACCCCGGCGAGGTACCGCAGCGCGCCGCCGCTGCTGGGCGAGGACACCCCAGCTGTGAGTACTTCTTAACCCCCCGCGGTTAAGAAGTACTCACAGGGGGACTTTCCTAAGAGAGTGTTAGGAACCCCCGCGGACCCTTCCGAATGTCTGTGACCTGCCCCACTGTGGTGGGAACGGAGAGATTCAGGACATCGGAAGGAGTCCACGTGAGCACCGCACAGACTGGTGAGCGCCGAGTGATCGGCAACGTCTTGAAAGGTTCGGTCGGCAATCTGATCGAGTGGTACGACTGGTACGTCTACGCGGCGTTCAGCGTGTACTTCGCGAAGGAGTTCTTCCCCGAGGGCGACACCACGGCCCAGTTGCTCTCGACAGCAGCTGTTTTCGCGGTCGGATTCCTGATGCGGCCGATCGGCGGCTGGGTCATGGGGCGGTACGCCGACCGGCACGGCCGCCGCTCGGCGCTCACCTTGTCGGTGACCGTGATGGCGGCGGGCTCGCTCGTCATCGCGCTCACGCCGTCGTACGACAGCGTCGGACTGGTGGCTCCGGTGCTCCTCGTGCTCGCCCGCATGCTCCAGGGACTGTCGGTCGGCGGTGAATACGCCACCAGCGCCACGTACCTCGCCGAGGTCGCCTCACCGGGTCGGCGCGGGTTCTATTCGAGCTTCCAGTACGTGACCCTCGTCGCCGGGCAGCTGTTCGCGCTGGGTGTGCAGATTATCCTGCAACTGCTGTTGCCTGCCGAGGCCATGCAGTCGTGGGGCTGGCGAATTCCGTTCGTCATCGGTGCGGCAGGTGCCGTCGCGGTGATGTGGCTGCGTCGCACGATGGACGAGTCCGAGGCTTTCACCGACGAGGTGGAGTCGAAGCGTGACACAGACACCCCGGACGACGGGCCGAAGGAAGGTTCGCTCCGGATGCTGCTGCAGTACCCACGCGAGTGCCTGCTGGTGTGTGCCCTCACACTCGGTGGCTGTGTGGCGTTCTACACGTACACCACGTACATGCAGAAGTTCATGATCAACACCTCCGGCATCTCCAAGGACACGGTCGCGTGGATCAACTTTGCGGCTCTGTTGGTCTTCATCGTGTTGCAGCCGCTCGGCGGAGCCCTGTCGGACCGCATCGGCCGGCGCAAGCTGCTCATCTTCTTCGGTGTCGGTGGAACCCTGCTGACGGTCCCGCTCATGACCGTGCTGGGTAGCACGTCGAATCCGCTGGTTGCCTTCGGGCTGATGATGCTGGGCCTCACCGTCGTCACCGGATACACGTCGGTCAACGCGATCGTGAAGACCGAGCTGTTCCCGACCAAGGTCCGCGCGCTCGGAGTCGGACTGCCGTACGCCCTCACGCTGGCGATTTTCGGCGGCACGGTCGAGACCGTCGCCCTCGCCCTGAAACGGGCCGGTCACGAATCGCTCTTCTTCTACTATGTGACCGGATGCATCGCGATCTCGCTCGTCGTCTACGTCTTCATGCGGGAGACGTCGGAAGGTTCGCCGCTCGACCGGGCGAGCAGCCGGGCCGACAGCCCGGACGACGATGTCGAGCTGGTCGACTCGCGGAGCTGATCGAAGGGAACGGAAAGTGCAGATCGCGGTGGTCGAGGACGACGACGGAGTCGGCGACGCACTCGTGGATGCGCTGGCGAACCACGGCCACGACACGGTGCGCATGCGACGCGGCTCCGACCTCCTCCTCGGCCATCGCGGTATGGACGCGGTGATTCTCGATCTCGGTCTCCCCGATGCGGACGGCCTGCAGGTGCTTCGGCAGCTGCGGGCCGTCAGCGACGTTCCGGTCGTCATCCTCACCGCCCGCGACGACGAGCGTTCGGTGGTCCGCGGGTTGCGCGGCGGGGCGGACGACTACCTCGTCAAACCGGCGCGGCTCGCGGAGTTGCTGGCCAGGCTCGACGTGGTGACCCAGCGCCGCCGAGCCGCCGAACGGCCGGCCTCGCAGCAGATCACCGAAGGCGACGTGGTGGTCGACCTGGCGGCACGCGAAGTGGAGGTCGCAGGCGAACCGATCGCGCTGACGACCAAGGAGTTCGAGCTTCTCGAGGTCCTCGTCGCCCGGCCCGGCGCCGCGGTGAGCCGCCAGCAGCTGATGGACGCAGTGTGGGGCGACGCCTATGTGGCGATCTCACGCACCCTGGACGTGCACATGACCGGACTGCGAGCGAAACTGGCTCGGCCAGGCCTCATTTCGACCATCCGCGGGTACGGTTACCGCTGGGGCAACTGACGTGCGGCGACGGGTGCTCGCCGTCCTGCTGGTGTTCGCGGCCCTCGCGGTGGTGGCGTTCGCGGTTCCCCTCGCTCTGGCCACCGGCGCCGGGAGAACGCAGGCCCTCCGCTTGAGCCGGGAGGCGGATGCTACACATTTCGCCAGCCTCGCCGGGCAGACGCAGGCCCCCGGCAGTGCTGCGTTGTTGCGGGAGGAAGTGGCGCGCTACCACGAGTTGTACGGCGAGGGGGTTCTTATCGTGGACGCTCGGGGCGGCGTCCGCGCCGGAGCGGGACTGTCGCCGGCCGACCCGGGCGTGGGCGAGGCGATCACGGCCGGACTCCGAAATCAGAAGAAGGGCATCGGCGGTTCGCTGACACCGTGGTCGGCGGACCGTGTCCTCTCTGCCGTCCCCGTCGGCACCGGGGCGCAGGTCGACGGCGCCGTCGTCCTCGAGGTGTCCACCCGAGCGGCGCGCGAGTCGATCCGGACGTCGTGGCTGGTGATCACCGCCGGGGCGCTCGCGGCGCTGGTGGCGGTGACCGCTGTGGCCATCGCGCTGTCCCGGTGGACCGTTCGTCCACTCGGCGCACTGACTGCCGGCGTCGCTGCCCTCGCGGACGCCGTCCCGTCGCCGAAGCCGTGGACCCGTCGCACTGCCGGCAACTCCGCGGACCGCTACACCGGACCGCCGGAGGTGCAGGAACTTGCGCGGGCCTTCGACACCATGGCGGGCGCCGTTCAGGCTTCCGCCCACGCACAGCGCCGACTCATCGCCGATACCGCGCATCAACTTCGGAACCCGCTGGCGGCTTTACATATTCGATTGGATTCTCTCGGCCCGCACGTCCGCGAGGCGGGGGCGGAAACCTATCGCCGGACGAGTATGGAAGTGGACCGCCTCGGCGGAATCCTCGACGGACTGCTGGCATTGGCAGTCGCCGAGGCACCCGCCGAGACCTCGCACGGCGGCTGCGACGTCGGTGCAGTGGTCGCCGACCGGCTCGACGCGTGGGCGGAGGCGCTGGCGGAGTCGGGGATGGCCGCGACCTCGGACGGCACCGACGAGCCCTTGTTCGCCGACTTCCGGTCCAGTCAGCTCGCTCAGATCCTCGACGTGCTGCTCAGCAACGCGCACACCTATGCGGGTTCCGGGTCGACGGTGCGAATCGACACCCGGAAGACGGAGTCCGGCATCCGTATCCGGGTGAGCGATGACGGCGTCGGGGTGTCCGAAGACGAGGTCGACAAGTTGTCCTCGCGCTTCTTTCGCGGGTCCGGATCCGGCCGGCCGGGCACCGGTCTGGGGTTGTCCATCGCCACCGCTCTCGCTGACAACGGTGGTGGTTCCCTCACGGTGGCGGCCGCGCAGCCGCACGGTCTCGAGGTAACCGTGACGCTGCCGGAATCGCCCGACGGCAACGGGGAGGTGTTGTGATCTCCCGGCGCGAACTTCTCCGCGGACTCGCGGCCACCGCAGTGGCCACGGCGGCCGGGTCGGGCGCCGCCTGTTCCGGTGGCACCCGTGAACAGCTGCGACTCGCCGCCGGTGAGGAAGGCGGATTCTTCTGGGAGTTCGCACAGCTGACCGCTGCTGCCGCGGAGCGCGCCGACCTGGGCGTGACGATCGTCCCGCTGCGGACTGCCGGGTCCGTCGACAACCTCGCGGCGCTGGCGTCCGGGGAAGCAGAGCTCGCCCTGAGCCTCGCCGACGCCGCGGTGACGGCCATGGACGCTGCCGCGGTGACGGCCATGGACACTGCCGCGGTGTCGGCCATAGATGCCGCCGCCGACTTCACCGCCATCGGCAAGGTGTACGAAAACTACATGCAACTGGCGGTGCGCGCCGATTCCGAGATCAAGGACACGTCCCGACTTGCCGGAGCACGAATAAGTTTGGGAGCGCGAGGATCAGGCGCAGAACTCACCGCGGAACGAATTCTCGAGGTGCTGGGCCTCGGCCGCCCCGGCGACGTCACACGCCTGCACCTGTCGATGACGGATGCAGGCCACGCTCTGCGCGAAGGCAGCGTCGACGCCGTCCTGTGGGCGGGCGGAGTGCCCACACCATCGTTTGCAAACCTGGGTATCGCGCTGCGACTCCTCGATCTGTCCGCAGAACTCGACTTGCTGCGACAGCGGTTCGGCCCCCGATACGAGTCCGTGCTCATTCCGCCGGGTACCTACGGAAGTCAGACACCGGTCGCGACAATCGGATTGGCCAACCTTCTCCTCGCCGGCCGCACGGTGACCGACAAGGCTGCCGGTGCACTCGTGGAAGTGCTGATCGACCATGCCTCGGAACTGGTGCCGGATCAGGCGACGGGCAGCCAGTTCCTCGATCGGCAGTCGTTGATCGTCACCGCCGGAGTGCCGTTGCACCCTGGTGCCGCCGCGGCATACCGGCGGCACCACGGCTGAGGGCGCCGAAGGCGCCTGGTTACAGCCCCAGATCCTTCGCGATGATCGTCTTCATCACTTCGCTGGTGCCGCCGTAGATGCGGGACACCCGGGTGTCGGCGTAGAGGCGTGCGATGGGGTACTCGAGCACGTAACCGTATCCGCCGTGCAGCTGCAGGCACTTGTCGATCACCCGGCCCGCGGCCTCGGTGCAGAAAAGTTTGACCTTCGCCGCGTCGGGCACGGACAGTTCACCGGCATCGTGGAGTTCGAGTGCGCGATCGGCCATCAGCTGGATTGCTTCGACCTCGGTGGCGCACTCGGCGAGCACGAATTTGGTGTTCTGGAATGCTGCCACCGGTTTTCCGAAGACGTTGCGTTCCTTCACGTAGGCGAGGGCGTGTTGCAACGCGGCCGCGGCGGTGGCTGACGCGCCGAGCGCGATGGTCAGCCGCTCCTGCGCCAGGTTGTGGGTGAGGTAGCTGAATCCGGCACCCTCTTCACCGAGCCGATCCTCGACCGGAACCTTGACGTCCGTGAACGACAACTCGGCGGTATCGGACGCCTTGAGGCCGATCTTCTCGATCTTCCGGCCCACCGCGAAACCCTCGGCGGTGGTGTCGACGACGAGAATGGACAGCCCCGCCCGGCGGTTCTCCTGCGTGCTGGGAGCGGTGCGGCACACCACGAGAATGCGGTCGGCGAGCGCGCCGCCGGTGATGAACGTCTTGGCGCCGTTCAACACGTAATGGCTGCCGTCCTCCGACAGCTTCGCGGAAGTCGCGATGTTGGCGAGGTCGGAACCGGTACCGGGTTCGGTCATCGCGATGGCGAACATGATGTCGCCGGAAGCGAATCCCGGGAGCCAGCGCTGCTTCTGCTCATCGTTCGCGTATTCGACCAGGTACGGCAGGATCAAATTGGTGTGCACCGAGAAGCTGCCGAACGTGACACCGGCCGCCGCCGTCTCCTCACCGACTACCGCGGAGAACTTGAAACTCTTCTCGCCGCCCCCGCCGTACTCCTCAGGCACCTGGATGCCCAGCACACCGAGCTCGCCGAGCCGACGATAGAAATCACGCGGGGGATGTCCCTGTACCTCCCAATCATGGTGGACGGGAGCCACTTCCTTGGCGATGAAGTCGCGGATCGTCTTCCGGAACGCCTCGTGATCTTCGTTGAACACCGTACGCTGCACGGATCTCTCCTTCGATTTACAGTGCGTAACTACGCAGTACGCCCTTGCTGATGATCGTCTTCTGAATCTCGCTGGTGCCTTCGCCGATGAGCAGGAACGGTGCCTCACGCATGAGCCGCTCGATCTCGTACTCCTTCGAGTAACCGTAACCGCCGTGGATACGGAAGCTGGCCTGGGTGACCTCCGAGCAGTACTCGCTGGTGAGGTACTTGGCCATGCCGGCGGCCACGTCGTTGCGTTCGCCGGAGTCCTTCAGTCGTGCCGCATTGACCATCATCAGATGTGCCGCTTCGACCTTCGTCGCCATCTCGGCGAGGCTGAACGCGATCGCCTGATGCTGCGCGATCGGCTTACCGAACGTACTGCGCTGCTGCGCATATCGGGCCGCCAGCTCGAACGCGCGGATCGCCACACCGCACGCGCGCGCGGACACGTTGACCCGTCCGACCTCGATCCCGTCCATCATCTGGAAGAAGCCTCGACCCGGTGTGCCACCGAGGATGTCATCGGCCGCGGCGGTGTAGTTGTCGAACAGGAGCTCGGTGGTGTCGATGCCCTTGTACCCCATTTTGTCGATCTTTCCGGGGATGGTGATGCCCGGGACCACCTCACCGAATCCGGCGGGCTTCTCGATGAGGAATGCGGTGAGATTGTCGTGCTTCTTGGCGGCACCTTCCTCGGTACGAACCAGGGCGGCGACGAGGGTGGAGCTGCCACCGTTGGTCAGCCACATCTTCTGGCCGTTGATGACGTAGTTTCCGTCGGCGCCGCGCTTGGCCTTGGTGCGGATGGCGGCGACGTCGGAGCCGAGTTCCGGCTCGGACATCGAGAAGGCCCCGCGAACCTCACCCGTAGCCATCCGGGGCAGGTAGTGCTCCTTCTGGGCATCGGTGCCGTGCTGACGCAGCATGTAGGCGACGATGAAGTGAGTGTTGATCACCCCGGAGACGCTCATCCAGCCCCGCGCGAGTTCCTCGACGCACAGGGCATAGGTGAGGAGGGATTCGCCGAGGCCGCCGTACTCCTCCGGGATCATCAGCCCGAACAGGCCCATGTCGCGCATCTTGTCGACGATGGCCTGCGGGTAGGTGTCGGAATGCTCGAGTTCCTGTGCGACGGGGATGACGTCGCGATCGACGAAGGTTCGCACGGTGTCGATGATCTCGGTCTGGAACTCGGTGAGGCCGAGAGTCTGGGCGAGGCGGCTCATAGGGGTCCTTCGAATACGAGTTGTACCGAGCAGGGGAGTGCGGAACCGGGGCGCGGACGAGCGCCTCGGGAGCCGCGAGGTCGGATTTCAGCTTGCCCGACTTCCCGTGGAGCGGCTAGAGGCCGTCGGCTATCGGTCGGATAGCGCACTTCAATGCTTCTTGCATCTGCCTGTGACCTGCGGGGGCCCTGACCCATAGGTAGTGGCAGCCGGTGCGTTCGCCGAGTGCGTATTGATCGGGTGGGCCCGCATCCGTTGAATGGGCTTGACGCTGTGACCTGCACCACCCATTCTCCGAAGGGATCACCAGGTGACCCACTCCACCGCCACCCTCGACGCACCCGTCGACATCGGCTCCGAGTCCCGCCGCCGTGCGTGGGGCTTGACCGCCCTCCTCGTGTTGCTCTACGTCGTCAACTATGCCGACAAGGCCGTACTCGGCATCATCGCTCAACCCCTCGCCCAGGAGCTGGGACTGAGCTCCTCCCAGATCGGTCTGGTCGGGAGCTTGTTCTTCCTGACCTTCACGGTCGGCGGATTCTTCGCAGGCGTGCTCAACCGATGGATGTCCCTGCGGTGGGCGCTCGTGCTGCTCGCGCTGGCCTGGTCGGTGGCCATGCTGCCGCTCGTCGTCGCCGCAAGCTTCGTGGTGCTACTCGGCAGCCGGCTACTCCTCGGCCTCGCCGAGGGCCCGAGCTCGGCGCTGCTGCACACCGGGGCGTACTCCTGGCACGCGCCCGCAAAACGCGGACTGCCCAGCGCACTGTTGGCCGGCGCGGCGTCCATCGCGAAGATCGCCGTTGCTCCGGCACTCGCATTCGTCACCGTCACATTCGGCTGGCGCTACGCCCTGATCGCGCTGTCGGTGATCGGGGTCGTGTGGTGTGCCGTCTGGCTGACCGCGTGGTCCGAGGGTCCCTACATTCGCAGTGGCAAGAGCGCGACCACCGATGCCGACGGTGACGCCGAGGAGCCCGCCGTACCGTGGAGTCGAATCTTCACGACACGCACGTTCATCAGCGGCGCCCTCCTCGTCATGAGCGTGTATGCACTGGTCGCAGTGGTGCTCACCTGGCTGCCCTCGTACTTCGAGGTGGGCCTCGGGTACAGCCGCCTGCAGGCCGGATCGATGTTCGCCTTCCCGAGCATCGCGGGACTGATCCTGATGCTCCTCACCTCCGTGATCGGCGACCGCCTCCTGGTGCGCGGCTCGACGTCCCGGATCGTGCGGATCATCGTGCCGGCCGTCGGGGTGCTCATCTGCGGCGCGATCCTGCTTGCCCTGCCGTCCATCGACACCCCCGCCCTGGCCGTGCTCGTGGTGTCGGTCGGGTACGGTTTCGCCGCCTCGGTGTTCCCGCTGCTCAACTCCGCGATCTCCGAGATCTGCCCGCCGCGTCAGACGGCCGGCACGCTCGGGGTGTTCCTCGCGATCATGGCGGTCGGCGGCCTCGTCGCCCCGTATGCGACCGGCCTGATCGTCGACGCCGCCAGTTCGCCCGCCGCGGGCTACGCGACCGCGTTCCAAGCGCTCGGTCTGGTCGCCGCGGTATGCGCCGTCCTCGCGTTGATCCTGGCCAACCCGGAACGCGACAAGAAACTGGTTCGAGGCGACAGTGTGGGGAGCACACGATGAATGACGCAGTAATTATCGACGCAGTCCGCACACCGATCGGCCGGCGCGGAGGGTCCCTTTCGGATATTCATCCGGCCAATGTGTCGGCCCACGTGCTCGAAGCCCTCGTTGCCCGTACCGGTCTCTCCCCGGATGAGGTCGGCGACGTCATCTGGGGCTGCGTCAGCCAGGCAGGCGAGCAGGCGGGCAACGTCGCCCGGACCGCGGTGCTCGCCGCCGGCTGGCCCGAGAAGGTGCCCGGCACCACGCTCACCCGGGCGTGCGGATCGAGTCAGCAGGCGGTGAGCTTCGCCGCCGCGACCGTAATCGCCGGCCACGAGGACATCGTCGTCGCCGGCGGTGTCGAATCGATGAGCCGCGTTCCGATGGGCAGTGCCAGCAAGAACGGCGAGCACTTCCCCGCAACCGTTCTCGACCGGTACGGCGTCGACGGCTTCAGCCAGGGCACCGGCGCAGAAATGGTGGCAGCGAAATGGGGATTGACTCGTCGGGTGCTCGACGAATACGCACTCCGCTCTCACGAACTCGCGGCGCGTGCCGCTGACCGCGGCGCCTTCGACGGGCAACTCGCGCCGATACCCGGCGTACTCGAGGGTGATGAGGGAATCCGCCGCGGTGGTTCGCTCGAGTCCCTCGCGAAACTGAAGACCGTGTTCAAGGACGACGGCGTGATCCACGCGGGCAACTCGTCGCAGATCTCCGACGGCGCGGGGGCGTTGTTGATCACCACGAGTGACAAGGCTGCGCAGCTGGGACTGCGTCCGATGGCCCGGATACACACCAGCGCGGTGGTGGGTGACGACCCCGTCATCATGCTTACCGGTCCCATCGCAGCCACGGACAAAGCCCTCTCGCGGGCAGGACTGACCATCGAGGACATCGGCGCGTTCGAGGTCAACGAGGCCTTCGCTCCGGTTCCGCTGGCTTGGCAGGCGGAGACCGGTGCCGCCATGGACCGGCTGAACCCGGTCGGCGGCGCCATCGCCGTCGGCCACCCGCTCGGTGGATCGGGGGCGATCCTGATGACCCGGCTGGTCCATCACATGCGCGACAACGGCATCCGATACGGCCTCCAGACCATGTGTGAGGCAGGCGGACTCGCCAACGCCACCATTCTCGAACTTCTCTGAACCACCACTTTTCCGAAGGGACCCCACAGGCAATGGAACTCAAAGGCATCTCCACCGCGGTGACCGGCGGCGCGTCGGGACTCGGACTTGCCACCGCCCGTCGACTGGTGGACGCCGGGGCTCAGGTGACGCTCATCGACCTTCCCCACTCCGAGGGTGCGGCGGCGGCGAAAGAACTCGGCAGCGCAGCGCAGTTCGCCGCGGCCGATATCACCGACCCCGAACAATTCGCGGCGGCCCTCGATGTCGCCGACGAACGAGGCGGACTGCGCGGCATCGTGCACTGCGCCGGCGCGGGACGACGAATGCGGATCCTGGACAACGACGGCAAGGCCGGCTCGCTCGAGGATTTCGAGTTCGTGATTCGCCTCAACCTCGTCGGCTCCTTCAACGCTCTGCGGTTGGGAGCGGAACGGATCGCCCGCCACGACGAGATCGACGGCGAGCGCGGCGCGATCGTGCTGACCGCCTCCGTCGCGGCATTCGAAGGTCAGATCGGCCAGATCAACTACACGGCGTCGAAGGCGGGCATCGTTGGTATGACCGTCACGGCGGCGCGGGATCTGGCCAGCCGAAACATCCGGGTGTGCACCATCGCCCCGGGAATCATGGACACCCCGCTCCTCGCGCGACTGCGCGAAGACGTGCGGGCGTCGCTCGAGAAATCCGTACCCAGCCCGTCGCGGCTGGGCAAGCCCAGTGAGTTCGGGCAACTCGCCTGCTCCATCCTCGAGAACGGCTACCTCAACGGTGAGACCATCCGCCTCGACGGTGCCATCCGCATGGCACCCCGCTGACCAGTGAGGACCCACGTGAACAAGCTGGTATTGCACTACCCGGATCTGACGATGGCGGCCTTTCCGCCCAGCATGGCGGCCCTGTACGGAGACCGGGCCGCGGTAGTCGACGGCGACACGGTGTGCACCTACCGTGAACTCGACCAGCGGTCGGGTGCATTCGCGTCCGCATTGCGGGACGCCGGTGTGACCGAGCGTGATGTGTTGCTCCTGCACCTCGGCAACTGCATCGAGTTCGTGGTCGCGTACTACGGCGCCCTGCGGGCCGGTGCGACCGTCACCCTGGTCAACCCGCTGCAACCCGTGCCGGGACTCCGCACACAGATCGTGGACACGGGTGCGGTCGCGGCCGTGACCCAGCCCGGACAACTGGACAACCTCACCGCGGCTGCCGACGGCACCACCGTCCGCACGATCGTGGTGGCGGGACTGCCCGCCGGGCGAGGTCGCGGTCAGTTCGGATTCGACGAGTTCGTCCGCGGGTACGTCGCCACACCGTTCCCTTCGAAGGTGACCGGAGACGACGTGGCCCACCTCGCCTACACGGGCGGCACCACCGGATTGTCGAAAGGTGTTCGGGTACTGCACCGCAACGTCCTCGCCAACGTGATCCAGATGGTCGCCTGGCGAGCGGGACACGCGGTGCTCGCCAGCGCTGACGGTGGTATCGAGTTGCGACCTCTCGCGGAACTGGGGGATCGCGGTGTGGAACCCGGGGTCGGGGCGACGGTCGTCGTGTCGCCGCTGTTCCATGCCCACGCCCTGATCAACATGTCGTTCCTGCTGCTCTGCGGCGCGACTCAGGTGTTCGCCGGCCGGTTCGAACCCGGCAGGATGCTGGAGCTGATCGAGAAGCACCGTGCCACCTACATCACGGGAAGCCCGGCAATGTGGCACGCGGTCGCCACTCATCCCGACGCGGCGACCCGGAACACCGATTCGGTGCGCGTCGTCTCCTCCGGTGCGGCCCCGATCGACCACGTCACACTCGAGGCACTCGGCCGCGCGTTCCCCTCGGCGAAAGTGGTCGAGGGGTACGGGTTGACGGAAGGCACATGTCTTATCGCATCCGCGCCGCTGACCGGAGCCGACGCATACAAGCTAGGGAGTGTGGGTCTGCCGGTGTTCGACACCGAAGTGCAGATCCGTGCGGCCGACGATTCCGGGGCCGTACTCGACGCCCACACCCGCGGCAAGCTGTGGGTCCGCGGCCCGCAGGTCACCGACGGTTACCTGAATCAGCCCGAGATCACCGCGCAGCAGTACGTCGACGGCTGGCTCGATACCGGTGACATCGCGTACGTCGACGAGGACGGTTACCTGTTCATCTGCGACCGCACCAAGGACATGCTGATCTACAAGGGCTACAACGTGTATCCGCGTGAGCTCGAGGAGATTTTGGTCTCGCACCCGGACGTCTCCTCCGCTGCCGTCGTCGGCAGAGAGGCCGGCAGCGTCGGTCAGGAGCCGGTAGCGTTCGTCGTCCCGATGCCGGGGGCGGCGGTCGATCCGGATGCGGTGTCGGCGTTCGTGGCCGAGCGGGTGCTGCCGTACAAGAAGGTGCGTGACGTGGTGGTGGTCGAACAGTTGCCGACGTCGGCGGCGGGAAAGATCCTCAAAACGACTCTGCGGAAGTTGCTCGAGGTCGCGGCTACCTAGAGGACCGCGAAAGTAACCGGCCCCCAACCGCTCTCAGCGGTGGGGGCCGGTTGTTATTTCTTCAGCGTTGCGCGCGCTTGACCAGGCCTCGTCCGATGATGAGCCGCTGGATCTCGCTGGTGCCCTCGTAGAGGCGCAGGAGACGGACGTCACGGTAGATGCGTTCGACGGGGACGTCCCGCATGTACCCGGTGCCACCGTGGATCTGCACCGCCAGGTCGGCGACCTTGCCCACCATCTCCGTGCAGAAAAGCTTGGCGACCGACGGCGCGATGCGCCGGTCCTCACCGGACACCCACGCCCGGGCGGCGTCCCGGACGAGTGCCCGCCCCGCCATCACGCCGGTCTGCTGATCGGCGATCATGGCCTGCACCAGCTGAAAGTCGCCGATCGCGCTGCCGCCCTGAGTAGCGGTGGCGGCGTACGCCACCGACTCGTCGAGTGCGCGCTGGGCCGCACCCACCGACAGCGCGGCGATGTGCACCCGGCCGCGCGCCAGCGACGTCATCGCGGCACGGTAGCCGACGTCCTCGCTTCCCCCGACGAGAGCGGAATCAGGCACGCACACATCGGTGAAATGCACGTCCGCGGTCCAGGCCCCTTCCTGGCCCATCTTGCGGTCCTTCGCGCCTACCTGCACTCCGTCGGCGTCGGCGGGGACGAGGAACACGGCGATGCCGGTGCCGTCCGCGTCTGCGGGGCGGGTGCGGGCGAACACGACGAACAGGTCCGCGAGTGGTGCATTGGTGATGAACCGCTTCTCGCCGTTGATGATCCAGCCGTCGCCGGTCCGCGTCGCCTTGGTGCGCAGTCCCGCGGGGTCCGACCCCGCGCCCGGTTCGGTGAGCGCGAACGACGCCACCACCTCGCCCGACGCGATGCGCTCGAGCCACGTCTCTTTCTGCTCGTCCGTGCCGAACGCCACGAGCACCTGCCCGGCGATGCCGTTGTTGGTACCGAACATGGAGCGCAGGGACAGCGACGTGTAACCGAGCTCCATCGCCAGTTCCACATCCTGCGTCAGGTCCAAGCCGAGTCCGCCCCACTCCTGCGGGATCGCGTACCCGAACAGCCCCATCGCTTTGGCAGCCTCGCGGATGTCGTCGGGGATCGCGTCGGCATCCATGATCTCCTGCTCGCGGGGAACCACAGCGGAGCGAACGAAACTGCGCGTCTGGGCGAGGATGTCCTGAAAATCGTCGTCGCCGACCTGAGATGTGGTCATGGAATCACCGGCCTGCAAAGTTGTCATGAAGTCACTGTCGGATGGTAGTCGCCGCATGTCCAATACGAATCGGACCACGCCGCCATAGGAGATCCCGATGATTCCGACCCGTCCAGGAGGGTTCTGCGCCGATATATTCGGCTGGTGCCGGAAACCCCCGAGTGGCGGGAGGGCACTCGTCATGTCGAAAGGACTTCCATGGAACTGCTCGCCAACCGCACCGCCGTCGTCACCGGAGGCGCTCAGGGTATCGGCTTCGAAATCGCCCGGACCTTTGTCGAGGCCGGCGCCCGTGTGGTGATCGGTGACCTCGACCTCGACGCCGCCACGGCAGCAGCCGACAAGCTCGGTGGCGCGGACGTCGCCCACGCCGTCCGATGCAACGTTGTGCACGCCGAGCAGGTCGACGAGATGCTGGGCGCAGCCGTCCAACGCTTCGGCTCGCTCGACGTGATGGTCAACAACGCCGGCATCACCCGCGACGCGACCATGCGCACCATGACCGAAAACGACTTCGACCTGGTCATCGACGTGCACCTGAAGGGTACCTGGAACGGGACGCGCAAGGCGGCCGCCATCATGCGGGAGGCCAAGCGCGGCGCCATCGTCAACATCTCCTCGCTGTCCGGCAAGGTCGGCATGGTGGGGCAGACGAACTACTCGGCGGCCAAGGCGGGCATCGTCGGGCTCAGCAAAGCTGCGGCCAAGGAGCTGGCCCATCACGGTGTCAGGGTCAATGCGATCGCGCCGGGACTCATCAGGTCGGCCATGACCGAGGCCATGCCGCAGAAGGCGTGGGACCAGAAGATGAGCGAAATCCCGATTGGGCGTGCAGGCGAGGCCGGCGAGGTAGCGAACGTTGCCCTGTTCCTCGCCTCCGACCTCTCGTCGTACATGACCGGCACGGTCCTCGAAGTCACAGGTGGACGCTTCATGTGACGCGCACCCACCCTCCCGACATTTCCCCGAAAGGCCATCATGCGTGAAGTCGTCATCTGCGAACCCGTCCGCACTCCCATCGGACGGTACGGCGGCATGTTCCAGTCCCTCACCGCCGTCGATCTCGGTGTCGCTGCTCTGAAAGGACTGCTCGACCGCACAGGCGTCGAGCCGTCCGACATCGAGGACGTCGTCCTCGGCCACTGCAACGCGAACAGTGAGGCGCCTGCCATCGGCCGTGTAATAGCGCTGGATGCGGGGCTACCGATCACCGTGCCCGGCATGCACATCGACCGCAGATGCGGATCCGGTCTGCAGGCCGTCATCCAGGCGGCGATGCAAGTGGCGGCCGGTGACAACGACCTCGTGGTAGCCGGGGGCACCGAGTCGATGAGCAACGCGTCCTTCTATTCCACCGATATGCGTTGGGGTGGAGCGCGATCCGGTGTGCAGATGCACGACAGCCTCGTGCGCGCCCGGTCCACCGCGGGCGGCCGCTTCTACCCGGTTCCCGGGGGAATGATCGAGACGGCGGAAAACCTGCGCCGCGAATACGGCATCTCACGCACCGAGCAGGACGAGCTCGCGGTGTCTTCACACACCAGGGCCGTAACGGCCCAGAAGAACGGCATCCTCGCCGAAGAGATTGTGCCGGTGACCGTGCGCAGCCGCGCCGGTGAGCAGGTGATCGACACCGACGAGCATCCTCGTCCCGACATCTCACTCGAATCGCTGGCTGCCCTGAAACCGATTCTGGGCAAGACCGATCCGGAATCCACTGTGACCGCCGGCAACGCCAGCGGGCAGAATGACGCTGCAGCAATGTGTTTCGTCACCACGATGCAGACCGCGGAACGGCTCGGTCTGCGTCCGCTCGTGCGTATGGTGTCCTGGGGCGCGGCCGGTGTCGCACCGAAGATCATGGGCATCGGTCCGGTCCCGGCCACCGAGGTCGCGCTGCGCAAGGCCGGGCTCGCCCTCTCCGACATCGACCTGATCGAACTCAACGAAGCGTTCGCGGCGCAAGCGCTGGCCGTGATGCGCGAATGGGATTTCGGCGCAGCGGATCTGGATCGCACCAATGTCCACGGTTCCGGAATCTCCCTCGGTCATCCTGTCGGTGCGACGGGTGTACGGATGCTGGCAAGCCTGGCCCGGGAACTGGATCGCCGTGACGCGCGGTACGGGCTCGAGACGATGTGCATCGGTGGTGGGCAGGGCCTGGCCGCAGTGTTCGAACGAGTGGCGTAGACGCTAATTCCCCTGTGGGCCTGTGCCACGCGCGCGGATGAGTTCCACGAACGCGCGTCCCACGGGGGAGAGCGTTTCCGGATCGAAGGCGATCCCGAATCTCCGGGCGAATCTGGGCTCTACTTCGCGCACGATCGCGCGGTCGCGGGCCGACTCCGCAATCGACCTCTCCACCAGGGTGCCGCCGATTCCGGCAAGTACCAGGGGAAGTCGCGCCTCCCGGTGATCGGACAACACGGCCAGGGGCGGCCGTGCCCCCGCGTGGCGAATCGCCTCTTCGATTTCGTCGGCGAGGGAGTGACCGCGGGGCACGAACACCATGGGCACTTTGGGAAGTGCGGACAGCGGGACCGGTCCGTCCGGGACCTCGGTGTCGGCGGGATACACGAGCCAGTACTCCTGCTCACCCAGCTCCACCACGTCGAGGCCGTCTTCGTCGAGGGGCAGGTGTGCGACGACGAACTCGCAGTGCCCGTCCTCGATCAGGGAGGCGGCCTGTGCTTCGGATTTCAGCTCACCGAACCGCACCGCCACTTTCGGGTAGGCCTGCCGGAACTCGGCGACCAGGTCGACGAGCGGGCCGAGGACCAGGGCGGGAAACGCCATCACGTCGAGGCGGCCGGCGAGTTCTCCGTCGGCGGTGGCGAGCAGATCCTCGACGGCGGTGACGTCGCGCAGGATCTGGCGGCTCGGGCCCACCATGCTTCGTCCGGCGGCGCTGAGAACCATGCCCCGGCCGATGCGATGGAACAGTTGCACGCCCAGTTCCCGCTCGAGACCCCGCAATGCCTGGGAGATGGTCGGCTGGGCGACGCCCAATGATGCGGCGGCACCGCCTATGCCCTCGTGCTCGACGACGGCGAGGAAGTACTCGACCTGACGTAACTCCATGTGCTCAGCCCCTTGTCGACGTGTCGTGTGCGCTCGCGACGAACGCTGCGGCCGCCGGCGAACTCGGTCCGGAGCGCTGCACCAGGCCGACGGGCCGGGTCAACCGCGGTGACAACGACCGGATCGTCACACCGCGCAGTTCCTGTTCGGCGACGACACGGGGAAGGACGGTCGCTCCCGCCCCGCGCTGGACCAGGTCCCAGGTGGCGCTCGGATGCGAGCAGTCGATGACGACGTTGTCCGTGTTTTCCCCGAGGAGTTCGAAGATCAGCGCCGCGTCACTCTTGTCACCCAGGTCCTGAATCAACGGGACCTGACGCAGGGCAGAGCGGGGTACGGGGTCGGGAAGGGCGGCTGCGAGCTGGTCGGGCACGGCAAGCACCAGCTCCTGCTCGCCGATCGGGACCGACAGCAGAGCACTGTGATCCACGGACAGGTCGATCACCCCGAGCTCCGCCTCACCGCGTCGCAACGCCCCGAGGACGCCGGTAGGGCCGTCGCTGTCGATGATGCGGACCGTGATCCGCGGATACTGCCGGCGGAATCGGCGGACCAGTCCGACGATCGGGTCGATCGAGAACGCCGAGTACGTGACCACGTCGACCCGGCCGGATTCGAGTTCACGGACCGCCGCCACCTTCGCCTTCGCCCGTTCGACATCGGTGAGGATGCGCCGCGCCGCCACGTCCAGTGTCCGGCCCGCCTCGGTCAGCTCGAGCCGTCGGCCCGTGCGATCGAACAGGGTTACCCCGAGGCGACGTTCGAGAGTGCGAATGGCCTGCGACAGCGACGGTTGGGAGATGTACAGGGACTGCGCCGCCCTGGTGATCCCGCCGTGATCGACTACCGCGACGAAATAGGTGACGAGATGCAGGTCCACCCGGTCATCGTACGGAAGCCGTGGTCGCGCCCGGCACTACCCATTCGCCGGTGAACGCGGGAGGGCGTTTCAGGGCGAACGCCCGGAAGGCGTCCGGCGCATCGGTTGCGAAGTTGACGGCCTGCGCTCGCGCCTCGTTGTCCAGCGCCTCGCGCAGCGACGAGGACGACCCCTGTTCGAGCAACCGGGCCGATTGCGTCACCGCGACGGGCGGTCCGGCGGCGAGCCGGCGCGCGAGGTCCTGCGTCACCGTCCGCAGCTCGGAGGGTTCGGCGAGCACCGATACCAGTCCGAGAGCGTGGGCCTCGGCGGCGTCGACCATGTCGGCGAGCATCACCAGGCGCTTGGCCTGGTGTAACCCCACGAGCCGGGGAAGCACCCACGACCCGCCGAAGTCGACCGACAGTCCCCGTTTCGCGAAGATCTGACTGAACTTCGCGGTGGTGGAGGCCACCACGAGGTCGCAGAGCAGGGCGAGATTCCACCCGGCACCCACGGCGTAACCCTCCACCTGGGCGATCACCGGCTTCGGAAATTCGGCAAGGGTCGCGGCGACGGAATTGATCGTCCGCATCCGGTCGAGAGGATGCTGTCCAGTCCGTCGTTCGACGTCGGCGCCCGTGCAGAAGTTGCCGCCGGCACCGGTGACGATGACCGCACGGATGTCACGCTCCGCTTCGAGCACACGCAGAGCGTCCTCGAACTCGACGAACGCGTCCAGGGTCAGCGCGTTCATGCGGGCGGGCCGATTCAGAGTCACGGTGGCCACAGCGCCGTCGCGGGTCACCGATACCGTGTCCCCGCTCATCGGCCGGACCACACGGGTGAGCGCTTCTCGGCGAATGCACGCGCACCTTCCTGCGCATCCTCGGATGCGAACACCGGGTCGAGGTACTGCCGCTGCGCGGCAAACGCGTCGGGGTCGGTGTATCGGGCAGCCATCGCAACGACCTGCTTGGTGGCCCGGACCGCGAGGGGACCGTTGGCGGCGACGCGCGCGGCGAGCGCGCGTGCGGTGGAAAGTGCCTCGCCGGGTTCGGTGAGGTGGTTGACGAGGCCGTGCGCGTGGGCCGTTTCCGCTGTGAGCGGGTCGCCGGTGATCGCCATCTCCATGGCGATCGGGTAGGGCAGCACCTTGGGTAGCCGCAGCAAACCGCCTGCGGCTGCGGCCAATCCGCGCTTCACCTCGGGAATTCCGAACTTGGCGTCCCTCGCCGCGACGATGATGTCGGCCGACAACGCCAGCTCGCACCCGCCGGCCAGAGCCCAACCCTCCACGGCGGCGATCAGTGGCTTCGTCGGTGGGGCCTCGGTGAGCCCGCCGAAGCCCCGCCCCGGCAGTGACGGGCGTTCGCCGCGGGAGAAGGCCTTGAGATCCATTCCGGCGCAAAATGTCCCGCCGGCGCCGGTGAGAATGGCGATGGTGAGGTCGGGGCGCGCTTCGAACTCGTCGACGGCGGCGGCGAGGGCCTTGGCCACCTCGAGGTCGACGGCGTTCTTCGCTTCCGGGCGGTTGAGGGTGATGACGGCGACGCCATCGGCGAAATCGGTGAGAACCACCTTCATGGGTGTCCTTCTACGGTGTCGGGGTGATGGGAAGTGACCAGCGTTCCGGATGGCCGCCGAGCGAGCGGATGTGTCCGCGGCCGGCGAGTACCAGCAGGTGGGCATGCGTTTCGCGAACCGCGAGACGCAGGAGACGGTCGGACATTGAATCGAACGGGCGCGACCACGACACGTTCGTCGAGATCTCCCACGCCGTCGACTCGGGGCGGTCGCGGAGGGCGGCGACAATTTCCGTGAACCGCTCCTCGTGGTGACTCATCAGCTGCTGCGCCCGGTCGGCGATGCCGCGGAAGCGGTACTCGTGGGCGGGTAGCACCAGTCCGTCCGGCATGGTGGTGGTGGTGTGCAGCGAGAGCAGGTAACGGTGCAACGGGTTGTCCAGCTCGCCGGGGATTGTGGAGATGTTGGGACTGATGCGGGGCAGCATGTGGTCGCCACTGAACAGCAGTCCGTGGCGTTCGTCCACGAAGGTCAGATGGCCAGGAGTGTGGCCCGGTGTCCAGACCGCCCGCAGATCCCAGCCGGGCAGGTTCAGCGAAACGCTGTCGTCGAGCACCACGTCGATGTACTCGCCGGGGCCGAATCGGACCAGATCGACACGGGCGGCGGCGCGAACCCCGGCAGGTGCACCGAGCCGGTCGAGCTGTATTTCCCACGTCCGTTCGTCGGCGGTCTCGTCGTCCGGGGTGCGGTGGCCGAGAAGTGTAGCGTCCGCAGCGTGCATCGCGAGGGCGGCGCCGCTCATCTCCCGCAGCCGCGGTGCGAGACCGAAGTGATCGGGGTGCAGATGGGTGACGGCGGCATACCGGACGTCGGTGACGTGGTGCCCCGTCTGTGCGATACCGTCGCAGAGAGCCAGCCATGACTCCTCGGAGTCCCAGCCGACGTCGATCAGCGCGAGTCCGTCGGGGAGCGCCAGTGCGTAGATCAGCACGTAGCGCAACGGGTTTCGGGGCATCGGCACCGGAATCGACCACAACCCCGGGCGCACGCTCTCGACCGGTGGCAGCACCCCGCGGGCCCACGCCTCGCGCTGAACGGTGCCGACCTCTTCGGTGACGATCACGACGGCACCCCCTCCGCCGCACTGAGGTTTTCGCGTAACGCGCGCTTGAGGACCTTGCCGCCGGCGTTGCGTGGCAGCGCCGTCACGAATCGAATGTGCCGCGGTTTCTTGTACGACGCGAGCCGCCCGGCGCTGAAGTCGAGAAGTTCGGCGACGGTCGGGTCGGCGCCGTCGGCCACCCGGATCACGGCGGTGACGGCTTCACCCCACGTCCGGTCGGGAACACCGATCACGGCGACCTCCGCCACCGCGGGATGCTCGGCCAGCACCGACTCCACCTCGATCGGATACACGTTCTCACCCCCGGTGATGATCATGTCTTTCACCCGGTCGGTGACGAACAGATATCCGTCGGCGTCGAGATGCCCGATGTCGCCGGTGCGCAAGAAACCGTCGGGAGCGAAGAGTCGCGCTGTCTCGTCCGGTCGGTGCCAATAACCTGCGACGTTGTTGCGCGAGCGGCAGACGATTTCGCCGGACACCCCGGCAGGGAGATCGGCGCCGGTGGCGATGTCCCGGATCGCCAGCTCTACGCCCGGCATCGGCGTGCCGGCGGAGCGCAGCAGGTAGGCACGGTCACCGGCCGGATCGTGGTCCTCGGCGGTGAGTGCCGTGACCGATCCCGTCGTCTCCGTCATCCCGTACCGCTGCACGAAGGCGCAGCCGAACCGGTCGAGGGCGCGGCGCAACAGGGTGGGAGTGATCGGCGCCGAACCATAGGCGATCAGTTGGAGACTGGACAGGTCGCGCTCGCCGAGCCCCGGTAGGTCCAGCAGCATCTGGATCGCCGAGGGAACCAGGAACGCATGGGTGATGCGGTGCCGTTCGACGAGTTCGGCGACGTGGCCCGCGTCGAAGGCGTCGAGGAGAACCACGTGCACTCCCGCGGACAGGCTGGTGCTCAGCCACCCTGCCCCGGCGATGTGGAACAACGGCAGGGCGTCGAGGGCCACCGAGTCGGTGCGCCACCGGTAGATCCGCAGCGCCTCGGGCTCGTTGTGGAGATTGCGGTGCGTCGCGACCACGCCTTTGGGTGCGCCGGTGGTGCCCGACGTATACAGCTGAAGCAACTCCGCGTCCGGATCGTCGCCCAGTCCCGGGTCGGTGTCGCTGCCCGAAGCGGCGAGCCGATCCCACGTCCACACCCCCGGCAGGATTCTCTCCGACACGTCGTCGACGAGTACGACGACCAGACCGGGAAGCGCTTCGCGTACTGCTTCGGCCGTCTTCGCGAACTCGGCCTCGACGATCAGCACCTCGAGCGCCGCGTCGACGGCGATCGCCGCAGCCTCGGCGGCGGGCAGGCGCCAGTTCAGCGGCACGAACACGAGCCCGGACTTGGCGGCGGCGACGAAGCACTCCGCACCCTCGAGGCGCATCCGCAGCAACGCCCCGACACGTGCACCGGAACCGGATGCCAACGACGACAGCGCTGACGCGATACGAGTCGTCCGCCGGTCGAACTCCGCGAACGTGAGGGTGGTGTTTCCCCACGTCACCGCCGGCGCGTCGGGGCGTTCGGCGGCATGGTGCCGGACGCGTTGGGGAAGATGCAGCCCATTCACAAATGCTCTCCTCGAAGACTGGGGGACCCGACGCCCGGTACCACGTCCCGCCAGTCGACCACCCCGCCGAGCCGGTGACAAAGACGCGTGACCGTACGGACACTTAGCGATCGCCTATGGATGCGGAAAGTCCGAGCCGGTGTGAGGCTTGACACATAGCGACGCTGACATCTAACGTAATTTGTATCACTGTTAAACGCAGTGCGCGTTCCACTGATCCGGTCTTCAGGCGATAGGGGCTCACGTTGGTCACCTGAGTAACGCAATTCGGCAACGATGCGAGTCGCGTCTCGGCGCGTGTCCGATCGGCGTGCTGGGGCAGAACCGGCTCGAGGCAGTCGGCCCTGACCCGGAGTGCTCGCCTGTGTAAATGCCTTGGAAACAACAGTTTTCACTGTGTTGGGGCACCGTCCAGACCTTCAACCGCCGAAGAAAAGTGATTGACGTCTCACAGCCTAACGGTATAAGGTTTACGCGGATCGGAGATGCAGCCGCACTCGATCCTCTCGACCGGCGACAGCCCGCCGTCGAGGGTCGGGACAGTCTCGTCTCCCGATGTCGCCGGACGATGTCCCACACTGCGAGTCTCCGGCATCCTGACGAACCATCACAGAGGAGTTCACATGAAGCTTCAGGACAAAGTCGCCGTCATCACCGGAGGAGGATCCGGCCTCGGACGCCAGGGAGCGCAGCTGTTCGCCTCGGAAGGGGCGAAGGTGGCGGTCGTCGACATCGACGGCGACCGGGCTGAGCAGACGGCGAAATTGGTTGAGCAGCAGGGCGGAACCGCGATCGCCATCACCGCGGACGTGAGCGACGAGGCCGCGGTCTATCGCAGTGTCGAGACGACCGTCGATCGCTTCGGCAAGCTCGACATCATGTGGGCCAACGCCGGAGTGATCTCCCGTGGGGGTGTCCCGTCGGTGGCGGGGGGTGAGCACGTCGAGTTTCAGGACCTCACGGATGCCGACTGGCAGCAGGTTCTCGGAGTGAACCTCAGTGGCGTCGTGTACTCCTGCAAGGCCGCGGTGCCGGCCATGCGAGCCAATGGCGGAGGCGCGATCCTGGCAACGTCGTCGGCCGCTTCGTTCGCCGCCTATCACAGTATCGCCATGTATTCGGCGACGAAAGCCGGTGTGAACGGCTTGGTTCGCGGGCTCAGTCTTGATCTCGGACGCTACGGGATTCGTGTCAATGCCCTCGCCCCCACACACGGGATGTCTCCGAACTTCCTCATGGGCCCGGGGGCTCCGGTGATCGGTCAGTCCTACGAAGAGACCGCAGGGCCATGGGATTCCGGCGTCTCGCCGATTCCTCTCAAGCTCCAGCGTCCGCCCTCACTCGTCGACAACGCGAAGGTCGCACTCTTCCTCGTCTCGGACGACTCCGCCTACATTTCGGGTCTGACGCTGCCCGCGACTGACGGCGGAACCCTGTCCCGGGTGGCAATGATGTTCGAAGAGGACGCCCCGAATCCGACTCTCTCCGACGCCTGATGGAGCGTCAGACCATGACCATTCATGCGCAGAAGAGTGCGCCGTCGTTGAAAGTCGACCGATCCGCCTGTGCGGGCCACGGCCTCTGCTACGGAGCGGCGCCCGACTTAGTCGACAGTGACGACCAGGGTTATCCCGTCGTCGTTGCCGAACCGGTTCCACAGGAGCTACGAGACCAACTGGGTGCCCTCGTCGAGATGTGCCCCGAACGCGCGCTGAGCGTCGAATTTCCGACTTCGAAAGGCTGAGAAGCAGTGACCACAACCCATTTACCCGAACAGCTCATCGTGGACTTCGATGTCTACGACCAGTCCTTGGCCATGCCCGAGGATGTGTTCCAGGAACGCGCCGCCGCGCTGAGGGCACTCGGCCCGGTCGTGTACTCGAATGCGCACGGTGGGCACTGGATCGTGACACGTTACGAGGAAATCCACCAGATCCTGCGTGATCCCGAAACCTTCTCGAGCTACCCGAACAACCTGGTGAACGCGGGCCAGGGAAAGTTCATTCCGATCGAGCTCGACCCGCCGGAGCACACGTACTACCGGCAGGCACTGCAACCGCTGTTCAGTCCCAAGCGGATGAAAGAACTCGAGCCACGGATCCGAGACGTCATCAATGAGCTCATCGACGACTTCGCGGCACGCGGGGAGGCCGAGTTCATCTCGGAGTTCGCCCATGAATTACCGACTCGGGTGTTCCTCGCCCTCATGGGCTGGCCGCTCGAAGACGCCGAGATGTTCACCAAGACGACAGACGTTGCCCTGCAGGGCATTCCCGGTGGAACGGAAGCTGAATCCGCGAAGGCCCGCGAGGATGCGGCCAACCAGATCTTCGGATACTTCGGTGCCATCGTGGCCGGCGTGCGTTCGGGTGAGATCACCTCGGACAGCCTGACCGCACAGATCATCAACACCCCGATCGAGATGGAGGACGGGGTACGGCTGCTCACCGACGAAGAGCTGTACCGCATGTTCTTCCTCCTACTCATCGCGGGTCTGCACACTGTCCAGGGGTCACTCGCCTGGGGCATCATCCACCTGGCGAACAATCCGGGCCAGCGTCAGGAAATCGTGGACGATCCCGACACGATCCCGGGCGCGGTCGAAGAGATCCTGAGAATCGAAGCCGCGGTCATCGCCGGCAGGCGGGCAACTCGCGACGTCGAGATCGGCGGAGTCACGATCGCGGAGGGGGACCAGCTCATCGTGCTGCTCTGCTCGGCGAACCGTGACGGCGGCGAGTTCGAGGATCCGGACGAGCTGAGGATCGACCGCTCACCGAATCGGCACCTGTCCTTCGGTGCCGGGCCGCACCGGTGCATCGGCTCGCACCTGGCACGAATCGAGCTCGAGCTGGCCATGGAGGAGATCCATAGGAGGCTGCCCGACTACCGCCTTGTTCCGGAGGACCCGCCGATCCTGCATGCGACCCAGGTTCGCGGTTGCATCCGGCTTCCGATCACCTTCACCCCTTCGTCCTGAGGCGACAGAGGCAGTTGTCCGTGGTCACGAGGGCCTACGGACAACTGCCCACTCCTTTGGTGTAATGAACAGGCGCAGTCGGCACCGGCGATGGAACATCTGACGTGTATTGTCATTTGTATCGCGGCTGATCGGGGTGGCCGGTCGGAAATGACGGTGTCTGGAGCGAGGATGGCAAGAAGGAAGAGCGCCGGGGTGCTGAGTCAGGACGCCGATGTCGCACGATCTCAGATACTCGTAGCCGCCCAGACGATGATTCTTCGTTTCGGGATCTCGAAGACCACGATGGAAGACATCGCCAAGGAGGCGGGGGTATCCCGCCCGACCGTCTACCGGTATTTCCAGGACCGCGAGACACTCACCACCGAGTTGATCAGGTGGCGTTCGCGTCAGACACTCGAGCGTGGCCGGAAATTCCTGATGGAGTGTGCGACGTTCGAGGATCGGCTGATCGAAGGCCTCATCTACCTGGTCTACGACGGCATCAATGATCCGATTGTGCGCATTCTCGTCAGCCCGGAGCACGTCGGCGGTGACTCTTGGCTCGAGACCATCCCGCTCGCCACAAGTCTGACCACGGAACTGTGGGGTCCGATCTTCGACCAGGCCAAAGAGAGCGGCGAGATGAGAGCGGAGATCGACACGGATGAGGCATGCTCATGGATCACTCTCGTGCAGCTGATGCTGGCGCCGAGGCTCGACAATTCGGACCCGAGCGATCCGTCCCACCGGCAGATGATGCGGAGATTCGTCCTTCCCGCCTTCCTGCCGTAATCCCCGGTTCGCGAACCTGGCTTACGCCCGTCCGTGCCGAAGTTGAAGCCGTGTCCCCGAAGGGGGCACGGCTTCGCTGTTCGTGCGGAGACCGTTCTACCTTGTAAATCTAATGTTCATAGCCTCGCTCTGCAATGAGATGCCGGCCCGAGGCAGCTCGAGTGAGTGAGATCGACTGCTCAGGAACGTATTTCACCATTCTCGTTCTTGCTCTTGCCTCGACGGCCAGCGGGCGTATAACGTATGACGCGGAACGTAATTTGTATCACAGCGTGAAGTTGTGAACCCGGCGCGACCGACCGCTGTGCGATGAAAAAGGCTGTCCGCGAACTTATTGATCATGTATCTGCCGATACGCCGTGCGATTCTGGCGTGTGCGAGGCAGGCCCCATGGTCTGGCCGGAAGCAGCATGTGCTCTGCAATATCCGATCCGGTGTTGAGGCCTGAATACACGGAGGTAATGGTGGGTGTCGAGGTATCCGTCGAGGGACTGACCAAGTCGTTCGGCTCGCAGAGGATCTGGCAGGACGTCACGTTGACCCTTCCCTCTGGTGAGGTCAGTGCGCTGCTCGGGCCGTCGGGTACGGGTAAGTCGGTGTTTCTCAAGTCGTTGATCGGTCTGCTCCGCCCAGAGCAGGGCTCGATCGTGATCGACGGCACCAACATTCTCGAGTGCTCGTCCAAGGAGCTCTACGAGATCCGGAAGCTGTTCGGTGTGCTGTTCCAGGACGGTGCCCTGTTCGGGTCGATGAACCTGTTCGACAATGTGGCGTTCCCGCTGCGCGAGCACACGAAGAAGTCCGAGTCCGACATCCGCAAGATCGTGATGGAGAAGATGGAACTCGTCGGCCTGCTCGGGGCCGAGGAGAAGCTGCCCGGTGAGATCTCCGGTGGTATGCGCAAACGTGCCGGCCTGGCCCGCGCCCTGGTACTGGATCCGCAGATCATTCTCGTGGACGAGCCGGACTCGGGTCTGGACCCGGTGCGCACCACCTACATCTCGCAGACGTTGATCGACATCAACGCCGAGATCGACGCGACCATTCTGATCGTCTCGCACAACATCAATCTCGCGCGGACGGTGCCGGACAACATCGGCATGCTGTTCCGTCGGCATTTGGTGATGTTCGGTCCGCGGGAGGTGCTGCTCACCAGTGAGGAGCCGGTGGTCAAGCAGTTCCTGAACGGCACGATGATCGGTCCGATCGGGATGTCGGAGGAGAAGGACGAGGCGCAGATGGCGCAGGAGCAGGCGATGGTCGACGCCGGTCACCATGCCGGTGGTGTCGACGACGTCGAGGGGATCGTCCCGCAGATGAAGGCGACGCCGGGGATGCCGTTCCGGCAGGCCGTGGCCCGTCGGCAGGAACGCGTCCGCCACATCATGCACATGCTGCCCGAGAACGCCCAGATTGCCATCCACCAAAGCCTCGGAGCCTCCCGCCTCGACGAAGGGTATCTGACCGACGTCGACCAACTTACCTATGGAACAGCGATATTCGAGAGAGGAGTTGCACAGTGACGGGCGTAATTCCGCAGAGTTTCGTGGACCCAGCGCCGAAAAGTCCCACTGCATCGGAGAAGCGACGGCGACCGCGTTTGTCTATCCAAGCGGTGGCGACATACCTGAAGGAAACACCGATTCGAAGTCTCGCCACGCTGGGCCGCTCGGCCGAACTCGCCGCGAACATCCTGAGACACACCGTATCCGACACGATCGCGCTGCGCTTGCCCCTCGAGGAGGTGACCACTCAGATGTGGAAGCTCCTCAAGGTCACCGCACTTCCCGCGCTGCTGATGGCGGTGCCGATAGGTGCCGAGGTATCGGTCCAAGTCGGTGGAATCATGAACCAGGTCGGTGCCAATTCGCTGGCAGGCGCCGCCAGTGGACTGGGCGTCGTGGGGCAGGGGGCGCCGATGGCGGCGGGACTCCTGATGAGCGGCGCCGCGGCATCGGCTATCGCCTCCGATCTCGGTGCACGCGCGATCCGCGAAGAAATCGAAGCGATCCGGGTCATGGGAATCGACCCGGTCCAGCGGTTGGTCGTTCCGCGGTTCATCGCGATGATCGCCATCGCACCGATGCTGTGCATCGTGATCGTCGCGGCGGGTGTGTCCGCCGGGCTGGTGATCTCGGCGAATGTCAACGATGTGGTGCCCGGCAGTTTCTGGCAGTCGTTCGGCTCCTTCGCGACACCGACCGATCTGGCCTTCTCCGTGCTCAAGTCGGTAATCTTCGCAGCGCTCGTGGTGTTGATCGCAAGCCTCAGAGGTCTCGAAGCGAAGGGCGGTCCGAAAGGAGTCGCCAACGCGGTCAATGCCTCGGTGGTACTCAGTGTCTTCTGTATCTTCATGACGAATCTCATGATCAGTCAGCTGCAGATGATGTTCTTCCCGGCTCGGTTGGCGTGACGTGAACACACATTCCACGCATCGCGCAGGTTCCGCCGGTGGGGTCCTACTGCAACCGATTCGCTCGCTGGGTCGCGCTGCCACCTCGGGTATCGAGGAGGTCGGGCAGGTCACGGTTTTCGTCGTCAAGACCGTCGCGCTGTTGCCGAAAACAGTGAGGCATTATCGCAAGCAGACCATGATCACCATGAACAACATGGCGTGGGGCAACGGATCTCTCGTTGTCGACGGTGGCGTGGTGAGTCTCATGTTCTTTCTCGGGTTGGCCGTCGGGGCCGTGGTGGCGATTCAGGCATTCATGGCCTTCGATCTCCTGGGTTTCGGAGCATTGACCGGCATCATCGGGTCGTTCGGGAATGTCAGGGTCATCGCCCCGATCATCACGGGAATCGGATTCGCCGCTCAGGCCGGCTGCCGAATGACTGCGGAGATCGGCTCGATGCGCATCTCCGAAGAGATCGACGCCACCGAATCGATGGGTTTGCAGGCTATTCCGTTCGTGGTCGGGACACGGTTGATCGGGAGCATGCTCATCGTGATTCCCGGCTATTTGATGGCACTGGTGGTCAGTTTCATCACCGGAGGGCTGATTATCAAGACTTTTCATCGACAGCCCTCGGGGACCTACGATCACTACTTCAGTCAGTTTCTCAGTGTCCCCGACCTCGTGGCTTCGCTGCTCAAAGCCGTCGTCTTCTGTGCCGTCGTCACCATGATCCACTGCTACTACGGATACTTCGCCGGTGGCGGGCCCGCAGGTGTGGGTGCGGCGTCCGGACGGGCGATTCGAGCAAGCCTCGTTGCGATCGTCGTCCTGAATTTTTTGATGACTGTCGCTATCTGGGGTCTGAGTCCCGAGCTGGTGTTCAAAGGATGAGGAAATGAATAGAGCGAGGAGTCAGGACTTCCTGAGGGGGGTGCCCGGACGCCAGGCCCGAGTGCTGCACGCGGCGGGGCTGGGGGTCGTCGCGACGACCTGCGCAGTGATCATCGCTGCCGTCTGGGTGCATCCGGGCAGCGATGAGCCGGATGGGTTGCCGATCAGCATCGACGTCCCCTACGTGGGACCGGGTGTCGACTCCGGCACGAAGGTGATCTTGCGCGGCGGCGAGGTCGGCGTCGTCACCGGCCTCGAACGCACGGGCGCCGATTCCGTTCGCATGGATCTTCACCTCGACCCGGATCAGATCGGCGGTCTGACCGATGCATTCGACGTCGACTTCCGGCCGCAGAACTACTTCGGTTCTACAGCCGTCAATCTGGTCGCAATGCCCGGCGGATCCGGCCTGGAGGCGCATCGCGAGCTGGACCGCACGCCCACAGGGGATTACACGATGTCGACCATGATCGAGAAGGGTTCATTGACCGTCGACGGCACGCTCACAGAGTCGATAATCGCCGGCATGGACGAGGTCGTCCGATATACCGACGGTCTGACACCCATGTTTGATGCCGGGCTGCTGCTCGCCGACCGCATCGCGCACACTCAGCGGGCGCTGCCCAGCGACCTGCTCGGGCATTTCAACGACATACTCGAGGTGTTTCCGGCGTTCAATCGCCAGGCGATCGATTCGCTCACCCACATCTACAACAGCACCTACAACCGACGGCCGGACGGCTCGGTCGGGGTGGACGACCCGTTCATGGACGAAACCGACGCCGGTCTGACCCTTGCGGCCGGACAGCTCTTCGGGCAGGCGGGACAGCTGCTGAAATCTCACGGTGACGAACTGACACCTGTCACCGGAGTGGTCGCAGAACTCGCCGGGGTGATACCGCACCTTCACGGCGGTGGGATGCGCCCCGAGCGGCTGCGCGAGGCGCTCGGACGCCTGGACTCGGTGTTCGAGGACAGCGGCGACGGACAGCGACTCAACCTGCGAATCGTCCTGGACGACATGCCGGCACTGGCGGCGCCGTTGGCATACCCTGATGCCGCGGCGCTGTCAGGGGACGGAGCCGGCCGATGAGTAGCCGAACCAGATACATGGTCACCGTCGTCAAGCTCGCTGTCGCAGCCGTGGTGTCGGTCCTGCTCTTCATCATCG
This sequence comes from Rhodococcus oxybenzonivorans, assembly GCF_003130705.1. Classification (NCBI taxonomy): domain Bacteria; kingdom Bacillati; phylum Actinomycetota; class Actinomycetes; order Mycobacteriales; family Nocardiaceae; genus Rhodococcus; species Rhodococcus oxybenzonivorans. Next base: position 5,782,892 of record NZ_CP021354.1, on the reverse strand, counting down.
TCATCAGTGCGATGAAGAGCCCGGTGACAGGCGAGACACGCAGCTATACAGCCCAATTCACCGACGTCTCCGGACTGGGTGCACACGGGGACATCCGGACCAAGGGTGTGAGAATCGGCAAGGTGGAATCGGTCGAGCTGATCCGGGAGGGCGGGCGCAGTCTCGCGGAAGTGCACTTCACGATGGAGGAGCAGTATCAACTCACCTCCGACACGATCCTTGCGGTGAAGTATCAAAACCTCACGGGTGTTCGCTACATCGACGCCCAATTTCCCGACAGTCCAGGAGAAGTAGTCGATCAACTGCCTGCCGACAAGACGCGGCCGTCGTACGACATCACCGAGTTGTTCAACGGACTGCAACCGGTGCTGTCCACCATGAACACAGACGACATCAACAGGTTCACGGAAAACGCGATCTCCCTACTACAAGGAGACGGGAACGGACTGTCACCGATGCTCGAGGACGCGCAGAAGCTCGCCGAACTCGCCCACGACCGCGAACAGGTCATCTCGACCCTCACTGGCAACCTTGCACGAATCTCGGACAGCATGGGAGGCCGCTCGCCCGAAGTCATCGAGTTCCTGCGCTCGGTGAGTTTCCCCATTGCGAAGGCGATGACGGTCATCGAGGAGTTCCCTAAAACGGCTGCATTCGGCCCGGAGTTCCTGACACCCATCAAGCGGTTGATCGATGCCCTCGGTCTGCAACCGGGACTGGACGTCGAGAAATTGCTCTCCGACGCATTTGCGTCGGTACCGGACACAGCGGAAGCGTTGCGACTCCTGCCGGTCACCTTCGCCGGACTACAGGTGCCGCAGGCCGCCGTGGCCGGCCCGGGCGGCCTCCGGTGTACGAACGGAGTGGCCCAGCTTCCCACCGAGGTCGAGGTCCTGCTCAGGGGAAGCGAGGTCGTCGTATGCAACCCATGACGTCACGCCATCCCCGACGCCTGGGGCGGGCGATGAACGCTGCGCGGTCGCTGATCGGCCGGGAGGTCGCATTCGGCGCAGGCGTCGTCCTACTGGTTGTGGTTGCGCTCACCACAACCGCCGTACTTTATGCCCATCCCGCAGGGCAACAATCCTTCTCCTTCCGCACTGACGACGCCTCCTCGATCGACCTGGGCCAGGACGTCCGAGTAGCCGGCATCGGCGTCGGAACTGTCACGGACGTATCGATCGAACCGGAGTCCGTACTGGTGACAGCGGAGATCGACGACGAGGTGCCGGTCGGCTCCGACTCCCGAGTCGAGGTGCGCATGCTCACCCCGGTCGGCGGATACGCGATCACCCTCGTCCCGCTCGGTGATCGACCGCTCGGTGACGCCGCGTTACCCGTCGAGCAAGTCAGCGTTCCGTATTCGATCGGCGATGTGCTCCAGGCTGCGCCGCACACGACCGACAACATTGTGGGCGGCACCGTCGATGCGAACCTCGACGAGGTCGCTCGGGCCCTGCAGGAGAACCCGACATCTCTCGCCTCGATGATCTCGGGACTGACCAGCATCGCCCGCGTGATGGATCACCAACGTGCACAGGTCCGCACGATTGCCGACCTTGCCGCGGAGTATCTCCGGAGCTTCGAGGCCGATCGGGACATGGTGTTCGAATTGATACGCGAGATCGACGTGGTCCTGTCGACGTACAACACCACGCACGCCGGTTTCAACGAGGCATACCGCCTGCTCGGCAACGTTCTGATGACGATTCAGCCCTTCGAGTCGTTCTATCTCGACCACAAGACGGAGGTACTCGCAGCGGTGAACCATGCGAAGGCTGTGATCGACGAGTTCCGGACATCGATGAACCCCGCCCTCGACAATCTTCAGTCGTTGCGCGCTCAGCTCGCCGAATGGCTGACACCCGAAGGACTCGCCGCGATCAAGGGCGGCACACTTCTGACGTCGGACTTCTGTGTGCCCGTTCCCGGACGGACGTGCTGAGATGACCGACAACTTCGGATCGAGGGTCAAGACGCTGGCTGTAATCTGTGCGGCCGCCGTTGTCGGCGGCGTCGGTGTGGCAGTGGCGACGACGGGAGAACCGGCAGACCGGACGACTTTCTGTGCGTTCATGCCGGACGCCGTCGGCCTCTACGCCGGCAACCCTGTCACCCAGATGGGTTACGAGGTCGGCCGTGTCGAAAGTATCGAACCGCAGGGTGACCACGTGCAGGTCACCTTTTCGCTCGCGAGCGGCCGGACCTATCCGCACGATGTCAGAGCGGTCACCCGCTCGAAGTCGTTGCTGGCTGATCGGAGCCTCGAATTGGTCGGCAACTACGCATCCGGCCCGATGCTCGAGCCGGAACAGTGTATTTCGCTCGAGCACAGCCACACTCCGAAGAGCATCTCCGAAATTGCCGGCTCGGCCGCCGATTTCATCGATGCGATCGCACCGGACGACGGGCAGGAGAGCATTCGGGCGACAGTGCTCGGTCTCGACGAAGCGCTCCGCGGACAGGGGGAGAACGCCGCAGACATGATGAGGCATGCGGCCGCGGCCGCGGCCGATCCGGACAAGCTCATCGCCGACATCGGCTCGTCGATCGCGAACATGGCTCCACTGACGGATGAAGCGCTACGTCGGTGGAGTTCGATTCGATCGATCGTGGAGCAGATGCCCGCAGTCGTGGCCGCGGGTATCGATCTGTGGCCCGGAGTCATCGAGGTCTGCGAGGGAATAGGTTGGCTGGTAGCAACTTTGGACGATATTCAGCGAAACTACGGGGCTGACATCTGGCCGTTCGTGCATGGACCGGCGACCGACGCCCTGAAGCTGGCCGCCACGCGATCGAACGACATCGCAGGCCTGATCTCGACGATACCGTCGGTCACCCCGTTCCTCGCACAGCAGACAACGCGCGACGGCGCGCTCACCATTGGCTATCAGCCACCGACCGTGGCACTGACTACCGCCGGAACCGAGGTGCCGATCACTCGGCTACTCGACCAAGTCCTGGCGGGAAGGAACTGAGATGAACCGGTCGAGAAGAGCGCGTCAGCTTCTGGGTGTGGTATCCGTGAGTGCGGTGGTGCTGACAGTGCCGGCATGTTCCCTGGGACCGGACGATCTGCCGTCGGTCCGCGGCGGCGTAGGGGAAACGTACGATCTGTCGCTCGAGTTCACCAGCGTGATGAATCTGCCTGCCGGCGCCGACGTCGTGATGGACGGACTTCGGGTCGGGGAGGTTCGTTCCCTCCAGGTATCCGAATCGACTGTGACGGTGTCGGCGGGAATCAGCAGCGGCACAGACATTCCCGCCGATGCGAGGGCGATCGTCCGTCAAGACACTTTGCTGGGCGACACGTACATCGCCGTCACCGATGACGGAGAGAAGAACTCGACCGGGTATCTGCCCGCCGGTGGCACGATCCCTGTCGAGCGCACCATCTCGCCACCGCAATTGGAGGACACCATCGCCGTGTTGGCGAACTTCGTCAACGGCGGCAGTATCCAGCGGATCGAGGACGTGATGGCCCGGGTGAACTCCGTGGTGCCGCCGCTCCCGGCCGTGCGCGACGTGGCGTCCGTGGCGGCGCTGGACATGGACGACCTCGCTACGCGGACGCAGGAGATCGATCGGATGTTGACGGGGCTCAACGAGACCGCACTGTCATTCGACGACCGCACCGACGCCCTGTCCGCCATGTTCGACAGTTCCAGCGTGCACTACTGGCGGCGACTCGCGATCTCGGTCGTGTCCCACATCGGCCAGATCCTGCCGTCGGTCGGCAGCGTCTACGAAGGCGGACTGTGGATGGTTCCCATGCTGAACTCCCTGGCCGACACGGGAGACGTGGCTCGGGGAGTCTGGGACGAGGCGCCGGATACGACCGTCGTGTTGTCGCGCTTTCTGCGTAACAGACTGGTGCCGTTCGTCCAGAAACCGTCCGTCGAGATCGAAGGTATCGAATCTGCCGGGGGAGACCAGATCGTGGCCGACGCAGAGAACCTGCTGCGCATGCTGGGAGCGGTGAAATGACTGTCAAGACGCCGTTGTCGATCCTCGGCATGGTGGTGATCGCCGTGTTGTCGTTTCTCTACATGGACCGGGCGGGTTTGCATGTAGGCCGGTTCGAGGAGGCACGCACTGCCACGCTGGACGTGCCGGACACCAACGGACTCGTGGTCGGCTCACGTGTCTTGCTTCGGGGGGTGGCGATCGGGCACATCAGCGACATGACGGCCTCTGCAGATCACATCGAAGTCTCATGGAATTATGAGAGTGATCGGTCGATCCCCGCCGACAGCGAGTTCCGTGTCGACAATCTGTCGGCCCTGGGCGAACCGTATCTCGCTGTGCTGCCCTCTTCCGACGCGGGACCGTACCTCCGGGACGGAGACACCGTCCCTGCGACGCAGGTGGTGGTACCGACGACGTTCAAGGAATTGTCGGAGCGCCTGACCAGGCTGCTCGAACAGGTGGAGCCCGCGCGGGTACAGGCGATCTTCGACACGATCGATGTGGCATTGCCCGACGACTTCGCGGTCCTGAACAATCTCACGCGTGCCGGCGAGTTGCTCGCAGCGACGCTCACCCAGCAGTCCGACAATCTCACGACGCTGTTCGACACGCTGCAACCGTTGCTGATGGAGAGCACTACCGTCCCGGAGGGATTGCGGGGTGCGACACCGATCGTCGCCGAATTCGGAAGCGGGTTCCACGACGTGCTCGGCGGAATCCGGTTCGCCACCGAGAAGGGCCCGCTGCGCGACGGGATCGCTTACGGAGCAAGTCCTTTCATCGGGGAGCTGCAGACCTTCCTCGACCACACCGCCCCGGATCTTCAGGTGATCGGAGTAAATCTTCTCCCCTCGGTCCAGGCAGGAGCGGCCGCGATGCGGACCGTCGACGTGGGGCGGTTACTCGACAATGTGATGGCGTCCACCACATCCGGAGATGCTATGACAGTCCATTTCAGCCCGCCCGGACCGTAAACACGACCGGACACGAGACACAACCGATCGTTCACCCTGGCGATCGGGCAGCCCACCGAAAGGCGAACGATGCAGAAAACCCTCGAGCTCACGAAATCCGATACCACTGCCCCCGAGAGCGACCATTCGCGCCGTGAGGGTTCGGCGGACGTGCGTACCGGACCCAGGAACGTCCCCCTACGCTCCGTGGTTATCGGGGGACTGATCACGATTCTCGTAGTCGCACTCGCGCTGCTCGGGTGGCAACTTCGGAACACGACGAACGAGCTCGGACAACTCCACGATGCTGCGGCGAATAGGCATGAGGCAGAACGGATCGCCCTCGACTACGCCACCGGGGCCGCCGAAATGGATTTCCGCGACCTGCCCGCATGGCGAACACGGCTGACGGCAGGTACCGCCCCGGAACTGTCGAATCGCCTTTCCCAGGCGGCGATCTCGATGGAGCAGATCATTGCTCCGCTCCAATGGACGTCGAGCGCACAACCTATCTCGGCGAAGGCCGAACCGGGACCGGACGGAACCTATTCGGTGGATTGCTTCGTCAGCGTCCTGACGAAGAACAGCCAGGCGCCCGACGGGATCCAGTCGACGGCAACCTACAAGATGACCATCGACAGGGAAAACGAGTGGAAGATCACCGAAATCAGTGGAATCGGCACGGCTCTCGACGGTGACGAGGCGCCGCGGTAGCCCGAACATCGGGGCCCACTGCCGGCGGCAGCGTAGATCGCGTACTCAGTCGCCGGCAGGCAGAAGTGAGGGGATCAGGAAGGTGCGGATCTTCTCGCGGAATCGTTCCAGTGAGCCGGTGCCGCCGTTGAGTTGGCTGATACACATGATTTCGAGTTCCGAGATCCATTCGCAGAGCAGTGTCAGGTCGATGTCGGCGCGGATGTCGCCTGCCTCCTGCGCTTCACGCAGTATCGGCTCCCACAGTTCACTCGTCAGTTCGACGGCCTTGCCCGACGTGGTCAGCAGTGAGTTCGCCAGGGTCATTTCGGACGGGGAGACGAGAAGGTGAACCATGGGGTCGCGCAGACCGCTCTCCACGTTCTGACAGATGCCCTCGACGAGTCGCTCCTCGATCGTGGGCCACTTGGCGATGAAGGCGCGAGCAGGCGTCATATTCATGCGCGCACGCCGCGCGACCGACTCGATGATCAGACTTTCTCGGTCCGAAAAATACCGGTAGACGGTCGCGCGGGACATGTCCGCCGCGCGCGCGACGTCCTCCATGGTCGTCTTCGTTATTCCGAAGCGTTCGAAGCACGACTCCGCCGCGGTGAGGATTGTCGTGCGGACGTCGGTCGCGGGGTCGTTTCCAGTCCTTGCAGCCACCAGGGAACAGTACCGCCACAATTCTGGGTGAGACGCTAGACAACGAATGTCTCATGTGCCACCCTCGGTGTATGGAGCGAGAAGACAAGATCACACTCACCGAGCGGCTGATCGCGCATGTCGACAACAACAGCACCGACTACGCGGACGACCTGCTTCGAGTGCCGTTCTCGGTGTTCACCGACCCGGAGCTCGCCGAACGTGAACGCAAGGTGGTCCGGCGCCTGCCGCACATCGTCGCCCACGTCGACGAGCTGAAGAAGGCGGGCGACTTCGTCACCACCGAGCTGATCGGCACACCGTTACTGGTGGTGAAGCAGACGGACGGCAGCGTCAAGGCCTTCTCCAACGTCTGCCGGCATCGTGGTTCGAAGGTGGAGTTCGACGAATCGGGTTGTAAGCGCATCTTCAGCTGCCCGTATCACAACTGGGCGTACGGCCGCGGCGGAGATCTGCGGGGAATGCCGCACGCCGAAGGCTTCGACGGCATGGACCGCTCGCAGTACGGGCTCGTCGAGTTCCCCTGCGAGGTGCGGCACGGCCTGGTCTGGGTGGTTCCGACAGTCGGCGCCGATCTCGACATCGCCGGAATCCTCGGCGCCAAGCACGACGCGGAGGTGACGGCGACCGGAATGGCCGAGTCGTTCCAGGTGCGGAAGGAAACCTGGAAACTCGACATGAACTGGAAGATCGCCGTCGACGGGGTCCAGGACTCGTACCACCTCTGCCAGTTGCACACCAAGACCGTGTGCAATTACCTCGAGGGCAACATCACGGCATACGACCTTGTCGACCGCTCATGGCGAATCGTCGTGGCCCGCAAGTCGATCACCGAGGTTCGGGGTGCAGATCCGGACTCCTTCGACGTCCGCGACTACTCATTGGCGAACTACACGATCTACCCCGGCACGATGCTCGTGACGGAGCCCAACCACTTCGAGATCTGGACGATCGTGCCCGACACCGAAGATCCCAACGTGTCGTACTGCACCATTCGGCTCCTCTCGCCGAAGGAGCCCGAGACCCCGCGCGAGAAGCGGATCCTCGACAAGAACTGGGAGCTCCTCATGGAGACACTGCACGCCGAGGATTGGTTCGTCACGAAGACGATCACGGCCAATGCGGCGCACGGCCAGGTCGACGAGCTGATCTACGGACGGAACGAGCTGCCCGGTCAGGTTTTCCACAAGATGATCACCCGGGATGCCGAGGAGGTCGCTCGCGAGGAAGCGGCGGTCGGCGGTGTGAGGTGACGTCGGGCGACCTGCGTCGTTCGTCGCCGGCTCCCGGCGTGCTGCAGCTCGACCTCGCTCGCCCGGACGTGCACAACGCGATCTCGCTCGGGCTGCAACGCGAACTCGATGCCGCGCTCGCCGAGGCGGCGGGCGACCCGGCGGTTCGGGTCGTGGTGCTGGCGGGAGAGGGTCCGGCGGCGTTCTCCGCCGGATACGACCTGAAGGAACTCCGGGCGATGACTCCCGACGCCGGCACCCTGAGCATGCTCGAACGGGACGAGCTGTTGTGGAGGTACTTCACGTTCCCCAAACCCACCATCGCCGCTGTACACGGAATGTCCTACGGCGGGGGGACCCTGCTGGCGGTGTGTTCGGATCTGCGGGTGGGTGGCCCCGACACCCGCATCACCGTCAGCGCCGCGAAGTACGGCGGCGCCAATCTGACCTGGGTGCTCGACACGCTGATCGGCGCGGGACAAACCCGCGATCTGCTGATGACCTCACGAGCAGTGTCCGGCCAGGAGGCCTTCCGAATGGGGCTCGTATCCCGGTACGCGGCCGACGGCGACGTCCTCGGTACCGCGCTCGAGGCGGCCGAACAGATTGCGGCGCAGCCCCCGGAATCGATGCGCGAGATCAAGTCGCTGCTGCTCGAGGGGCCGGGGCAGGGTCTGCGGAGCCGGTACGACCGGGAGAACGCCGTGTCGCGCATGACGCTGCGACCGCGTCCGGTCGAGGAGATGTTCAGCTCGTACTTCGAAAGTCGGGCCCGATGACCCGCAGTTCGCCATTCCTCTCCACGGGAAGCGAGGTCCGGATGGACGCCACCGTCGCGGCGCACGACGACATCTGGAATCCGACTTGGGCAGACCCATTCGAACCGACCACCGACGGCGACGACGAATTCGCGGAGTTGACCGAGGCCCTGCGAGCCGTGCAGGAGGCTGTCACCCGCAGCCGGCCGAACCCTGATGCGGCGGGTCGCGCTGCGCGGACGCTGCGTGACCTCGCGGCGCGGCTCGCGGAGTTCGAGGTCGATGAAGACGAGCAGATTTCCGGCCGACGCTGGGATCTTCCCGGGCGAGGTCACACGCTCTCGCCTCCCCTCCACATCGACGAGGTGACAGAGACGCGGGCGCGTGGACACGTCACCGTCGGTAGATTCCATTCCGGGCGATATGCGATGAACGGTGGCGTGACGCCGCTGATCTTCGACGAGATTCTCGCGCGCCTCGCCAACAGTTCCGGCAGACCGTGGGCGCGCACGGCGTACCTGCGCGTCGACTACCGAGCTCCCGCCCCGCTCGGCGTCGAATTGCGAGTGGAGGCCGAGTTCGCCGGCCAGCATGGCCGCAAGCGCTTCATGCGCGGTGCGATGTATCACGGAGACGTCCTCGTAGCCGAAGTCGACGGACTCTGGATCGAGCTGAAACCCGATCAGACACACAATGTCTCGCTGACCGCCGGTCGGGGAGCGGAGGAGAGTTCATGAGTGGTTACTCGCTGTTGGACGGCGTTCGGATTCTCGAGGTCGCGCAGCTGGCGCCGGCATCGCTCGGCGGGCATCTCGCCGATCTGGGTGCCGACGTGATCAAGATTGAATCCGGCCCACTCGGGGACCCTGTGCGCGTGGGTGGCAGCCGTGCCGTCGGAGGCGAGGACGGTCCGGCGTTCATGCACTTGCGATGGAATCGCGGAAAGCGAAGCGTCGCGCTCGATCTGCGCACCCCCGAGGGCAAGCAGGCATTCCTCGACCTTGCGCGTTCGTGCGACGCGGTGATCGAGGGCATGCGAGGCGGGTATCTCGACTGGCTCGGTATCGGCTACGAGCAACTGCGACAGATGAATCCGGAGATCGTGCTGTGCACGGTGTCGGGCATGGGCACCGATGGCCCGTACCGCGGTCTCGGCACGGGTGGCCCGGTGTTCGACGCGTACGCCGGGCTCCGCGAGGTTTCCACTCCCGCGCAGCCGCCGACCGAGGGCATGGCGGGATCGACCGCGCCTCCGATCGCGATGTACGCGCTCGGCGCATACGGGGCGATGGGATTGCTCGCCGCATTGCACAAGGCCGGTGCCACCGGCGAGGGATGCCATGTCGAGGTGGCGGGCATCGATGTCGCCGCCGCGTGGATGCCGGACCTCGTGGATGCGGCGTTGAACGAGGATCGCTCGATTCCCCGTCCGACCTGGTTGCCGGACGGGCGACTGCCCGACTGGCCACGGCTCGAGGCCTACCGCACCAGCGACGGTGAGGCGATCCTGTTCGGGTCGCACGTGGAGAAGTTCTGGCACAACTTTCTGGTCGCGGTCGGGCGCGAGGACCTGATCGGGGTCGATCTCACCAGCACGGACGACGGCGCCCCTGCTCGCGCGGATCTGGTGTGGCGGGCGCTGACGGAAATCTTCGCGCAACGCACCCGCGCCGAGTGGGTGCAGCTGTTCCTGGACCACGGCATCGCCGGTGGCCCGGTCAACAGCGTCGCCGACATGCTCGCGGACCCGCACTTCCGGGCGCGGGAGAACACCTACCGGGTCGACTACCCGGGGGTTGGTGAGCTCGAGTTCATTGCCAGCCCGGTCCGCGTCGCAGGGGAGAAATTCGCTCCCGCCCTCCCGCCGGTCGTGGGCGCGGATACCACGGAGGTGCTGCGGGCGGTCGCGCAGTACGACGATCGGCGCATCGCCGCGGCGACGACGGACCCGGCGCGAGCACCCCGCTAGATGGCTTTCGCCGGTTGCATCCGGCGCATACCCCCGAAAACTGCACCCACGCGAAACCTACTGTGTGGGTGTAGTTTTCGTGACCACCACAGGGTCGATGTCGAGCCGCGAGAACCCCCAAATCGGACATTGCGTACCATGCCTACAACTGTTAGGTTTACGACACGCAGTGAGGGTGATCACACCCATCGACGCCGCGGCCGGGACGACCGGCTGACGACAACGAGGAGCACAGATGAATCTCGCGGACCTGACCCGGTTCTGGGGAAAAACGCGTTCGCAGCAGCAGGCGATCGTGTTCGGGGACACGTCGCAGACCTGGGCAGAGGTCGACGCGATCACCGATGCGCTTGCTCGCGGACTGGCGGCCCGCGGCGTCCGCAAGGGCGATCGTGTCGCCGTGATGATGCTCAACCGCCCCGAACTCGCGCATGTCATCCTCGCGACGCTGAAGCTCGGCGCCATCAGCGTCCCGCTCAATTTCCGGCTCACCGCCAAGGAGCTGGCGCCGATGGTGGTCGACTCCGCGCCGCGCGTGGTGATCGTCGAGGACGACTTCGCGTCGCTCCTCGAGGTCGCCGCCGAGGAAGCGGAGTTCGAGACCTACGCGATCGGGGGCACCGGCCACCAGCCGTACGAGCGGCTGATCGACCCCGGGACCGCGCCCGTCGTCGCCATCGACGCCGACGACCCCGGCTTCATCTGTTACACGTCGGGGACCACCGGGGTGCAGAAGGGCGCCCTGATCACCCACCGCAACGCGATGACCCCGGGCATCTCGCAGTCGATCACGTTCGGCTTCTCGTCCCGGGACCGGGTTCTGTGCTCGGCCCCGCTGGTGTACACCGGCTCGATCCTGTCGATCTTCATGCAGCTCGTCGTCGTGCCCGGCGCGACGATGGTCCTGCTCCGCGAGTACGACCCCGAGATCGCCCTCGACACCTTCGAACGCGAGCAGATCACGGCCACCACCACCGTTCCGGTGATCTGGGAACGGATGACGATGCTGCCCGACTTCGGCACCCGCACGCTCGCGAAGTTCACCTTCGCCGGCACGGGCGGTGCGCCGGTCAGCCTGGACCTCCTCGACTTCTACCGCTCGCACGGCATCCCACTCACCCAGTGCTACGGCCTGACCGAGGCGTCCGGCATGGTGTCGACCCTTGCCTACGAGGACGCCGTGTCGCGCCCTGGTTTCGCCGGGCTGCCGCTGGTCGGCACCCACGTCCGGATCGGCGATCCGGGAGTCGACACCCCGGCAGGGGAGGTCGGCGAGATCCTGGTCCGCGGCGAGCACGTGCTGCGGGAGTACTGGAACAAGCCCGAGGCCACCCAGGCGGCCCTCGCAGACGGGTGGCTGCGCACCGGCGACCTCGGCATGCAGGATGAGGGCGGATTCCTGAAGATCGTCGATCGCAGCAAGGACATGCTGATTTCAGGGGGTCTCAACGTCTATCCCGCGGAGATCGAGAAGGCATTGCACGGCATCGAGGGACTGGTCGACCTCGCGGTCATCGGCGTCAAGGACGACCGCTGGGGCGAAGTGCCGATGGTGGTGTTCCACAGTGAGCGTCCCGCCGAGGAGATCGTCGCCGACATCGCCGAGGTCGCCGGCGAGAACCTGGCGAAGTTCAAGCGTCCCAAGCACGCCGTCGCGCTGGGCGAGCCCCTGCCGCGCACCTTCTCCGGCAAGCTCGCCAAGCCCAACCTGCGCCAACGCTTTCCCGAGGTGCCCGGCGACGCACTCGCGGTCGAGGGCACCATCACACCGGTCTGAGGCGTTTCCGCTCAGCTCGAGGCTTCATCCCCCGCGGTTCCCCCTTCCGAGAGGAATGCACGTCGTGGCCCCAACTCGTGAAATAAACATTTCCCAACTCATCGACACCGCACCGGTGTCGGCCCTCCAGAAACGCGCCATCGGGCTGTGCCTGGCGCTCGCGATCCTCGACGGCATGGATGCCCAGTTGATCGGATTCGCGATTCCCGCGCTCTCCGAGGACTGGGGACTGTCCAAGGCGTCGTTCGGACTGCTCCTGGCTCTCAGCAGCGGCGCGATGGTCGTGGGCAGCCTGCTGTTCGGCCCCGTCGCCGACCGGTGGGGCCGGCGCCGGGTAATCCTGCTGTGCACGGTGCTGTTCGCAGTGTTCACGCTCGCGTCCGCATTTGCGCCGTCCATAGGCGTACTGATCGTGCTGCGCATCCTCGCCGGAATCGGACTCGGTGGTGTCACCCCGAACCTGATCGCCCTGACCAGTGAATACAGCCCCGCGCGCAGCCGCTCCACCCTGGTCACCATCGTTGTCGCGGGCATGTCACTCGGCGGCTTCCTCGGCGGACTCGCCGCCGCACAACTGATCCCGGCATACGGCTGGCAGTCGATCTTCGTGGCCGGCGGCGTTCTCCCGCTGATCGTGGCGGCACTGGCGTGGGCCGGACTCCCGGAGTCGGGCAAGTTCCTCGCAGCCCGCGGCGACCACGCCGGCGCCGCGAAGATCCTCTCGGCGATCGCCCCGCAGGCGGGCGTCACCGGATCGGTGACGTTCACCGTGGATACCGCCGTGGCCACCAAATCGCCCATCCGGGAACTCTTCGCCGGAGGCCGGGCGCTCGACACGGTGCTGCTGTGGGTCGTGTTCGTCATCAACTTCCTGGTGATCTACTTCCTGTTCGGATGGATGCCGTCGTTGTTCAGCCAGGCCGGGCAGAGCCCGTCGAACGCGATCCTCGCCGCGGCGCTGTTCAACCTCGGCGGGATGGCCGGAGCGCTGTCCATCGGGTGGATCACCGACCGGGTCGGCACCGCGTGGGCTCGATCCAGAGGGTCGGACGCCGCCTACGCGGTGGTGATGGCCGGATACACGCTCGGGGCCCTGTTCATCGGTGCCGTCGCGATGTTCCTGGCAAACTCCACGCTGTTGCTGATCACGATCTGCATCGTGGGATTCGGGATGTCCGGTAGCTCGGCGGGCATCATCGCGATTGCCGCGTCGATCTATCCGGTAGCGGCACGCTCGACCGGCATCGGCTGGGCCATGGGAATCGGGCGCATCGGGTCCATTGCCGGGCCCACCCTGGGCGCCGCCCTGATCGCGGCCGGAATGGATGCCCGCACGATCTTCCTGCTGATGATCGTGCCGACCGCCGGCGCCGTCCTCACCCTCGGTGCACTGTTCGTGCGGGAACGACTGCGCGGACGCACCGAGGCGGGGGTCGCGGAACCGGCGGCCGCACCGGCCGAGGCGCACTGAACCGATGCCACCCGTCACGTCCCGGCGTACCTCGTTCTGCAGGCTGTGTGCCTCCTCGTGCGGGGTTCTGCTCGACATCGAAGACGGGCGGATCACACGGGTGCTCGGCGACGCCCACCATCCGATCTCCGGTGGATACACCTGCCCGAAAGGGCGTCGCGGTGGTGACCTCGTGCACGGGCCGGATCGGTTGACCACCTCGATGAGGCGTACCGCCACCGGCACCCATGAGCCGGTGCCGGTGGCGCAGGCGACTGCCGACATCGCGGGCCGGCTGCGCGCCATCGTGGACCGGCACGGACCGGATGCGGTCGCGCTGTTCATGGGGACGCAGCAGAACTTCGCTGCACTCACCCCGCCGATGGCCCGCGCCTGGTTCCGGGGCACCGGCTCACACAAGCTGTTCTCGACGATGACCATCGACCAGTCCGCGAAATGGGTTGTCGCGGAACGGATGGGCACATACCTCGGCGGCCGGCAACGCTTCGAAGATGCAGACGTATGGTTGCTGGCAGGCACCAACCCCGTCGTCTCCGGCAACGGCGGCGACGGGGACGGCGCGGTGGTGCAGAACCCCTCGGTCACCCTGCGGGCGGCGCGGGAGCGGGGCCTGAAGCTGATCGTCGTCGACCCGCGGCGCACCGAGACCGCCGCCCTGGCCGACATCCACCTGGCGCCCCGGCCGGGGACGGACGCGGTTCTCTTCGCCGGCCTTCTCCACGTCGTCCTCACCGAACACCTCCACGACGCCGACTTCTGCGGCCGGTACACCGCCGACCTGACCGCGTTACTCGATGCCGTGTCCGACGTGACTCCCACTGTCGTGCAGGGCGTCTGTGGTGTTCCTGCCGATCGGATCCGCGAAGCGGCACGGGTATTCGCGGGCGGGAGCCGTGGGATGGCGACCAGCGGCACCGGGCTGTGCATGGGCCCGCATTCGAACCTCGCTGAGCACCTCGTCGCCGCTCTGAACGTGGTGTGCGGCAGGTACCTGCGCGAGGGGGAGCAGGCAGACGACCGCGCCGTCCTGGCCCGGCACCAGCCGGCGCGGGCAGAGGTCGCACCGCCCACCCGGGCGTACGAGCACGGATTTCGCAGCCGAATCGGTGGGGTGCGGGCGATTCGCGGCGAGCTGCCGTCCGGCATCCTCGCGGACGAGATCCTCGAACCCGGCCCCGACCGGGTTCGGGCGCTGATCGTCTCCGGTGGCAATCCGGCGGCGGCGCTGCCCGACCGCGGGAAAGCGTTGCGCGCATTGCGATCACTGGACCTGCTGGTGTGCGTAGACCCTCGGATGTCGGACACCGCGCGGCTCGCCGACTACGTCATCGCCCCGACTACCATGTACGAGCGCGCCGACCACACCGTGATCATGGAGCCGTTCTTTCCACGCCCATTCGCGCAATACACTCCCGCGATTGTGACAGCGCCGCCCGGCGTCGTCGACGACTGGCGGTTCTTCCTCGACCTTGCCGCCGCCTCCGGGCAGCCGGTCAAGTTCGCCGGCCGCATCCTCGATCCCGCCGCGCCGCCGACCTCCGAACAGTTGCTGGCGATGATGACCGAGCGCGGACGCGTGCCGTTCGCCAACCTGGTCGCCGCTCCGCACGGACATCTCGCCGGGCGCAGCGGTGCCGTCGTCGGTCGGGCCACCGAGGAGGGTGCCGGACACCGCCTGACACTGATGCCCGAGGACGTGCGCGACGAACTACACGCAGCGCTGATGGACAAGGCCGTCACGACGCAGTTCCCGTTTCTTCTGACGGTGCGACGGATCCGCGAGGCCGTCAACTCCACCGGCACTCGTGTCCCGGGGCTCGTTCCCGGCGGCGCCAACCCCGCGAGCCTGCACCCCGCCGACCTCGCCGCCCTGGGTATCGGCGACGGGCAGGCGGTGACCGTGCGATCGGCGTCCGGACGCCTGCGGGCGACCGCACGGGCAGATGTCACCCTGGCCCGGGGCAGCGTGTCGATGACGCACTGTTTCGGCAGCGTCGACCCGCGCGAGGACGTCGGAGTGAACGTGAACGCGCTGACCGGAACCGGTGAGGGTGTCCAGTCGATCAACGCGATGCCCACCATGACCGCGGTTCCCGTCGCGGTCGAGCCCACCGCAATCGAACAGGACGCGTGATGAGCACCGCAGAACCGATCGTCGGGCACCGAATCTGCCCACTGTGCGAGTCGACCTGCGGGCTACTCGTCGAGCTCGACGGCCGCACCATCGTGCGGGTCGCACCGAACCCCGACGACGTACTGAGCGGCGGGCACAGCTGCGCGAAAGGCCTCGGCCTCGGCCGCATCGAGAACGACCCCGACCGGATCCGGACACCGCTGTTGCGCACCTCGGACGGCGGATTCCGCGAGGCCACCTGGGACGAAGCGTTCGGTGAGATCGAGAGGCGACTGCCGGAGTTCGTCACCGGCGATCCGGGCAGCTGCGCGATCTACCACGGTAATCCGGCTGCCCACCACCTGGATTCGACGTTCTACCTCGGTGAGTTGATCGGCGCGGTCGGCACCCGGAACATCTACTCGCCTGCGAGCGTCGACACCTGGCCGAAGAACCTCGCGCACATGCTGCTGTACGGTACCGGCCTCGGCATGAGCCTGCCCGACCTCGACCGCACCGACTACCTGCTGATCCTCGGTTCGAACCCGATGGTGTCCAACGGCAGTACCGTCACCGCGCCCGGCATCCACCACCGCCTGCAGGCGCTGCGCGAGCGGGGCGGCACCCTCGTCGTGGTGGACCCGGTGCGGACCCGCACCGCCGAGGTCGCGGATCTGCACGTGCCGATCCGGCCCGGGACCGACGCCCTGTTTTTGCTCGGGGTGCTGTCCGTGATCGCGTCCGAGGGACTGTCCAGACCCGAGCGGGTGCCGGACGTGGTGGACGGCCTCGACGCCGCCTTCGCGATGGCGGCGGAATTCGAGCCCGATGCCGTTGCCGCGGCGTGCGGGATCGACGCCGATGTGATTCGCTCGGTGGCTCGTGGGTTCGCGGGTGCTCCTGCGGCGGTAGCACATTCGCGGATCGGCACCTGCATGCAGGAGTTCGGCACCCTCGCGAACTGGCTCGTCGAGGTACTCACCATCGTCACCGGCAACCTGGACCGGCCCGGAGGGGCGATGTTCGCCTTGCCGCCCGCGGGTGGACAGAACACCTGGCCGGTGACCAGGCCGCCGAAGCTGATGTTCGACCGGTGGCGTTCGCGGGTGCGGGGACTGCCGGAGGCGATGGGGGAGTTGCCCGCGGTGTGTTTCGCGGAGGAGATCCTCACTCCCGGGCCTGGCCGCACCCGGGCGCTGATCACCCTCGCGGGGAACCCGGCCCGCTCCCTGCCCAACAGCGGGGCGATCGAGGAGGCGCTCGGTGCCCTCGAATTCATGGTGTCGGTGGACTGCTACCTCAACGAGACCACCCGCCACGCCGACGTGATCCTGCCTCCACCACCGGTGACGACCCGGGGCCACCACGATGTCACGCTCGCGCACTTCCAAATCCGGAACGTCGCGCGGTACACCCCACCCCTGCTCGACCTCGCCGACGGCGAGATGGCGGAGTGGCAGATCCTGCTGCGGCTGGCAGCGATCGCCAAGGGAACCCCGCACCGTCCGGTCGGCGAGATCGACGACGAGGTGGCAGCCGTCGCGGCCCGGCGCGCCGCGAAACTCGTCGGCTGCGAAACGAGACGGGCGATGGACGCCGTGGCCGACCGCCGCGGCCCGCAGCGACTGCTGGACTTGCGTTTGCGCAGCGGACCCTACGGTGACCGGTTCGGGCTCGACCCGGACGGGCTGACTCTCACACTGCTGGAGGACAACCCGGACGGCATCGACTACGGGCCGCTGGCGCCGCGTGTCCCGGAGGTGCTGCGCACACCGGACGGGCGGATCGACCTGATGCCGGACATCATCGTCTCCGATCTGCCGCGGCTGCGAGCGAGCGTCACGAGGGCAGCCCCGGATCTGCTGCTGATCAACCGGCGCCAGCGTCGCGGCATGAACTCATGGCTGCACAACGCGTTGCCCCAGCCGGACGCCGGCCAGTGCGCCCTACTGGTCAGCCCACCCGACGCGGCCGAGCGGGGTCTGGTGAACGGCGACCGGGTGTCGGTCACGTCCAAGGTCACCACTGTGACGGCCGAACTGCGGATCGACGACACGCTGCGTCCCGGTGTGGCGAGCATGCCGCACGGGTGGGGCCACGACGGACCGGGCCTGCGGACGTCCCGGTCGGCCTCGGTGCCCGGCAGCAATTACAACGCCCTGGTGGACGACACCACCGACCTCGAGGCGCTCACGGCGTCCCCGATCTTCAACGGCGTCCCGGTCACGGTGACGCGCACGAGCGAGGAGCATCCCTGATGGCGTACGTGGTCACCCAGAACTGCTGCAACGACGCGACCTGTGTCGCGGTCTGCCCGGTCGACTGCATCCACCCGACTCCCGCGGAGCGGGACTACCAGCGCACCGAGATGCTGTACATCGACCCGGGCGCCTGCATCGACTGCGGCGCCTGCTCCGACGTGTGCCCCGTGGACGCGATCGTCCCCGGCGACGCACCCGCCCCCGACATCGACCAGTACCGGGAAATCAATGCCGAGTACTTCCAGCGCAATCCACGCAGCATTGGGCCGGGCGCGCACGTGCAGCCGCTTCCGCTCGCCCTCGCGACCGCCGGCGTCGCCGACCCCCCGGCGCTGCGAGTGGCGATCGTCGGATCCGGACCGTCCGCGTTCTACGCCGCCGAGGAGCTGCTTGCCCGCCGCGACATCGCCGCCGAGGTCACCATGTTCGAACGACTGCCCGTGGCCGGCGGACTCGTGCGGTTCGGCGTCGCGCCCGACCACTGGCACACGAAGACGGTGGAGCGGGTCTTCGACCGCACCGCGCGTCGTGACGGCTTCACGTTCCATCTCGGCGTCGAGGTCGGGAAGGATGTGACGATCGACGAGGTGCTGGCCCATCACCACGCGGTGATCCACGCGTCCGGCGCGGCGGGCGACCGGCGCCTCGGCATCCCCGGCGAGGACCTACCGGGCAGCCATGCCGCCAGGGAGTTCGTCGCCTGGTACAACGGCCATCCCGATCACGCCGACCGCGCTTTCGACCTGACCGCATCCCGCGCCGTCGTGGTCGGCAACGGCAACGTCGCACTCGACGTCGCCCGCATCCTCGTCTCCGACGTGGAGACCCTGCGCCGCACCGATATCGCCGATCACGCCCTGAGCGCACTGGCCGACAGCCGGATCGAGGAGGTGGTGATGCTCGGCCGACGGGGACCCGAGTACGCGGCCTGCACCACTCCGGAACTGCTCGCGCTCGGCTCTCTGCAGGGGATCGACGTCCTCGTCGACGGCCCGGTCACGGCAGGCCCGGATGCGCCGACCAAGCTGCGGATCCTGGCCGACTACTCCCGGCGGGAGCCGACTCCGGGGAACAAGCGCATCGTGCTCCGCTTCGGCACCACCCCGCAGGAGGTGACGGGTGACGGGCGTACCGCGGGACTGATCGTGACCGGCACCGACGCGGGCACCGAGGACCGGATCGAGTGTGGTCTGGTCCTGCGGGCGGTCGGGTACCGCGGACTGCCCATCGCCGGCCTCCCGTTCGACGAGGCCGCCGGAACCGTCGCCCACGTGTCGGGCCGGGTCACACTGCCCGACACGGGGAAGGCTGTGGCCGGCCACTACGTGGCGGGCTGGATCAAGCGCGGCGCGACCGGGGTGATCGGCACCAATCGCTACTGCGCGGCGGAGACCGTCGAGGCCCTCCTCGCCGATCACCGTGCGGGACTGCTTCCCGCACCGTCCGGGGCGTCCGCGGACCTGGCGGCGCTGGTACGCGAACGCCGACCCGACGCGCTCGGCGGTGCGGACTGGAGCGCGATCGACCGCTTCGAGCGCGAGCGCGGCCGCGAGGCAGGCCGGCCCCGCATCAAGATCGTCGACGCCGGGCAGGCGGCTGTCGTTGCGGGAGCGGCAGTCCGATGACCCCGAAGGACACGACCCAGGTGCACACGTTCTGCCGCATCTGCGAGCCGGGATGCGGCCTGCTCGCCGACGTCCGGGACGGCGAGGTGGTCCGGTTGCAGCCGGACCGGGATCATCCTGTACACCAAGGGTTCTCCTGCCACAAGGGGGTGCACTACCTGCAGGTCCACTCCGATCCGGACCGGCTCGACCGGCCGCTGAAGAGGACCAATCCGCGGAGCGAAGAACGCGGCGACTTCGAACCCGTCGACTGGGATGTCGCGGCGCGCGAGATCGCCGGCAGGCTCCGGGAAATACGGCAGAAGTACGGCCGCAACGCCCTCGCCGTCTATCAGGGCAACCCGTCGGCGTTCAACGGCGCCTATTACGCGAACGCCGCCACGCTCGCCCGCGGCTTCGACACCCGGATGCGCTTCAGTGCGGGAACGCAGGACACGTCGGCCAAATATGCGGCGAGCGAGGCGATCTACGGCGCGTCGATGGCGCATCCGATTCCCGACCTGCTGCACACGGACTACTTCCTGTGTCTCGGCAGCAACCCACAGGTTTCGCACATGACGCTGATCCACATCTCGGATCCGATGGCCAAGATCCGCGCCGTGAACAAGCGCGGCGGAACCGTGCTGTTCGTCAATCCGCGCCGCATCGAGTCGTCGTCACCGGAGACCGGTGAGGTGCTGCTGATCAAGCCGGACACCGACTTCTACTTCCTCGCCGGAGTTCTGCACGAGATCGTGTTCCGGATCGGGTACGACCGGGACGTCGTGGAACGTCACGCGCGACGCGTCGACGAACTGCTCGACTTCGTCCGGCAGTATCCCGTCGACCGGATCGCCGCGGTCACCGGTATCGACGCCGACACGATCCGGCAGGTCGCCACCGACTTCTGCGCGGCGCCGAGCGCGAGCATCTACATGGCGACCGGCGTGAACCAGGGCCGGCAGGGCACCCTGGCCTATTGGATGCTCACCATGGTGAGCCTGTTCTCCGGCAACCTCGGCAGACGCGGCGGCAACATCTACTCCCGCGGTGTCGCCGATGTCGTGCAGGGCTCGAAGCGCAAGCGGGAGGATCCCTTCTACGACGGTCCCTTCGGTGAGATGCGCACGGTCAGCGGCGACCTGCCCGCCGCGCTCCTCCCGGAGTTCATCGAGAACCCCGACGACCCGATTCGCGCACTGATCGTAGTGTCGGGCAACCCGCTGCTGTCGGTCGGCGGGGACGGCCGCCTGCGCCGTGCGTTCGAGCAGTTGGACCTGATCGTGACCGTCGATCTGTATCGCACGGTTACCGGCGAGATGGCGGACTATGTACTGCCCGCGACGGACTGGCTGGAACGGGAGGACATCAACTTCCTCAACACGATGGGCGTCGCGATGGAGCCCTATGTGCAGTACACGCCTGCCGTCGTGCCGGCGAAGGGGGAGCGTCGCGACGACTGGTGGATTCTGTCCCGCATCCAGCAGGAGATGGGCGTCCCGACCCTGCTGGACGACCCGGACCCGAATCCGTTCGCCGCGGTCGACGCGATGATGCGAGACTCGGGTCTGAGTATCGACCTTCTCGCGACGATGCCCTGCCAGACCGCGGTGCTGCCGGAGGCCGATCCCGCGCACGTGTTCAGCATCGCAGTCCAGCACGACGACGGACTGATCGACTGCTGCCCCGCACTGTTCCAGCGCTCGTACGAGACCGCCGAACGCATCCTCGCGGAGCTGGCCGCAGAACCCGCCGACCAGCTCAAGCTGATCACCCGGCGCACCCACTACATGGTCAACAGCTGGCTACACAACCTCCCGGTGTTCAAACAGGGTGTCCACCAGAGCAATCCGCTGTGGATGAGCCCGGACGACACGCGGTGCCGCGGCCTCGTAGAGGGCGACGACGTCACTGTGCGCAACCGCCACGGCGAGGTCGAGGCGGTTCTGGTCTGCGACGACACCCTTCGGCCGGGTGTCGTGGCGATGACGCACGGCTGGGGGCAGGGCACGGCCCGAGGGCTGGGCGTGGCGAGGCGCAACCCCGGTGTGAACGTCAACCGGCTCGCGCCCACCGGCACGGACGGTTACGACCCGCTCAGCAACCAGTCACAGCTCACCGGCATCAACGTCGAGGTGATCCGAAGCATGGGACCCCCTCGGGGAAGGACCGACGTTCAGGGCAGTGGCGCAACGGCATGACAGCCGGGCGTGACGGCCGTCGCCGGATCCAGCAGATTCCTGACGATACGCAGCGTGGTGTCGTCATAGACCATGGTCCCGTGATTGGTCAGATTCTCGGCGCAGAAATCTTGGACCACGACGTTGGAGACGTTCGGTCCGGGTGGTAGCTGAGACTCGCTCAGTTGCACGACAAGATCGGACCGGGAACTGACAGTGGCGTATTCGACCTCCGGTCGGGTCATTCCGTCGACGCCGGTTTCTGCGACGAACGCCGAACCTGCGGTGCCGTCGTCGACCGCGGGAATTGCGCGACCGACGAGATCTTTGGCCTGAGGGTGTCCGGCGAGGAGATTGAGCATCCCGTACGCGCTGATGCCGTTGGTGGCGGCGGCGACACCGATCATCGTGCCGACCTTCGACGCTCCACCCAGCCGGTTGATGTAGTACAACGGTACGAGCCCGCCCTGGGAGTGCCCGACGATGTCGACCCTGTCCGCGTCAGTGGCAGCGAGAATTTCGTCGACGTAGTCACCGACCTGTTGCGCGGACACGCGCATGTCCCCGATCTGATGGAACGGTCCGGTGTTCGTGCCACCGTAGTTCAGACCGAAGACGCAGTAGCCGTCCGCCTTCAGCTGTGGAGAGTGCATCGCCCAGTTGGCGTACAGCCAGGAGGCTGCACACTGCCACCCCGCGCGCGATTACACCCATCTCGCACTCCTCTTCCGCGACTGCGGACAATTGGCTTTTACCTATGGAGTCTAGGTTCTTGGCAGCCGTCAAGGGTGAGAACGGCGAAAAGGGCGCGGCCGAGAATCGTCAGCCGCGCCCTTTTCTTCTGCCCTTTATTCGCTCAGGCCTTCATCAGATCGCGATGGATGATTTCCTTCATGATCTCGTTGGTACCGCCGTAGATCCGTTGGATTCGGGCGTCGATGTACGCCTTCGCGACGGGGTACTCCATCATGTAGCCGTAGCCGCCGTGGAATTGGACACCGGCATCGATCACCCGGCCTTGCAGTTCGGTAGCCCAGAGCTTGGCCTTCGCTGCGTCGACGGCGGTGAGGGTGCCGGCGTTGTGTTCACGCACGCACCGGTCGATATACGCACGCGACACCTCGACGGCCGTCTGAAGTTCGGCGAGCGTGAAACCCATGCCCTGAAAATCGCCGATACGCTTGCCGAAGGCGGTGCGTTCCTTGACGTAGTCGAGTGTCCAGCCGAGAACTGCCTCGGCCGAGACCTGCGCGGCGATGCCGATGCCGAGTCGTTCGAGGGGAAGGCTCTGCATCAGATACGCGAAGCCGGAGCCCACCTCACCGAGCAAATTCTCCTTCGGGATACGTACGTCCTCGAAGAACAACTCGGCCGTGTCCTGCGCGTGCAGGCCGAGCTTGTCCAGTTTGCGGCCTCGGCTGAATCCCGGCGTTCCGTCCTCGACGACGAAGAGGCTGAAGCCGCGGGAGCCGGCAGAGGGATCTGTCTTCGCGAAGACGATCACGATGTCGGCGAGGATGCCGCTGGTGATGAAGGTCTTGGACCCGTTGATCACCCAGGTGTTGCCGTCGGCGACGGCGGTGGTCTGGATGGCGCGCAGGTCGCTGCCGGCGGCAGGCTCACTCATGGCGATCGCACCGATGGTCTCACCGGTGACGAATCCCGGCAACCACCGTCGGCGCTGTTCTTCGTCGGCGTGACGGAGAAGGTAGTTCAGGACGATGTCGTCGTTCGTGGAGAACCCGGACTGCAGGGCCGATGCGCCGACGCGGGCGATCTCCTGCTGGATCACGAACCGGAAGCGGTAGTCGAGTTCACCGGGCCCGCCGTACGCCTCGGGGACGGGTAGCCCGAGCAGGCCCTGGCGACCCGCTGCCAGCCAGGTCTCACGATCGATCAGGCGATCCGCATCCCATTTCTCGAGTTGGGGGACCACGTGCTTGTCGACGAATCCACGGACGGATTCGCGGAACAACTCGTGGTCCCGGTCGAAGAGATCGCTCTGCATGTTTTCCTCCTGATGCGGGACGCCCGTCAGGCGACCTGCACATCGTGTGTTTGTCAGTTCGTTGCCAGCAGTTTCTGGGTCTCACGCCGGAACACCTGGTTGGCAACCTCGTTCTGGCCCAGTACCATCCGTCCGGCGTTGGCGCTCGTCATGCCGTGCTGGGAGTCCCGTAGGAGTGGGAAGTCTTCGGCGTGAAGAACTGCGAGCAGAATCTCCCAGTTCTTGTTCCACAGGCGAGTCCACTTCTCCTCGGTCATCTCGGTGTCCGCCACTGGTGGCACGATCAGACGCATCTCCATGCGGCAGCGCTGCGGATCGGTGGGGTGGGGCCGGAAGGTGAGGAGCTGGAAGTGATCCGGCTGCCGCAGCAGGGTGCTGTTGGGAAGCAGGAAATGGGTTTCCGTGATGTCCTTGGCCAGGCTCCGGTCGCCGGGGTCTTCCTCGATCCACCGATCGATCGACTTGCGCGGGGCGATGAAGCGGCAGTGCCTGCCGAAGTCCTCGAACGCCATCACGTTGGTGTGGATGTGCTTGGCTGCAGTGTTGGGGTGGGCGTACTGGATGTGGTATCCGTCGAGGAAAGCGTCCTGCATGATCTTCCAGTTGACCGGCTCGTCGAATCCCTCGGACTGGACGGCGATCTTGGAGTCGAGGCCGTATCCGGACAGAATTGCATCCATCTCTTTCCCGAGCCAACCGGCCACGTCGATCTCGGCGTTCGCCTCGTCGACGACCCAGATGAAGCCGTGGCGCTCCTCGGTCGGCAATTCGACGAGGCCCATGCTCGAGGTGTCGGGCTCCCCGAAGGTGTTGTCACGGGTGATCGTCCGCAGGGTGCCGTCCGTGTCGTACGACCACCGGTGGTACGGACAGGAGAAGAGCCGGCAGCGGCCCTTCTCCTCCTTCTCCAGGAGGGCGCCCCGGTGCCGGCACAGGTTGACGAACGTCTTGACGCCACCGTCGCGCTGGCGGACGACAATGATGTTGTTCCGCGGCATCTGCAGGGTGAAGAAGTCGCCGGAGCGAGGAATCTCGGAGCCATGCGCGACGATCGAGGGAACCCGCCCGAAGATGAGGTCACGCTCTCGCTTGGCTATGGCCGGATCGGTGAATTCCTCCGGCTGAAACCAGGTGATGTGGTCGAACGCGTCCGTCGTGTCGTTGCGCAGGTGATCCAGGGCCCGGCGAATACGTTGCTCGCGGGGTGCTCCGACCTCGGTCATTGCATCTCCTCCAGTCTCGTGGGCGCCCGGCTACCGTGTGGGCACCGGCTTGCGAACTTGTGTACTGCGAATCAACGCCTCTAAATCTAACTGACGTAGTTTTACCTGTAAACCCCGGCGCCGTGGTCGCGGCAGGAGTCGGGTCTTGCGCCGGGAATCTACTGAGATTAGATTATCCCCACTGCGGTCGGTGTGATCGAATTCACTTGGCGACGGGATGTCGACGATGGCCGGGCAGCCGAATGCAATCGAACGGGAGGTACCTGCCGATGCACCCTGACACGTCGGTCAGAACCGTACGAGCACGGACCGAGTGTGCGCCGTCGAGTGAGAAGTCCGACAGCCTGGCGGGCACCACGATCGGCGTCGTCGGAGCCGGGATGATGGGCGCTGCCATCGCCTACACCTGCGCGCGGGCAGGAGCCGACGTCGTACTGTGGGCGCGAACGCTGGAGAATGCGCGCCGAGGCAAGTCGTACGCCGACCGGCGGGAAGCGCATGCGAGAAAAGCGGGGACCTCGAACAGGTCGACGTCGCAGTCCTTGCTCGCGCGCATCACGCCCACCGAGTGCGCCAGAGATCTGTCGGCGTCCGCGCTGGTAATCGAGGCCGTCGCAGAGAACGTCGCCGTCAAACAACAGGTGCTGCAGATGGTCGAGGCAGTCACCGAGGCTCCTACGGTGCTTGCGTCGACGACGTCGACCCTGCCGATCGCCATTCTCTCCGCGAAGCTACAACGCCCGCAGTGCTTCCTCGGGATGCACTTCTTCTCGCCCGCCGACCGGATGTCGTTGGTGGAGACGATCGTCGGATCACGTACCTCGCAGGCCACCGTCGCGGCATCACTGGCGTACGCGCGGATGCTCGGAAAGGTACCGATCGTGGTGGGCGATAGTCGGGGATTCTTCACCAGCCGTGTGATGGAGCGCTATCTCGACGAGGCATTGGTCGCGGTCGGGGAGGGAATCGATCCGGGCCTTGTCGAGCGCGCAGCGACCGCCGCCGGATATCCGGTGCCGCCGCTCCACTTGCTCGACGAGATCACCTTGACGCTCAACCGCGCGGTGCAGTGCGAGAACCGTCTAGCTGTCGAGGCGGACGGCGGGACGTGGCGGGGGAGCGAAGCAGACAGCGTCCGCGACCGGATGATCGACCAATGCGGTCGCGGGGGCAGGTCGGACGGTCAGGGTTTCTACGAGTACGACTCGGATGGCAAGCGCTCGAGATTGTGGCCCGCCCTCCGTGAGGTGTTCGGGCCCGCACGGCATATTCCACTGAACGATATGCGCGACCGGTTGTTGTTCGTCGAGGTTCTCGAGGCGCTGCGCTGTCTCGGCGAAGGTGTCGTGGGATCCGAGTCCGACGCCGACACGGGATCTGTTCTCGGCATCGGGTTCCCAGCGCACACGGGTGGGGTTCTGTCGTTCCGGCGTTCCTATCCGGGTGGCGAGGACGGGTTCACCGCTCGTGCCCGCGAGCTTGCAGGCCGTTACGGCGACCGCTTCCTCCCACCGGAGCAAAGTTCGGAACCATACGATCAACCGGAGTGCCCATGACCTACGTAGTTACCCAAGCCTGCTGCAACGACGCGACGTGTGTCGCGGTGTGTCCGGTGAACTGCATTCACCCGACTCCCGACGAAGCGCAGTACCAGCGCACCGAGATGCTCTACATCGATCCGGCCGCCTGCATCGACTGCGGGGCCTGCGCCGACGTGTGTCCGGTCGACGCGATCGTTCCCGACAGCGACCTCACCCCGGAAGCCGAGATCTACAAGGATCTCAATGCCGCGTACTTCCTGGGCAACCCGACCGTGTCCGGCCCGAGCGAAGTGCCGGCCGAACCTGTCGTCACGGCGCCCCGGCCCGGTCCGCTGAAGGTGGCGATTGTCGGGTCCGGTCCCTCCGCCTTCTATGCGGCCGAAGAGTTGCTGACTCGGCGAGACGTCGACGTCGACGTCTCCATGTTCGAGCGGCTCCCGGTGGCCGGTGGGCTCGTCCGGTTCGGGGTGGCTCCGGATCACCAGACCACGAAGGCCGTCGAGCGGGTCTTTTCCCGTACTGCCGGCCGCAACGGTTTCCGCGCCTTCCTCGGCGTGGAGATCGGTCGGGATATCAGTGTCGACGAGCTGCTCGATCATCACCACGCGGTGATCTACGCGAGCGGTGCGTCCGACGACCGCAAGCTCGGCATCCCGGGCGAAGATCTGCCGGGGAGTTTTGCTGCACGCGAATTCGTCGCCTGGTACAACGGACATCCGGACTCCGCGGGTCGCACCTTCGATCTGTCGGGGCGTCGTGCCGTGGTGATCGGCAACGGCAATGTGGCGCTGGACGTAGCACGGATCCTGGCGTGCGATCCCGACCGGCTCGTCCCGGGTGATATCGCCGAACATGCGTTGGACGCACTTCGGCACAGCACCATCGAAGAAGTCGTGGTTCTCGGACGACGAGGGCCGGAGCACGCAGCGTTCACGACACCCGAGCTCATCGCGCTGGGAGCGTTACACGAGGTCGAGGTGAGCGTTCACGGCGGATTCGACGCTTCCGACGATGCCTCGATCAAGTTGCGGACGCTGGCCGACTACGCACGCCGCTCCCCTCGACCGGGTCGGCGGAAGATCACCCTGAGGTTCCACGGGACGCCCGTCGAGATTCTCGGTGACAGTCACGTCGAAGGTCTACGGATCGCGTCCACCCGGATGGACGGAAGCGAAGAGGATCTCGAGGCAACTTTGGTGCTGCGTTCGGTCGGCTACCGCGGCGCTCCCGTGCCGGGGTTGCCGTTCGACTCCCAACACGGCACGGTCCCCAACGTTGCAGGCCGCGTTGTCGATCCGGTGGACGAGCGTCCGGTGCCGGGGGTGTATGTCGCCGGGTGGATCAAGCGGGGTCCGACCGGGGTGATCGGCACCAATCGATACTGCGCCGCCGAGACCGTCGACGCGCTCGTAGCCGACCATCAACGTGCGCTTCTTCCGCAGCCGAGCCGACCAGGTGACGAGTTGGCGGAGGTCGTGCACTCCCGGTGTCCGGAGTCGTTCGGTTTCGACGGCTGGAAGCGGATCGACCGGTACGAACGTGTCGAAGGGCGACGCCGGGGCCGGGCCCGGCAGAAGCTGGTGGAGGTCGGTGCGATGCTCGCGGTGGCCCGTGGGGCAGAGACCAGCTAGTACTTGCCACAGTAAACAACGACCTTTAGATTTAACAGGCGGATGTGACGTACGGCTCTCTCCGGGAGGCCGAAGACACAGCACGGTGCGCCGTGCTCGCCGCCGAGCACCCCCGCGATCGATGACAACTCTTGGAGGCTTACATGAGCGGCACTGTGGTAGACGCTTTGACCTACTGGTCCCGGTCGAAGCCGGATCTGACCGCGATCGACTTCGACGGCGACGCCGTCACCTACGCAGAGCTGGCCGCATGGGCCGACGGGGTCGCCCACGACCTCGAATCGCGCGGTGTCGTGCCCGGTGATCGGGTGAGCTTCCTCGGTGCCAACAGCCTCGAGTGGGCGGTGGCCTCGCTCGCTGCCATGAAGGTCGGTGCCATCGCGGTCGGTTTCAACCAGCGCATGCTCGCCGGCGAGCTCATCACCCTCGTCGAGGACTGTGAACCCACCGTCGTCTACTGCGAGGAGGCGCTGCTGCCGCGCCTCGAAGAAGTCCAGCAGGCACGCAACACCTTTTCGATCGCAGTGTTCGAGAAGGATGTGCGTCCGCTGCGGGGCAGCGATCATGCGAAATACCGCACTCCGGTGGTCGACCTCGACACTCCCACCGCCATCGTGTTCACCAGCGGCACCACCGGCAAGCCGAAAGGCGTCATTTTCACCCACGCCACCGTCGCCGGCGAAATGCACGAATGGCACTTGATGGAACCGATTCAGCCGAACAACCTGCGCCCGGTGCTGGTGCTGCCCCTGTTCACCGCTGCCGGCATCATCTGGGGTATCTCGCGCGTCGTCCTTCACGGCGGAACCCTGTTCCTGCAGCCGGGATTCGATCCGGCGAAAACGCTGCGCATATTGGCCGAGGACAAGGCCAACACCCTGACGGGGCCGCCGATCCTTTTCGAGCAAATCGCGAAAGCGCCCGGGTTCACCGACGCGGACTTGAGCCACATGGTCACCGCACACGTCGGTGGCGCACGCGTACCCGTCGACCTGCTGCACAAATGGCAAGCCCAGGGAGTGTCGCTGCGACAGATCTACGGTCAGACCGAGATCGGCGGATCCGCGACCGCGATGCCGCGCGAGGAGGCAGCCGAGCATCCCGACAAGTGCGGCTGGGGTGGCATCTTCACCAAGATTCGCGTTGTCGATGCCGAGGGTAATGACCTTCCCCCCAACGAAACCGGGCAGATTCTGTTGCGCGGCCCGGGCATGATGCCGGGATACTGGCGCAACGAGGACGCGACCCGGTCGGCTCTGATCGATGGCTGGCTCCAAACCGGTGACCTCGGCAAGCTCGACGAGAACGGTTATCTCACGTTCGTCGATCGCCTCAAGGACATGATCATCTCCGGTGGTCTGAACATCTCACCCGCCGAGATCGAGGCCGTTATCAATCAGATTCCCGGGGTCGAGGAGGTCGCGGTGATCAGCGTTCCCGACGCCAAGTTCGGGGAGACCCCGGCCGCGCTGGTCCGGACCACCATCGAGATGAAGGAATCCGAAGTGGTCGGTTTCTGCAACGAGCGTCTCGCCGACTACAAGGTGCCGCGGTACATCGTCTTCATGGACGAACCCCTGCCCCGGATGCCCAGCGGGAAGATCGCCAAGCGCCAGCTGCGCGACGCCTTCGCGGACGTGCCCGACAACTACGACAAGGTTCGGTGATCGAGCCGTGGACTCACCCAAGGTCGCTCTGGTCACCGGTGGTGGCCGCGGAATCGGCGCGGCCATCTCGCGCCGACTTGCCGCCGACGGATTCGCTGTTGCGGTGAATTACTCGCGGAGTGCGCGCGATGCCGAGGAAGTGGCCGCAAAGATAGTCGCCGACGGTGGACGTGCTGTGGCGATCCGAGCCGACATTTCACAGGCCGCCGAGGCCGAGCGGCTCATCGCCGACACCACCGTCCAATTGGGCGCCCCTACCGTGGTGGTCAACAACGCGGGCATGAACAAGGCCGGTGCGGCCCGGAAGCAGAGCCCGGAAGATTTCGACGAAGTGATCGCAGTCAACCTCAATGGTGCGTTCTACTGCACCCACTTCGCGTTACCAGCGATGTATGAATCCGGTTGGGGCCGAGTCATCTTCGTCAACAGCCCGTCAGGCGGACGGCGCCCGTCCCCCGGGATGAGCGCCTACTCCGCGGCCAAGGCCGGGCTGGTGGGAATGGCCAAGTCGATGGCACTCGAGGTTGCCCGTCGCGGGATCACGGTCAACTGTGTGATGCCGGGCTTCGTCGCTACCGACATCGTGGCGTCGGGGGGCGAGGCGGGGGTCGAAGCCCTGACCAAGCACTGGCCCTCCATTCCGCCCGAGTCGATCGCCTCCACCATCTCGTTCCTGGTGAGCGACAACGCCGCCGACGTCTCCGGCGAGGAGATCGGTGTGTGGCGAGGTGGCCCCGTCGGGGTGTGACCGTCGAATACAGCTGAGACCGCCCACCGGCAGAGCCAGTCCGGTGGGCGGTTTCCTGCTGTCTGGCCATTCGCTCCCGGAATGCGAAACGGGCTCCGATCCGGTGGATCGGAGCCCGTGCCTCGAGCGGTGCTGTCGCTAGGCAGTGACCGGCGTTCTGTCGTCGTCCCGCTTCACCGCGGACGACGAGCGGGAACGAGACAGGACGGTTGCCCCGAATCCGAGCAGCGAAACCACACAGATCAGGAGGCTTAGCCATACCGTGGTGTCGTCGAATGCCAAGGCTACCGCGATGACCGGAACGAACGCCGCGCCGAGAGCGTTGCCGGCCTCACGGCCGAGACCGAGGCCACTGTAGGCGTGCTGCGTGTGGAACAGCTCGATGACGTAGGCGCCCATCGGACCGAAAATGGCGGCGACTCCGATGCCGTTGCCTGCCGCCATGACCACCCAGTACAGCAGCGGGGGTGTTCCGACGCCCGACAACAGCGAGATGCCGACCCAAGCGAACACGGCGCTGTACAGGAATCCGAACATGATCACCGGTGCTCGGCCGACCCGGTCCGACAGGGAACCGAACATCGGGATCAGAATGGCATTCGCGAGCTGCGCGGCGATCAGGCCGATCAGGACCTCGGTGCCGCCGAAGCCCAGCTGATTCTTGCCGAAGGTGCCCATGAACACAATGTAGAAGTAGCCGATGCCGGTCTGACCGATGGTCATCACGAGCACGGTCAGAAGTGCGCGCGGCTGCTGCCGGATCACATCGAAGATCGGCGTTTTCGAAACCGTGTCGCTTTCCTCGATCGCCCGGAATGCGGGTGTTTCGGGCAGGCTGCGGCGTAACCACAGGCCGTAGGCGAGGATGACGACGCTGCACAGGAACGGGATACGCCAGCCCCAGGCGAGGAAACTTTCCGGGGACATCAGGGATGACACCGTCAGCAGAGACAGCGTGCCGAGCACGCCGCCGAGCGCCGCACCCATGCCGGGCAAGGAGCCCATCAATCCCTTCTTCTTCGCGGGCGAGAATTCGACGGCGACCAGAGCCGCGCCGCCGTACTCACCGCTGGCGCCGATGCCCTGCAGGATTCGGAGGAACACCAACAGAGCCGGTGCGAGCCAGCCGATCTGGGCGTAACTCGGCAGCAGGCCGACGAGCAGCGTAGCGACACCCATCAGGACGAGGGTGAAGACGAGAATTCGTTTTCGGCCGATGCGGTCGCCGAGGCTGCCGAGGATCACCCCGCCCACCGGACGGACCAAGAATCCGACCGCGAAAGTGCCGACCGCCTGCAGCGTCCCCAATAGGGGGCTCGAGCCGGTGAAGAACACGGAGGCGAAGACCACCGACGCGGCCGAGGCGTAGAGGCTGAAGTCGTAATATTCGAGCAGGGTGCCGACGAAGGCGGCGCGACTTGCGCGTCGTGAGTCCGCGCGGGAGGGTCCGGAGTCTGCATCCACGGAGATTTCCGCTGCTGTGGTCGTACGTTCGGTCATGCGAAACCTCGCGTTGTGAGTGCTGGGCGAAGTGCCCGAATCATGAGTGACGCAGGCCACATTAACCTATTAACTTTAGAATTGTCTATTGGAGCAACGTCGACGCAGCCTTCGCCTCTTCCCGGTAGTTGGACGGCCACTTCTTGCCCAGTGTCAACCCACCGTCGACCCCGAGGGACTGTCCGGTGACGAACGTGGAGTCGTCGGAGGCGAGGTAGGCGGCGGCTTGTGCGAGGTCTTCCGGCTCACCGGCGCGGGGAATGGGCTGGAAGTTCGTCAGGCTGCGCCGCACGGCATCGACGCTGCGGTCGAGCGCGTCGTCCTCGAGGCCGGCGCCGTGGCCGACGATGCGGGTGGCGACACCTCCGGGGATCAGTGCGTTGACTCGGATCCGGTATTCGGCCAGCTCCACGGCGGCGGTTCGGGTCAGTTGCAGCACTGCGGCTTTCGCGGCGCTGTACGGGTGCGGTCCGAATCCGGTACGGACGCCTGCCACGCTCGACACATTGATGATGCTGCCCGACCCCTGATCGCGCATCACGCGCGCGGCATGCTTGGTCCCGAGGAACGCACTGCGAGCGAGCATCGCGAACCCGTTCTCCCACTCGTCGAGCGATGTGTCCTCGAGGAAGGTCCACGCGCCCACCCGGCCGGCGTTGTTGACCATGCAGTCGAGCCGGCCGAACCGATCGACGGCCAGTGCGACCGCGGCCTCGACGTCGGCCTCGGTGCGTACATCGGTGTGCAGGTAGGCGCCACGGTCGCCGAGGCCGGCGGCGACGGCCTGGCCCCGCGGGTCGTCGATGTCGGCCACGACGACGCGGGCTCCGCGTTCGGCGAACGTGCGGGCCGTGGCTGCGCCGATTCCGCTCGCGGCTCCTGTCACCACGGCGACCTTGCCGTCGAGGTTCGTCATCGTGGACTCCTTCGGTTGTGTTCCGGGCTCGGTTCCTTGAGCTTTTAATCTAAAACCATTAGTCTGCGTCTGTCGAGTACCTCGTCCCTGGGAGAGCACTATGTCCGACGCGAAACTGATCTTGATCGAGCGGCCGCGGCCGGGCATTCTGCTGATCCGGCTCAATCGCCCGGACGAGCTCAATGCCATGAATGTCGACCTCATCGAGGAGTTGCACGAGGTGCTCGCCCAGGTGCGCGATGATTCGCTCACCCGCGCGATCGTGCTCACCGGTGAAGGCCGTGCCTTCTGTGCCGGTCTCGATCTTCGCGGATACGGCACACCGCCGGGCGCAACCGAGGGTGAGGGCCGGGCCCAACTCGGACTGCGGGTGCAGAAGCACATCGCCGGCCTCGTCGACGCATTCCGCAGCACCCGCGCGCCGATCATCGCGGCCGTCAACGGTGCGGCAGCCGGGGGCGGCATGTCGCTGGCCCTCATGGCGGACATTCGCATCATGTCCGAGTCGGCGGTACTGCACGCCGCGTTCATCCGCCGCGGCCTGTCGAACTGCGACATCGGAATGAGCTGGCTCCTGCCCCGCATGATCGGCTTCTCCCGGGCGGCGCAGATCATGCTCACCGGCCGGTCCATCGACGCCGCCGAGGCCGAACGCATCGGTCTCGCCTCGTCCGTCGAACCCGCAGACACGGTGCTCGAGGTGGCACTGGACACCGCCGAGGCCATCGCGCAGAACAGTCCGTTCGGGGTCTGGATGACCAAGGAAGTCATGTGGTCGAACCTGGAGGTTCCCAGCATGCGCGCCGCCATCGACCTCGAAAACCGCACCCAGATCCTCAGCTCGTTGACGCGCGATCACAGGGAGGCCGTCGTTTCGTTCCTCGAAAAGCGCGCGCCCGAGTTCCAGAACCACTGACCACATTCCGACCGATTCGACGGCACACAGAGAAGCAGTGAGTAAAAGTATGAGAGTGGGAATCGCCGCAGGGTATTGGGGATCGGGCCCGCCGCGCAATGTCGAAAGAATGCTCGCCGAGGCCGAGGCCCTCGGCGTCGACAGCTTCTGGACCGCCGAGACGTACGGCTCCGACGCACTGACACCGCTCGCGTGGTGGGGAGCGCAGACCTCGACGATCAAGCTCGGTACTTCGGTGTGCCAGATGTCGGCGCGCACTCCGACGGCGCTGGCAATGGCCGCGCTGACTCTCGATCATCTCAGCGGTGGTCGCGTGATCATCGGCATCGGTGCGTCCGGACCGCAGGTCGTCGAGGGCTGGTACGGGCAGCCCTACCCGCGGCCTCTCGAACGCACCCGCGAGTACATCGAGATCATGCGGCAGGTGTGGGCGCGCGAGAAGCCGGTGACCTACTCGGGGCGGCACTACCAGCTTCCCGTCCAGGACGGTTCCGGCTTGGGCAAGCCACTGAAGTCGATCGTCCATCCCCTGCGGGAAGATGTCCCTGTCTACATGGGCGCCGAAGGTCCGAAAAATGTGGCGTTGGCCGCCGAGATCGCCGATGGCTGGACGCCGCTGTGGTTCTCGCCCAAGAGCGACGAGTTCTACCGCAAGGCACTGGCCGAAGGCTTCGCACGGGATGGAGCTCGCCGCACCGCCGAGGACTTCGAGATCGCGAACGTGTGCTGGCTCGTCGAGAACGACGACGTGGAAAAAGCCGCCTCCCGGCTCAAGCCGACGGTCGCGTTGTATGCCGGCGGCATGGGCGCCAAGGGCGCCAATTTCCACAACGACGTGTTCGCGCGCATGGGTTGGGGCGAGGTCTGCGCCGAAATCCAGGAGCTGTACCTGAGCGGTCGGCCCGACCTTGCGGCCCAGGCCGTCCCCACCGCGATGGTCGAGGATGTTGCGCTGATCGGTCCCGCGGACAAGATCATCGAAGAGATCGAAACCAAGTGGAAGAACACGTGTCTGACCACTCTCATTCTCGGTGGGTGGCCCAAGCCGGAGAACCGTGAGCGCATCCTCGCGGCGGTGCAGTCGTGACCCTGCAGTCGAAAACAAGTCTGGACCCGAGAACCCCGGTCCTGGTTGGTACCGGCCAGACCAGCGAACGCGAGGGCGGCGTGGAGCCCGTCGATCTGATGGTGCGCGCGGCGCGTGCAGCCGCTGCCGACGCGGGATCGACGCGCCTGCTCGAACTCGTCGATTCCGTCCGGGTGGTCGGGCTGCTGTCGTGGCGTTACCGCGATCCGGGCGCGCTCGTGGGTGCGCGGATCGGCGCGACCGTGCAACACACCGGCTACTCCGGTAACGGCGGAAGCACGCCGCAGGTGCTCGTCAACGGGGCTGCCGAGGACATCGCCGCCGGGCGAGCCGATGTCGTGCTCATCGGCGGCGCCGAATCGTGGCGGACCCGCACCAAGTTGCGGGCACAGAAGCTGCGCCCCGACTGGACGGTGCAGGACGAGTCGGTGCCCGCCGCTGACATCCTGGTCACCGACGTGCCGATGGCGGCAGAGAGTGAACGCCGCATCGGTCTGGATCGGCCCTCGTATGTCTATCCGCTGTTCGAGCAGGCGCTGCGAGTATCGGCGGGACGTTCACTCGAGGAGCATCGGGAGGTCGTCGGTGGGTTGTGGTCGCGGTTCAGCAAGATCGCGGCGACGAATCCGAACGCGTGGGTGCAGCGCGAATACACCGCTGCGGAGATCTCGACGCCGTCGCCCGACAACCGGATGATCTCCACGCCCTATACCAAGCTGCTCAATTCGAACAACATGGTCGATCAGAGCGCGGTGCTGCTGATGTGCTCGGTCGAGACCGCGACACGACTTGGTATCCCGCAGGAGAATTGGGTGTTTCCGCAGTCCGGCACCGAGTCGCACGATACGTACGCGATCGCCGAACGTGAGGCACTCGACGGCTCCCCGGCAATACGCATCGCGGGGGCGAGGGCCCTCGATCTCGCCGGTATCGGACTGGACGAGGTTGCGTACGTCGACGTGTACTCGTGCTTCCCCTCGGCGGTGCAGGTCGCGGCGAAGGAGTTGGGGCTCGCGCTCGATGATCCCGGCCGGCCGCTGACGGTGACCGGTGGGTTGACGTTCGGCGGTGGGCCGTGGAACAACTATGTCAGCCACTCGATTGCGACGATGGCGACGCGGTTGCGCGAATCTCCGGGATCGTACGGTTTGGTGACCGCCAACAGTGGTTACCTCACCAAGCACGCCATGGGCGTGTACCGGACCGAACCTCCCGTCGGCGGGTTCAAGCGTCTGGACGTGCAGGCCGAGGTCGATGCGCAGCGCACGACGAGAGCGCTGTTGTCCTACGCGGGCAGGGCGTCGGCGGAATCGTGGACTGTGGTGTACGGCCGCGACGGCTCCCCGGAGCGCGGTTTCCTCGCGGCCCGCACCGCGACGGGGGAGCGGACCCTCGCGGTCACCACGGACGCCGAGGATCTCGTCACCCTCACCGAGGTCGATATTGCCGGTCAGCACGTCTCGGTCTCGGAAGAGGGGCACTTCCGCTTCGCGTGATCTTGACGCCCTTTTAACTAATGTCATAAGGTTAATGCATTGACGGACACGGCATGCTCGTGTCACGAAATCGAGGAGTTTCCAGATGTCTGTCGAAGACTTTCGCGCACTGTACGAACAGCATGTCGGCCGCGTTGTGGCCGGAAACATGAAGGGCGCTCTCGCCGACATGGTGAAAGAGAACATTCCGCAGGTTTTCGACGGAGTCGACACCCCCCGCGAGGCCGCGCAAGGCTTCGAGATCAAGGATGTGCGCGCCGAGGGCAACCGAATGGTCGGCGAAACCGTCTATGACATGGGTGACCGGTCGATCGGGCTGCGCTCGATCTGGGAATGGCACGACGGACGCTGGCTCGCGGCGGCGCTCGAGAACTTCCCTACCGGCTCGGAGGCACACGCATGACAGCAACAGAGCCCGTCGTGGAACCGTGGGGCCCCACACCCGACGGACTCGATGGACCGTACTGGGACGGGCTGCGCGTCGATGAGCTGCGCCTTCAGCGCTGCAACGAATGCAGCACCTGGATCTGGGGCCCGCAGGCCATCTGCGGTCATTGCCACAGCTTCGACCTCGGATGGGAAACCGTCGAACCGTCCGGCACCGTCTACAGCTGGAACCGCAGCTGGTACCCCTACATGGACGAATACGCCGACCGGCTGCCGTACGTGACGGTGTTGGTGGAACTGCCGCAGGCCGACGGCCGGCGGGTGCTGGGCATACTCGCCGACGACGTCGAAACGAACCCCGAGATCGGCGACCGGGTCGTCGGAGTCTTCGAACACTCCGAGGGCGCCCCCTGGCCGTTGCTGCGCTGGCGTCGCGCCGCGACCGCAGAAGGAGAAAAGGGATGAGCGCCAACATCATGCGCGGCGCGGCGGCAGTCGTCGGCGTCGCCGAACAGCATTACAAGCGCGGTGAAGCCCCGCACAGCGAGAAGCGCATGACTCTCGAAGTCATCCTCCAAGCGTGTGCCGACGCGGGTATCAGCCCCCGCGAGATCGACGGCTTCGTCTCCTACGCGGGTGGCGCCAACGACGGTGCCATCGTCGGCGGCGCATTGCTGATCGACGAACTCCGTTGGTCGAACATGATGTGGGGCGGTGGCGGCGGCAGCGTCGCAGCCGCCATCACGAATGCGGCCACTGCGATCGCCACCGGCCAGGCAGACTGCGTCGTGGTGTATCGCGCGATGTCGCAGGCCGATACAGGCCGGCTCGGATACGCGAAGTACCACTACGGCAGTCACTTTCTCGCCCACGGCATCGGCTCGCCCGCACAGATCTGCGCGATGCGCACTCAACGGATGCTCGAGCACGGCGGAGTGCCGCGCACGGCCATGCGTTCTCTCGTCCTCGCGTCGTATCAGCACGCGCAGAGCAACCCCACCGCTCAGGGCTACGGACGGCCCCTCGACGAGGAGGCCTACGAGAACTCACGGTTGATCGCCGAGCCGTTCCACCTGTTCGACTGCTCCAGGGAAAGCGATGGCGCGGTCGCGCTGGTACTCGTCTCGGCCGAGCGAGCCAAGACCCTGCGTTCCGACCCGGCGTATCTCCTCGCGGGCGCGCAAGGTGCACCGGGCGGATACTCGGAACTGATCGACAACGATCTCGGCGAGCAGTACATGAGCGCGGGATTCGGCCCGGCCAACAACGGCAAGCCCGGTGTCGCCGAAAGGCTCTGGTCGGCAGCGGGTCTCGGTCCGGACGACGTGGACGTGGTTCAGGTGTACGAAAACTTCAGTGGCCCTGCCGTGGCGGCGCTGATCGATCACGGTTTGTGCCCGCCGGGCGAGGCTGCCGGCACATTCATGACCGTCGAGAACCTCACCGCGCCGAACGGCAAGCTTCCCCTCAACACCAGCGGTGGCAACCTCGCCGATTCGTTCATCAACGGCCTGAACCTGGCGGTCGAGGCGGTCAGGCAGATCCGCGGCACCTCGACCAACCCGGTGGACGGCGCGAAGACGTCGCTGTTCATCGGCGGCCCGATGGCACCGCTGGTGAGTTCGGTGCTGTTCGGCCACGAAGAGACCCTGTGACCGCCCTTTCCGAAAGGCATGACATGAACGACCGTGACACGACACGCGGTGACAACGCCACGGACAGGAATGAGCTGTTCATCGGTGGCCGTTGGGTGGCACCGAAGTCTGGAGGCACCGTCGATGTCATCGAGGCAGCCACCGAGAAGGTACTGGGCACCTCCGCGATGGCGTCCGAAGCCGACATCGATGCGGCCGTCGCGGCCGCACGCACCGCACTGAGTGGTCAGTGGAGCGCGCTGACCAACGTCGAGCGGGCCGATCTGCTCGACAAGTTAGCTGCCGCCCTCAAGTCACGTGGTCGGGACACGTCCCGCCTGGTGAGCCGGGAGAACGGTATGCCGATCGCCCTTTCGGGCGCTGTCAACGGTTTCGGCCCCGCAGCCATGATTTCGTACTACGCAGCCCTGATTCGCGATGCGCCCAACGAGGATGTGCGGCCGAGCGCCTTCGGTGGCCGCACCGTCGTGCGTCGCGAGCCGGTGGGTGTGGTCGCGGCCATCACGCCGTGGAACTACCCGCAACCGCTTGCCGCGATGAAACTCGCTCCTGCCCTGGCGGCGGGATGCACGGTGGTGCTCAAGCCCGCCCCCGAGACGGCGCTCGACGCGTTCGTGTTCGCCGAGGCTGCGGTCGAGGCCGGTCTCCCCGACGGCGTGGTCAACGTTGTGCCGGCCGGCCGGGACGCCGGCGCCTATCTGGTTTCCCATCCGGGAGTCGACAAGGTGGCGTTCACCGGATCCACCGCGGCCGGTCGCGCCATCGGTGAAGTGTGTGGCCGGTTGCTGCGTCCGGTCACTCTCGAACTCGGCGGCAAGTCCGCGGCGATCGTCACCGAGCGCGCCGATCTCGACGTGTTCGTTGAGAATTTGCTCGAAGTGTCGCTGGTGAACAACGGTCAGACCTGCCACGCGAGCACCCGGATCCTCGCCTCCCGCTCCCGGTATGGCGAGGTCGTCGACGCCGTCACCGAGACCGTGCGGGCACTGACCGTCGGCGATCCGCTCGACAAGGCCACCGAGATCGGCCCGCTCGTCTCGGCCGCGCAGCGTGACCGCGTCCTCGGCTACATCGAGGCAGGCCGTGCCGAGGGCTATCGCATCAGCACGGGCGGCGGCACACCCGCCGCGCAGCCGCAGGGGTGGTTCGTCGAGCCGACCGTGTTTGCCGGCGTCGACAACTCCGCGCGCATCGCGCAGGAAGAGATCTTTGGCCCGGTGCTGACCATCACCGCGTACGACGGTGAAGATGAGGCCGTCGCCATCGCCAACGACTCCGAATACGGCCTCGGTGGCACGGTCTGGACCACGGACGAACAGCACGGTCTGGATCTGGCGGCTCGAATTCACAGCGGCACTGTGGGAGTGAACTACTACGCCCTCGACCTCGACGCGCCGTTCGGTGGCGTCAAGTCGTCGGGGCTGGGCCGCGAGCTCGGCCCGGAGGGACTGGCACCGTACTTCACCTCGAAGTCGGTGTACTTCGGAACTCGCTGACCATAGTCCGCGACGAGCACACACTTTGGAGCGCATGATGGCACTACCTCTGCAGGGTGTCCGGGTATTGGAGCTGACGGACGGATTCGGGGACACGGCGGGGCGGTTTCTCGCCGACCTCGGCGCCGAGGTCGTCCGCGTCGAACTTCCGGGAGGATCGGCCTCGCGCACGGCCCAGCCGATACGGGACGGTGTGAGCATCCCGTTCGCGCTGCGCAACTCCAACAAGCGCGGCATCGTGCTCGACCTCGACACGGACGACGACCGGGAACGGCTGCGCTTGCTGGCACAGCGCTCGGACATTCTCCTCGAGTCGTTCCCGCCGGGCTTTCTGGCCACCCGTGGGGTGGGCGCCGCAGACCTGTGCCGCGTCAATCCCGCGCTCGTGGCCGTGTCGATCAGCGGTTTCGGTCAGAGCGGTCCGTATCGCGACTGGGCGGCGACCGAGCAGGTCCTCTACGCGCTGAGCGGTGTGCTCTCGCGCTCCGGTGAGCCGGGAGAGGCCCCGCTGCTGCCGCCGAACGGGCTGATCGACGAATCGGTGGGTGTTCATACGGCATGGTCCGCGCTGCTCGCCTACTACGACCGCTTGCATACCGGCCACGGGCAGTTCGTCGATATCTCCGCGTTCGAGGTCATCGCGCACGGTTTCGACCCCGGATTCGGTGTGCAGGGCTCCGCTGCCGCGGGTCGATCCGAGGACTTCCCCCGGGGCCGGCCTGATGCGGCCAACTTCTACCCGGTGTATCGGTGCGGCGACGGGCAGGTGCGAATCTGCCTGCTCGCGAAGCGTCAGTGGCAAGCGATGTACGAATGGTTGGGTCGGCCGGAAGAATTCGCGGATCCGAAGTACGACACCATTCCCGCCCGATTCGCCGCATCCGAGCGGCTCAATCCGCTCATCGAGCAGCTGTTCAGCACGTACACCCGTGACGACCTCGTCGCGGAAGGTGCTGCCCGCGGAATTCCGATCGGCGGCCTCAACACGGTGGCCGAGGTATTGACCACCGAGCACTTCGCTGCGTCCGGTACGTTCGTCGACGCCGAAATCGCTTTCGGTCTCACCGCTCGGGTCCCGTCCGGTTACGCGAAGATCAACGGCGAACGCGCCGGATTGCGCTTCCGTGCACCGCAGCTCGGGGAGCACAACGATCTGGTTCTCCGGTCCGCCGGGGTCGACGCCTGCGTTTCTATACCCGCACCGCAGCGCGAGCCGGGTGCACGTCCGTTCGAGGGGCTTCGGGTCCTCGATATGGGTGTCGTGGTGTTCGGCGCCGAGCTCGGGCGCCAGTTCGCGGACAACGGTGCCGATGTCATCAAGATCGAGAACTCTCAGTTCCCCGACGGGCTGCGCCAATCCAAGCGCGGCGCTGCGCTCGCGGCATCCGTCGCCTGGGGCCATCGCAATCGTCGCAGCCTCGGGATCAACCTGCGCAGCCCCGAAGGTATCCGCATCTTCAAGCGACTGGCCGAGGAAGCGGACATCGTGCTCGCCAATTTCAAGCCCGGCACCCTTGCTTCGATGGGTCTGTCATATGACGAGCTCGCCGCGATCAATCCGCGCATCATCGTGTCGGAGAGCAGCGCCTTCGGCAGTGTCGGCCCGTGGAACAAGCGACTGGGCTACGGGCCGTTGGTTCGGGCAGCCTGCGGCGTCTCGGCGCTCTGGCGATACTCCGATGCTTCCGACGGACTGTGTGACGGCTCGACCGTCTACCCCGACCACATCGCCGGACAGGTCACCGCAACCACCATTCTCGCCACGTTGATCCACCGGCTGCAGACTGGACGCGGTGCCGCCATCGAAGTCGCCCAGGCCGACACCGCGATCGTCCAACTCGGGAACCAGCTCGTCGCCGAACACCTCGCGCCGGGCTCGATCAACGCACCTGGCAATTCCGATCCATACTCGGCGCCCTCCGGGGTGTACCCGTGTGCGGGTGACGACGAGTGGTGTGTCGTCACCGTCCGCGACGACGCCGACTGGGTCGCACTGTGCGGCGTGCTCCGACGCCCCGACCTCGTCGACGATCCGCGGTTCGCCACCCCCGAGTTCAGAATTGCGCACCGGGCCGAGGCCGACGAGGTGCTGGCGCAGTGGCTGCTGCTGCACACGCCGACCGAAGCGATGGAGACGTTGCAGGCCGTCGGGATACCGACCGGCGCGATGATCCGGCTGCCGGACCTGTTGACCGATCCGCACCTGACCGCGCGGGGTGCCTACACCGAGCTCGAACACGAGCTGCTTCCGGCGCCGCTTCCGACGGCGAAGCAGGTGGCGCACTTCGCGGCCTTGCCGGACTGGCCGCTGCGGCAAGCACCCCTGGCAGGTGCGCAGACACGGGCAATCTGCGAGGAAGTGCTCGGACTGAGCACAGTCGAGATCGATTCGCTCGTGCACGACGGTGTGCTGCAACCGCCCGCGGACGATCCAGCGCTGTCACCGGTCTCCTCCACGGTGTGACACAGCAGAAAAGGTCCCCGGATTTCTCCGGGGACCTTCTACCGTTCGGACTGCGTTCCCGCGACCGGGTCGCCGGAGATCAGTGCGGCGACGGCGTGAACGTGATCGGTAGCTTCTCGCATCCGCGAACCTGGGACGAATGGAAGACCGCGGGGTTGTCCGGAACCAGCGCGTAGTCGGGAATCCTCCTGTGGATCTCCTCCATCGCGAGTCGCAGCTCGAGCCGCGCGAGATGGGAGCCGAGGCAGCGGTGCGGCCCGGCGCCGAACCCGATGTGTCGGTTGGGGTGCCGTTCAATCTGTAGCTCTTCAGGGCTGTCGAACTCGTCGTCGTCGCGGTTGGCGGACGTCATGACGACCAACAGTTGATCGCCGGCCTTGATGGAGACACCACCGATCTCGGCATCCCGGGTCGCGCGACGCCCGCTGCTCGTGGCAGTTTCGATCCGCAGGATCTCCTCCACTGCCGACGGAATCAGCGTCGGGTCGTCGATGATCGCCTCGCGCTGCTCGGGATTGTGCGACAGGTGAATCAGCCCCCAGGCGAGAGCACCCTGGACGGTGTGCAGTCCCGCGACGAGCAGCAGGAAGAACATCCGGCTCAGTTCCTCGTCGGTGAGTGGCCGAGGCGTTCCGTCGACGTCGAGCGGGGTGTTGATGATCTGCGCGGTGAGGCTCTCGGAACTGTCTTCACCGGATCGAACTCGCGCGACGACCTTCCCGAAGTACTCGTAAATCTCTCCGGCCGCCTTCGCGCGCGCCTCGGCCGATTCCACCTCGCTCGCCCCGGGGATGCCCTGCAGGGTGATGTCGGTCCACTCCGTGAACTGTGGCGCGTCGCTCAGCGGCCATCCCATGAGCGCAAGGAAGATTCG
The DNA here is from genome assembly GCF_003130705.1 of Rhodococcus oxybenzonivorans. Taxonomy (NCBI): domain Bacteria; kingdom Bacillati; phylum Actinomycetota; class Actinomycetes; order Mycobacteriales; family Nocardiaceae; genus Rhodococcus; species Rhodococcus oxybenzonivorans. The sequence goes on along the minus strand of NZ_CP021354.1, from coordinate 5,739,634 downwards.
AGTCGGCAGCTCGTGTGCGAACTCCGAGATGAACTCGCATTCGCCTTTGTGGGCGAATTGGTCGATCAACTCGGTGATTATTTTCCGGATCTCGGGCTCGAGCGCCTTCATCTGCTTGGGGCTGAACAGCGGCTGCAGTGCCTGCCGGTAGTAGCTGTGTTCCGGCGGATCGAGTTCGAGCGGAAGGAACTTGCCCTGCGCGGCATTGAGCAGATTGTTCGGAAAGCTCGAGAACGTCTCCGGATCCTGGAGTACCTGAAGCGCTTCTTTGTACCGCGTGACCACCCAATGGCCCCCGTGATGCGGGGAGTAGAGGACCGGCCCTTGCTTGCGCAGCGCGGCCACGCGCTCCTGGAACACGTCGGAGGGCACGGCCAGGGACGGGTCGTACACATCGAAGTCGGTGATCAGATGTTCGGGAAGATCGAGCTGTGTCGAGGTCATCGGGATCCTTCGCGTAGGGGAGCGGCCCGAAAAGCGCCCGCGGATGGCCATTGCCCGGAAAGGCCGGGACGAGTGCTGTCGCCGCGGGGTGAGGGCTGGGGTGAGTAGGCGAATCGCCTTGCGATGAAGGTAGATCAGCGATTACCCGCGGTCAACCGTGAGTTCCTGAAAAGCCCGATCCGCAATTCCGGAAAAGTGCGCGTTGCTTGACGAGTTAACCGATAGCATTTAGATTAAGCGCATGTGATCCGCAGCACTGCGATCCATGGGTAGTCGTGTATCACGGCTCGGTATCCGTCGGCCTGATCATGTCTCGATGGGCCGAAAGCATTGTGGGAAAACTTTCATGTCGAAGATCCGGAACGGGTCGATCGACCCCATCTCACAGAAGGATCACTGAATTGACTTCATCTGTCAGGATCACGGAGATAATCGACCGTGCTCCCGTGTCTCGATTCCAGTGGCGGGCGATAGTCATCTGCTTGGCACTGGCATTCGCTGACGGTTTCAACGTGCTGTCGATCGGCTATGCCATTCCGAGCCTTGCGGATTCATACGGTGTGTCGCCGGCCGATTTCTCGATTGTGGTGATGGCTGCACTGGTCGGCGAGATTCTCTCGAACTTTCTGATCGCTCCACTGGCGGATCGATACGGGCGCAAGCGGATCATGGGCCTCGGGATCCTCGTCTTCGGCCTCGCTGCCATTCCCTCGTTCTTCGCTACATCGGTCCTGGCGCTCGCAGTGTGTCGTTTCGTTGCAGGGCTCGGGATCGGTGCTGCCGTGCCGAACGGGTTCGCGTTGGGTAACGAATACTCGCCGTCCCGATTGAAGGCGACTACTGTCACCGTGCTGAGTTCCGGCACGGCGGTCGGCGGGCTCGTCGTCGGAGTGATCGCTTCACGGATCGTGCCCGTGCACGGCGGGGAGGCGCTCCTCCTGGTCGCGGGAATCGTTCCTCTCATCATTCTTGTCGGCACATGGCGTTGGCTGCCCGAGTCCGTCGAATTCCTGGCCAAGCTGGGCCGCACCACGAAGGTTGCGACCATTCTGGACAAGATCGACACCCGCACGCCGCACAGTGCCTACACCGAGTATCTCCTGCCCCCTCAGCCGGTCGGCGCGCGTGTTGCCGCGCTCTTTGTGAAGGGCAGGGCGACCCTCACCGTCCTCATCTGGTCGATGATGTTCTTTGCGCTCTTCGGTAGCTATTTCGTCCTCAGCTGGCTGGCCACGATTCTCACCGACAACGGGGTGCAGGATAGTGCTGCACTACTCGCGACATCGTTGGCGACCCTGGGTGGCATCGTCGGCGCACTGGTGTTGGGCGTTGCCATGGACAGAACCCGGATCGGAGTCGCCGCTGCAGTTCTCGGTCCCCTCGCCACCATAGCGTCGGTGTCGCTGCTGGCATGGATCTTGACGGGTGGTGGGTCGACCGCCGCTGTGGGCGCCCTGTGCTTCACCCTCGGCTTCGGCGCGATCGGGCTGGCGGCGGCTCTGACGTCGGTCGCAGCGCAGGCATATCCCACAGCGGTACGTGCGACGGGGATCGGCTGGGCCTTCGGAGTCAGCCGGATGGGTGGCCTGTTCGCGCCGGCGCTGGGTGGGGCTTTGCTCGCCACGAGTATGGCGAGCGCGACAGTTCTCCTGTTGTCTGCGATCCCAGCGGCCATTGCAGGGCTGCTGGTGGTGTGCTTCGCGGTCACTCTGCGTCGCAGGAAGGGGTCTGGGGGACCGGTTGATGCCGAATCCTCCTCCGCGAGCGTCCTGGTATCGGGCTGACTGCAACGAAGGCCTGTCCGGGCTTGTCGATCCAACCGAAAGGCATTAGATTAAAAGGATGTGATCCACGGCACGGGCGATTCAACTTCCGTGGACTTGAACGATGTGAAGTCTTTGCCGGGCGGGAAGGTCGAAAGTTGACCGGTCTCGGTATCATTCCGAAGGGCATTACATGAGCTTTCGCCGCGTTATCGCTGCAGAACAGAACGGTACAGCCGTGCTGGTCGCCGACGAGACGATCGAGAGAATCGACGCCGCAGGCCTCGACCCGATCTGGCGTTCCGATGCCATTCCAGAGGTACCCAACGCGGGCCACGTGCCCGAAACGGTCGGATTTCCCGCTCCCGGTGGCGTCTGGGTGATCGGCTGGGTGCTCGAGCCCGGACGGGTCGGCGACAGTGACAACGGAATCGTCGAAATGGACGACGATGCGCCCGGATTCCACCGCACGGATTCCGTGGACGTGCACGTGCTTCTCGAGGGCTCGCTCGTCCTCGAACTCGACAGCGGAGCGGAAATCGAACTGAACGCCGGCGACACGGTGGTCGTCAACGGCAACAAGCATCGGTGGCACAACCGTGGAGACGAGACGGCACGCGCCATCGTCACCATCTGCGGCGCCGCACGCAACGACCGACAGGAGATATGAAATGGAGCCGAAAGCTGGCAATAACGGGTCGGCCGTGAAGAATGCAACGGCCTCGAGGAAGGCACCCCTGCGGTGTGGAGTGTTCCTTCCGCCGTACCACAACCCTCGGCGTAACCCCACGATGGCGATCGAACAGGACCTCCGCCATGTCGAGGACCTCGATCGGCTCGGATTCCATCAGGTGTGGTTCGGGGAGCATCACAGTGGTGGGTACGAGGTCGGGCCCTCGCCCGAGTTGATGATTGCCGCAGCCGCGCAGCGCACGTCGCGTATCGAGCTGTGCAGTGGCGTCATATCCCTTCCCTACCACCATCCCTTGATGGTGGCCGATCGCATCACCTTCCTGGACCACATGACCCGTGGCCGCATACGTATCGGAGTCGGGCCGGGTGCGCTCGTGGCCGATTCGCAGATGATGGGCATGGACTACAACGTGTTGCGGCCGCGGATGGAAGAATCCCTCGACGCCATCCTGGAATTGCTCAACACACCGGGACCCGTCGACCGGAAGACTGAATGGTTCTCTCTCGAGGACGCGCGAGTCCAACTCGGCCCCTACTCGTACCCGGGGGTACCGATTACTGTGGCGGCCGCGATGTCGCCGTCGGGCCCGAAGCTGGCCGGCAAGTACGGGCTCGGCCTGCTGTCTATCGGGGGGACGAGCGCCAAGTCGGTCGAGTTGCTCTCCCAGACCTGGGATATCACCACCCACGAGGCGAATGTGTACGGGCAGAGCGTCGATCGGAACGATTGGGCGATCGTCGGCAACATCCATATCGCCGACACCTTCGAGCAAGCCGTCGAAGACACCCGGTACGGGCTGCGCGACTTCATGGACTACCGCCACGTCGTCACCCCGATGAAAATGATCGAACCGGGTGAAGAAGTCGCGCACGAGGAACTGGTCCGGCGTGTCAACGAGTCCGGATACGGCTGCATCGGCGATGCGAACGATGCCATCGACTACATCCAGAAGATCATCGACCGCACTGGTGGATTCGGCACCTTCCTCGCGACAGCACACGACTGGGCAGACATCGAGGCAACCTCGCGCATGTACCGCATCCTCATGCGCGACGTCATGCCCCGATTTACAGGCACCTGCGAACCACTGCTGAACTCCTACCACTGGACACAGGCACGCAAGGAAGGCTTCAGCGAGCGCTTCGCGACCGGCATCAGCCAGGCGACACAAGACTACGAACGCGCGAAGAGCGCAGGCTAGTACGTCCGGGCAATTCCTACATCACTACCCACTTCACATCAGGAGAATCGATGACCTCTCTCGACGGACTCGACGGAAAAGTTGCAGTCATCACCGGCGGTGCACGAGGACAGGGCCGCTCACATGCGCTCACACTTGCCGGTGCGGGGGCCAAGATCGTGGTCTGCGACATCGCGGCACCGATCGACGAGGTTCAGTATGCACTCGCGACATCGGATGATCTCGAGGAGACGATCCAGCTCGTCAAGGAAGCCGGTGGCGAAATCGCCGGCATGCAAGCGGATGTCCGGAGCAGTGCAGACATGAGGGCTGTCGCGGATTTGGCCGTCTCTCAGTTCGGACGTATCGACATCCTGCTGGCGAACGCCGGCATCCATGATCACGCCGAGTCGACGATCGAGATCGAAGACGACGCGTGGCAGACGATGCTCGACGTCAACCTCACCGGCGCGTGGAAGGCCTGCAAAGCTGTCGTCCCCGCGATGATCGAGGGTGGCCGCGGCGGATCGATCGTGATCACCTCGTCGGTCGACGGGCTGGGTGTTTCCCCGTCGTGGGGGCACTACGGCGCCGCGAAGCATGGCCTGCAGGGGCTGAAGGACACCCTCGCATTCGAGCTCGCCGACTACAACATCCGTGTCAACACGGTGAACCCGACAGGGGTCAATTCCCCGATGGCGGCCGGCCTGTCGAAAGTGCTGCCGCACGTGGTGCGGAAGTGGAAGCACAACGACCGCACGAATCTGCTGGACGTGATGATGCTCGAACCGCAGGACATCTCCGACGCCGTGTTGTGGCTTGTTTCCGACGCCGCCAAGTACGTGACCGGAATCGACCTGCCGATCGATGCGGGTTACCTGACCAAGCACTGATCGTCGGGTTCCCCACGGCGCCCGCCTGCAGCAGAAGGAAGCGATATGCCAATTCACGAGAGTGGAGCGATCCGATGACACCGGGTGCCGGAACAGCCCGCGAGTTTCCGGCCACGGCCTTGGCCGGCCCGTACGCAGACGGCCTCGACCTGCCGTACTGGGAGGGTCTGCAGGCGGGTGAGCTGAGGCTGCAAAGGTGCGGAGAGTGTGACCTGTGGATCTGGGGACCGCGGTGGATGTGCGGACGGTGTCAGACGTTCGACCCGAAATGGACTGCAGTGGAACCGGTCGGACGAATCTTCTCGTGGTCGCGGACCTGGCACCCCTTCATCCCGGAGCTTGCCGGCGAATTGCCGTTCGTCACAGTTCTCGTCGAACTTCCGGAAGCCGGCGGACGACGAGTACTCGGTCTGCTCGCCGAGAATGGTGCCGGTGACATTGCCATCGGTGATGCGGTTGCGGGGATCATCCAGCAGCCCGCCGATGCACCCTGGCCGGTGCTGCGCTGGCGCATGGCGAGCACTACCACCGAGACCGAACGGAGAACCGGACAATGACCGATACCTTCCTCCGTGGTGCTGCAGCCGTCGTGGGTGCCAGTGAATTCCATTACAAGCGAGGAGAATCGCCGGACAGTGAGCTCCGGATGACTTTGCGAGCCATCGTCGAGGCTGCTGCTGACGCCGGTGTGTCACCACGCGAAATCGACGGATTCGTCTCGTACGGGGGCGGCGACAACGACGGGACTGTCGTGGGTGCGTCGCTCATGTCGCCCCGGATCCGATGGTCCACCATGATCTGGGGTGGTGGCGGAGGTGGTGCTGCCGCGGCGATCACCAACGCTGCGGTCACTATCGCTGCAGGGCAAGCGCGGTGCGTGGTCGTGTATCGTGCCATGGCACAGCAGGATTCCGGCCGACTCGGATACGCCAAGCATCACTTCGACGGCCATATGCTCCCGCATGGGGTTGGATCGCCGGCGCAAGCCTGCGCGCTGCGCACCCGACGGATGCTCGAACACGACGGTGTTCCGGAATCCGCGATGAGATCCCTGGTTCTCGCCGACTACTTCCACGCGCAGCGCAACCCGTACGCCGCCGCGTACGGCCGTCCGCTCGACGAAGCCGAATACGAAGCATCCCGGATGATCGTCGAGCCCTACCGGCTGTACGACTGCTCACGGGAGAACGACGGGGCTGTGGCGCTCATCCTGGTCGCCGCCGACCGCGCCGAGGAACTTTCACCCAGTCCGGCCTACGTGCTGGCCGGCAGTCAGGGTGCGGTCGGCGGATACGCCGTCGACAGCGAGAACGATCTCGACTACACCTCGGCCGGATTCTCCGGAGCCGCCGGAGTTGCCGAAACCTTGTGGGCGGATGCCGACCTCCGTCCGGACCAGGTCGACGTCGTCCAGGTATACGAGAACTTCAGTGGCTCGGGTGTGGCTGCACTGATCGATCACGGTCTGTGCCCACCCGGTGCCGAGGCCGGCAAGGTCATGACACTCGAGAATCTGACCGCCCCGCACGGGCTGCTCCCGGTGAATACCAGTGGTGGAAACCTCGCGGATTCGTTCGTCAACGGAATGGGTCTGGCAGTCGAGGCCGTGCGCCAGGTGCGTGGAACCTCCACCAACCAGGTTCCCGATGCGCAGGTCTCGCTCTTCATCGGCGGGCCCATGGCCGCATTGTCGAGCTCGGTCCTTCTCTGCACGCGCGACGTGCTGTGAGCTGAAAGGAAGCATGACATGAGCACTGACACCGACACCGAAGGCGTCTCGATCGCCGAACGAATCGTCGGGGCCTGGGAACTGGTCGAGTACTCGACGACCTCGAACAGTGGGAAAGTCGACTACCCCCTTGGTCCCGAGGCCCGCGGATTGATCATCTACTCGGCGGACGGGTTCATGTCGGCACAGATCATGCGCCCTGGCCGAACACCGTACCGCTCGCGAAACGTCCACAGTGGCGAGATCAGCGAACGAAGCGAGGCCGCCGGGGGTTACCTTGCGTATTCGGGGCCCTACCACGTCGACGAGGATGACTCCGCCGTATGGCACGAGATGGCGGTATCGCTGTACCCGAACTGGCTCGGTGAGAACCAGAAGCGGCATGTGCGCTTCGACGGTGACCGGATGACCCTGTCCTCGGATCCATTGGTGTTCCGCACCACGACCCTGTCACCGGCACTGGTGTGGCGACGAACCGCACCCCATACGGGACGGACCACGTCGTGAACGGGGTACAGCTCACCGTGGCCGTGGACCTGTCGACGCCAGACGCGCCGGTCGACAGCACCATCGTGGTGCGGCGCCAGGATGACGCCCGCACAGTGCGAATTACAGCCCCGAACCTTCGAGAGGCGCAGAAGAAGCGTGCCCACATTCGGGCCGCGGGCGACACATCCGGCGGCCGGGTCGACGTACTGCTCGACGTCGTCGTCCATATCGCGCCGGACGCTCGCACCGCGCGCTTCGAAGCCGGCGCAGGACAGAGGCGCCCGTCGGCAACTGGCATGACGGAAGGCGACACCGTCGTCTACGTCGGAACGCCGAGCGGCCTGGCAAGTCTGATCCTCGACATCCGCGCGGCCGACATTGCCGACGGCGTCACTGTCGTTCCTGCTGTCACGGAGAGGAACACACGCGATGCATGTGTGCAATTACTGCTGGATGAAGTGCTGCCCATCCTCGATGCCCGCAGCCCTAGCTTCCACCACACCACCATGAACAGGGGAGGAACCCATGCGAATCGTGGTTGACGAGATTTCCGGCAAGTCACAGTTCCGGCTCGAAGACGCCGACGAGTTCGGCTCCCTCCATATCGAATCGGCCGACCCGAAGTGCAGAATCTGGGCAGACCGACTCTCGGCCCTCGGCCGACCGTCCGGCGCCCAGCAGGTCTTTGTCAAACCGGACACGATCCGCGCCCTTGCGGGGGAGCAGGCATTGGACCCGTCGTGGTCGAAACGATTCGAAGCAATGATCGAGTTCGCTGATCACCGCGGATGGCTCAGTCCCGCAGGTGAAATCAGGGTGCACATCGCACTGAGAGTATGAGAGGACCATACGTGTCGACACGATCGGACAGCAGCACACAATCGGTTGTGAACCCGCGGGCGCTTCGCGACGTTCTGGGACACTTCTGTTCCGGCGTGACGGTGGTGACGGCGATGGTGGGCGACGAACCGGCCGGGTTCACCTGCCAGTCGTTTTCGGCATTGTCGCTGGATCCGCCCCAGGTCTTACTGTGCCCGAATCGGCGTTCGACGAGCTGGCCGGCGATCCGTACCGCCGAGACATTCTGTATCAACGTACTTTCCTCGGGTCAACGCGACCTCAGCGACCGCTTCGCGAAATCGGGCGGACCCAAATTCGCCGGAGTGCAGTGGCGACCGGCCGAGCGCGGCGCGCCGATTCTCGAGGGGGTGGCAGCATGGTTCGAGGTGGCGCTCACTGCGGAGCACGACGGTGGAGATCACCTCATCGCAGTTGCCGGCATGCTCGATTTCGGGTCCGATCCAGTGACGGAGCCACTGGTCTTCCATCGGAGCCGATACGGCGGGGTCGTGGAGCTGAATCTCGGATCGATCGAAAGTGGGACATGATGGGGAGACCGGCAAAGCCTCTGATCAGCCGGAGTGCGACCGTCGCGGCAAGCATCGAGATCATCGACACCGAGGGCATGGATGCGTTCAGTCTGCCGCGCGTGGCCAAACAGCTGAACGTAAGTACCTCCTCGTTGTACCACCACTTCGCTGATCGTCGTGAGCTCATGACCGAGGTGGCGAAGGAGCTGATGACCGGGGCGACGGTGCCCGAGTATTCGTCCGGTACGGACTGGGTGGAGTGGTTCGTCGAACTCAGCCTCAATTACCGCGACGCAATCCTTCGTCATCCCAATGCCGCCCTCGTGTTGGTGCAATTTCTTCCCCGTGATGTCCTGACCCGGACGTATGAACGGTGTGCGCGAATCCTCGAGGACGGGGGCGTTCCGGCGCAACTCCAGGTGGTGATACTGGACGGTCTGGAGAAACTCGCTCTCGCAACCACTCTGAGCGATCTCATGCGCGATCCGGTCGGCAGCACAGAGGTCTTCCCTAAGGTCGACGAGCGTAGACACCCGACCCTCGCCCGCGCGCTCGAGGCCAACCAGTGGTCGTCGCGCGAGCTTTTCGTGGTCACCATCCGCGGATTCCTTGCCGGGGTGCTGGGTCTAGCGACCACGCCGGTAAGCGACGAAAGCCTGCGAGATCTGCTCGGATCATGACTGTGGAGTCGCTGCACCGTGGTGCTTTTCGGTAATCGAGCGATTCGAGGCATCGGCAATTTTCATCAACTCAATTCTACGGGGAGAACCATCGTGAGTTTGGAACTATATGTGGATGGCACGTGGATCGCGTCCACGAGCACGGAGCGAATCGACGTCGTCAACCCGACAACCGAAGAGCGCATCGGGAGCGTCCCCGCCGGAGCTGCCGAGGATGTCGATATGGCGGTCGCTGCCGCACGACGGGCCTTAGGCAAGTGGTCGCAGACCGCCCCGCACACGCGGGCCGAGTTCGTGTCGCGTCTGGCCGACGAACTGGAGCGGCGACAGGACGACATCACCGACATCGTCGTCTCCGAGGTCGGCACCCCACGCAGGGTCGCTCGGTGGGCCCAGGTCGGACTGGGCATCGTCGACCTGCGGGAGGCAGTGACCGCGGCGAAGCACTTCCCGTGGGAAGAACCGCTCCGCAACTCCCTTATCGTGCGTGAGCCGGTCGGCGTGATCGGATGTATCACGCCCTGGAACTACCCACTGCACCAGATCACCGCCAAGATCGGCGCCGCGCTCGTGGCCGGGTGCACGGTGGTCGTCAAGGCCAGCGAGGTTGCTCCGTTCACCGCCCACGCTCTGGCAGAGGCGGTCGAAGCGGTCGGGATCCCGGCCGGAGTTTTCAATATGGTGCACGGGTATGGTCCGATTGTGGGTGAGGCCATCGCCGTTCACCCGGACATCGACATGGTCAGCTTCACCGGATCGAACTCGGTTGGTAAGCGAGTGCTGGAACTGGCCGCCGGGACCGTGAAGCGGGTGTCGGTCGAGCTGGGCGGCAAGAGCGCCGCGGTGCTGCTCGATGACCTCGATGTCGAGGAGTTCGCGAAGGCCGTGCCGCACACCGTGCGTGCCTGCTACATGAACGGCGGGCAGTCCTGCAACGCGCAGACTCGCCTGCTCGTACCGCGCTCGCGCCTGTCCGAGGCAGAGAAGCTCGCCGCAAAGGCGGTGGCGGCATATGCCCCGGGCGATCCCACGAGCGGCGACACGAAGCTTGGACCCATGGTGACCGCAGCTCAGCGCGAGCGGGTGCTCGGCTACATTCGTGCCGGCGTCAAGGAGGGCGCGAAGCTGGTCGCCGGCTCGGTCGACGCACCTGCCCGTACCGGATTCTTCGTCGAACCCACAGTGTTCTCCGAGGTGGACCCGGACAGCACGATCGCCCAGGAGGAAATATTCGGTCCGGTGCTGTCGATCATTGCGTACGACACGACCGAGGACGCGATCGAAATCGCGAACGGAACGATTTTCGGTATTGCCGGCGCTGTGTGGTCCGCCGACCCCGAGCGCGCGAAGTCGGTGGCGCGCAGACTGCGTGCAACGCAGATCGAGGTCAACGGTGGAAAGTTCAATGGCGCAGCACCGTTCGGCGGATTCAAGCAATCCGGCCACGGGCGTGAGGGCGGGGCATTCGGCCTCGAAGAGTTTGTCGAAATCAAGAGTCTGCAGCTTTAGCGACGTTCTTGTGGGCCCCGCAGCGGTCCCCGAAGGAGTGAGCACCATGGTCTACACCGATCTGCCGTACGACGAGGAGACGAAAGCGGGTTTTGCCCGGGCGATGTTCGATCACCTCGACAACGGCACCACCGATATGGCACCAGAAATCCTCGAGGTAGATCCCCGCGTCTACACCGATCCGGAACTGGCGGCGCGGGAGCGCAGAGAACTGTTCGGGTATGTGCCGATCATCGCGGCACACAGCACCGAACTGCCCGGAAACAACGACTTTGCGACCGTCCAGCTGCCGAACAACGAAGTTGTTCTCGTTCGGCAGGCAGACGGGAGAGTGCGTGGCTTCGTGAACACCTGCCGGCATCGAGGAGCGCAACTCGTTCCCGAGGAGAAGGGTTCGAAGCGCATCTTTTCGTGCCGCTACCACGGGTGGGCGTACGGCAGCGATGGCAGGCTGCGGTCGATCGCGGACGAGCATACGTTCGGGACGGTTGATCGTAGTTGCATGAGCCTGCTGGAGGTTCCGGTCGAGGAACGGCACGGCTTCGTCTGGGTCATCGACTCCGCCGCGGGTGATCGCGAGATCGACATCGCGGAGTGGCTCGGCCGAGAGTTCGACGAGTCCCTCGCCGCCATGGAGATGGACAAGTACCACTGCCATATCGCCCAGAACTTCGACGTGGACATCAACTGGAAGGTGTTGATGGACGCCTTCCTCGATGGCTACCACATCACCTCGACGCATGCCGGAACCGTTGCCCCGTACTTCTACAACAACGCGCAGGCATGGGAGCCGATGGGCAGGCACGGACGAATGGTCACCGCTCGCAAGAGCATCGACTCGGTCCGCGACGTAAAACCCGAGGATGCCCCCATCGATCGGCATATCACCGTGGCGCACTTTCTGATGCCCAATATGTCGGTGCTCCGTCAACCGGATCACTTGGAGGTGCTCAACTTCGTCCCCGCCCCGGGCACAGCCGTCGGGACTCGGATGCAGATGCGTTTGCTCACTCGGGAGCCGGTGGTGACGGACGAGCAGAAGGCGCGGTGGGACAAGAACTGGAAGATTCTGATGGCCGTGCTACGCGACGAGGACCTCGTGGTCAACGTGGGCCTGCAGAAGTCTGTCGCGAATACAGATGTCGGACCCCTTTATTTCGGGCGCAACGAGATTGCCAACCAGCACTTCCACCAATGGATGGGGCGCGCGTTCGCAGATCCGCGCAAGTGGGGCTGAGCTCCTTCGCACCCATGGTGAACGCGCGCCACTCGCGCAATCACCGAAACCGAACCCCGATACACACGACCCGAAGGAACCCAACATGTCGCAGATTCCTGTCCCGGGGAAGGAAAGGGCCGTCTCGGGGGCCCGATCCGTGGTCCTCACCTGCTTGGCTATCACCATTCTCGATGGTGTCGACCTCATCATGTTCGGCGCGGTCCTGCCGACGTTGCTCGAAGTAGAACAGTGGGGGATCACCACTGCATCGGCGGGGTTGATCGGCAGCCTCTCCCTGTTCGGAATGATGGCCGGGGCGATGCTGGCCGGCTACATCACAGATCGCATCGGGCGACGACCCGTGGTACTCGCATGCATCGTGAGCTTCAGCCTGTTCACCGGGTTGTGCGCCATTGCGCCGAACCTGGAATCATTCGGCCTGTTCAGACTGCTGGCCGGCCTCGGCTTCGGCGGAGCACTCCCCACCTTGATCGCGCTCACCCAGGAATACGTCAAGGTCGACCGACGACAGTTCTACAACGGTGTGATTCAAACGGGTTTTCCCATCGGCGGGTGCGTCGTCGCGATTGCCGCCATCTTCATGATCCCTGCCTTCGGCTGGGAATCGATGTTCGCAGTGGGCGGCCTTCTCGGTGTCGTGTTGTTTGTCATCGCGTACCGAAACCTGCCCGAATCGATTGCCTTCCTCGCAAGCAAGGGGCGGCACGACGAGGCCCGAGAACTGGCACAGCGCTATTCCATCGATGCCGGCGCCGAATCCGGCATGGCACTCGAGAAATCGAAGAGTGAAAGTACCGGCTCCCCGTCGGGCTTTCGGCTCCTGTTCGCCCCCGGCTACAGGATCGCGACGATCATGTTCCCGCTCATCACTTTCTTCGGCCTTCTCGTCTCATACGGCATGAACACCTGGATCCCTCAGATGCTGAGGTCCTCCGGCTATGACCTCGGGTCTGCATTGACATTCCTGCTGGCCTTCAACATCGGCAGCGGGTTCGGCATGGTGGTCATCACCGGTCTTGCGGATCGGCTGGGATCGCGTCCCGTCATTTCCGTGAGCTTCGTCTTCGGGGCACTCGCAGTGTCCGCCCTGACTCTGCAACCGGCACAGGCACTCGTGTTCGGACTCGTTCTCGTGATCGGCTTCTGTGCCTCTTCGACGACGGGCGTCTATGGATTCGTCGGAGTCTTCTACCCGGCGGCCGCGCGTGGCACGGCACTCGGGCTGGCAGTGGGTCTCGGCCGGCTCGGCGGTGTCTGCGGTCCCATACTCACCGGAATGATCATGAGCTCTGCACTCGGAGCCGACTGGGCCTTCTATGCCTTTGCGTTCGCCGGAGTGGCTGCCGCCGTGCTGGTGTCGTTGGTTCCGCGGAAGAACATGGCCGCGTCCGAGTCGGACGTGTCTGTAGAGAAGACCACGGAGCCCGCCTGATCACGACTGTTCCCGATGCGATCGAGCCGGCGCGGGGGCTTGTACAACCTACGTGCATTAGATAACCTTGTGTGACGTCGAACATGTTCGGGGGACTGTCGAACTTCCCGGTCGCCGACGTGCTGTGAGCGTCCGACCGCACGAGAGGCACAGAAAGGTTCACCGAGATGAGAATGAAGACAAGACTGAGCTGTCCGTGTGGCGCCGCGATCACCGGCAGCGACGAAGACGACCTGGTGATGAAAACCCAGGAGCATTTGAGCGAGTCGCATCCGGGCATGGAGTACTCACGCGACGAAATTCTGTTTATCGCGTACTAGCACCGCTGTATCTGCGACACACGGCTATCCGGTCCCATCTCTGTTGTCCCGCTGTCCTATGACAGCTTCCATTCATCCGACACATTCCGAACGCAGGAGACTTCATGAAACTCGAAGGTAAGGTCGCGCTGATCACCGGTGCCGGTTCCGGGCTGGGACGCGAGGCGTCGCAGTTGTTCGCCGCGGAGGGCGCGAAGGTCGCCGTGGTCGATATCGATCCGGAGCGCGCCAAGGGCACGGTCGAGCTGGTCGAAAAGCAGGGTGGTTCGGCGATCGCGGTCACCGCGGATGTGCGAGTCGAGCAGCAGGTGATCGAGGCCGTGGCGGCCACCGTGGCCGCGTTCGGCAAGCTCGACATTGCATGGGCCAACGCAGGCGTCATCTCGCGTGGTGGTGTGCCGTCCGTCGCCGGTGGCGAGCAGGTCGAGTTCCAGGATCTGACGGACGCGGATTGGCAGGACGTCATCGGGGTCAACCTCTCTGGCGTGTTCTACACCGCGAAGGCTGCGGTGCCGGCGCTGCGGGCCAACGGTGGTGGTGTCATCCTTGCGACGTCGTCGGCGGCGTCGTTCGTGGCGTATCACAGCATCGCGGCGTACTCCGCGACGAAAGCCGGTGTGAACGGTATGGTTCGGGCCCTGAGTCTGGATCTCGGCAAATATGGAATCCGCGTCAACGCGATCGCGCCGACACACGGAATGTCGCCGAACTTCCTCGCCCCGGCCGGTACGCCCGTCGTCGGTCAGTCCTATGAGGAAGTGGCAGGTCCGTGGGAGCCGAGCGTGTCGCCGATTCCCCTCAAACTCAATCGTCCGCCGTCACTGAAGGACAATGCTCGAGCAGCACTTTTCCTGGTCTCGGACGAGTCCGCGTACATCTCGGGTGTCACACTGCCGACGACCGATGGCGGCACGTTGTCTCGCGTGGCCATGATGTTCCCCGAAGACGGGAACAACCCTGCGCCGATGGTCACCGGCGAAGAGTAACGATCATGACTGCCCACGACACGAAAACGGAATACGGTACGCGCCGCCTCGTCGTGGATCGGTCGGTGTGCGCGGGACACGGTTTGTGTTACAGCCGTTCCCCCGAGGTCGTCGACTGTGACGATTCCGGGTATCCGGTGATCCTTCAGGACGCACTCGTGCTCGACGAGCACATCGCAGCGGCCGAGGAGGCCGTCGCGGTGTGCCCCGAACGAGCATTGACTCTCGAATAGTCCTGTCGGAACGTATCTGCTACGAAGGCGGACGGCATGTCCGACAGGTCCTCGCTATCTTCCGTGCCATCCGAACGGCGCGTCGATCGCTCACGAACCACGTGGACGCGCGACGCGCCGTTCGTCTTTCAGAATCGGTGCGTGGCAGTGTGCTTCTGCCGCTCCCGTTCACTCCGGAACTCTGAGTCGAGATGAGAAAGGGGACCCGATTGTGATCGGGTCCCCTTCGTGAAGTGAGCGGAAGCCAGCGTCCGTAGTTCCGCGACTGTGAAGCCCAGGTATCAGCTCTCGTTGACGAGTTTCTGGATTGCGCGGCGGAAGACCTGGTTGGCGACTTCGTTCCGGCCGAGGAGCATGTTGCCGGCGTTTGCGCTGTCCATGGCAACCTGTGAATCTCGCAAGATCGGGAAGTCCTCGTTGTGGAGCACTGCTACCAGGATCTCGACGTTCTTGTCCCAGATCCGGTTCCAGCGTTCTTCCGTCAAGCCGCTCTCTTCGAGCGTAGGCGCGACCAGACGAATCTCCATGTGGCAGCGCTGCGGATCACTGCGGTGAGGGCGGAAGGTGAGCAGCTGGAAATGGTCGGGCTGTTTGAGCAACGTACTGTTGGGCCCCACCAGGTGGCTTTCCGTGATGTGCTCGGCGAGACTGCGATCGCCGGGGTCCTCCTCGATCCATCGGTCGATGGTCTTGCGGAGATTGAGGAACCGGCAATGGTTTCCGAAATCCTCGAAGGCCATGACATTCGTGTGGATGTGCTTCGCGGCGGTGTTGGGGTGCGCGTACTGAATGTGGTACCCGTCGAGGAACGCGTCCTGCATCAACTTCCAGTTGATGGGCTCGTCGAAGCGTTGAACCCGAGTGGTCACCATCTTGTCCATGCCGTAGGACCCCATGATCGAGTCCATCTCGGGCCCGAGCCAGTCGGCGACATCGATGGTTGCGTCGGCGTCGTCGACCACCCAGACGAAGCCGTGCCGCTCTTCGGTGGGTAGTTGGACGAGGTTGCGTTCGGAGCGGTCGGCATCACCGAACGTGTTGTCGCGGGTGATGGTGCGCAGGCTGCCGTCGGTATCGTAGGACCAGCGGTGGTACGGGCAGGAGAACAGGCGGCAGCGGCCTTTCTCCTCCTTCTCGACCATGGCCCCGCGATGACGGCACTGGTTCACGAGGGTTTTGACGCTGCCATCGCGCTGGCGGACGATGATGACGTTGTTTCGCGGTAACTGCAGGGTGACGAAATCCCCTGCGCGGGGGATCTCGGAGCCGTGGATGATGATCGACGGAACCCGGCCGAATACACGCTCACGTTCGATCTTGGCGATGTCCGGATCGGTGAACTCGACGGGTTCGAACCACGTGACGTGCTCGAACTCGTCGGTGGTGTCGTTGCGCAGATGGTCGAGCGCGCGACGGATGCGTTCCTCGCGGGGGATTCCGACCTCTGTCATGGCTGCCCTCCAGGCTGTGGTGCGATGGCGAATCGATGATCCTAAATCTAACTTATGTAGATTTAGCTGTAAACCCCGGGCTGCGTCCCCGGGTAGGTTTCGACCATTGCGATCCAATACCGATTGGCATTAGATTTATGGGGACGAACCGGCAGATGAGGAGCGAACGAATGATCTCGTATCAGTGGTGTTCGGAACTGGATTCCGGCGATCGGGACGAGGTGCTGGCACTTGTCGCGGCGGCCGCCGAATACGACGACGAGGCGGGCTTCTCCTCGATCAATCCCGGCGATGTGGCCTCGACGAGCCGTGACGGTGTGCGGGTCTACCACCTGCCGATCGCGGCGCGCAGAGATTTGAGTGCCCGCGACGATGCTCCGCTCGTGGTCGTGGCGTACCTGCATCTGCAGGTCGACGACGGGGGGCTGGGTACCGCGCAGTTCGTGGTTCACCCCGACTATCGGTCGCGAGGTATCGCAACGATGCTCGTCGAGGAGGTCGGTCTGGACACGACCGTGGACGGTGGTTGGGCAGGCACTGGCGCTGTGGCCCTGCGCTGCTGGGCGTACGGCACTCACCCCGCGTCCGAGCGTCTCACGCGCCGGTTCGGCGTCGCACCGGTCAGCAGGTTGTGGACGCTGTTCCGTCACCTGTCGGGGCCGTTCGCGAGCCCGCTCGACGATGTCTCGGTGCCCGACGGCATCACGCTCGCCGAAGCTCGCCCACTCGAAGATCCGACGGCGTCGAAGTCGATCGAGGAAGTGTTGGATGCGGCCGCGCTGGTGCCGGCGCAGCGTGAACGCCTCACCGACGACATTCGTCTCGGGGCCGGCAGCGTGGTCATTGCAACAGATTCTTCGGGCGCACCTCTCGGATTCGTCTGGCTCGACTCGACGGTGTCCACGCACCTCGAACTGGAAGCCGCGTCGGTCCGGGCGCTCGTGCTCACCGAGGCCGCGAGGCGGGAAGGCCTGGGCACCACGCTGCTCGTGGTGGCGCTCGGGGCGCTGCGCGACGCGGGAGCGCAGATCGCCCTGATTCGTATCGACCCGGACGATGCAGGCGCGGTGCGTATGTGCCGGCTGTTGTCGTTCGAGCAGGAGGAAGAACACTCGTGTTACCAGGTCGGGGAGTGGGCCGACGTGCCCAGCTTTTGAATGGTTGTCGGTGATACGAAAAACGATTCTTGTTCGGTGTTGACCTAATGGTTGTAGGCAACTACGGTCTGTGTTGTGGCTCACAGATGGTGTGCCGACTTCATTTCGATCATCCGATCACCCCGCACGTTGCCTGTGTGCACCACCAGGCGGAACCTACACTCGGAGAGGACTATCCATGGGACGGCTCGATGGCAAGGTCGCATTCATCACCGGCGCGGCGCGCGGTCAGGGCAGGTCGCATGCCGTCCGGCTCGCCGAGGAAGGTGCGTCCATCATCGCGATGGACATCTGCGACCAGATTCCGACCGTGTTCTACCCGATGGCGACCTCCGACGATCTCGCAGAGACCGAACGCCTGGTCAAGGAGGCCGGAGGCGCCATCGTTGCGTTCGTTGGCGACGTCCGGAACCTCGAAGACGTCCAAGCTGCGTACGACGCGGGAATCGCACAGTTCGGCAAGGTCGACATCGTGCTGCCGAACGCCGGCATCATGCCCGTCATCGGACCGGGTGAGCAGCGGCAGGCGTGGCACGACGCGATCGACACCATGCTCACCGGTGTGTGGCACGTGCTCGACGTGACCGTGCCGAATCTCGTCGAGCGGGGTGAGGGTGGCTCGATCATCATCACCAGTTCGGCCGCCGGCCTGACAAGCATCGGCCTCAACACCCTGCCGGGCCAAGCCGGGTACAGCGCGGCCAAGCACGGTGTCGTCGGCCTCATGCGGCTGTATGCGAAACAACTCGCTCCCCACAGCATTCGGGTCAATACCGTGCATCCCACAGGTGTGAACACTCCGATGGTCGCGAACGCCGAATACGGGGAGTTCGTCAATTCCCACCCAGAGGTCGCCGCCGACGAGTCGTACAAGAACCCGATGCCCGTCGAGCTGATCGAGGCCGTCGACATCAGCAACGCGATCGTGTACCTCGCTTCCGACGAGGCCCGCTACGTCACCGGTGTCACATTCCCCGTCGATGCCGGCTACAACATCCGTTGAAAGCGAAGGAGCTTCACTGATGACCACCACCGAAACCGCAACCGGTAGGGCGACCCCGTCGATCGCCGATCGCGACCAAATTTTCATCGGCGGCCGTTGGGTCGACTCGACCGGTGACGAATGGGTCGATGTCGTCGACTCGTTCACCGAAGAGAAGGTCGCACGCGTCCGCACCGCCACCGTCGAAGACGTCACCAAAGCGGTTGCCGCTGCCCGTGAGTCGTTCGACAGGGGTGAATGGGCGTCGCGCACCATGGCCGAGCGCGCCGACGTTCTCGATGCCATCGCGGACCGTCTCGAGCAGCGCGTGGACGAACTGACACCGATCGGCGTGATCGAGGTCGGGGTACCGGTCAGCGTCAGCCGCCCGACCCAGCAGATGACCGGCGGCCTGTTCCGGGCCGTTGCCACGGTAGCCCGCGAGTTCGAGGTCAGCGAAGAGCGATGCCGTGCCGACGGCGGCATCTCACGCATCGTCAAGGAACCGACGGGCGTGGTCGCCGCGATCATCCCCTGGAACGGGCCGATCGGCACGATCGCGTTCAAGCTCGCGCCGGCGCTCGCCGCGGGCTGCTCGGTCGTTCTCAAGACCGCACCCGAGGCGCCGATCTCGCCGTCGATTTTCGCTGACATCATTGCCGAGCTGGTCGCGGAAGGTCGCATCCCCGAGGGTGTAGTGAGTGTGCTGTGTGCCGACCGCGAGGTGTCGGAGTCGCTCGTGACCAACCCGGACGTCGACCACGTCACGTTCACCGGCAGCACCGCAGCGGGCCGGCGCATCATGTCGCTTGCCGGCGAGCGCATCGCACGCGTGTCGCTCGAACTCGGTGGCAAGTCCGCGGCGATCATCCTCGACGACGCAGACATCAACCACGTGCTGCAGACCCTGCCCATGGGTGGCTGCATGCAATCCGGTCAGGCCTGCATAGCGCTGACCCGCGTGCTCGTCTCACGCAAGCGTCACGACGAGGTGGTAGAGGCACTGAAAGCCGCATACGGATCTTTGCCGATGGGCAACCCGTGGGAGCCGACAAACTTCCTCGGCCCGCTCGCCTCCAAGCGTCAGCAGGACCGCGTGCTCGGCTACATCGACATCGCGAAGGAAGACGGCGCGAAGGTTGTGCTCGGTGGTGGCCGCCCCGAAGGCCTCGATACGGGTTTCTTCGTCGCAGCCACCCTGATCGACGACGTGCAGCCGGATTCACGAATCGCGCAGGAAGAGGTCTTCGGTCCGGTCATCTCGGTGATCACCTACGAGGACGAGGAAGACGCAATCGCGATCGCCAACAACTCGGTGTACGGCCTGTCGGGCGCCGTCTATACCGAGGATCTCGACCACGGTTTCGAGGTCGCGCGGCGCATCCGTACCGGCACCATCAGCGTCAATACCGCGACGATGGACTTCACCCTGCCATTCGGTGGTTACAAGCAGTCGGGCGTCGGACGTGAGGGCGGCATCGAAGGTCTCGAAGAGTTCTTCGAGATCAAGACCGTCCACCTGCCCGCTCCTACCCAGTAGGTCTGCACGACCGAGTAGGTCTGCAAACGCGGTGCCCCACGGATTCGATCCGTGGGGCACCGGTGCGCCGAGGGCCGTTCCGGAGGAAGGGCGGACTCGGTCAGTTGGCCGAAATCTTGACGTTGTCGGAGGGCGCGGCGTCCGTGATCGCGACGTTCTCGTTGCGCACCACGCCGTGCAAGAAGCTGCGAATCATTTCCTCGAACAACTGCCGGGAGGTCATCTCGTTAGCGGCGAGAGCCTTGGACAGCAGGGGCTGCGACTCCGGGTCGACGTTGGGGAAGATCGTGGACTTC
Organism: Rhodococcus oxybenzonivorans; assembly: GCF_003130705.1. Taxonomy (NCBI): domain Bacteria; kingdom Bacillati; phylum Actinomycetota; class Actinomycetes; order Mycobacteriales; family Nocardiaceae; genus Rhodococcus; species Rhodococcus oxybenzonivorans. Next base: position 5,719,246 of record NZ_CP021354.1, on the reverse strand, counting down.
GTGCTCGGTTTGCGCATCGCCTCGGTAAGCACCGCACCGAGCGTCAGGCGCTCCATGCCGTCGAGAATCTGGACGTGCAGGTGCGCGGGCACTCCGGACTCCTCGAGAAACCGGGCGGTGTCCTCGTAGGTGCCGATCAGCAGGTCACGGGGCAGATATTGCAGCAGGATCGGCGCGGCGTTGCGGTGTTTGAGGATCGACCGGCGAAGGTTCATGCTCAGCGTCACGAAGAATTCGGGCCAGTCCGGGCCGGGCTTGCGTCGCGGTAGGTTTCCGGCGCCGGCGATCTGTCGTGCGACCGCGGCGAGGATCGCCGACTTGTCGGAGAAGTGATGGTAGAGCGAGGGAGCACGCACTCCGATGTGTTTCGCCAGGCGTGGCAGGCTGAACGCATCGAGTCCCTCGGAGTCGATGATCTCGATGGACGCTGCCACGGCGGCTGCGCGACTGATCAGAGGTTTCGACGGTCGGGCCATGTCTCGCTTTCGGTTCGAGCAGTACGCCGGGCCTGGTCGGCGCGGCAGATGGTCAGAATGGTATATGTTCCAGTCGCTCAGGTGGTCATGCGGTGAGAACCGCCTCGTCGAGGAACTCCACCAAGCCTCGACTCAGGACGTCGTTGTCGTCGCCGCCCACCATGTGCCCAGCGCCGCCCACGTCTATATAGCGGGACCCGGGAATCAGCTCCAGCAGTTCGCGCGCTCCTTCCGGACTGACCACATCGGACTGTGCGCCACGAATGAGCAACGTCGGAATCCTGATCGCCCGCGCTGCGGCGCGAGCACGACTTTCGCGTTCGGCCGCCGCGGCCGCCGAATTCGTCCTGTCCGACAGCATCCGCGGATCCCAATGCCAGTACCAACGACCCTCGTGTTCACGCAGGTTCTTGCGCAAACCCTCCACCCGCGGCGCGCGAGTGCGGTGCGGGTTGTATTCGATCACTGCTCCCAGCGCGTCGTCGAGGCTGTCGAAGCCGGACAACCCGGCTTGCATGAAGTCGGTGATCTTGGCGAGACCCGCCGGTTCGGCCTTCGGGGTGATATCTACCAGGACCAGCGCCCGGGCAAGACCTGGTTCGTCGCCCGATGCCACGAGTGAGGCCATGCCGCCCATGGACGCACCGACGAGCACCGGGGGTTCACCGAGGTCGCTGACGACTGTGCGGATGTCGCGGGCGTGCGCGTCGGGGCTGTAGTCGCCGTCGGGCGACCATTGGCTGTCGCCGTGGCCACGTGCGTCGATGCAATACGCGCGCCATCTCTGCTGGGCCAGGCGTATTCCGGTGCGCTGCCACGAGTGTCTGGTCTGCCCGCCGCCATGGAGCAGCAGGACGGTGCCTTTCGGTTCCGACCGGGGTTCCCACAGGTCGGCGACCAGGGAAACGCCGTCGCCGCGGAGGGTGGTCACCGTGGTGGAGTACGTCATGGTTGCATGGTCCTTCGTCGTCGGAATCAGTGTCCGGAGGTGCCGCCGTCGACGGCGAGCGTCGAGCCGGTGATGTAGCCGGAGGCGCGACTGGCGAGGAACACCACGGCTCCGTCTATCTCGCGCTGCGTCGCGGTGCGGCCGAGCGAACTGCCGCGCAGGAACTCGTCGAGCGTATCCGACGACATTTCGGAAATCAGGTCGGTCTCCACGAATCCCGGCGCGATCGCATTGACGCGGATGCCCTTTCGCTTCGACCACTGATGCGACAGGTCGCGGGTCAGGCCGATAATTCCCGCTTTACTGGCCGCGTACGCAGCCTGCGGGAGTGCCGATTTGATGAGGCCGAGCATGCTCGCGACATTGACGATGGCCGAGCCCGGGCCCATCACGCGTCCACACGCTTGCGCTACCCAATAGCTGCCCATCAGGTTCACGTCGAGGACTGCGCGGAAGTCCTCAGGGCGCTCGCGTGTCGCAGGCGCGGAGCTGGTGACCCCGGCGTTGTTGATCAGGATGTCGAGGCGGCCGAACTCGGCGACAGCGGCCTGGGCGAGCGCGTCGCACTGCTCGGGGTCGGTGACGTCGGTGGGGACGACCAGGCAGCGGCGACCGATGGCCTCTACTGTCACCGCGACGGCGTCGAGGTTCTCGCGCCGGCGTGCGGCTATCACTACGTCGGCGCCGGCCTCGGCGAGAGCGCGGGCGAATCCGGCGCCCAAGCCACTGCCGGCACCGGTGACGACAGCGACGGATCCATCCAGTCTGAACAGGTCGAGGACCGTCTCACTCCGGTCCGTCGATGAGTGTGGGGTCATGGCGATCTCCTGTGCGCGTCGTGGGTGCCGGTGTGGCCGGGCTTGCGCCTCGTAAACCTAACTGCTTAAGATTATAGGGCACGCGAAGTCTATGGGAACGAGAGCGCCGATGACCCGAAGCACCAACACCGAACAGCGCAAAATGCGAGTGATCGGCAAAGACGTGCTTGCTCACGGTGTCATGGCAGTACGGCTCGCGGATCCCGATGGCGGCGCTGTCCCGACCTGGGAGCCCGGAGCGCATATCGACGTCGTCATCGACAGGTCGACCGTGCGGCAATATTCCCTGTGTGGCGACGCATCGGACACCACCTCCTTGGCGATCGCGGTGCTCCGCGAAGGGGACGGCCGAGGGGGGTCGCGCTGGGTGCACGACTCGCTGCAAGTCGGAGACTTGGTCGCGATCGCAGGCCCGCGCAACAATTTCACTCTCGAACCCGCGCAGTCCTACCTCTTCGTCGCCGGCGGTATCGGCATTACGCCCCTGTTGCCGATGCTCCGTTCGGCCGAAGCCGCCGGCGCCGACTGGCGCCTGCTGTACGGCGGCCGAGCACGCACCAGCATGGCTTTTGCCGACGGGCTGGTCGCTCGGTACCCCGGGCGAATCGAGCTGCGACCCCAGGACGAGTACGGTTTCCTCGACCTTCCGGCTGCCCTCGACGCCGTACCCGACGGTACCGCGGTGTACTGCTGCGGACCGGAGCCGCTTTTGCAGGCGATCGAGAACGAATTCCTCACGCATCCCAACCTGAGGCTGTACGTCGAGCGGTTCGCTGCCAAGGAGCGGCCGGCCGATGCGGTCGACGGATCGTTCGAGGTCGAACTGCGGCGCGCGGGCAGCACCATCACGGTCGACGCGAACGAAAGCGTGCTCGACGCCGTACTCCGGTCCGGTGTCGACGCCCCCTTCTCGTGCCGCGAGGGTACGTGCGGGACTTGCGAAACTCCCGTCCTGGAAGGAGTTCCCGAGCACCGGGACTCTATCCTCACCGAAGACGAACAGGCCGAGAACGACTGCATGATGATCTGTGTATCACGAAGCTGCACAGCCAAACTCGTGCTCGATCTCTGACCGGCACCGCAGCGAGGATTTGCCGTGACCCAGGCACCCGATACGGCCCATCGCGCCGCCCACGAGACGGCAGGTCGATCGGCGGTGCTGGTTCCGGCGCTCTGCTTCGTCGTGATGATCACGTCGATGATGCAGACCGCCGTGGTACCGCTCCTGCCGGCAATCGCGGTGCAGCTCGACATGGGCACGGACGCTGTCGGTTGGACAGTGACAGCGAATCTCCTTGCGGCCGCGGTATGTACACCACTGTTGGGTCACCTCGCCGATCGACATGGTCCGCGGAAGGTGATGCTCGCCGTGCTGGGCACGGTACTGATCGGTTCGGTGCTGTGTGTCGCGTGGACGGGCTTGCCGGCACTGGTCGCCGGTCGAATTCTGCAGGGCGTGTCGTATGCGTTGTTCCCCGTCGGTGTCGCGGTAGTGCGGGGCGCGCTGGGGCCGCGCCGTGTCCCGATGGCGCTCGGCGTCATGTCCGGGGCGTTGAGTGTCGGCGGCGGTGCGGGAATGATCGCGGCCGGATTGCTGTACACCGAAGGGTCCGACTATCGACGTGTCTTCTGGATGCTGTTGATACTTACGGCGATAGCAATGGTCGTCGGGTGGTGCGTTATTCCGCATACCCCGGGGTCGGGAGCGCGCGACGGGTTCGACTTCTGGGGTGTGGTCGGGCTCGCGATCGGCCTGCCGGGGCTGCTGTTGGCGCTGGCGCAAGGTGGGACGTGGGGATGGCTGTCGGTGTGGACACTCGGTTGCGCCGTCACCGGCGCGCTCGTGCTTGCCGCCTGGTACCGGCACGAACGGAGGACTACTGCACCGCTGGTTGCTCCTGCGCTTCTGACGGCGCGGTTGGTGGCCCCGGCGCATATCGCCGCCTTCCTGGTGGGTGTAGCGATGTTCGTGCAGTTCCTGGCCATCGCGACGTTCGTGCAGATCTCCCGAGAAGAAGCGGGATACGGCTTCGATGCGTCGGTGCTCGAGACCAGTCTGGTGTACCTGCTACCCGGACAGATTGCCGGTACGGCTGCGGCGGCCGTCAGTGGGCTCGTAACCCGACGGTTCCCAGCCCACCGGGTGCTGACCGCGGCATGTGCCGTCGGGGTATGCGGATTCGTGATGCTGATACTTGCTCATGACTACACGTGGCAATTGATCACGGCGGTTGCGGTGATCAATGTCTTTGTCATAGTCGCCTACGGTGCATTGCCGTCGATGCTCATCGGCAGCGTTCCTCCGGGAAACACGGGGGCGGTGAACGGGATCAACGCGATCGCCCGGACATTCGGCAGCTCACTGGCCAGTGCCTTGGTTGCGGTGTTGCTCGCGACGATCACGATCCCGGGCACCTCGACGCCCACAGAACAGGCGTACGTCGTGGTGTTCGCGGTCGGGGGAGTGGCCGCGTTCGCAGCGGGCTTCGTTGCCGTCACAGCGCGCGCCGTTTTGCAAAATACAAGACTTGATTGACGTCTCAATTTGGACCATATAGCGTGGGTCGCACGGCGTACGAGCCAGGTTCTCCTGGTCATATTCGCACTGAAAACATCTGTCGGCAAGAGCGATTCGGACCGCGCCCTGTGTCAGGCACCCCGTGCCCGGTAGGCCCCGCTAGAACGACATCGCACATGTGCGACTCACGAAAGGTAAGGACGAATGGCTGCCACCGTCGGCTCGGCATTGCATTGGTGGGCGAAGACCAGGGGAGAGCAGGACGCGCTCGTCGTGGCGGGTGAATCTCTCACATACCGCGAACTGCAGGACTGGTCCAGTCGTATCGCCCGGAAGATCGTGGACCTCGAAATCCAGCCGGGTCAACGAGTCGGCGTGCTGGGCCCGAATTCGCTGACATGGCCGGTGATCGCACTGGGCGTCCTCAAGGCCGGCGGTGTACTGATCCCGCTCAACCCACGGTTCAAGCCGGCGGAGCTCCGCAAGGTTGTCGACGACGCCGGCGCCGTCCTGGTCGTCACGCCGAGCGAGTTCGCGCCGACGGTCGACGCGGCGCGTGAATTGGGTTCCGCCTTCGACACGCTCTCGTTCGACGAGCTCGCGCCGCTACGCGCGGGAGGACAGGACGACTTCCGCATCGATCTCGAACCGGACGAACCGACCGCCCTCCTCTTCACGAGTGGCTCCACCGGGATGTCCAAGGGTGTGATCTGCACGAACCGGACGCTGCTCAATATCGTCTTCGAGGCGTCACTCACCGAAGAAGGCTTCCGGCCCGGGTCCACGTCGCTGCTCGTGTTGCCCTTGGTGTTCACCCCCGGCCTGGTCTGGGGGCTGGTCATGACAACGGTGCTCGGCGGAAAGCTGATCATCGAGAAGGAGTTCGATCCGGGCCGCGCGGCCAAACTTCTCGGTGAACACGATGTCCAGGCCATCTTCGGTGTGCCGTTGATCTTCGAGGCGATCTCGCGTTCACCCGAGTTCGCGGACGCCGACCTGTCGTCGCTGCGCACCGCGATCGTCGGCGGCGCCGCGGTCGCTCCGGCACTGTTGCAGCGCTGGGCGGACAAGGGCGTCGCACTGAGACAGATCTATGGCATGACCGAGGCCGGCGGTGTCGCCACCGCCACCCTCGTCGCCGAAGCCTTCGACCACCCCGACACGTGTGGATCCGGCTCGATCTTCACCGAAGTGAAGGTGGTCCGTCCGGACGGCACCGATGCCGCGCCCGGTGAAGAGGGCGAGATACTCCTGCGCGGTCCGGGCGTCACCCCTGGCTACTGGAACGACGCCGAGTCGACGGCGGCAGCCTTGCAGAACAGCTGGCTGCACAGCGGCGACCTCGGCACTCTCGACGACGAAGGACGCGTCAAGTTCGTCGACCGGCTCAAAGACCTCATCATCACCGGCGGAATCAATATCTCGCCGGTCGAGATCGAGCGGGTCATCGCCGAGATTCCCGGTGTCGAGGAAGTCGCTGTCATCGCGGCCGCTGACGAACGCTTCGGCGAAACCCCGGCGGCGATCGTCACGGTGAAGGATGGCGTCGATGCAGCGGCAATCATCGAACACTGCGACCGGCTCGTGGCCGACTACAAGGTTCCGCGCTACGTGGTGATCCGGGACGAGCCGCTGCCGCGGCTCCCCAGTGGCAAGCTCTCGAAGACGGCGATCCGGTCCGAATACCGGGACGTGGCTGAACGATTCGACAAGGTCCGCTGAACCGAACCGGCGGGGAACAAAGGAAGGAGTCATCGTGCCTGAGACCGGTACCGACGATGCAGTGATACTCGAGCGGCACGGGGAGATCGCGGTTGTGCGATTGAACCGTCCCGATCAGCTCAATGCGTTCACCAACGCGATGTGCTATCGCCTCATCGACATCTTCGACGAGACCGACGCAGACGACGAGATCCGTGCGGTGGTGATCACCGGAACGGGACGAGCCTTCTGTGCGGGTGCCGATCTCGCAGCCGGCGGCGACACCTTCGTCCTCGGTGACGACCCGGAGACCGGAGGCGCACCGGCCGACACGGGCGGGCAGGTCTCGCTGAGAATTTACCGTTCCCTCAAGCCCGTCATCGCCGCGATCAACGGACCGGCCGCGGGTGTCGGCGTCACCATGACCCTGCCGGCCGACATCCGCATCGCTTCGGAAACCGCGAAGTTCGGGTTCGTGTTCACCCGTCGCGGACTTGTCCCCGAGGCCTGCTCGACCTGGTTCCTTCCGCGGGCCGTCGGCATCTCGACGGCCGTCGAGTGGGCGGTGGGCGGCAAGATGGTCTCGGCAGTCGAAGCGCTCGAACGTGGACTCGTCCGTGAACTCGTCCCCGCCGATCAGGTGCTGGATCGGGCCCTCGACATCGCGCGGGAATTCGTCTCCGGCACCTCACCGGTGTCGGTAGCTCTCACTCGACAGCTGATGTGGAGGATGCTGGGTGCGTCCGACCCTGAGGTAGCGCACCGGGCCGAATCGATCGGCATCTACGTCCGCGGCACCTCGGACGACGTGCGTGAAGGTGTCGACGCGTTCCTCGAAAAGCGCGAGCCGAAGTTCCCCAACCGGATCACGGACGGGTTGCCGGACCTGTTCGAATAGTGCGTCGACAGCCGAGGGTCAGCCCAGGGCCTGACGGACTCGTGGGGCGACTACGGTGCCGACGAGCTCGATCTGCGCAGCAGGTCGGCCGGCGGCATGGACCTCATCGCACGGACACTTAACGATCGCCTATGTATGCGCACATGGGCGCGGTCAGGCCGTTTGTAGACTGGCCGAGTGGCTACCACTCCTGCGCTGAATCCCGAGGACGTTCAGCGCGCCGCGGCGGCGCTGCACAGCCCCGACATCGAGGGATGGGCCAACCGCTTCGAATTGTTGTCGGACGGCAACCGCCTCCGGTTGCTGCTGTGCCTGCACCACGCGCCGGGTATCTGTGTCGGCGACCTCGCGGCAGCGCTCGAGATGAGCGGTACCGCCGTCTCGCACGCACTGCGACTGCTGCGCCACCAGGGCTGGGTCTCGGCCACACGCGACGGCCGCTCGATGCGCTATCGGCTTTCGGACGACACCGTGCACCAGTTGCTGCACGCGATCGGGGCCACGCACTATCACGACCACCCGGAATCGAAATCGGAACGGTGAAGTCCCACATGGAGAACGACCCCGGAACCCTTCCACTCGACGGAATCACCGTCGTTGCTCTCGAGCAAGCTGTGGCGGCCCCCCTCGCCACCCGTCATCTGGCGGACATGGGCGCGCGGGTGATCAAGGTGGAGCGCGTCGGGGAGGGCGACTTCGCACGCAACTACGACGACGCCGTCTTCGGCGAGGCCTCACACTTCGTCTGGTTGAACCGAGGGAAGGAATCGTTCTGTGTCGACCTCAAATCCGAGGTGGGACGGGATGCTGTCCTGCGGTTGATCGCGAGTGCCGACGTGTTCGTGCAGAACCTGGCGCCCGATGCGGCGAGCAGACTCGGTTTCGGGACCGAGGCGTTGCGCGCGGAACACACCGCGCTGATCGTGGCGAACATGTCGGGCTACGGGACAGCGGGACCGAGGCGTGAACGCAAGGCGTACGACATGCTGGTGCAGGCCGAAACCGGCATGATTTCCGTGACCGGAACCCCCGAGACGGCCACCAAGACCGGAGTGCCCGTGTCCGATATCGCGGCGGGAATGTATGCGCTGACGTCCATCCTGAGTGCGCTGTTCCGACGTGAACGAACGGGGGCGGGCGCGCAGATCGACGTGTCGATGTTCGACGCGACCGCGGAGTGGCTGGGCCATCCGATGTATATGAAGATGTACGCCGACCGGCAGATCCCTCGTGTCGGCCTCGGGCACGCCGCCATCGTTCCGTACGACGCGTACCCCACCCTCGACGGCAACATTCTGATCGGGGTCCAGAACGATCGGGGGTGGCGGCAGTTGGTCACCGAGGTCTTCGCGCGACCCGAACTCGCCGACCATCCCCGCTATGCGACGAACATGCTGCGGGTCCAGCATCGCGAAGAGGTGGATGCCCTCGTCGCCGAGGAGACGAGGAAGTTCACCTGCGCGGCCCTCGATCAGGCACTGGCGGATGCCGGGATTCCGGCAGCGGAGCTGAACGATATGGGCGGATTGATCGACCATCCGCAGCTGAAGGAACGTGACCGCTGGCGTCAGGTCGGCAGCGAGGTGGGACAGATCAGCGCAGTGCTGCCACCGATGACTTTCGCCGACGTGGAGATGCGGATGGGTGACATTCCGGCTCTCGGCGAGCACACCGATCAGGTCCTCGGCGAGCTGGGGTGCTCGGCTGCGGACATCGCAGCGATGCGGAAGGCCGGCGTCGTCGGCTGACGTTGGATCCGTTCGCGGCTGTGTCAGTCGACACAGGAACCGCATCTCCAATCAGCCATGCGTGCGAGTGAGGTCGAGGTCGGGTACCTGCAAACGATGCGAGTGTCGTCGTAGTGGTTGCGCAAGCCGGACGTTGCCCCTGGCGCGGCAGCAGCGGGTGCACGGGTAGGCGATCATCCGAGAACTAGCTCCGGAGCCCGACATTTCGCGGTGACTCGTGCCAGACACTGAGCTGTGAACGGGGGAGACCGTAACCGGATCGCGATCGACGCGCTCGGCCTGCCTCCTGTGGCGGCGGTCGCACAGTCCCACGGCCAACATCGCGACACGGCTCGCTCTCATTGCCGTCATTGTCCTGTTCTGACAGAGGGCCGGTTGCCCGCACGGCCCGGTACAGCCAGCGAAGCGCCCGTGGGGTGAACCTCTCGTTCAGTACCGGGAGTAGTGCTGTCCTTTCGCCTGTTCGCCAGCACAGATGCACTTTCGGTCGAGGTTTCGGTCCGAGGTCACGGCGCAAAACCGAACACCGAGCGCATCGTGCGATTCCGGGCTATGTGGACATGCCGTGCAAGACAGCGTCGTTTCCAGTGCCCGTGCGGGGCTCGGTGACTCGGAAACTGCTAGAGCATCAATCGGGTTCGACGCCATGGCGGCGCTCCAGTTCTCGGCCCTTGGACTCAGGGCCGGTTTGGGCGCCGAGGACGACATGGCTTGACCGCGCATATTCGATGGGCCCTCGACACCTATGAGGTTACACTTCCCCGCCGCCCTTTCGGCTCCGCGGAACTAGCCTCACACAGCAGAAGTGACAGCGAACGGACCGAACCGCGGCGAGGCGTCGACGGTTCACAACGTCCCGACGACCCATTTCGGCCCTCGGCGGTCTACCGCAATTGCACCCGAACGATCTTGGCTCTCACGCACGGGGATGCGCCCGGGAGTACGCGGCCCGTTCGGCGTCGTGTCGGCGTCTGGCTTTCGGGTTTTCCAAGTCGGGCGGAAGTCCGTGCTTTTCGAGGCGGCGTGATCGGTTCTGCGCCATATAGGCGACGCTGTAGAAGAGGGCGAGAAACACCCCGAGCAGCACCATGGAACCGCGTAACCACACGGGCCCGGGGAAGAGGAAGAAGGCCGCGAACACCGGAATGAACGGCACCATGCTGCGGACGAGGTGTCGCGGCACCGCCCAGTCACCGATCAGATCGTTCCGAACCCAGTCCTGCATGGAGTCGGGCAATCTGCGTCCGAACGCGTAGCCGAGCCATTGAAAGGGCGTCGGCCGGCTCCGGGCACTGCGGCTTCGATTGGTCACTTGTCCACTCCTCCGAGCGCGCCTGCCTTGACGGCCGCGGCGTTGATGCGGGTCAGCACTCTGTGCAATTCCATCAATTCGGACAGTTCCACTCCGAGTGCTTCGACTACGGCGGGTGGCACTTTTTCGGCCTGTGCGCGCAACGCCCTGCCCGCGTCGGTCAACTCGACGACGAGCTGGCGTTCGTCATCCGCGCTGCGGGTACGGGTGAGAAGCCCGGACGATTCGAGTCGTTTGAGCAGCGGCGACAGCGTAGGGGAATCGAGTTGCAGGGCGCTGCCGATCTCCTTGACCGACATGGGGGAGGTACCCCACAGGGCCAGCATCACCAGGTACTGCGGATGCGTGAGTCCCAACGGTTCGAGGATCGGCCGATAGACGCCCAGGACTGCGCGATTGGCCACCGCCAGCGCGAAGCACACCTGCCTGTCGAGTGCGAGGGGATCATCGGCAACGTTCGTGGTCACCAACTCAGCGTAGCTGATAGTTCGTGCACTAACCAATCGTGCACTAACTAAAGGTGAGATGAAACACCGCAGCCCGGCCTGTGTAGGGCCGGGCTGCGGTTCGCTCTTCGCTCAGGGTGTGGCGAAGAACTGCTCCACCGCGGGCTGCGCGTTCGGATTTCCCACACCGACACCGATCACGGCTCCTGCAATCGTGCCGACGACGGCGCCGATGATGCATCCGGCGATGAAGTTGGGGAAGATCGAGACGCACCCGATTGCCATGCCCACATTGGAACCGATGGCCATGCCCTGCAGGCCCGCATTGTTCCAACCGGTGTTGATCTCGCTGGTCATGTTGTCGAAGGCGGCCTGTTTGGCGTCATTTTCCGGAAAGAACTGTTCAGCCACCTGGCTACTGCCTTCGGCGGTCGGGGTCATCAAGGGCTGGCTCCAGTCGATTCCCTGCGTGCCGGGATCGGCGTAGGCCGTGCCGGCGCCGACTGCCATCGCGGCGACGACGAAAATGGACAATGCCAGAGTTCTGAGAAGTTTCATGAGATTTCCCACCATGTCGTAGGTCGAACACGGACTCCACCTGAGTACCGAACATTGTTGTGAGTGGACCATATTCGCTGGAAGTACCGAACGGCTACATGCATATGTGGGTGCGCGGTGATGCTCCCCGGTGAGTCACCTACTCCATAGCCCTCCCGAATTCATCTCTCGGCCTGGGGAGGCGAAGGGGGCAGGGCGCGCGAAGTGGCTACGAGGAGCGTGTCCAACCCTGTGCAATCCTGCAGTGTCATGGTGCTTCCCATGCCTAGTAGCTTGCTGAACATCTTCCCCCTTCGGGTATCCCACTTTTCGGAGTTTGCCCAAAATTCGTTACATACGCCTCACTGGCACGAGGTGTCACACGGTCAGCCGGTAGAAACGCCAGAACCCGAAGTCTTCGATGGGAAGGATGTCCATCGAGCCGAAACCGGCAGCCTCGGCGTACTTTCGCAAGGTGCTCGGACGCATGACCGTTCCGGTGGCGGCACTCGGACTGGAACTCATTCCGTCCGGCAGGCACACGGTCAGACTGAATCCGTACATCAACCGCTCGATGTCGCTTCCCGGCGCCGAGAACTCATCGTCCACCGCCTCGTCCATGACGATCATGACCCCGCCGGGTGCCAGAGCCTTGCGTACCGCAGTCAATACGGCGACAGGTGCAGGCATGTCGTGAATGCACTCGAAGGCGAATGCAGCGGTATAGGCGCCCTCCGGAATGCCCGCTGCATCCGACTCGGTGATTGTGATCCGGTCGGCAACATCCCCTTGATCGCGGACGTTGTGTTTCGCGAGTTCGACCGTGGCGCCGTCGATGTCGTAGCCATCCAGCCGGGCATCGGGATAGGCGCGCGCCAGGGCGATCGTGGACCACGCGCCCCCACATCCGACATCGGCGATGGCGGCACCGGGGGTACGCAGAAGTGCGTCGACCTCGGGTACCGACGCGAGCGCTCCCGGCAGAACCTGCTCGTACCACGGCCGATTCATATCCGCCTGCGATTCCCTCGCATCGACACCGTACTGTGCCCATCCCACACCGCCTCCCGTGCGATACGCCTCGATCAGCGCGGGCATCTGGGTGGTGGCGGCAACGAAAATCCGGGCCAGCGGCGCCAGGTAGGCCAGGCTTTTCTCATCGGTGAACACTTCGGCCGCACCGGGCTCCAACGTGAATTTCCGGGGGCTGCCGCCGTCTGCGGTGAGCAGCCCTGTCACCGCCTGTTGTTCGAGCCACTCCTGTGCGTACCGCGGATGGGTCGAGGTGCGTTCGGCCAGTTCGTCCGCTGTTGCGGGGCCCTGATCTGCGAGACTTCGATACCAGCCGAGTCGATCTCCCAGATGGATGGAGAGAATGTCGATTGCGCCGAGGGAGGCGTCGAAGACGCGTTGCGCCACTGCGTCGGCTCCGGGTGTGGGCATCGCTGACCTCCGGTGTGGGTGGTCTCCTCATGGTGACCTACCGCGGTAGCCGATGTCCCCGTTTCGGTTGCTCCCAGTGCACATTCGCGCCGGAGTCGGTCGAGCGTCCGGGAAGCCGGAAACCCCACGGCAACTCGAGGCGGTGGCGGGCGAGCAGGTTTGTGTTGGCGAGCAGGTCGAGGATCGGTCCGTCCGCCACCACCTGGCCTTCGTCGAGAATCACCGCGCGGGTGCACAGCTGCGCAGCGTACGGAAGGTCGTGGGTGACCAGCAGTTGGGTGGTGTCCACCGCGAGCAGGACTTCGGCCAGTTCACGCCGGGCAACCGGATCGAGGTTGCTCGACGGCTCGTCCAGCACCAGCACGTCCGGAGCACACGCGAGGACGGTGGCCAGGGCGACCCGGCGCCGTTGCCCCACCGACAGATGAACGGGGTTGCGATCGGCATGCGACGTCATGTCGACGGCGGCCAACGCGGTGCGCACCCGGTCGTCGAGTGCCGCACCGGTGACACCGAAATTTGCCGGGCCGAAGGCGACGTCCTGCGCGACGGAGGGCATGAAGAGCTGATCGTCCGGGTCCTGGAAGACGATGCCGACCCGCCGCCGCACCTCGCGCAGCGTGTTCCGGTCGGTGTTGCGCGACACTGGTACACCGCCGATGGTGACCCGACCGTCCGAGGCGGTCAGAATTCCGTTGAGGTGCAGCATCAGAGTGGTTTTGCCGGCACCGTTCGGGCCGAGAACCGCTACCCGTTCGCCCGGGCTCACGGCGAGGTCGATTCTGTCGAGTGCCTTCCTGCCGTCCGGGTACGAATACGACACACCCTCGAGGTGCACGGCGGCCGTCATCGGAGGGTCCAGGCCGCGAGGCAGATACCCACCGCGCAGACGGCAGGAACGAGCCCGGCCGACCACGCCGCGGCGGACGCCGGGGGAGCACCGACTGTGGGAACCGCCCCCGTGAAGCCGCGCGACAACATGGCCAGGTGTACGCGCTCGCCGCGCTCGTAGGAACGCACGAACAATCCGCCCACACCCCGGGCGGTGGCGCCGATCTGGCGCAGTGTCCGCGGATCGTCACCCCGGGACAAGCGTGCGGTGCGCATCCGGGCGACCTCCGAGGTGAGTAGATCGAGGTACCGCAGCATGAGGACCACGATCGTGGTGAACATGGCGGGCACGTGCAGATGGGCAAGTCCCACCGGCAGATCGCGGGCGGGGGTGGTGGCGGCGAGAGTGAGTGATACCAGCACGCCGAGAGTGCCTTTCACCAGGATTCCCCACGCGGCGTGCAGTCCGGCCACCGAGAGCGACAATCCGAGGACCGTCGTCTGCTCGCCACCCTCCGCGAAGGGCAACAACAGGGCCAATGTGACGAAGGGTAGTTCGATCAGCATGCGCGGGGCGAGCCAAGTCAGGGCAATGCCGGCAAGTCGCCACACCACCGCCAGGACTGCGAGGTACACGGCGAAGGCCCAGAACGCCTCGCGGGGCGTGGCAACCACCGCGAACACCGTCACCACCGCGCACACGATCTTCACCTCGACGGGGAGTCGGTGGACTGGGGATGTGCCGTGGAGATAGAGCGGCTGCGCGTGACCGGAACTCATGATCAGGGTCCGGCTCGGTGACGCCGTCCGCGGGCGAGGAGCCGGAATGCGGCGGCCGCGACGACGAAGGTCGCGGCCGCACCGATGATTCCGGCCACTCCGGTGAGACCCGATCGTCCACTTACCGTGTAGTCGGCGAGCGGGGAGGCCGACAAGTGGTGGTCCTCGGCGTTCTTCGCAATGCAGTCCCCGACCAGTGACGCGCCGGTGTCGGTCTCGACGGTGTCGCAGCCACGCGTCGTGGCAGCGTCGAGGCCGTCCGGACTCGAGCTCGCCAGAGAGGACACCACCCCGGCGATGAGCAGTACCGCGAGAGCGAAACCGAGAAGGAAGCGGCGGGACGACCGCGTCGACGCGGTCATGCGCCCACCGCCACGTTGCGCGGCGCGGTCCGGAGCAGATACACGAGGTCGGGTCGGGCCCTGGCCACCGCCGTGACCGTGAGGGCGGTGATAATCCCTTCGCCGATTCCGATCAAGATGTGGGCGCCGAGAACGTAGGCCGCCACCGAGCCGAGCGCAGTGGCGCCGCCGGCAGCGGGCTGACCGCCGATGGCGTACTCGAGGACGAAGCCCATCGACGCCGCGACGGTTCCGCACAGCGCAGCGGTAAATGCGAGAGCGCCGAGCACGCGGAGACGAAGATCCTCGGGGCGCGCGAGTCGGCGCAGAACAAGCGCGACGACGTAGCCGACCGTCACCCCGATGATCGCCATGTTCGTGATGTTCGCTCCCAGAGCGGTCAGCCCACCGTCCGCGAAGAGCAGCGCCTGCACGATCAGGACGATCGCGATGCAGAGCGCACCCGTGTAGGGCCCGACCAGGATGGCTGCCAGCGCACCACCGAGGAGATGACCGCTGACACCGGGAAGCACGGGGAAATTCACCATCTGCACCGCGAAGATGAAGGCGGCTACGAGACCGGCCATGGGGGCGGTGCGATCGTCGAGTTCGGAACGGGCCCGCCACGCGGCGACCGCGAGCCCCGCCGCCGCTACGGCGAGGAAGAGGACGGACGTCGGGGCATTGATCAGCCCGTCACTCATGTGCATGGCTACGGACTCCATGTCACCCTCCTCAGCCGGCAGCTGTCCCGTCTCTGCAGTCTAGTTTCTCGTGTGAACACTTGAACAGGTGTTCATGGGTCAGGACACAACCGTGCTCTGCCACCACCACCGGAGCCTCAGTGCCAGCTATGGTCCACGACGGGGGTTCGCGGTCCGAACTTGGGTTTGATCGCGTTGCCACTGACCAGCAGCAACCGCACAGCGCGATAACGATGCGGGCGAACCGGTTCCAGGTACGCCACCATCTCGGCGTCGTCGAGGGGCTTGCCGAGTAACGACCACCCGACCATCGACGCCAGGTGGTAGTCGCCGACGGACAGCGCATCCGCATCGCCGAGTGCACGTTGCGTCACCTCGGCCGCGGTCCAGATGCCGACCCCCGGGATGGACATCAAGCGGCGGGTCGCTTGCTCGGGGGAAAGGTCGACGATCTTCTCCAGACGGTCCGCGACCTGGGCGCAACGCACGATGGTGCGGGCACGGCCGGGGTCCACGTTCGCGCGGTGGAACTCCCACGACGGGACTCGCCGCCACACGTGCGCGGTGGGAGGCACCCGCATTCCGTCGGGCGCCGGGCCGGGGGCGGGTGTGCCGAATTTCCACACCAGACGCCGCCACGACGCGAATGCGGCGATGCCGTGGACCCGTTGCTCGAGGATGGCCGGGACCAGGGCTTCCATCACCCGGTCGGTGCGCCCCAGACGCAGGTGCGGGAAGCGGCGGTGGGCCTCGGCAAGGATCGGGTGCTCCGGCGCGAAGTCTTCGCACTCGTCCTGCTCGCCGACGAGACGGTTCAGCCCATCCGCCAAGTCGCGGGCACCCTCGCCCCAGGCCTGACAGTGGACGGTGTGGCGGTCGCTTTGCGTGAGGCGATAGGTGACCGGACCGGACGGTTGCACCGACGTCCGCCAGATGGAGCCGTCGACCGCACGCTGGTGACAGGGGTCGCCCTTACCGCGCTGAAGGGGGTGCAACGTCATCGCGACGTCCAGTGGACGCCGCGCGGTCACGGTGGTCTCGACCACCTCCAGCGAAGCCGTCATCGCAAGCAGCGTATCCGCCCTCCGGCGACATGTCGGCCACCGCTACCGGCGGTTGTCGGGGCGCGCACGTAAAGTCCCAGCCATGATCATCGTGAGTACCGACGGATCCTGTCTGCGTAACCCCGGTGGGGCGATCGGCTGGGCATGGGTCAATCACGAAGGTCCCAGCCGATCCGGTGGTGAACCCTCGGGAACCAACCAGATCGCCGAGCTGCGGGCGTTGCTCGAGGCGATCACCGCGCATCCCGGACCCGATCCGCTCCTGATCGAGTCGGATTCCCAGTACGCCATCAAGTGCGCATCGGAATGGCTGCCCGGTTGGAAGCGGAAGGGCTGGAAGACGGCGGCCGGTGCCCCGGTGAAGAATCTTCCTTTGGTCCAGGCCATCGACCAGGCCATCATCGAGCGTTCCGGACCCGTGCGGTTCCGTTGGGTACGCGGTCACGTCGGCAACCACTACAACGAGATGGCCGACGTACTCGCCGGTGAGGCCGCACGGGCCGTCGCATCCGGTGAGCCGGTAGCTGCGCCCCCTCCCGCTCCCGCTACACCCGCGGTCGCGGCCCCTGCAGCGGCCGAAGAAGCGTTCACCCTGTTCTGATCCTGTCGGTTCACTTGGTACCGGGAGAAGTCTGTATCGAGGAGAAGTCGTGACCGAGGATCTGCGGGTGCGGGAGTTCTGGCGGGCGCTGGGGTTGCCCGGCATCGTCGACGTCCACACCCACTTCATGCCCGCCAACGTGATGGAGAAGGTCTGGCGGTACTTCGACGCGGTGGGCCCCCTCACCGGGCGAGAGTGGCCGATCCGCTACCGGCACGAAGAAGACGTGCGCGTAGAGCAACTTCGTGCGTTCGGGGTTCGGCGGTTCACGTCCATGATCTATCCGCACAAGCCGGAGATGGCCGCGTGGCTGAATCAGTGGGCGGCCGACTTCGCCCACCACACGCCCGACTGCCTCCGGACGGCGACGTTCTACCCGGAGGATTCCGCGGCCGCGTACGTGTCCGAGGCAATCGAGTCGGGCACCCGGGTGTTCAAATCCCACATTCAGGTCGGCGAATACTCACCGGGCGACCGGTTGCTGGACCCGGTGTGGGGAGCGTTGCAGGACGCGGGTGTGCCGGTGGTCATCCATTGCGGATCCGGTCCCGCGCCGGGCAAGTACACCGGCCCCGAACCGATCGGCGACTTACTGGCGCGGTACCCCCGACTCCGCCTGATCATCGCCCACATGGGCCTGCCCGAGTATCGGGAGTTCCTCGAGCTCGCGGGACGCTATTCCGGTGTGTACCTCGACACCACGATGGCGTTCACCGATTACACCGAGGAGGCGACCCCGTTTCCGCGTGACGCTGTACACCGGCTGTCCGATCTGCAGGAACGCATCCTGTTCGGAAGCGACTATCCCAACATCCCGTATCCGTACCTGGACGCACTCGAAGGTCTGACCCGGTTCGATCTCGGTGAGGACTGGCTTCGCTCGGTGTGTCACGACAACGCTGCGGCGCTGTTCGCGCTCGACTGATCCGCCGGCGCGGAGCTGGTGAGCTCGCGCCGGCGGATCGGAGACCCCTGAGGATGAGGGGTTACGACCCACAGCACGCGGTCGGGGCGTCCTGCTCGGGGGCAGGCGCATTGCGGAATGTGTCGCTGTCGGCGAGCACCGTATACACCTCCCACTTCTCGCCGGCGGGCCCGGTGACCCACACCTTGTCCTGGCTGGCGAAGCAACAGGTGGTCCCGAGTTCTTCCTCGGTGAACAACCCTTCCTCGGTCAGCCTGGCGATTTCCGAGTGCACGGCCTCACTCGATTCCACCTCGACGCCAAGGTGATTGATGGTGCCGCCCGCACCGGGGTTCTCGAACAACACGAGCTTGAGCGGGGGCTCGGCGATGGCGAAATTGGCGTACCCCTCCTTCAGTTTCGCGGGCGCTGTGCCGAAGAGCTTGGAGTAGAACGAGACGGCCTGATTGAGGTCGTCGACGTTGAGGGCGAGCTGTACGCGGGACATGAGATCCTCCACCTTTTCGATGTATATCGAATTACTTCTTCACTATGCGCCACCTTTTTGACGTATGTCAAGAAGGTGGGCACAATGGGTTCATGCCCAAGGCCTTGCCTCTGATCGATGCGACGTCACCACTCTGCTGCGCCCCGGTCGCGTCGGGACCCATCTCGGACGATGGGGCGCTCGAGGTGGCTGTGCGGCTCAAAGCTCTTGCCGATCCGGTGCGCATCAAGCTGATGTCGATCCTGTTGTCCGCCAGCGAGGGTGAGGTCTGTACCTGCGACCTCGCCGACGGTGTCGGTGTATCCGAATCGACCGTCAGTCATCACTTGGGGCAACTGAAGAAGGCGGGCATGGTGGTCCCCACCCGGCGCGGAATGAACGTCTATTACCGCCCACAACGTGACGCGCTCGAGGCGCTGCGCTTCGTGCTGGATCCGAACTGCTGCTCGTAGCGCGGTCACGTTCCTTTGACGGGCTCGCTGTCGCGCCACCAGCAGAACACGAACAGGGCGAGTGACGCGACCAGCGTGGACACCACCCAGACAGTGAGAGCAATGTCGACCCACGACCCGATCGGCGGGCTGCCCGGCAGGATCCCGCGCAGGGGTACGACGGCGAACAGCATTGCGGCCATCCAGCCGAGCATGTCGGTGTCGACTGCCCGCTTGCGCCGGAACGTCTGCAATGCGACGAAGGCGGCGAGAACGGCGAGGGTCGTCATCATCAGGAGGAGAATTCCGGCGTAGATGAGGTTTCCGCCTGTGCGCGCCAACCGCACGTCGACGCCGGTGCCGTTCCGGGAGATGTCGGTGTCGACCGCGACCGGTTCGGCCTTCGCCTTCCATCCGTCGACCCGCCCGTCCAGGAGAACACCCGTGGGTACCAATTCGCGTTGGGCGCCGAGGCCCTCGTAGGCCTCGACCACCATCGGATTCACCTCGAACCGGTCGAAGGGCCACATGGCGGCGTTGCCGTTCGCGATGAACTCGGTGTCGAACGTGGTGGGCGCGGTGCCTTCGCGGAAAACGATCTGCTCGTGGCTGGTGCTGGGGACGAGCAGGAGAGTGATATCTCGGTTGAGGGTATCGCCGTTGGCATGGAGGTAATCCTGACCGGCGGCGATCGTCACCTCTGCCTGCATCCGGTCGACCGTCGGCTGCAGCGACTTCGCGGTGACGAGCACCATGATCACGTCGTCGTCGATGGCGAACGGCGCGTCGTCCTCGATCGCGTTGCTGCTCAACCCGTAGACGGTGAGGGACGCGGCGTAGACGAGGGCGAGGAGAATCGCCGCCGCGACCCACTGGAGCCGGTGACGCAGGAGGAGCGGTGACTCGGCTGTCACCGTCGCAACATACCGCCGTTGGGGTGGGCGGGTTCATCGATCGGTGGTCTCGATCGATGCGGAGACAGGCTCGGTCGTCGCGCGCGCGTACATGCGACATATCGTGGACGGCACCACTGGCTAGGGAGGAGCCGCAATGGAATCGCGACTGCAGAACTCACAGATGCTTCTCGCAGTCCTCGAGCAGGCCCCGACGCTGGTAGTGCTGTCGGAGTTCGTCTCCGGCCGGATCGTCTTCCTCAATCCGGCGGGCGTTCGCCTCATGGGCTTCACCACCGCCGCCGATGCCTGCTCGAGGACGACGGCGGAGTTCTTCACCGATGTCGGTCTGGTGCAGGCGCCCGAGGTGGAGGCGGCACTCGTCGAACGGGGGGAGTGGTCCGGGCTCACCGAGCTCCGCCACTTCGTGACCGGAGAGCCGATCCCCATGCTGATCTCGACGTTCGTGGTGGAATCCGACAACTCCGGTCCGGCGGTGATTGCCTCGATTGCCCACGATCGCCGCAGTGCGCAGATCGAAGAACGCCGGCTGCACAGCGCGCTCGAGGCGGCCGCGTACCGTGCCCGCGAGCAACAGGCGATCGCCGAGCTGAGCCAGCTCGCCGTCGATGGTGACCTCGACGAACTTCTCGACGCGGCGACCAGGGCAGCTACGGCGCTGATGGGTGTGCGCTGTACCTCCATTGCCCGGATCTCTGGTGGAGGGGAAGAACTGACCGTTCTCGCGTACCGGGGTCCGGCGCCGGGACCGGCGAGTTTTGCACCCGGTACGGGCTCACAGCCGGGATATGCCGCCGCGGCCGAATCGGTGGTCGTGTGCCGCGACAGAACGCAGGAGACCCGCTTCTCCACCACAGCGATGACAAGGCGTGCACTTCAGAGCGGGGTGTGTGTACCGATCGGTGCCGACCCCGTGTGGGGAGTTCTCACCGCGCACAGTCACCGCCCCCGCGACTACACCGACCGGGATCTGTCCTTTCTCCGCTCGGTGACGGGTGTGCTGTCGGCGGCTATCCGCCGGATCGAGGCGGAAGCGCAACTGCTGCATCAGAGTTTGCACGACCCCCTGACGGGATTGCCGAACCTGACGCTGGCCCGCAGACGCATCGATTCGGCGCTCGACGCGGCACGGCGCGAGAGTACGATCATGGCTTTGCTGCTCATCGACCTCGACGATTTCAAAATACAGAACGACAGTCTCGGTCATGCCGGTGGTGACGACGTACTCGTCGTCCTCGCCGAGCATCTGCGCTCGGCAGTGCGCCCGGACGACACTGTCGCGCGGATCGGGGGCGACGAATTCGTCGTCGTATGCGAGCAAGTTAGGGGTGCCGACGAGGCAATTGCCGTCGCCAAGGGGATCACCGACAGCCTCGCGATGCTGAACCAGGTGGCACTCCTCCAGTTGCCGATCAGTGGCAGCGTCGGAATCGCCCTCTCGGATCCGGACTGCACGCGGGAAGAGTTGGTTCGCCGCGCAGACTCGGCAATGTATCGGGCGAAGGCAGGAGGTGCCGGCGGGTACGCCCTCTACTCAGCCGAACACCCAGTTCATCAGGATCACGTACAGTCCGGTCCCGACCACGATCGAGAGCACCGCATTCTTCCGCCACAGGTGCACCACAGCCGTTGCTGCCACGGCGAGCAGTTCGGGTAATCCGTGCGCCGGGACGGTGATCGACACGTTCTTCAGCGAGTAGACCACCAGGATCGACATGATTCCGGCCGGCATGAACACGCCGAGATAGCCGACCAGCGCCGAGGAACGCAGCGGGTGGAGAACCGCGAACGGGACGGCGCGGAGGGCGAAGGTGACAATCGCCATGATGGCCACGGCGGCGAGTAGGTAACCTGACTCAGGCATCGCCGGCAACCTTCTGTCGAGTGAGGACGTATCGAAGGACGAGCAGACTCACGAATGCCCCCATTGCCAGCGGCAGCATGTGGTCGACGTCGACCAGTCGCGCCACCACAGCGCAGGTGACGCCCATCAGGGGAACTGCGAGGCCACGCTGCGCTCGGACGGCCTCGATGGACAGTACGACGAACAACGCGGTCAGTGCGAAGTCCATGCCGACGATGTTGTCCGGGATCCATTGCGCGGCAATCGCACCGAGCCCGGCGCCGCCGATCCAGTAGGCGTGGAGGTACAGCTGTGTGTACACGATCATCCGCCCGGACACCGTCTTGCGGTCGCTGGTGACCGCCATGGCGTAGGCCTCGTCGGTGAGCGCGAACATGCTGTAGAGGCGTGCCGGCCGGCCCTTGATCGTGTCGAGCGGAAAGCTGAGGGCGTAGAAGACGTGCCGAAAGTTCACGAGCAGTGCTGTCAACGCGATGTAGGGCAGTGGCGTCATCGCGGTCACCAGTCCCACTGCGACGAATTCGAGAGAACCGGCATAGATCAGTGACGTGAAGACCAGTGCCCACCACGGGCTCAGCCCCTGTTGTACGACGAGGACCCCGAGGGCGATACCGAGGGGAAACAGTCCGACCCCGACGGGGAGTGAGGCTCGGAGAGCGCCGCGTACTTCCGAGGAAGGTGGAGCCTCGGCGCCGGCGACGACGGCCGTCGAGTGGGGTGCTGATTCGGTCACTACGCAAAGGTATAGCGATCATCGAGGTGAGCGATTGCGGACAAATGCTGCTACAGCGGATTGTGCGCAATAATTGATCAATGGACGCCATCGATCACGCAATTTTGGCGCATCTGCGCCGGGACTCGAGTCTGACCA
The DNA here is from genome assembly GCF_003130705.1 of Rhodococcus oxybenzonivorans. NCBI lineage: Bacteria > Bacillati > Actinomycetota > Actinomycetes > Mycobacteriales > Nocardiaceae > Rhodococcus > Rhodococcus oxybenzonivorans. Next base: position 5,696,587 of record NZ_CP021354.1, on the reverse strand, counting down.
ACACCGAGCTGGCCGATCTCGTCGGCCTGACTCCGTCGCCGTGTCTGCGGCGCGTGAAGAAGCTCGAGGCGGACGGAATCATCACCGGCTACCGCGCGGTCGTCAGTCAAGAAGCGCTCGATCGTGGTTTCCAGGTGATCGTCACGGCCGAAATCGGGGTGAACGACCAGGCCACCATCGAGCAGTTCGAGTCGCGCGTGGCTGCGTTCGACGAGGTGATCGAATGTCGGCGCCTGTTCGGGATCCCCGACTACTTCATCCGCGTCGCCGTACGCGACCTTGCCACCTACGAGCGGTTCATGGTGACGAAACTCGGGGGACTTCCGGCGGTGTCGCGGGTCACCTCGCTGATCACGATGAAGACGATCAAGAGCGTCGACTGATCGGTCCCCGGCACCGGGTCCCGCCTAAGGTGAGGGCAACGACCCGTCGACAAGAGAAGGTGCACCATGGCCGTCGCTACCGCACAGCACGTGTCGCGTGAGGAGTTGCTCGACTTCGTCCGTCCCCGGCACCGGAGCGTGCTGATCACCCGCAAGAGGTCCGGGGGTCTGCAGATCTCCCCGGTCACGTCGGGACTCGACGCGGAGGGACGGATCGTCGTCTCCACCTACCCGCAGCGCGCCAAGGCCGCGAACGTGCGGCACGACCCCGCCGTGAGCGTGTGCGTGCTCTCCGACGAGTTCAACGGCGCCTACGTGCAGATCGACGGCACGGCCGAGGTGCTGGACATGCCCGACGCACTCGAGCCGCTGGTGGAGTACTTCCGCGGCATCTCCGGCGAGCATCCCGACTGGGACGAGTACCGCGACGCCATGCGGAAGCAGAACAAGAGCCTGATCCGGATCACCATCGACGAGTGGGGACCCATCGCGACCGGTGGCTTCCCACCGGACACCGATCGCGGATAGGTCCCGTCACCTATTCGACGGCACCCGCCGAGCGCAGGTGTTCGATGCCCGCCGCGTCGTACCCGGCCTGCGCGAGGATCGCATCGGTGTCCTGCCCGGGCCGCGGGGCCGGCCGGGGAACGGGCGCCGGGGTGCGGCTGAAGCGCGGTGCCGGTGCGGGCTGGCGGATGCCACCCACTTCGACGAACGTTTCCCGTTCCTTGTTGTGGGGGTGCTCGTGCGCTTCCCACGGCGAGAGGACGGGCGACACGCACGCGTCGGAATCGGCGAACAGCGCCGCCCATTCGTCCCGCGGTCGGGTCGCGAACACCTCGGCGAGGCGCTTCTTCAGTTCCGGCGCCGCATCGAGGTCGTACTGCAAAGGCAGATCCTCACCGCTCAACCCCAGCACGTCGAGGAGTTCACCGTAGAAGTGCGGTTCGACGCACCCGACCGCCACGTGCAGACCGTCGGCGCATTCGTAGGTGTCGTAGAACGCGGCTGCCCCGTCGAGGACGTTTTGCCCGCGGCCCTCCTGCCACAGCCCGGCGGCGTTCATGCCGTGGACGAACGCCGTCAGCAGCGCCGCGCCGTCGACCATCGACGCGTCCACCACCTGTCCGCGGCCCGACCTGGAGCGCTCGTGCAGCGCGGCCAGGATTCCCATCGTCAACATCAGGCCGCCACCGCCGAAGTCGCCCAACAGGTTCAGCGGCGGCACCGGCCGCTCGCCGGCGCGCCCGATGGGTTCGAGCGCGCCTGCGAGCGCGATGTAGTTGATGTCGTGCCCGGCCCGCGCCGCGAGCGGCCCGTCCTGACCCCAGCCGGTCATGCGCCCGTAGATCAGTCCGGGGTTGCGTGACAGGCAGTCGTCGGGGCCGATGCCCAGCCGTTCCGCGACGCCGGGACGGAAACCCTCGACGAGGATGTCGGCTGACTCGACCAGTGCCAGAACGGCTTCCAGCCCCTCCGGAGTGCGCAGGTTCACGGCGATCGATCGTCGTCCGCGGTCGAGTACACCTGAAGGCGCCATCAGCCCGCTGCCGCCGTCACCGGCCCGTTCGACGCGGATCACGTCCGCGCCGAGGTCGGCGAGGATCATGCAGCCGAACGGGGCGGGCGCGAGGCTCGCGATCTCGACGACGGTCAGCCCGCTCAGCGGCCCGCCGGTCACGACACCCCCTGCGCGTCGCGGGGCAGTCCGAGCATGCGCTCCCCGATCACGTTGAGCTGCACCTCGGTCGTGCCACCGTAGATGGTGGTGGCCCGGCCGGCGATCAACTGCTCCATCGCCTTGTCGCTCGGCTCACCCGGAATGCTCACGGCACCGGCAGGTCCCAGTTCGGCGACGACGAACTCGGCGATCGCCTGCCCGAGGCCCATGCCGAGTAACTTGCCGACGCTCGACGTGGTGCTCACGTCCGCCCCCGACAACTGCTTCAGCACAATCCTGGAGCCGATCAAATCGATGGCCTGGCTTTCGGCGACCAGTTCGCCGACGCGGTACCGCGCCAGCGGCCCGAGGTTTCGTCCGCGGGCGAATTGGAGCAGGTCCTTGTCGGTGGCGTAAGCCTCCATCTTCTGGCTGAGTGCCACCCGCTCACCGGCCAGCGTCGTGCGGGCCACGTTCCAGCCGTCGTTCACGTTCCCGACCACGTTCTCGTCCGGGATGAACACGTCGTCGAGGAAGACCTCGTTGAACAGCGCCGACCCGGTCATCTCGCGCAGCGGCCGGACGGTGACTCCCGGTGTCGACATGTCGAGGACGAAGTAGGTGATGCCCTCGTGCTTCGGCTTCGACGGGTCGGTGCGGGCGATCAGCATGGCCCAGTCGGAGAACTGTGCCACCGTGGTCCAGATCTTCTGGCCGGTCACCTTCCAGCCGCCGTCGACCTTCTCCGCCTTCGTGGTCAGCGACGCGAGGTCGGAGCCGGCCCCCGGTTCGCTGAACAGCTGACACCACACCACATCTCCGCGCAGGGTGGGGACCGCGAGGTCCTGCTTCTGCGACTCGGTGCCGTGGGCGACGACGGCCTGCACCGCCCAGCCGCCCATCAGCAGTTGGGGCATGGGAATCCCGGCCGCCTTGATCTCCTGGGCGATCACTATCTGCTCGAGCGGAGACGCGCTGCGGCCGTATGGCTTCGGCAGGTGCGGCTGCACCCAGCCGCCGTCGCCGAGGGCAATCAACTGGTCGTCCTCGCCGAGGTCGACGAGCGGGGCGAGTTCCGCCCGTACCTGCGTCCGAATCGCCTCGGCCTCGTCCGGCAGTTCCAGTTCGGAGGAGCGGGCGGTGCCGGCGAGCGACTGTTCGGCGACGCGGGTGGCCCGCTCCTCGCGGGTACCGAGGAGCCCTCGGATGGCCAGCGCCCGCCGGTAATACAGGTGCGCGTCGTGCTCCCAGGTGAATCCGATGCCGCCGTGGACCTGAATGCAGTCCTGAGCGCATTGCACCGCGGCATCGGGAACGATGACGGCGGCGATATCCGCGGCGAAATCTGCGGTGTCGTCGTCATTGTCGAGGGCGGACGCGGCATCCCACAACACGGCGCGCGCCTTCTCCAGGGCGATGCCCATGTGGGCGCACCTGTGTTTGACGCCCTGGAACTGCCCGATGGGACGCCCGAATTGCACACGGGTCTTGGCGTATTCGGCGGCAGTGGAGACACACCACGACATCACCCCGATCGCTTCGGCGCCCAGCACGACGGCGGCGATCGATCGGACGCGTTGTTCACTCAGTCCGTCGAGGATCTGATCAGCGCCGACGTGAACGCCGTCTGCCGTGATTCTTGCCGAGCCTCGCAGTACGTCGATGCTGTCCTGCGCGGTGACGGTGACGTCTGCCGACTCGACGACGGCCCAGCGCACGTCGTTGCCGACGGTGATCGGCAGGAGCAGGATGTCGGCGTGCTCGCCGCCGAGAACGGCGTCTGCGCTTCCCGCGATCCGGTATCCGCCGTCGTGCGCCTGCGCGTGGAGCGCGGTACCCAAGGCGACCGCGGCGGTGTGTGATCCATCGAGAAGGGCAGGAATCAGCTCGATTCCGACCTTGGAATCCGCAGCTGCGACGAGGGCGGCGGACAGTGCGGTCGGAACGAACGGGCCGGGGGCCACCGTGCGGCCGAGCGCCTCCAGCGCGACGGCCAGGGTGAGCAGCCCGGCGCCGTGGCCGCCCTTGTCCTCGGGGATGTGCAGGCCCAGCAGTTCCTGGCCGACGAGCGCGTCCCAGAACGGAGGAAACTTGTCCTCGCCTTTCGACTCGACCGCGGCACGCACCTGCTCGGACGTGATGGCGCGTTCGGCGAAGGCCCGAACGGAATCGGCGAGGGCGCGATGCTCCTCGGTGAGCCCGAGGCCCAGTTCATACGTATTCTTGGCCATGTCCGAACCCTTCAGCCGAGCCGGTCGGCGAGGTCGGCGACGGTCCACGGGCCGTCGCTCTCGATGGTCTTCACGTCGTGCCAGCCGGCCAGTTCGGAGATGGCTCCGCCCTGCACCGCGAACACCTTGCCCGTGATCTTGCAGTCCGCATCCGCGAGCCGGGCGACCAGCGGGGAGATGTTGGCCGGACTGAATGCGTCGAACTCACCTTCCGGCACCTCTTCGGCGAACAGTGCGCCCATACCGGGAGTGGCCAGCGTCAGCCGGGTACGGGCGATCGGCGCGATCGCGTTGACCCGGACGCCGTACCGTTCGAGCTCGTCGGCTGCGACGAGCGTCAGCGCGGCGATACCCGCCTTCGCGGCGCCGTAGTTGCCCTGCCCGGCGTTGGGCATGAACGTGCCGGATGCGGACGCGGTGTTGATCACGGAGGCGTTCACCGTCTCGCCCGCCTTGGTCTGCGCTTTCCAGTACGCCGCTGCATGATGCAGCGTCGCGGCATGTCCCTTGAGGTGCACGGCTATGACGGCGTCCCATTGGCTTTCGGACATTCCCGCGATGAAGGCGTCGCGCAGGATGCCCGCGTTGTTCACCAGGACGTCGAGCCGGCCGAACTCCCTGACCGCCTGAATGACGAGCGCTTCGGCACCGTCCCAGGACGCCACGTTGTCGGTGTTCGCCACGGCTTTGCCGCCGCCGGAGACGATCTCGTCGACCACCTGCTGGGCCGGGCCTGCGTCCTCGCCGGTGCCGTCGTTCGCACCGCCGAGGTCGTTGACGACCACGGCGGCCCCCTCCCGGGCGAAGAGCAGGGCGTGCTCCCGCCCGATCCCGCGCCCGGCGCCGGTGACGATGGCTACCCGTCCGTCGAGTGTTCCCATGTGTACGTACTCCTAGGCTTCTGTGTCCGCGATGACGGCGAGGCCGTCCTTGATGACGAGTTCGTCGCCGACGGTCGTCTCGTAGGCGTACGACGTTGTCCCGCCCGTGGACTCGGCGACCTGCCGGAACTGCGTGGTGATGTCCTGGCCGGGCAGGACTGGCTTGGCGAACCGCACCGCGAGCCTGCGGAGGCGTTCGACCCGGCCGTCGGCAAGTTCGGTGAGCGCCGCCCACGAGGTGAACGCCATGGTGCACAGGCCGTGGTTGATGATTCCGGGGAGCCCGGACATCCGCGCGATCTCGTCGTCCAGGTGGATCGGCATCGGATCACCGGAGGCAGGCGAGTACCGGAACGTCTGGTCGTCGTCGATGTGCTGGGTGATCGACGCTTCCGGCGCCTGCCCGCGAAGGGATTCGTCGAACCGGTGTGCAGGTGCCTGCGCGCCGAGTCCGGCTCCCGCATCTACCTTCCGGAAGAATGCGGTCATCCACTGCTCGTTGACGAGTTCGCCCTGCTCTGTGCGGGTTTCGACGTACACGACGACGGTGGAACCGTTCGCCCGCCCCTCGAATCCGATCGGCTTCGCGCGGACCACCAGGTTGTCGCCGGGGCGGATAGGACGGTGGAAGAAGAAATCCTGTTCCCCGTGCACGAGCTTCATGAGCAGTTCGACCGGGGCGACGGACAGTGCCGCCGGCGCCATCGAGGTGAACGCCGGCACCACAGCAAACGCCGGTGGTGCGACCTCTCCGGCGAGGTGGCGTTCGATGGGATCGTTGGTGGCCGCGGCGTACTCGGCGATGCGCTCGGCAGTAACCTCGAACCGCTCCGGATCCGTCCACTCGCCGAGACCACTCGTGTCGAATTCGACTGCGGGGGTAGTCATACGGATCAACCCACCATGTCGGCGAACCCGGCCAGGGATGCCTCCAGGTCCGCCTTCGCATTCTTGGCGACGGCCTTGCCGATGGGGCCGACGATCATCGTGCCGGTGAAGCTTGCGTCGATGATTGCCTTGGATCCGGCACCGTCCGGCTCGACCTTCAGCGTGAATTCGACGGTGACACCCGCCATGCCGGTGCCGGAGATCTTCACCATTTCGGGCACCTGCACCTCGGTGACGGTCCACTCGATCTTGTTGGCCATGCCCATCACGGAGACCACCTCGGTGAACTTCGATCCGAGTGCCACCTCGGCGGGGACCTCGCTCTTCCACGACTGGTGGATCGTGAGCCACTCTTCCCAGCGGGACAGGTTGGACAGCTCGTCCCACACCTTGTCGGGGGAGGCGGGAAGCGCAGCGGAGACGGAAACGGAAGCCATGAGTTACTCCTAAGTGTGTTCGAGGTGGGTAGGAAAGAGTTCAGAGAGCGCGGTACGCGGTGACGACTACTGCGCCCCCGAGGCCGATGTTGTGCTGGAGAGCGACGCTCGCGCCGTCGACCTGCCGTGCGTCGGCGGTTCCCCTGAGCTGCCAGGTGAGTTCGCTGCATTGGGCGAGTCCGGTGGCGCCCAGCGGGTGTCCCTTGGAAATCAGACCGCCGGACGGGTTGACCACCCAGCGTCCGCCATACGTGGTGTCGTCGTTGTCGACGAGTTTGCCGCCCTCGCCCTCGGCGCAGAGACCGAGCGCCTCGTAGGTGAGCAATTCGTTGGTGGAGAAGCAGTCGTGCAGTTCGATGACGTCGATGTCTTCGGGACCGATCCCGGCCTGCTCGTAGACGCGAGCGGCGGCCGTGCGGGTCATGTCTGCACCGACCAGGCTGATTGCACTCCTGTCCTCGAACGTGCTGGGGAGATCGGTCACCATCGACTGCCCGACGATCTCGACGGCCTGACCGGCGAGGTCGTGCTTCTCGACGAAGTCTTCACTGGCCACGATCACCGCGCCGGAGCCGTCGGACGTCGGGGAGCACTGCAACTTGGTGAGGGGACCGTAGATCTGCTTGGAGTCGAGGATCTGGTCGAGCGTGTACTCGTCCTGGAACTGGGCGTAGGGGTTGTTCTGCGAGTGGCGGTGGTTCTTGACGCCGATTCTGGCGAACTGTTCCGCGGTGGTGCCATATCGCTCCATGTGCTCCTTACCGGCTGCACCGAACATGTACGGCGCGGGCGGCATCGCGAACTCCTGCAGTTCCGCGAGCGCGAGGAGGTGGCGCATCATCGGCTGTTCGCGATCGTCGTATGTGGACCCGAGCGAACCGGCCTGCATCTTCTCGAAGCCGAGTGCCAGTGCGCAGTCGACCTGGCCGCTCCTGATCGCCGACGTGGCGAGGAACAGGGCGGTCGACCCCGTCGAGCAGTTGTTGTTGACGTTGACGATCGGGATGCCGGTGAGGCCGAGTTCGTAGACGGCGCGCTGCCCCGACGTCGACTCGCCGTACACATACCCCACGTACGCCTGCTCGACGAGCGGATAGTCGATTCCGGCATCGGCCAGGGCCTTGCCGCCGGCCTCCCGCGCCATGTCCGGATAGTCCCATTCGCGTGCGCCGGGCTTCTCGAACTTTGTCATCCCGACTCCGACCACGAACACCCTGTTACCCATTGCGGCTCCTGAGAAATGTGTGTGTGACACGCTGTCCACCAAAAGTATGTGAGACGTGCTGTCCAGTCAACTACGTGGTGAGTAACGTATGGCGGATGCCGGACAAAGTCGACACCGCCACCTCGCCCCCCGGGGACGGTCGCGCCACCCGCTGGGAGGATCACAAGGCGGAACGCCGAAGCCGGATTCTCGATGCCGCGATGGATGCCATCAACGAGGACGGCCCCGACGTCGGGGTGCAGCAGATCGCGCAGCGCGCCGACGTCCCACGATCGGTGGTCTACCGCATCTTCACCGACCGGGGCGACCTCGACGAGCAGCTCCGCGGACGCATCATCGAACGTCTGATGGCAGATCTGGCGCCGACGCTGACCCCGGAGGGGACGGTAGGTGAAGCCATCGCGCGGGCCGTGGAGACGTACCTGGCGTGGATCGTCGAATTTCCCCGTCTGCACCAATTCCTCGGCACCGGGTCGCCGAGCAGGCGCACTACCGGTTCGCGTGTCGTGACCGGGACGAAGACTGCCATCGCACTCCAGCTCGCCGGCCTGCTGGCGGCCGTGCTGGAGAAGGTGGCAGACAACGCAGATCTTGCGGAGCCGCTGGCCTTCGGATTGGTGGGACTGGTGGATGCGAGCGTCAACCGATGGCTGAGCAATCCGCAGTCGACACTGGGCAGTGACGCGGTGGCGCAGTTCCTCGAGGTGTCGATCTGGCAGGTGCTGCACGGAAATTTGCAGGGCATCGGCGTCCACATCGACCTCACCACCCCCGTTTCCGAACTGCAGTAGCACGGGGATCGTCGAGCTACCATGGTCTGCATGTTCTCCGGGCGAGGTTCACGGAACGACCGCTAGCGTCCGAGAAGCTTGTGACGCGCTTGGTCCGACCGACACCGGAAGCGACGGTGTCCAGCGGCCCGCCGCCACAGTCGACCGCGGTCGGCGACATCGTCGGGCGATTCACGGCAGCGTGGGAGTCGTCCGGCCCCGCTCCGGACCTCACCGATTACCTGCCCGCTGATCCGGCGCTGCGCAGGGTGTCGCTGATCGAGTTGATCAAGGTCGACCTGGAAAAGCGGTGGCTCCGCGGCGACCACCCGAAGCGGCTGGCCGAGTACCGCGACGAGCTTCCCGAGCTCGGCAGGTGGCCGTTACCGCCAGACTTGATCTACGAGGAATTCCATCTACGCAGGCGTAGCGGTCAGCCGGTCGACGCCTCGGAATACACGCGGACGTTTCCGGCGCAGGCCGACGAACTCGAAAAATTGCTGAGCACCGGCGAGTACCACAGCACCTCGATTCACCACCTCGAACACACCTCCGCGGCGCCGCCCCCGAGGAGTACGGAACTCGGCGATCTCGACGTCGGGCAGCGGGTCGACGACTTCGACTTGATGACGGTCCTGGGGCGAGGAGCGTTTGCCCGGGTCTTCCTCGCCCGTCAGCGGTCGATGCAACGACTGGTCGCGGTGAAGATTTCCGAGGACCACGGAACCGAGCCGCAAACCCTCGCCCAGTTCGATCACGACTACATCGTCCGGGTCTTCGATCAGCGCCTCCTCGCCGATCGAATGCTGCGATTGCTGTACATGCAGTATGTGCCGGGTGGCACGTTGCTCGGGGTGGTCGCGCGAGTGCGCGAGACGGCGCCCGGCCTGCGTACCGGACTTCTGCTGCTGGAGGCAGTCGATCGGGAGTTGGTCAGCAAGGGCGAGATACGGCCCAGTGAATCCCGGGTACGTGAGGAAGTCGCAGCTCTGTCGTGGCCGGAGACCGTGGCGTGGCTGGGCCGCCGATTGGCCGAGGCCCTCGACTACGCCGGCAAACACGGTGTTCTACACCGGGACATCAAGCCCGCCAACGTGCTGCTGACGGCAGAGGGCGTCCCCAAGCTGGCCGATTTCAACATCAGCTTCAGCGAGACTCTTCCCGGGACCAGCCCGGTCGCGTACTTCGGTGGTTCACTCGCGTACATGTCGCCGGAGCAGCTCGAGGCGATCCATCCAGATCGGCCGGGGACCGCGGCAGACCTCGACACCCGAAGTGATTTGTACTCGCTTGCCGTGGTGCTGTGGGAACTGCTCACCGGACGTAAGCCTTTCGACGACACGCCGTCCGGTGACACCGACGCGGAACTGGGAACGCACCCGCCCGGAGATCGCACCACCCTCGACGCGATGCTCGAACGACGCCGCGGCCGTCACGAACCCGCGATCGCGGACCTGCCGGCCGACTGCCCGAGCGCGTTGCGGCGAGTGCTGCTGAAGTCGCTCGAGCCCGAGCCGGCGGATCGGTTCTCCACCGGAGCCGAAATGTCCCAACAGTTCGACGTGTGTCTCGATGCCCACGCCCGCGATCTCGTCGATCCACCACCGGGAAGTTGGCGGTTGCGGATGCGGCGGTGGACGCACCCGATCATGTTCCTCGCCATCGCCGTACCGAATCTCCTGGCAATTTTGTACAGCTATCAACACAACACCACGCTGATCATCAGCAAGCTACCGCCCACCGCGCAGAGCAGTTTCGAGCGCATCACGCGAATCGACTACGCCACGGCCTTTGTGATCGGGGTTGTGGGCACCGTCTCTATGACGCTGTATCTGACCACGGTGGCCGGTGGGCTTCGGAAGGGAAAGGCGTATGACGGCGGCCACCTCGCCCGCGCCCGCAAAGACACCCTGCTGCTCGGACAACGATGCGCCCTACTGTGTCTCGGACTGTGGGCGGTGACCGGCATCATCGTCCCGGCCACGTTGCAGATCAGTGGAAGTGAGGTGCCGTGGAATACGGTTGTCCACTTCACGGCCGCACAACTGGTCTGCGGCGCCATCGCCGTCGTCTATCCGTTCTTCTTCGTCAACTTCTATGCCGTCCGCTGCCTGTACCCGGTCTTCCTGCCGCACGGGGAGATCAGTGCTGCCGACGCCCGCATGCTGCACCGGCTGGGTCGGCGCAGCATGTTCTTCCTGGCCGCGGCCGCCGCGGTGCCGTTGCTCGGTGTCGCGGGTGCAACGTTCATTCCCGCGGAAGACCTACCGCACGTGGTGGTCGCGCTCCGTGTGCTGTGCGTCGGAAGTGTCTTCGCGTTCGTCGCGGCGTACTGGCTGTTTCGCCTGCTGACGGATGACTTACACGCACTTTCCCGCGTGGTGTCGGGCGTACCCCGGCACGAGTGATCGTCGGTACGAGCGTCGGATGATCTGACGCAAGAGGGTGCGGGGCCGAGCAGCCCCGCGCCCTCTCGTCTTCCCAATCAGACGCCCGCTGCGGCAAACCCGGCGTCGAGGTCGGCCAGGATGTCGTCGATACCTTCGATGCCCACAGCCAGGCGGACCAGCCCGGGCGTGACCCCGGCGGCGAGCTGCTCCTCCGGAGTCAACTGCGAATGCGTGGTGGACGCGGGATGGATCACCAGGGAACGCACGTCACCGATGTTGGCGACATGGCTGTGCAGGGTGAGCGCATTGACGAACTTCTTACCGGCGTCGACGCCCCCGGCGAGTTCGAACGTCACGATGGCGCCGGCTCCCTTGGGGGTCAGCTGCTGTGCGCGCTCGTGCCAGGGTGAAGACGCGAGACCGGCGTAGGCCACCGTCGTCACCTCGCTACGGGCTTCGAGGTATTCGGCGACCTTCTGGGCATTGGCCACATGCCGTTCGAGACGCAGGCTCAGCGTTTCGATGCCCTGAGCGATGAGGAACGCGTTGAACGGGGCCACCGCGGAACCGAGGTCGCGCAGCAACTGCACGCGCGCCTTCAGTGCAAATGCGGGAGCACCCAGATCGGCGAAGACGACACCGTGGTAGCTGGGGTCGGGGGTGGTGAAGTTCGGGTGCCGACCCTGGGTCCAGTCGAAGGTGCCACCGTCGACGATCACGCCGGCGATCGCCGTGCCGTGCCCGCCGAGGTACTTGGTGGCCGAATGCACGACGATGTCGGCCCCGTGCTTCAACGGCTGGAGCAGGTACGGCGTGGCCACCGTGTTGTCGACGATCAGCGGAAGGCCGTTGTCGTGCGCGACCTTCGAGATCCCGGGCAGATCGAGGATGTGATTCTTGGGGTTGGCGATGGTCTCGCCGTAGAACGCCCTGGTGTTCGGTCGGACGGCCGACGCCCACTGCTCGAGGTCGTCGGGATCCTCGACGAACGACACCGCGATGCCCAGCTTGGGCAACGTGTAGTGGAAGAGATTGTAGGTGCCGCCGTACAGGTATGGGCTGGAGACGATGTGGTCCCCGGCCTCGGCGAGGTTCAGGATCGCGAAGGTCTCCGCGGCCTGCCCGGAGGACAGCAGCAGCGCGGCGACGCCCCCCTCGAGTGCGGCGATGCGCTGCTCGACGGCGTCCTGGGTGGGGTTCATGATGCGGGTGTAGATGTTGCCCGGCTCGGCCAGACCGAACAGTGCGGCAGCATGATCGGTGTTGTCGAAGGTGTACGAGGTGGTCTGGTAGATCGGCAGTGCCCGCGCCTTCGTGGTGGCGTCGGACGTCTGCCCGGCGTGGATCTGCTTCGTCTCGAACGACCAGTTGATGCTGGGGTCGATGCTCTCGGTCACGAGTGGTGTACTCCGAATTCGGTGAGGTGGATGTGGTGAATCAGTTTTCGCTGGTGAGTGTTTCGACCACGGTGTGGACCGGGGTCGAATTGCGGGTGAGGTCGAGGACGGGGCAGTGTGCATCTACCGCTTCCTGCAGCTCGCGGTAGCGCTCCCGCGATTCCGGGCCGGTCAGTGTCACGACGACGCGCACTTCGCCGAACCCGGCACGGACGGACTCGTCGAAGCCGAAGAACCCACGCACGTCGAGATCTCCCTCGGCCCGGGCGGAGATGTCGTCCACTCGGATTCCGAGCTTGTCGGCCCAGAAGCGGTAGGTGACCACCTGGCACGACAGCAGCGACGCGAGGTAGTACTCGACGGGGTTGGCGGCGGCGTTGTCACCACCGAGCGCGGGCGGTTCGTCCACCTCGACGCTGTACTTGCCGAGGGTGACTGTGCTGGCCACAGCGTCGTGCGCCTGGGCGGACGCGCGGAACACGACCTGGGCGTTGGCGGGATTCTGGGAGACGGCGTCGGAGGTGGCGGCGATGACGGACGACAGGTGTGACAGTGACGCGGTATCGGTGGCAGACATGGCGAATCCTTCGAACGGAGGGTGTACGGGATTGGCCCGGCGGAGGAAAAATGTCACGCCGGGATGAGTCCGATCAGAGACTCGGACACCCTGAGGTACACACCAACGCGAAATCGACATGGCGGCGCCGCGTCAGCAGCTCGCCGGAATCGATCGCGTGGAAGTCGGTCACGGAACAGACTGTAACCGGAAGACTCGCATTCCGACTAGTCCTATAGGAAATGCGCTCAACGGGTGGGCAGCGCCAGGCACAGTGCGTCGAGTGTGGCGGCGAAGCGCGCGGACGACGGTGTGCTGTAGCCGACGACGAGACCGTCCGGCCGATCGTCTTCGGCATCCGGATGGCGGAACGTGCGCAGACCGATGACGGCCAGACCCAGCGCCTCGGCGCGTGCCACCGTGGCCTCTTCCGTTCCTGCTGGAAGTTCGAGTACGGCGTGCAATCCGGCCGCGATGCCGGCGACGTGCACGTGCGGTGCGCGAGATGCCAGGGTGGCAACCAGGGTGTCGCGGCGTCGGCGGTACAGGGTGCGCATCCGACGGACGTGCCGATCGAGCCCGCCACACCCGATGAACTCGGCGAGGGTGAGCTGTTCTGTAGCGCTGACCCACCTTTCGTAGTCGCCCTTGACCGCCAGTACGTCGTCGATCAGCCGATCGGGGAGCACCATCCAGCCCACGCGCACCGCGGGAGACAGGCTTTTGCTCACGGTGCCGAGATACACCACGTGCTCGGGCGCCAGACCTTGGAGCGCACCGACGGGCTGTCGGTCGTAGCGGAATTCACCGTCGTAATCGTCTTCGATCACCACCGCGCCGGTACTGCTCGCCCAGTCCACGAAAGCGGTTCTCCGACTGGGGTGCAGCGGGCCACCGGTCGGGAACTGGTGCGCCGGCGTGACGAGTGCCGCGGTGAGAGATTGGCCTGTCACATCGGGCGGGTGAGCGCCCAAATCGTCGAGTGCCAACGGAACGGTGGCCACCCCGGCGTCACGGAGGAGTGCGCGGTGCAGATGTAACCCGTAACTCTCCACTCCGATCGGGCCGCCGAGTGCGCGGGCGAGCAGCCACAATCCGTGTCCGGAACCCGCGCTCACCACCACGGACTCCGGGTCGGCGCGGACGCCGCGCGTGCGGGTGACGTATTCGGCTACGGCGCGGCGTAATTCGATCCGTCCCCGTGGGTCGCCGGGACCGAACGCGTCATGGGGTGCCGCTGTCAGGGCGCGTCGCGCCGCGGTTGTCCAGGCGGTTCGCGGGAACTCTGCGACATCGGGGGAGCCGGGCATCAGACTCATCGGTGGTGGAGGCGGGACGCCCCGACGCATGCGGGGGGTTTGCTGCGGCTTTCGGGCGCGGTCCGCCACCCGGGTGCCCGAACCCTGGCGTGCAGTGAGCCAGCCTTCGGCGACGAGCTCGGCGTACGCGCCTGCCACCGTGTTGCGTGCGAGACCGAGATCGGCCGCCAGGGTGCGCGACGGTGGCAGGACGGTGCCGGGCAGGAGTCGGCCCGAACGAATCGCCGTGCGCAGCGCCGCGACCAGGTCGGCGCGCGGCGTGGTCGAAGGAGTGCCGGACGAGGACACCATGTCGAGGTGGAGATCCCGTCCCACGCCCGAATTGGCCCAACTTTCCATGACCGGATTGAACCACGAACCTGGGCTACTGGGCGCATAGTCTTGTCGTATGACCACAACGGAACGTAAGACGCGGGTCGACATCGCGAAGAAGGCGCCCGCCGTATACAAGGCAATGATCGCCCTCGACGCCGCGGCTCGTCAGGAACTCGACCCCGAGCTGGTCGAGCTGGTACTCACCCGGTGTTCCCAGATCAACCACTGCGCGTGGTGCATCGACATGCACACTGCCGACGCCAGGAAGATCGGGGTGAGTGAACAGAAGCTGTTTCTCCTCAACGCCTGGGAGGAGGCGCACGGCCTGTACACCGAGAAGGAGCGGGCGGCGTTCGCCTTGGCCGAGTCGATCACGGTGTTGACCGACGGATTCGTCCCCGACTCGGTGTATGAGCAGGCCGAGGAATATTTCGACGAGGCCGAGCTGGCTCAGCTCATCTCACTGATTCTCACGATCAATGCCTGGAATCGGATCGCTGTGAGCACGAGGAAGACGCCGAAGGTGCGCTGACTTCGGCGGCGGCGTGGTCAGGCGTTCTGCGCGGTGAGGGCGTCGATGGCTGCCTGCAGCTTGGTGGTGGCCTCGTCTGCGACCTCACAGAGGCCCTGCTCCTCGGCCACGGACACCATCAGCGCCGGATTCATCGCGTCGATGATGATCGTGTTCTCGGCGGAGGTATCGGCGCGCACCACCACGTTGCAGGGCAGGAGCAAGCCGATCTGCCGGTTCACGTCGACCGCGCGGTGCGCGAGCGGCGGATTACAGGCTCCGAGGATCAGATAGTCCTCCATATCCTCACCGAGCTTCGCCTTCAGGGTGGCTTTCATATCGATCTCGGTGAGCACTCCGAAACCCTGCTCGGCCAGAGCCTGGCGGGTGCGCTCGACGGCGTCATCGAACGAGGTGTGCAAAGTCGTCGACAGTGCGAGCTTCATGATGGTGCTCCCTCTGGGCTGCTTTCCTCTCCCACGATACCCCGCGCGGTAGGCGAAGCATATGGTGCACGAGGTGCCATGAGACGTTGTGGGCGGAGCGAACGTCCGGCCTCGGCCGGAGGGCAGGACGACAGGGTCCCGATGTATATGCCTGTTGTCCAGTTGTTTTCGTTGTGTTCGCGCGAAACCTTCAGCGTCGGTGACACATGCCACAGGACGGCAGCCGATTCGGGCGTTTCGCCCGGTCGTCACCGTAAGGTGTCGACATGTCGATCCTCGAGAATGAGAAAGCGCCCCCATCCGCTGCCGTCCCCGGACCGACCCTCGGTGAGAGGTTGCGACGCAACGCCCGGTACGACGTGCCTGCCTCGCTCGTCGTCTTCCTCGTCGCCCTGCCGCTGTCGCTCGGAATCGCCATCGCATCCGATGCCCCGGTCATGGCGGGCCTCATCGCCGCGATCGTCGGCGGCGTGGTGGCCGGATCGATCGGCGGATCACCCCTTCAGGTCAGCGGTCCGGCGGCCGGATTGACCGTCGTAGTAGCAGAATTGGTAGGCACCTTCGGGTGGCGCGCCACCTGTGCCATCACCGTCGCGGCCGGATTCCTGCAGATCATCTTCGGGCTCAGCCGAATTGCGCGAGCTGCCTTGGCGATCGCTCCCGTCGTGGTCCATGCAATGCTGGCCGGGATCGGAATCACCATCGCTTTTCAGCAGATTCACGTTCTCCTCGGAGGTGGATCGCACAGCTCGACGTGGGCCAACATCACGCAGCTTCCGTCTCAACTCGCATCCGCACGATACGGCGAGGTTCTCATCGGATCGGCCGTGATCGCCATTCTATTGCTGTGGAAGAAGGTGCCACCCAAGTTCGGCATGCTCCCCGGACCGCTCGTCGCGGTTGCGGCGGCCACCCTTGCCTCACTGGTTCTTCCGCTCGACATCGATCGAATCACGTTGGACGGCTCGCTGTTCGACGCGCTGTCGCTACCCGCGATGCCACAAGGCCCGTGGCTGGCGGTGGCAACAGGTGTGCTCACGGTGGCGCTGATCGCCAGCGTCGAGAGCCTGCTCTCCGCAGTCGCGGTGGACAAGATGCACGGCGGCGAAAGAACCGAATTCAACCGGGAACTCGTCGGCCAGGGATCGGCCAACATGGTTTCGGGGCTGATCGGGGGACTGCCGGTCACCGGTGTGATCGTGCGGAGTTCCACCAACGTCGCGGCGGGTGCACGAACCCGGGCGTCGGCTGTATTGCACGGAGTGTGGATTCTCGTCTTCGCCGCGCTGCTGACCGCGCTGGTCCAGCAGATCCCGATGGCCGCGCTCGCCGGACTGCTCATCGTGATCGGTATCCAGCTCGTCAAGCTCGCCGATTTGCGCACGGCCCGGCGCACCGGCGACCTGTGGGTGTACGGGGTCACCGTGGCGGGTGTCGTCTTCCTCAACCTGCTCGAGGGAGTGCTCCTCGGCCTGGCTCTCGCCGTGATCCTGCTGCTGTGGCGGGTCATCCACCCGAAGATGCGTGCGGAGCCCATCGGTGGTTCCGGGACCGAGGGATCCGGCCGGTGGCGCGTGACCGTCGAGGGGTCATGCAGCTTCCTGTCCATGCCTGCATTGACCGGGCTGCTCGCGAAGGTGCCCGACGGTGCGCACGTCACCGTGGAACTGGCTGTCGACTTTCTGGACCACGCCATGTTCGAGGCGATCGACGAGTGGAAGCGGCACCATGAGCGGTCGGGTGGGATTGTGGTGATCGATGCTCTCGGCACCGTCGACATGGACTCCATCGGTGACGCGCCTCCACAGCGCGGGGTCGGAGTGGCGAGCGCCCGGAGGTTCGCCCCCTGGAAAAGCTGGCAGCCGCGGCACTCTCGCGCAGACGACTCCACGCCGGTCGCCCTGCGCCCACTGCTGGCGGGAGTGGCCGAGTACCACCGGCGCAACGCCGCACACCTGCAGTCGCACCTCGACGACCTGAAGGACGGTCAAAGCCCCGATTCGCTGTTCCTCACCTGTTCCGATTCTCGCATCGTGCCCAACGTGATCACCAGCAGCGGTCCGGGCGATCTCTTCACGGTGCGCAATGTCGGCAATCTCGTCCCGGTGGGCCGACAGGACGTGTCGGTCGAAGCCGGGCTGACGTTTGCATTGGAGGAACTGAACGTCAGCTCCGTCATCGTGTGCGGCCACTCGGGTTGCGGTGCCATGAAAGCTGTACTTGGACAGGGGAAAGAACGAGACGACCACTCGATCGCCGAGCAGGGGCCCGTCGAGCAGTGGCTGACGTTCGCGCAGCCGAGCCACAAGGCGTTCCTCAGTGGTCATCCGGTGGCACGTGCGGCTGAGGAGCTCGGCTTCGACGAAGTGGACCGGTTGGGAATGGTCAACGTCGCGGTACAGCTACAGACCCTGCAACGGCATCCGGTGGTCGGCGCAGCAGCGGCCGAGGGCCGAGTGCGCGTGGCGGGAATGTTCTTCGACATCCCTTCGGCACGCGTACTCGAAATCACCTCGACCTGTGTGTCCTATCTGGACACTGTGCCCAGCTGACTCAGAGCAGGTGGACCTTCTTGTACAGCCGCTTGGACGGGCCGCCGACGAGGCCGACGCTGTCGAGGAACTGCATCAGCTTGGAACCGGACGTGCGGACGGTGTCCTTGTAGTGCTGGTTCCGCTTGGCCTCGGCGATGGCACGCTCCGGATCGAGGCCGGCATTCGAGTACACCTCCTTGCGGATCATGCTCTTCATGACGAAGTAGACGACGACGGCCGTGTTGAGGCGCTCCAGCTGCAGTCGTGCCCAGCTGGCGCCCTCGATGCGTCGTCCGACTTCCTCGCGTGCGAAGCGGATGTGCCGGGCTTCTTCGAGGACGTGGATCTTGCTCACCGTCCGAGTGACGGGCTGCACCCGCTCGTCCTTCATGAAGTCGCGCTGCATCATGTCGAGGATCTCCTCGGCGGCCATCACGCTGGCGTACGCATTGGCGCCCTTGAAGAAGCCACCCCAGATACGTCCGAGCTTGTGGATCACGGGGTGCGGGCCGTAACTCGGCATGTCGAGGCGTTCGCCGGCGCGAGCGAACATCACCGAGTGGCGGCACTCGTCGGCCACCTCGGTGAGGGCGAACTGGACGTGCCGGGAGTGCTTGTCGCGCCCGTACACGTCGCGGAGCAGCATCTGCATCAACAGGATCTCGAACCACAACCCGACGCTCGAGACGCTCGCCGCCTCGTGCTTGGTGAGCTCGATCTTCTGCGCGTCGGTCATCTCGTCCCACAGCGCGGTGCCGTACAGGGTGCTCCACTCGGGCGTGAGCCCGAACTTGTCGTCGGGAATGGGTGCTTCCCAGTCGACCTCCACCATCGGGTCGTAGGACTTGCGGGCCGAGGACGCCAGCAGGCGCTGAGCGGTCTCTTCGCGGTCGGAGACGACAATCGATGCGGTCATGACTACCCCTTGATCAGTGGCCGGTGCGGTCAATTAAGTGTGACATCGTGTTACTGATACTGAACGATACAATGACAGGGGTCACAAGGGCAACGTTCATTCAGTCGATGTCGGCCGTTCGCTCGGCGGCATCCCGCTCGGCTGCATCGACGCGAACCGACGGGTGTCGGCGACCGGGCGCCCACATTCCGAGCAGGACCGCGGAGGCGAACAACACTCCGGCCAAGACGACGGAGGCCTCGTCCATTCCCTTCAGGAATGCGTCGCGCGCGAACGTCGCCAGCTGCTCGCCCTGTGGGCCCGCCGTTTCGGCGACGTGCAGTGCGGCCGCCAGTGAGCCGGAGACCGGTTCCTTCGCTTGTTCGGGAAGTGCGTCGACCGCCGGCTGGACGTTCCGGCTGTAGCCGGTGGCGAGGATGCTGCCGGCCAGGGCCACTCCGATGGCCGACCCGATCTCGCGGGCGGCGTCGTTGACGGCAGAGGCGACGCCCTGCTTGGCATCGGGAGTGTTCTGGACAATCGCGGCGGTGGCAGGTGCGGTGCACAGCCCGATGCCCAAGGCCGCGACGATGAGGGGGAAGGACACCTCCAGATAACTCGAATCCGCATCCAGGCGAACCAGCAGGAAGATTCCCGCGCCGAGGATGGCGGTCCCGGCCGCCAGAAGTGGCCGGAGGCCGACGTGCGGGACGACCAGCGGCATGACGGCGGACATCATGACGACCGGAACCGCAATGGGCGCGAGCGCCAGCGCCGACTGCAGGGGCGAGTACTCCAGCACCAACTGCAGGTACTGGATCGCCAGGAAGAAGAGCCCGAGGGAGGCGAGAAACTGCAGGAGCAGTGACATCGACCCCGACCCGAAGGCACGATTGCCGAACAATCGCACGTCGAGAAGGGGATGTTCTCGGCGGAGTTCCACCCAGGCGAAAGCGCCGGCGGCGACGAGTCCGCCGACGAGCAGAACCAGGACGACAGGATCCAGCCAGCCTCGATGCGGGGCCTCGATGGTGCCGAAGACGAACATGCCGACGGCGGTCACGATCAATGCAGTGCCGGGCAGGTCGAGCGGAGAATGGCTCGCGTCCCTGGACGAGGGAATGGTGAAGCTGACGAGCAGGATGAGCCCGGACACCACCGCGAGGCTGACGAAGATCGCCATCCACGACCACTTTTCGAGAAGCGCACCGGACACCAGCATTCCGGCGATGGCACCCGAACCGGCCACGCCGGACCAGATGCCCACGGCCCGCCCGCGCTGCGACGGCGGAAAACCCGCTGTGAGCAGCGACAGCGTCGCGGGCATCACGAAGGCTGCCCCCACTCCCGCAGCCACTCGCGATCCGATGATCCACTCGGGCGCGTCGTTGATGAGGGGCACCGCGGTGGCGGCGCCGAAAACGAGCAGTCCCAGCATGAGAAGTTCACGTCGGCCGTACCGATCCCCGAGTGCGCCTGCGGGCAGGAGCAGGGCCGCGAGCGTCAGGGTATAGCCGTCAACGATCCAGGTGAGCTGACTCTGGGTGGCCCCGGTGTCGCGTGCCAGGTCCGGCAACGCGGTGTTCAGCGCCGCCATCGCTGCGACGACGAGCGCGACCGCACAGCAGGAAACCACCAGCATCCATATCTGCCGGAACGTCCATCCAGTCGTGTCCGGTTGGTCGGCCTGTACCTGTGGTGCCTCGTTGCGAGGATGCACGGTGGTCCTCCCGATAGGAAATGAGACTGTCAGTATCGTTGGTAGACTGTTAGTTCACAAGTGGTGTCCACGGCGAGAACGGCGGCCAGATGACCGAGCAGGATCCCCGCAAGCAGCGTTCCCGCGCGAGGCTTCTCGACGCAGCGACGACTCTGCTCGCCAAGGGTGGTACGGAAGCCGTCACCATCGATGCCGTCACCGCACTGGCGAAGGTGGCGCGTGCCACGCTGTACCGGCATTTCGGCAACGGCACAGAGTTGGTGGCCGCTGCATTCGGACGACTCATTCCGCCCGCTCCGACCGTTTCCGAGGAGGGCGATCTCCGCGACCAGCTGGTCGAGTTGATGGTCAGTCAGGCCACCCTGATCGAGAGCGCGCCGATGCACGTCACCGCGATGTGCTGGCTGGGAATGGGCCCGGCGCTGGAGGACTATTCCAGTGCGGCTGCGCTGGAGTCGGACAAGCCGGAACTGCGCACGCTGAGGCAGACGATCGTGGAACAGTACCGCGCGGCCTTCGACCGGATCTTCGGGACACCGGAGGCCGCCGAGCGGCTCGGTGAATTCGACTACGACCTCGCGCTCGCTCAACTGGTCGGCCCACTCGTCTTCACTCGCCTCGCGACGCTGACCCCGCTGGGCCGGGAGGCCTGCGAACGGATCGTCGACGACTTCCTGGCCGCGCGGGCCGCGCAGATCGCGTCGCGGCCGTCGCCGGTGATTGCCGAAGTTCCGCCAGCTCAGGCTCTGTGACGTCGACAGCTCGGGACCGCGTCGTTACCGTGGCACCTGCGCCCGGCATCCAATTGCCGGTCGTGTCGACAAGATGATGTGGGAAGGGCTTTCTCGATGATCACTGAAGCACTCAACTGGATCCTCGGTGCGTGGGGCGGGGTAGCCGCAGGAAGCAGTGGATACTCCATTCCGCCCGGAACCCTGCCCTTCGGAAGCTGACACCAGAGAATTAGCCCTCGCGGTCTCGTCGCAGCACATACTGCTCGAGCCGCCGTATACCCCGGACCCGTCGTGGTCGTAGCTGCTTGAGATAGCAGCCGGGGGTGTCGGCCAGTGCGCCGGCGAGCTCGTCGTCGATCAGCACCGTGCCGGGACGTGCCGAACTTGTCAGTCTCGCCGCGGTGTTGACGACGGAGCCGTAGAGATCCCCGAATCGTACGAGAGCCGGTCCCATCGCGAGGCCCACTCGGAGATTCGGGTCGCCCTCGTCGGGGAGTACCTGTTCCTGGAGAGTGAAGGCGATGGCGGCGGCGTCGGCCGGCGACTCGACTGCGAACATCACCTCGTCGCCCACGGTCTTCACCACCCAGCCGTGGTGTCCGCTGATCACGGACGCCGAAGCCGACTCGAACCGTTCCAGCAGGTCGGCGAGATCTCGCGCGCCCAATTGGCGGGTGAGCGAGGTGTACCCGACGATATCCGCGAAGCCGACGACCAAAGTGCGGCTAGCCACTTCCTCGCCCGGGTTGCCCACGTTGCGGCCCGTCGTGGACGCGATGTGCCGTCGCCACACGTAAGCCTGCAGCGACTCGACCGCGGGCAGGATGTCGGCGGTCAGTTCGCGCACTTGCCGCCGGATCGCTTCCGGGTCACTATCGGTGGAGCCGGCGAGCTGTTCGATGATGTGGGTGCTGATCAGCGACACCTGCCACTCGGCCAGTCTGGACATCGATTGGCCGAGCGCGCGGGCAGCCGCCACTTCGCGGTCCGGCGAGATGATCCCTCGATCGACGAGAGACGCGATGGTGCGCAGGGCTTCGATGTCTCCCTCGGTGAACATCACCCCGTGTGGGTCGGTGTCCACTGCGTAACCCATGGACACCCACAGTCGGTCCGCACGTTCGACCGATACTCCCGCGAACTCGGCGATCTCCAGTCGGGTGTATCGCCGAGGGCCACCGAGCAGCGACTCCTCCAGGTCGGCCTGGATGTCGCGGAGCAGGCTCGGCTCGACCTCCGGAACCGTCTCCGTCTCGTCGTCATTGGTGTCCGCGACCACTGCTGTCCTCTCGCGCGCTCATCACTTGCCTTCGATCTGCTCTCAATCTGCCATTGTGCGGGCCCGCCCGGTGCGGAAACGTCGGTGGTGTGTGCGAGAGTTGCTGGGCTCACGAGCCCGTTCGCGAGATCACCCCAGAAAGGACAGCGCCATGCCGCCCCGTAGACGTTCCGGTGCAGCCGCCACACCGGATCACCTGACAGCGGAGAATCTCGAGACTCTCGCTGCTGCGATCGCGGAGGGCAGACGCGCCACCGTGTATCTGCGCGAGGCGATGCCGAGCCTTCGTCTCGAAGCAGGCGCGTCGGCGAGAGCTCTTTCGGTGCAGGGTAATACGGTGATGATTCGGCCCAAGGGTGTCGACGACGAGCTTCCGTTCGAAGCGGAGGAGCTCATGATGAAACGCCTTCCGGCACCGAAGACCGCACCCGCGACAGTACCCGCGAAGCCCGCTGTCCACCAGGAGATCGAGCCCGGTCCGCCCGCCGCCAAGGCTCCGGCGCCGAGCACCGTGTCGGCGCCCGAGCCCGTCGCTGCCGCACCGAAACCCGCCGCGACGCCCGCGAAACGGACAACGAAGAAAGCCCCCGCCGGCGTGAGCGTCACCATCCACGCCGGAGCGGACAACGACTGGAGTGTCACCGTCGCGCACGGGGCCAAACGTCCGGGTAAGGCCGTCCCCGTCTCGCCGGAGGCCGTGGAGCGTGCCGTGCGCGAACTGGGCGAGGAGACGGCGATCGAGGCCGTCGAGTCGATCATCGTTGCGGCGCGCAACCTCGCCGCGGCGAGGGTCGAGGAGCTGAGCAGGCAACTCGAGGACGCCCGGAAGGCGCTGGAGGCGCTCGGCGCCGGGGAGTGAGCTGGCTGGCGGTCGCGATTCTCCGTCGCATTCCCCCACGCGCGCAATGGGCGGGGTGGGATTCTTATGGGGAGACACGCGGCCGTCGGGGCTCATTTTCCGGGAAGGTTCGAACAATGTTGAAACGATTCGCGGCGGTTGTTGCAGCCACGGTGGGAGTTCTGGGTTTTCTTGGCAGTGGTATCGCGACGGCCGCGCCTCCGGCGGTCCTCGGGGGTGGGTCGGGGATCGTGGTGAATGACGAGTTGGTGTGCACGCTCACCACGATCGGGAATGACAGCGGCGGTCGCCTGGTCGGTGTGACGGCGGGCCATTGTGGTGATGTCGGTTCCACCGTGGTCTCCGAAGCTGCGTTGGACACCGGAGTGGTGGGCACGTTCGTGAAGTCGAACCCGGCGCTCGACTACGCGGTGATCCAGTTCGATCGGGCGAAGGTGGTGCCGGTCAACCGGGTCGGCAATGTCACCATCACCCAGATCGGTGCCCCGGCCAGCTTCCCGCAGGTCGCATGCAAGGAAGGACGAACCACCGGCAACACCTGCGGAATCGTGTATGGCGACCTGATGCAAACCCAGGAGACGTGGACGCAGGCGTGCGTGGTGGAGGGCGATTCCGGTGCACCGCTGGTCGTCGGTACCACCCTCGTTGCCATGGTCAACGCCTATTTGGCTGCTCCGTGCATCGGCCCGGAGATCGGAACCAACATGTCGGTGATCGTCGGCGACATGAATGCGAGCGGCGGTCCGGGCGCAGGCTTCCGGCCCATTTAGGCGCCTTCGGCGCTCGTGAGTGGTTAACGAGTCTCTGGACTCGTCAACCACTCACGGGCGCGGAGCGCCTACCCGCAGACAGCGCCGCCGGAAGCGGAGCCGACCAGCTTGGTGTACTTGGCCAGAACGCCACGGGTATAGCGCGGCGGGAGTGGCTCCCACCCGTTCTTCCGGGCGGTGAGTTCCTCTTCGTCGACGAGCAGATCGAGGGTCCCGGTGCCCACGTCGAGCCGAATCTGGTCGCCGTCGCGGACGAAGGCGATGGGCCCGGCGTCGACGGCCTCGGGTGCGACGTGGCCGACGCACAGGCCGGTGGTGCCGCCGGAGAAGCGGCCGTCGGTGAGGAGCAGCACGTCCTTGCCGAGGCCGGCGCCCTTGATCGCGGCGGTGATGGCCAGCATCTCCCGCATTCCGGGACCGCCCTTGGGTCCCTCGTAGCGGATGACGACCACGTCACCGCTGGTGATGGTGCCGTCCTCGAGGGCGTCCATCGCGGCTCGCTCGCGGTCGAAGACGCGGGCGGTGCCGGTGAACACGTCGGAGTCGAAACCCGCCGACTTCACCACGGCACCCCCGGGTGCGAGTGAACCCTTCAGGATGGTGATGCCACCGGTCGGGTGGATGGGTGAACTCATCGCGCGGAGCACCTTGCCGTCCGGGTCCGGGGGCGCGATGTCCGCGAGGTTCTCCGCCATGGTCTTGCCGGTGACCGTCAGGCAGTCGCCGTGAAGGAGTCCGGCGTCGAGAAGCGCCTTCATGACGACGGGAACACCGCCGATGTGATCGACATCCGTCATGACGTGTGAGCCGAACGGTTTGACATCCGCCAGGTGCGGGACACGTGCTCCGACCCGACTGAAGTCGTCGAGGGTCAGTTCGACCCCGGCTTCGTGAGCGATGGCGAGAAGGTGCAGGACGGCGTTGGTGGATCCACCGAACGCCATGACGACGGCGATCGCGTTCTCGAATGCCTCTTTGGTGAGGATGTCGCTGGTGGTGATGCCCCGGCGAAGCAGTTCGACCACGGCTTCGCCGCTGCGCCGGGCGAAGCCGTCGCGGCGGCGGTCGGTCGCCGGGGGAGCGGCGCTGCCGGGAAGGGACATACCCAGTGCTTCCGCGGCACTGGCCATGGTGTTAGCGGTATACATTCCGCCGCAGGCACCTTCGCCGGGACAGATTGCGCGCTCGATGGTGTCGACATCTTCACGACTCATCAGTCCGCGGGAGCAGGCGCCGACCGCTTCGAACGCGTCGATGATGGTGACTTGTCGTTCGCTGCCGTCGGACAGTTTCGCGATACCGGGCAGGATCGAGCCGGCGTAGAGGAAGACGCTGGCCAGGTCGAGCCGGGCGGCGGCCATCAGCATTCCGGGCAGCGATTTGTCGCACCCGGCAAGGAGGACCGAACCGTCGAGGCGCTCGGCCTGCATCACCGTTTCGACGCTGTCGGCGATCACCTCGCGCGACACCAAGGAGAAGTGCATGCCTTCGTGCCCCATGGAGATCCCGTCGGAGACGGAGATGGTGCCGAACTCGAGCGGGTATCCACCGCCCGAATGAACCCCGTCCTTCACCGACTTCGCGAGGCGGTCGAGCGAGAGGTTGCAGGGGGTGATTTCGTTCCACGACGATGCGACGCCGATCTGCGATTTCCCCCAGTCGTCGTCGCCCATGCCCACCGCGCGGAGCATTCCGCGGGCTGCGGTCTTCTCCAGTCCGTCGGTGACGTCGCGGCTGCGGGGCTTCGGATCCGAGATTGTCATGAGTCACAGCCTAGGCGCGCGCCGACAGCCCGGTCGCCCGAATCCCGTGGCAGGCCGGTGCTACCCGACCCGCATATCGATCAGTGCGATTCCAGACGGTGCACGGTGCCGCCCAGTCGGTAAAGATGGTCGGCATGAGTAACTCCCTCCCCACCGTGCAACTGTCCGACGGGCTGACCGTGAGTGCGCAGGGATACGGGGCCATGTCCGTCGCCCCCGTGTACGGACCCGTGGATCCCGGTGAAGCCCTCGCGACCCTGCACCATGCAATCGACATCGGTGTGACGTTCATCGATACGGCCGACGTGTACGGCGGAGGTGCCAGTGAGGTGGCGGTGGGCAAGGTCCTGAAGGAACGCCGCGACGAAGTGCAGTTGGCCACCAAGTTCGGTCTCGTGGGCAACATCGCCAATGGTCAGCGCGGCATCAACGGCAAGCCCGAGTACGTGGCGCAGGCGCTCGAGGCTTCGCTGGCCCGGCTCGGTGTCGACCACATCGACCTCTACTACCTGCACCGCGTCGACCCGACAGTGCCGATCGAGGAGACCGTCGGGGCAATCGCCGAGCAGGTCGCCGCAGGCAAGGTCCGGCACATCGGACTGTCGGAGGCCACCGGGGACGAACTGCGGCGAGCGTCGGGAGTGCATCCCATCGCCGCGATCCAGAGCGAGTGGAGTATCTGGAGCCGCGACGTGGAACGGCAGGTCGTCCCGGCGGCGGCAGAGCTCGGCATCGGATTCGTCCCGTACTCGCCGGTCGGGCGCGGCTTCCTCACCGGCACCTACGACCCGGCCGCCCTGGACGAGCACGACCTGCGCCGGCGCTTCCCGCGGTTCGGTGACGACGCACTGACCGCGAACTCGAAGGTGCTCGACGTCGTTCGCGAGGTGGCCGCCGAACTCGAGGCAACCCCCGCCCAGGTGTCGTTGGCGTGGCTCGACGCGAAAGGACGCGCATTCGGGCTGCCGACGGTGTCCATTCCCGGGACCCGGTTCGCTGCCCGCGTCACCGAGAATGCCGGTGCGCTCGCGCTGACGCTCACCGACGACCAGATCGCTCGTCTCGACCTGCTCGCCGATCTCACCGTCGGCCACCGCTCGGCCGATCCCCAGTGGGTGTCCTTCGGGCGGGAGTAGCGCAACCGGCGGGTAACGGTCGCCGGGGAGTAGTTTGATCTGCGATGAGCAGAGTGTGGTTGGTGTGGGGTGTCGGGGTCATCGCCTACATCGTCGCCGTCCTCCACCGCACCTCATTCGGTGTTTCGGGTCTCGCTGCAACCGAACGGTTTTCGATCAGTCCCAGCGTGCTCTCCAGCTTCGTCGTCCTGCAGATCGTGGTGTACGCAGGAATGCAGATTCCGGCGGGAGTGCTCCTCGACCGGTACGGTTCGCGGCGCATGATCGCGTCCGGCGCCCTCATCATGGCGTCGGCGCAGATGCTTCTCGCGGTCACCGAGTCGCTGCCGATCGCCATCGCCGCGCGGGTGCTCGTCGGAATCGGCGACGCGATGACGTTCATTTCGGTGCTGCGTCTGGTGCCGCAGTGGTTTGCGCCGCGACGCGTCCCGCTGGTGTCCCAGCTGACCGGCATCTTCGGGCAGATAGGCCAGATCCTGTCGGCATTGCCGTTGATGCTGTTGCTCAACGGTCCCGGATGGAACTTCGCCTACGGCAGCGCCGCCTCACTGGGGTTGCTGTCGTTCGTGCTGGCCGTCTCGGTGATCCGGAACTCGCCGCCCGGCCTCGAGGTAGTGGCCGCGCCCGCGGGACTGCGGGAGGTGGGACGGCAGATCAGAACCGTGTGGGCGCGTCCCGGCACTCGGCTCGGATTCTTCACGCACATGGGCACACAGTTCTCGATGACCACGTTCGCGCTGCTGTGGGGGGTGCCCTACCTGCGGTCTGCGCAGGGTCTATCAGCGGCGGAGGCAGGCTCGCTGCTCACCCTGTCGGTGATCTCGGCGATCGTCGCGGGGCCGATCATCGGCGTCCTCAGTGGGCGTTTCCCCATGCGCCGGTCATATCTTGTTTTGTCGATCATGATCAGCAACGCCGCGATGTGGACGGCGGTCCTCGCTCTTTCGGAGCCGGCGCCGATGTGGATGCTGGTTCTGCTCGTGGTGGTCGTTTCGGTGGGCGGTCCCGGTTCGATGATCGGGTTCGACTACGCCCGGATGTTCAACCCGAGCACGAGCATGGGTACCGCGCAGGGGATGGTCAACATCGGCGGTTTCCTCGCTTCGTTGCTGGTCATACAGGCGATGGGGCTCATCCTCGACGCGATGGGAGGGTACTCGTTCGCGGCGTTCCGCGTGGCGTGGCTGGTGCAGTACCCGGTCTGGGCGGTCGCGATCATCGGTGTGCTGGTGACCCGCGGCAAGACCCGCAGGCAGATGGGACTGGTGTTACGACCCATCCGGCAGGTGTGGCGGGAGCGCGGTCGACGGTGAAGCCTAGTTACACTCTTACATGATGTGTAACACTATAACGCATGAGCAATGAGCGATCGGATGATCAGGCCGTCCTGACGGCACCCCCGATGCAGTGGGATGCCTGGGGTGCGCCGGAGAAACGGAAGGTTCTCTCTGACGGGATCAAAGCCCTGCTGCAGCAGGCGCTGGGGGTGTTGATCACCGAGGCTCCGGAGCGGAACCCGGGGGATGTCGTCCTCGCTCCCAGCGCCCTGTCCGAGAAGGACCGGGCCGCCCTGGCGACCATCGTCGGGGAGCGGTTCTGCAGTACCGCGCACACCGATCGCCTCCTGCGTGCCGGCGGAAAAAGCACTCTCGACCTGCTGCGCCGTCGCAGCTCGGAACCGCAGGATGCGCCCGACGCGGTGATCACCCCGGGAACCGACGACGAGGTCGGTGAAGTGCTGCGCTACTGCACGGACAGCGCGATCGCCGTGGTGCCGTTCGGGGGAGGCACGAGCGTTGTGGGCGGTCTCGATCCGGTGCGCGACCGATTCGCCGCCGTCGTGTCGCTCGATCTGCGGAGGTTCGACACCCTGCTCGACCTCGATGCCGAGTCCGGTGTCGCGACCCTGGGCGCCGGTGTGACGGGACCGCGTGCCGAAGAGCTGTTGGGGGCGCACGGCTTGTCGTTGGGGCACTTCCCGCAGAGCTTCCGGTTCGCCACCATCGGCGGCTTCGCGGCGACCCGGTCCTCGGGGCAGGCGTCCGCCGGCTACGGCCGGTTCGAGGACATGGTGGAGGGGCTGCGCGTCGTCACTCCGGCCGGCATTCTCGACACGGGACGGGCGCCGGCGTCCGCTGCGGGACCGGACCTGGGGGAGTTGTTCGTCGGCTCGGAGGGAACCCTCGGCGTGATCACCCGGGTGCGCGTGCGGGTGCATGCCGTTCCCGAGTCGACCGTCCGTGAGGGCTGGAACTTCCCCGACTTCGAGACGGGCGCTGCCGCTCTGCGCGCCCTGCGGCAGGAAGGTGCTGTTCCCACCGTGCTGCGACTGTCCGACGAGGCCGAAACCGGTGTGAATCTGGCGACCACCGACAAGATCGGTGACGAGGCCGTCGCCGGTGGCTGCCTGGCGATCACCACGTTCGAAGGCACCGCCGCACACACCGCCGAGCGGGTGGCCGAGGCTCGCGCGGTGCTGCAGGCGCACGGAGGCACGTCGTTGGGGGCGGATCCCGGGAACAGCTGGGAGCACGGACGTTTCGATGCACCTTATCTACGCGACTCCCTGCTCGACGCCGGTGCACTCTGCGAAACGCTCGAAACCTCCACGCACTGGGGCAATCTCGCCGCGCTGCGTGCGGCGGTCACGACGGCGCTCACCTCGGCTCTCTCCGAGCAGGGCACTCCACCGCTCGTCCTGTGCCACATCTCCCACACGTATCCGACGGGGGCCTCGCTGTACTTCACCGTGGTCTGCGCTCAGGCGGCCGACCCACTCGAACAGTGGCGACAAGCGAAAACCGCTGCGGGTGACGCGATCGTCGCCACCGGCGGGACCATCACGCATCACCACGCGGTCGGCGTCGACCACCGCCCGTGGATGCGTAAGGAAATCGGTGATCTCGGGGTCACCATCCTGCGGGCCATCAAGGATGCGGTCGACCCGGCCGGAATCCTCAATCCCGGAAAGTTGATTCCGTGAGCACGACGAAGACCGTCGAGCGGGTCACGGTCCTGATCAACCCGCTGGCCGGGCACGGCCACGCCCCGGTCGCCGGACGTAAGGGCGTGGCGCGGCTGCGTGAACGCGGTGTAACGGTCACCGAGATCATCGGGACCGACGCCGATCATGCGCGCACGCTCGCCCGCCGGGCCATCGATGACGGCACCGATGCGCTGGTCGTAGTCGGTGGGGACGGTGCGATCAGTATCGGCTTGCAGGCCGCGGCACGGTCGGGAACACCGATCGGACTGATCCCCGCAGGTACCGGAAACGATCATGCGCGCGAGTTCGGGGTTCCCGTCGGCGATCCGGTCGCGGCGGCCGATGTGATCGCGGACGGTGAGGTCCAGGAGTCGGATCTCGCCCGGATCACGCTCACGGATGGGGCGGTGGTCTGGGCGGGCACGGTGGTGGCGAGCGGTTTCGATTCGCTCGTCACCGATCGGGCCAATCGGATGACGTGGCCCAAGGGGCCGATGCGGTACAACTTGGCCATGCTGGCGGAGCTCACGCGGCTTCGTCCCCTGGACTATTCGATCGAACTGGACGACGCCACCGTGCAGGTGGACGCCACGTTGGTTGCGGTGGGCAACGGCCGATCCTACGGCGGCGGAATGCAGATCTGCCCCGGAGCGAACAAGGCCGACGGCCTTCTCGACGTCACCGTGGTGGGATACGGATCACGGGCGCGGCTGGTCCGGTTGTTCCCCCGGGTCTACAAGGGCACCCATGTCGATCTTCCCGAAGTGCAGACCTACCGTTCGCGGACGGTGCGGTTGCGGTGCGAAGGCATCACGGCCTACGCGGACGGTGACCGCGTCGGTCCGCTCCCGGTAACGATCGAGGCCGTGCCCGGCGCGCTACACATCCTCAGCCACACCCCGGTCTGAGTCCGTCATCCCACGGAGCCGATCCATCTCCCGACGTTCGCGTTTGGTCGGCCGGCCGGCCCCGCGGTCGCGTCGGGGAAGAGAGGCGAGAACCTCGAGAGGAGGAGGTGGCGGTGTGGTGTCGGTGTAACACTCCGCGGCGATGACAGCACCGACTCGCTTGGCGATGGGGCGGGTCACCTCCACGATGCGTTCGGTTCCGGCGGCGCGAATACGGACCTCGTCGCCCACCTTCACCGGCTGCGCAGGCTTGGCCGGGGAGCCGTTGACCCGCACGTGCCCCGACCGGCACGCCGCAGCTGCCGCCGAGCGCGTCTTGAACAGCCGGACCGCCCAGGTCCAGCTGTCGACGCGCACGCTCGCGGGGTCGGTACCCGAAGTCACCACGCGACCAGAATACGAGAGGCCCGACCTCGATAAGCGGAGGCCCTCATCGACCAACGGCGCGAGTTCACTCGCTTCCTGATGTCGTACAAGTTCGGGATCGACGAGATGATGACCAAGATCAACATCCTGAAGGACGAGTTCACCTACATTCACGACCACAGTCCGATCGAACATGTGAAGTCGCGCCTGAAATCGGCAGACAGCGTCCTCGGCAAGACCGCCCGCAAAGGACTCCCGCTCACCCTGGACGCCCGGCACCTCGACGCTAAGATGGAGGGTTTGCACGAGGAGGTGCGCGGGCCCGGCGCTGCGGGTCATGCCGGACTAGTCCCGGACCGGATAGTGGTCGGTTGTACCGCGGGTCCGGTGACGTCGCAATGTGGTTGGCAGGCAACGGAATCTGGGGGAACCTGTGCCGGCGCCGCCGGCGTGCGAATGAGGGCGGCTGCGATGATCGCGCCGACGACGAGCATGGCGACGCACAGGTACATTGCGATCCGGAAGCCCTGCGAGAAGCTGTCGGGTTCGGCCAGGCTGGCGGCGTCGATCCCGGCGAGACCCGGCAGCGCGGCCACGGCGAGTAGCTGGCTGGTGCGCGCCACGGCGTTGTTGACCCCGGACGCGACACCGGCTTGCTCGACGGGGACCGACCCGAGAACCGCGGTGGTCAGCGGGGCGACGATGGCCGACAGTCCGAGTCCGAACACGATCACGCCCGGCAGGACGTCGGACCAGTACGACGCGTCGGACCCGATCCGTGTCATGAGGAGGAGGCCAATGGCCGCGAGCGCGGGGCCGAGCGTCATCGGCAGTCGGGGACCGTGGTTCTGCGAATAGCGACCGGCGCGGGAGGAGAGGGCCAGCATCGCGAGAGTGATCGGCATGGTGGCAAGGCCGGCGGCAACCGGCGAATACCCCGCCACCAGCTGAAGCTGCATCACCAACAGGAAGAAGACCCCACCGATCGCCGCGTATACGGCGAAAGTCACCAGGTTCGCTGCCACGAACATGCGGGACCTGAAAAGCGCGGGTGGCACGAGGGCATCGGGGGATCGGCGTTCCACCACGACGAACGCGGTGAGCGCCACGGCCCCGAACGCACCGGCGATCGGATTCATTTCGATCAGCCCGTAAGTGAGGGCGCCCAGCCCGAACACCGCGAACACCGACCCGAGGACATCCAGATGATCCGGCGGATGAGGGTCGCGGCTTTCGGGTATGTGTCGGATAGACGCCCAGATGACTACGGCGGCCAGCGGAACGTTCAGGAAGAAAACGGATCGCCACCCCGCCACTTCCACCAGCCACCCGCCGAGCAACGGCCCGATAGCCCCCGCCACCCCGCCGAGTCCGGACCACAGTCCGATCGCCGCACCGCGGTCGTCCTCGTGCAGGGACGCCGAAATCAAGGCGAGACTCCCCGGGGTCAGCAGCGCGGCTCCGATTCCCTGGAGAATGCGGGCGACCACCAGAAAGGTGATGTCGGGCGCGAGGCCGCACAGCACCGACGCGACGGTGAACCACACTGTCCCCCAGACGAAGACACGTCTTCGGCCCCAGCGGTCGCCGAGGGCCCCGCCCAGCAGAATCAGGGACGCCAGCGCAAGTGTGTAACCACTGAGGGTCCACTGCAAACCCTCGACACCCGACCCGAGATCCTCGCCGATGTGCGGCAACGCGATATTCACCACCGTGCCGTCCAGAAGGGCAAGGCCGGAGCCGAGGACGGTGGCGACGACAACCCAGCGGCCCTGTCGCGTGTTCAATCGGAGAGCCGCCGCCATGTCAGGCTCCGGCCGGGATGCCCGGAGCGTCGCCGGGAGCGAGATACGCGCCGATTTTCCGGAACAGAATATCGGCTTCGTTCTTGTACGCACCGGTGTCGTCGAACGCGGCTTGGTCGTAGGTGACGGCCACGGCGATCGCGATCTTCTTCGACGGCAAGTACGCCTCGGCCGCCGCGTATCCGCTGAAGAGGGGATTCTGCATCAACCAGTTGCCGACGATGGGCTGCCCGAGCCCGTAGGTGTAGTCGTCCGATTGCGGGAAACACGTGGGACAGCCAGGCAGGGTGGTCGTCTTGCCCCGCAGGTCCGTCGAGATCATGGCCTCGTACGACTCACGGGACAGGAGTTTGCCTGTGCCGATGGCTATCGCAGTGTCGTGGAGGTCGTAGATGTTCGAGGTCTGGATGGCGCCGTGGGTGATCGTCCACGACGGGTTCCAGAATGTCGATTCCTCGTAGAACGAGGTGCCGGGCGGAATCTGCAGTGCCTCCCGCCGCTCGGACGAGAACGCGTGCAGGACCGGTTCGGTGATCGCCGCCGTCCCCGGATCCGTGGTGTTGTCCAGGCCGAGTGGTCCGAGCACCTTGTCCTGCATGAGAGTCGTCATCGGCTGACCGGTGATCTTCTCGAGCGCCAACCCGAGAATGACGTAATTGGTATGGGCGTAGTTCCAGTTGGTTCCGGGCTCGTAGAGCAGTGGCTTGGAGGTGGCGTAAGCCAGAAGTTCTTCGGGGGTCCAATTACGGAAGGGGTCGGCGTAGATCGCCTTGTCGAAGTCGGTATTGCCGAGCACGTAATCGACGTAGCCCGAGGTCATCTGGGCGAGCTGACGGAGCGTCACGCGGTCGGTGTGGGGAATGTCGGGCAGCCACGTCGACACCTTGTCGTCGAGGCTCACCTTTTTCTCGTCGACGAGTTGGAGCAGCAGCGTGGACACGTACGAGATGGCTACCGCGCCATTGCGGAAGTGCATGTCGGTGGTGGCCGGCACCCCCGTCATCGACTCGCCGACGGCCTCGGTGACGATTTCCTTGCCGTCCACCGTGACACGAACGATCACCGCCCGTAGGTGGGCCTGCGCCATCGCGTCGCGCACGATCGTCATCACCCCGTCCGCCTGCGCCGAATCTGTGGATTCTGTTCCCGACGCGGCCGCGCTCGCCGAGGTGTCCGGGCCCGACGCCTGATCTGTCGTCGTACACGCAGCTCCCAGAGCCAGGACGCACGCCAACAGGAAAGCCCGCCGATGAAGTGCCATGAACCAGCTTGGCACTATGGGGCCGGTCGGCGCTGGAGATAGGCGATCGCCAGCCCACACGCCACCACTGCGACCACCGGAGCCGCGGTCGACATTCCGTCCCACGCGCTCGGTTCGAGCGCGGAGTCTCCTCCCTTCAGGGGCGCATAGGCGGTCCAACCGAAATCGGCTGTCAAGGGAATCGCGAACGCCGCCGGTCCAGCCAGCGACGTGGTCACCACGGGAGCGCTCGACGGCAGGCTCGCTGTCAGGGTGAACGCGGCGGCGGCCGGCAGAAGAAGCACCACGGCACCGGTGTACACATTGTCCCAGGGCGCCGTGTCGAAGACCGCCGACACCGCCACGAGGGCGAGCGCCGCGATGCCGAACAGAGGTTGGGGCAGTACCCGGCCGAGTGCCGCGCCGAGCGCCACGAGTGCGGCGGGAACGAGTAACCACAGCCACGAATCCGTGAACCAGGCCGTCTGCGCGCCCTCGCTCGCCGCGATGAACGCCGTCGCCGCGAGAAGCACTGTTCCGGTACGGTTCTCCAACCACACTGCCGCGGCGATGACGACCGGAACCAGAGCGACCCCGAGTATCCACCGATCCTGCACCGCGGGGCCGGTACCCAGAGCATCGATCGCACGGACGAGCTGCCAGTACAGCAGCAGTCCGAGCACCGGCAGGACCAATCCGACCACCAGCGGCCTGGTGCGGCGGTCGGGCGAGGACTCCGACGATGCGTCGAAGTCGCCGGACTGCAGCGCGACCATGACCACGATCGCGGTCACCGCGAGGAACGCCAGGGCGAGCAGATCCGTGTTGTGCGGCGGCTCGGGTAGGTAGTCCGCGTACCTCCTCGGCACAGCGGTGGAGTGCCGGTACTGGTCGAGTGGTCCCGCCAGGAGCAACCCGCCGACCACGCCCGCCGCGAGGGCGGTCTGGAGTCGGGCGCGGTCGCTCGCGCCGGACAGACCCGCCAAGCCGCCCAGCAGCAGTCCCACACCGATCCCGTTGGTGTACAGCACGAACGGTGAAGACCCGACCACCGGGCCGATCGCCAGAAGCGTCAGGCCGGACACCGCCGACATCGCCAGGCCGAGTCGGGCGCGCAGGCGTGTGGCCACCACCACGGCGACGAGCGCGCCGAGGACTGCGCCGACGACGCCGCTGGTGAACAGCGTCCCGACGCGGGAGCCCACGATCACGAACGCGTACTCGGTGGGCATCGGCGAGGTCGACGCCACGCCGACGGCGAACCCACCGAGCACCATGCCGACGTGTGCGGCCCGGATTGTCATGGAACGAGCATTGCGCACACCCGCCGGGTTGAAGAGATCGACGCGCAGGGGAAGGGTGGACCGTGTCTTCGTGCGTCCTGGGTTGGGAAGGTGGTCCGTGGTCATCGACAACGACGTCTACAACCGTCGAGGCGAGTCATGGTGGGAGGAGGACAACCCACTGAACTTGCTGCACGGGAGCCTCACGCCAGGACGTTTTGCATACTTCCGCACGGTGCTCACCGAGCATCTGGGGTCCGACTATCGCGGTCTCTGCGCGCTCGATGTCGGCTCCGGCGGCGGATTTCTCGCCGAGGAGTTCACCCACATCGGTTTCCGGGTGGTCGGGGTCGACCCATCGGAGGTGTCGATCGCTACTGCGCGCAGGCACGCCACCGACGCCGATCTGGACATCGAGTACCGCATCGGTGCCGGGGAGAAATTGCCGGTGCCCGACGCCTCGTTCGACGTCGTCTACTGCTGCGATGTCCTCGAACACGTCTCCGATCTCGACGGCGTGATCGCCGAGACGGCCAGGGCGCTGAAGCCGGGTGGTCTGTACCTGTTCGACACCATCAACCGGACCTTCGTCAGCAAACTGGTGGCCATCAAGATCATGCAGGAATGGCGTATGACCAGAATGTTCGATACACCCATCCACGACTGGTCCATGTGCGTGCGGCCGCAGGAACTGGAATCCGTGATGGGGCGGCACGGGCTGCGACTCGGGGCGATCGTCGGACTCGGGCCGCGGTCGAGAAATCCACTGCGCCTCCTCGACCTCGCCCGGGCAGGCGGGCGAACACTGACCTACGGAGAGCTGAGCCGCCGACTCGACTTCGGGCAGGTGCGCAGCACCGCCATCTCCTACATGGGGTACGCGGTCAAGAACGGCGAAAGCCCGCCGCGACGTCGCGACGGGCTCCCGCAGACGCGGAACTAGCTGTAGTCGTAGAAACCCTTACCGCTCTTCTTGCCCAGATGTCCCGCATCGACCTTGCGCTTGAGCAGCGTCGGCGGGGCGTAGTGAGGCTCGGCGAACTCGGCATACAGCGACTCCGCCGCGGCGAGCGTGATGTCGAGGCCCACGGTGTCGATGAGGGTCAGCGGACCCATCGGGTAGCCGCAGCCGCCCTTCATCGCCTCGTCGATGTCCTCGGCGGTGGCGTAGCCCGACTCGAGCATGCGGACCGCCGACGTGAGGTACGGGATGAGGAGCGCATTGACGATGAATCCCGCGCGGTCGCCGGCACGCACCGTCTTCTTGCGCAGGGTGTTCTTGACGTAGTCGGTGACTACGGTGACGGTCTCCTCGGAGGTGACTAGGCTGACCACGATCTCGACCAGCGGCATCACGGGAACCGGGTTGAAGAAGTGGATACCGACGACCTGTCCCGGGCGCTGCGTGGCGTTGGCCATCTTGATCAGCGGGATGGACGACGTGTTCGACGCCAGGATGCCGGACGGCTTCACGATCTTGTCGAGCTTCTGGAAGATGTCGACTTTGAGCGACTCGATCTCCGGTGCAGCCTCGATCACGAGGTCGCGGTCCGCGAAGTCGTCGATGTCGAGGGTGACGCGCACGCGGGCGAGGGCGGCGTCCGCGGCGTCCTGGTCGAGCTTGCCCGCCTTCACCGCTCGGGCCAGCGATTTCTCGATCCGACCCTGCGCGGCCTCGGCGTACTCCTGCTTGGTTTCGAGGATCAACACCGAGCTACCGGCCTTGATACATACTTCGGCGATACCGGCGCCCATGGTGCCGCCGCCGATCACTCCTACTAGTTCCACGATTCTCCTTAGTCATGCCCGTGAGTGGTTAGCGAGTCCAGAGACTCGCTAACCACTCACGGGCGGCGTAGCCGCCTACTTCAACAGGGCACGCGACATGACGACGCGCTGGATCTGGTTGGTGCCTTCGTAGATCTGGGTGATCTTCGCATCCCGCATCATGCGCTCCACCGGGAAGTCCGTGGTGTAGCCGGCTCCACCGAACAGCTGGACTGCGTCCGTGGTGACCTCCATGGCGACGTCCGAAGCAAAGCACTTGGCGGCGGCGGAGATGAAACCGAGATTCTTCTCGCCACGCTCCGCGCGGGCGGCGGAGGTGTACACCATGAGGCGCGCGGCCTCGACCTTCATCGCCATGTCGGCGAGCATGAACTGCACGGCCTGGAAATCGCTGATCGACTTGCCGAACTGTTTGCGGTCCTTGGTGTACGCGATCGCCGCGTCGAGAGCGCCCTGCGCGAGGCCGACGGCCTGCGCGCCGATGGTCGGCCGCGTGTGGTCGAGGGTCTGCAGCGCCGTCTTGAAGCCGGTGCCGGGCTCGCCGATGATGCGGTCTCCGGGGATCTTGCAGTTCTCGAAGTACAGCTCCGCGGTGGGTGAGCCCTTGATGCCGAGCTTCTTCTCCTTGGGGCCGACGACGAAGCCCTCGTCGTCCTTGTGCACCATGAACGCGGAGATGCCGTTGGCACCCTTGTCGGCGTCGGTGACGGCCATGACGGTGTACCAGCTCGACTTGCCGCCGTTGGTGATCCAGCACTTGGACCCGTTGAGGATCCAGTCGTCACCTTCCTGCTTCGCGCGGGTGCGCATGCTCGCGGCGTCCGACCCGGCTTCGCGCTCGGAGAGTGCGTACGAGGCCATCGCCTCACCGGAAGCCAGCTGCGGCAGCACCTGCTGCTTGAGTTCCTCGGAGCCATTGAGGATCAGGCCCATGGTGCCCAGTTTGTTCACTGCAGGAATCAGGGAGGAGGAGCCGCAGACGCGGGCGACCTCTTCGATCACGATGCAGGTGGCGACCGAGTCGGCGCCCTGGCCGTCGTACTGCTCCGGAACGTGGATGGCGTTGAAACCCGAGTTCACGAGAGCGGTGAGCGCTTCCTCGGGGAACCGCGAGTCCTCGTCCACCTCCTTCGCGTATGGCGCGATCTCCTTCTCGGAGAGCGCGCGGATCGCGGACCGCAGTTCGTCGTGCTCTTCTGCGAGCTTGAACAGATCGAAGTCCGGATTTCCGGCCATGTTGGCGCTCCTTGTCGATTGCAACGGCATCGAACGCGAGCGGCACTCCGTGCCAGGGCTATCTTCGGCTACGCGTGCCACAATGTTCGTCGTCGGGCATAGTACTGCTAGTACTGTGCAGTCAACCACGGCACTGAGTGCCAGTCAAGAGTGACGGGCGCCTCAGGGATGACGCTGCGACAACTGCGTCGCGATGCCATCCGTAATCTTGTCCACCGGGTCCCCGGCGGATACGACACGACAACCACCGCATTCTGTTCCCGCGATGGCGCGCCCGCGGCGACCCCGAATGTCCGGCGAACATCGAGCAGGGCGCGTTCCAGCGCGTCGGCGGTGGCCGCCGGATCACCCTTGATCATGTTCCGCAGGAGATGGTTGTGGCACGCGGTGACGGCGGCCGCGAACCCGATCACCTTCAACACCGGCTCGGTAGGGACCACGTTCCGGAGGTAGTCGACGAACAGTCGCTCGTACCGCACGCCGGTCACGATCTCACGGTCGCGCAGCGCCGGGACGCGCTGCACCACCCGATACCGGCGCTCGGACAGTTCCCGGTTTTCCTGAAACCGGTCGAACACCAGGCAGGCGGTGCTGCAGACCGCCGCCCACGGGTCGTCGGATTCCGACGTCAGGTAGTCGCCCGCCTGCTGGAGCAACGATTCGTGGTCGGCGAAGATCACGTCTTCCTTGGAGCGGAACTGACGGAAGAAGGTGCGGCGGGACACGCCCGCGGCCGTCGCGATCTGCTCGACGGTCGTGGCCTCGTATCCGTTCTCGGCGAAGAGACGAATGGCCTGCGTGACGACATGGACCCGGAAGTCCGCCGCATCGATCCCTGGGGTGTCGAGTCGCTCGGGCATGGCCTCAGTATCCATTGGTGCCGAACCTGCCGTTTCCTGGACGCCGGTGCTCCGCGGGGCGGATACTCGTAAATAGTGTGTCCGTCCTGGTGAGGGCGGGGCGAGGTCGAGTTCGAGTGTGCCCTGGACTACGTGAGGTACCCATTCCGGAGACGGGAGAAGAGCGCCGGCTCCCGACTCCCTCTGTCTCGGCAGACTCACCGCGCGCGCTGATCCTGTCGGGGATCCGTTTCCGAAGGGAAAGACAGTGGCACCCGCCAAATCGCAGAAAACGGTCAGTTCGGGTCCGGGTCACGCGGAACCGTTTCCCCTGTCGGCAGCGCAACGGGCCACCTGGTTCGCTCAGCAACTCGAACCCAGGGTCCCGATCTTCATCGCCCAGTACGTCGAATTCGCGGGCGCCCTCGACGTCGACCTGCTCCGGCGGGAGACGGTCGAGGCGGCTCGCGAGTTCGAGTCGCCGTTGCTCAAGGTCGACGACATCGACGGTCAGCCGCTGCAGTACGTCGATCACGCGACCGACACGTCGATCGCCTACCTCGACTTCCGCGGCGAAGACAATCCCGAGGCTGCGGCGCACGACTGGATGGAACGTGACTACGTCACCCCGATAGACCTCAGCACCGATCGCCTGGTGGAGACGTCGATCCTGCAGATCGGTGACACGCACTTCCTCTGGTACAGCCGGATTCACCACGTGGCGCTCGACGGATACGGTGCCATGACGATGCTCCGCCGCATCGCGCACCGCTACTCCGCGTCGGTTGCCGGTCGGGCGCCGGATGCGAACCGCGCGGTGAGTCTGCGGCAGCTGTACGACCTCGACAACCGGTACCGCACGTCCGACCGATTCGTCAGCGACCGGGAGTACTGGGCGCAGCGGGTGGCCGGGGTCGAGGGGACCACTCTGGCTCGCACGACGGGACACGTGTCGGCTACCAGCACGGTCGAGAGCGCCGCACTGTCCGAGGCCGTGGTGGCGGTGCTCGATTCCCGCGACAATCTGTCGGCGGCCACCCTCATCGCCGCTGCCGCCTGCTATCTGTCGCGGCGTACCGGCAGGACCGATGTGCTGGTGACCATCCCGGTGTCGGCGCGGACCACAGCGGTGCTGCGCAATTCAGGCGGGATGCTGGTCAATGTGGCGCCGTTGCCGGTCAGTGTCCGCGGGGAGGACGCCGTCGGCGAGCTCGTCGAACGGGTGCAGCGCGAACTGGTGGGCGCGTTGCGGCATCAGCGGTGCAGTCTCGACGACATCCGCCGCGATGCCGGTGACAAGGCGGCGGAGCTGTACGGGCCCATGGTGAACGTCATGCTGTTCCGTCAGGAGGTGGCGTTGGGCCCCCTGACGGGGGATTTCCACATCGTCACGTCCGGTCCGGTGGAAGACCTGCTGATCAACGTGTACCAGAGCGGGACCCCGACCAAGATTTTCGTCGACTTCCGGGCCAACCCCAGCCGTTACGAGCGCACCGAGCTGCGGGAGCATCATCGACAGTTCCTGGAGCTGCTCGAGGAACTCGCCACCGCCGATCCGCAGTCGCGGGTGGACAGTGTTCACCGGATCAGTGCCCGCACCGGTGAGCGCCTGCTGCGCGAGGCGGCGGAAGTGGAGTACTGGCGCAGGCAGCTGGGTGGGCTGCCCGACCTGCTGCCGTTGCCCAGTGACCGGCCGCGGCCCGCGCAGCTGTCGCAGGCGAGTGATCGAGTGTCCGTGATGCTGACGGGTGCGCTGCACCGACGTGTCGCCGGACTCGCCGCAGCTGCGGGCACCACCACCCGCACGGTGTTCCTCGCGGCTCTGTCGGTTCTGCTCGGCCGGGTCACCGGCAGCGAGGACCTCGCCGTGGGAATCCCGGTGGACGTGAGCGAGCGCACCGATGTCGTCGTGGTCCGGACCCGGTACGCGGGCGAGGTGTCGTTCCGGGACTTCCTGCATCAGGTCCGGGACGTCGCCGCCGAGGCAACGGCCCACACCGAGGTCCCGTTCCAGCAGCTGGTGCGGGAACTCGACATCTCGGTGTCGGATGCGTACGCGCCGATCTTCCAGGTGCTCCTCGACACCCGGGAGGACAGCGCGCGCAGTGCGCCCGTCGCGGGCCTCGATCTGTGCGCGTCGGTCACCGAGGCGATCGACGAGTCGGGTGAACCGGCGGGTGTCACCGTCGAATTCGGCTTTGCCGCCGACCTGTTCGACCCTCACACCATTCGCATCGCGGCCGAGCGGTTCGGCCGCATCCTCGACGCGGTGGCCGCGGACCCGGACGTTCCGATCGGCGACATCGCCATCCTGTCCGACCAGGAACGTGCCGCGCTGACTCCGGTGCGGGGTTTACCCGGCCGGTCCGAGCGAACCCTGTCCGCCCTGTTGGCAGACGCTGCGGCGCTCGATCCGGCGGCGACGGCTCTGTACCAGCAGGGCGAGGAGGTGTCCTATCGGGAATTGGACACCTGGTCGACCCGGGTCGCGCGAGTGCTGATCGATCGTGGGGTGGGCCCCGAGTCGTTCGTGGCGACGGCGTTGCCGCGGTCGTTCCGTTCGGTGGCCTCGGTCTGGGCGGTCACCAAGACGGGTGCGGCATTCGTGCCGGTGGACCCGAACTATCCCGCCGACCGAATCGACTACATGCTCGGCGACTCCGGTGCGGTGGTCGGTCTGACGGAAGAAGCACTGCGTGAGCGGTTGCCCGACTCGATCCCCTGGCTGGCGCTCGACGATCCCGATTTCCGGTCCGAGTGCGCCGCCCGGTCCGACGCGCCGCTGACCGAGGCAGACCTCGAGGGGCCGGTGTCGCTCGACAGCGCCGCGTACCTGATCTACACGTCGGGCTCCACGGGGCAGCCCAAAGGCGTGGTCGTCACGCACCGTGGTCTGGACTCCTTCTCGGTCGACCAACGGGAGCGGTTCGGCGCCACCAGATCGTCTCGCACGCTGCACTTCTCGACGCCCAGTTTCGACGCGTCCGTGTTCGAGTACCTGCAGGCATTCGGGTGGGGGCGACGATGGTGATCGTGCCGCCGACCACTTACGGGGGCACGGAGATCGCCGATGTACTGCGATCGGAGCGCGTCACGCACGGCTTCATCACCACGGCGGCGCTCAGTACGATTCCGCCGGATTCGCTCGGCGACTTCCTCGACGTCGTCGTGGGCGGGGAGGCCTGCCCGCCCGAACTGGTGGCCCGGTGGGCTCCGGGCCGCCGGTTGCACAACGCGTACGGCCCCACCGAGACCACCGTGATGGCGAACATCAGTGCGCCGATGACACCCGGCGGCCCGATCACCCTGGGCGGGCCGATCCGCGGCACCCAGCAGGTGGTCCTGGACGCTCGGCTGCATCCGGTACCCGTCGGCGCACCGGGCGAGTTGTACATCGCCGGTGCCGGCGTGGCCAGGGGTTATCATGGACGGCCCGCGCTCACCGCTGTGCGGTTTGTCGCTGACCCGTACGGCCCCGGCCGGATGTACCGCACCGGCGACGTAGTGCGTTGGCGGCCCGACTACACGCTGGAGTATCTGCGGCGCAGCGACTTCCAGGTGAAGGTCCGAGGATTCCGGATCGAGCTCGGCGAGATCGATGCCTTACTGCAGGCGCATCAGGACGTGCGGTTCGCGGTCACGATCGGGCGGCCGGGCCCGTCCGGGGACACCGTGCTGGTGTCGTACGTCGTGCCGGCCGCCGGCAGGCCGATCCAGACCGCTGAGCTGTTGCGGCAGGTGCGGAATCGGTTGCCGGCGTACATGGTGCCCGCGGTCATCATGGTGCTGGACGACATCCCGTTGAACCCGGTCGGGAAGGTAGACCGGGCAGCGTTGCCGGAACCGAAGTTTCTGTCCGCCGCCGCGGAGTTCCGGGCGCCCGCCGATCCGGTGGAGGAGTCGATCGTCGAGGTCTTCACGGAGATTCTCGGTGTCGAGCGGATCAGCGTCGACGACAGTTTCTTCGACCTCGGCGGCAACTCGCTGGTCGCGACGCGGGTGATCGCGCGGATCAATGCCGCCCTGGGATCGGACGTGGGCGTGCGTGCCCTGTTCGATGCACCCACCGCCGAACTGCTGGCCGCGCATATTCGGCGTGCGGGTATGCAACTCGCGGATCGCCGGCCTCTCGTCGGGGGTGAGAGGCCCGACCGGATTCCGCTGTCACTGGCACAGCAGCGCATGTGGTTCCTCAATCAGTTCGACACGGGGTCGGTGGCCTACAACATTCCGATGGCGGTACGGCTCCTCGGTCCGCTCGACTCGGACACCCTGAGGGACGCGGTCGGTGACGTGATCGAGCGGCACGAAGCGCTGCGCACCAAGTACCCCGCGTCGGCGGACGGCCCGTACCAGGAGATCGTCGACGCAGCACAGGTTGTTCCCGACCTCACCCCGCGGGTCGACGGCGACGAGTCACTGAACGAGCGGATCGAGACGCTCCTCGCGGTC
Organism: Rhodococcus oxybenzonivorans; assembly: GCF_003130705.1. NCBI lineage: Bacteria > Bacillati > Actinomycetota > Actinomycetes > Mycobacteriales > Nocardiaceae > Rhodococcus > Rhodococcus oxybenzonivorans. Next base: position 5,652,585 of record NZ_CP021354.1, on the reverse strand, counting down.
GGCTTCGACGTCAGCCGGGCCGTGCCGCTGCGCGCCGCGCTGCTGTGGATCGGCCCGGACGAACACGTGCTCGTCATGGTGGTGCACCACATCTCGGCCGACGGTGCGTCGCTCGCACCGCTGGCCCGCGATCTCATGGTGGCGTATTCAGCCCGGCGGGCGGGTGCCCGTCCCAATTGGGAACCGTTGCCGGTGCAGTATGCCGACTACAGCGTGTGGCAGCGTGCGCTCCTCGGTAGCCCTGAGGATCCCGGCAGTCTCATGTCCCGGCAACTCGGGTATTGGCGGGATACGTTGGCGGAACTGCCCGAGGTCACCGATCTGCCGCTCGACCGGAACCGGCCCGCCGCACGGTCACTTCAGGGTCGATGCGCGTCGTTCCCCATCGACGCCGGTCTGCACCGGCAACTGCTTCTGCTTGCGCGCGAGCACAATGCGACGCTGTTCATGGTGATGCACGCGGCCTTCGCCGTGTTGCTGTCGCGCATGTCGGGATCGGGCGACGTGGCCGTGGGCACACCGATCGCAGGGCGCGGTGAGGCGGCGCTGGACGACTTGGTGGGGATGTTCGTCAACACGCTGGTGCTCCGGACCCGGGTCCGGTCGGACGCGTCCTTCATCGACGTGCTTGCCGAGGCCCGTGACACGGACCTCGCTGCGTTCGGGCATACCGATGTGCCCTTCGAGAGCGTCGTCGACGAGCTCGCTCCCGTGCGTTCGACGTCGTATTCACCGCTGTTCCAGGTTTTGCTGGAATTCCAGAACACGGTGCGAGCGCACCTCGAGCTGCCTGGTCTGACCGTCGAAGCGGTGGACGTCGACCCGGGTGTCGCCAAATTCGACCTGCAACTCTCACTGGCGGAGCATTACGACGACAAGGGCTCTGCGGCAGGCATGTCGGCGGGTTTCCTGTACGCCACCGACGTCTTCGAACGCGCGTCGGTGATCAGATTCGGGGAACGGCTCCTCCGCGTACTGCGGGCGGTCGTGACGGATCCGGCCACGACGGTGGGGGACATCGACGTCATGGGCGCGGTCGAGCGCGGCCTCGTGCTGGACCAGTGGAATCACGCGGGCGTTCGCGCCGGGTCGCTTACCCTCGTCGAATTGTTCGCACGCGCGGCGGCCCGGACCCCGGAGGCCGTCGCGGTGGTGTGCGGCGAAGACAGGATTACCTACGCCGCGCTCGAGGAACGCGCAAATCGGTTGGCCCGATTGCTGATTGCGCGTGGTGTCGGTACCGAATCGCTGGTCGCCGTGATGGTGGACAGGACACCGAACCTGCTTGTTGCGTTGCTGGCGGTGCTCGGGGCCGGCGGCGGCTACGTCCCGGTCGACGTCAGCTATCCGGCCGAGCGCGTTGCCGCGATGTTCGAGGATGCGCACCCGGTGTGTGCTGTGGTGAGTGCGGAGTTCGGGGCCCTGGCGCCGGACGGCACCGCGCTGGTGGTGATCGACGATCCGGCGACGCACCGCGCCCTGAACAGCTTCTCGGGCCTGCCCGTCACCGACTCGGACCGGTTGCGTCCGCTACGGGCGGACGCCGTCGCCTACGTCATCTTCACGTCGGGGTCGACCGGACGCCCGAAGGGTGTGCAGGTATCGCACCGCTGTGTGGTCGCGTTGCTCGCCAACACCCGGGACCTGTTCGGGTTCGACTCGTCCGATGTGTGGACCCTCTTCCATTCGTACGCCTTCGACTTCTCCGTGTGGGAACTGTGGGGGGCACTCGTCCACGGTGGCCGGCTGGTCGTGGTCGACTACTTCACCGCACGGTCGCCCGATACGTTCCTCGAACTGCTGCACCGCGAGCGGGTGACGGTGTTGAACCAGACGCCGACCGCCTTCTACCAGCTGATGGAGGCGGATCGTGCGGCGAGCGCGGTCGAGGACGCCGCCGACGGGGCGGCTCTGTCGTTGCGGTACGTGATCTTCGGTGGTGAAGCGCTCGACATCGGTCAACTCGGCCGGTGGTACTCCCGGCACGACGACCGTGCACCCGTACTCGTCAACATGTACGGCATCACCGAGACCACGGTGCACGTCAGCTTCCTCGCACTCGATCGCGCGCTGGTGTCCGCGGCGTCCGGGTCGGTGATCGGCGGCGGGCTCCCGGGGTTGCGGGTGTATGTCCTCGACGGCAGGCTCCATCCGGTGCCGCCCGGTGTGGTCGGCGAGTTGTACGTGTCCGGCGAACAGGTGTCCCGCGGGTACGTGGGCCGATCCGAGCTGACGGCACACCGTTTCGTTGCCGACCCCTTCGCCCGCGACCGGGTGGGTGCGCGCATGTATCGTTCCGGCGACATCGTGCGGTGGGGCCCCCAGGGCCGGCTCGAGTACGTGGGCCGCAGTGACTTCCAGGTACAGCTTCGCGGCTTCCGGGTCGAACTCGGCGAAGTGGAGGCGGCCCTTGCCGCGTGTGCCGGGGTGGCGCAAGCGGTGGTCGTGGTCCGCGTCGACGACCGTGACGGCGATCGGTTGGTGGGGTACGTCGTTCCCGAGGCGGGCGCCGCCGTCGACCCGGCAGCGGTACTCGATGCGGTCGGGTCGTCGGTACCCACGTACATGGTGCCGTCGGCAGTGGTGGTTCTCGACGCGCTGCCTCTGACCGTGAACGGCAAGCTGGATCGTAAAGCGCTGCCGGAACCGGACTTCGGCACGGCGACGGTTGGGTTCGTCGCTCCCCGTAACCCGGTGGAGGAGATCGTCGCCGCGGTGTTCGCCGACCTTCTCGGCATCGCGCGCGTGGGCGCGCACGACAACTTCTTCGACCTGGGCGGCAACTCGCTGACCGCCACCCGGCTGGTGGCGCGCATCAATGGCGCAGTCGGGGACCGTCTCGGCGTGCGCGACGTGTTCGACGCTCCCACCGTGGCCGGGCTCGCCGCCCGTGCCGAGGCGGGGATCGCGGTGGACTGGGCGCGGCCGACGCTGGCCCCGAGGGATCCGGCGCGCGAGGTCCCTGTGTCGCTTGCGCAGCAGCGGATGTGGTTCATCAACCAATTCGACACCGCCTCGGCGGCCTACAACGTGGCCATTGCCCTGCGGCTCGCCGGCACGCTCGATGTACCTGCCCTGCAGGCGGCGATCACCGACGTCGTCGAGCGGCACGAGTCGCTCCGCACCGTCTTTCCTCTGACCGATCGGGGGCCGCGGCAGGTGATACTGCCCGCCGCTGAGGTGGTGCCGATTCTTCACCCGGAGCCCACCACCGGGCTGGACAACCTCCGCGAGCAGGTCGACCGGTTACTGTCGACGGGGTTCGACGTGACGGTGGAAACCCCGCTACGGGCCCGGCTGTTCGAGCGGGGCGTGGCCGAACACGTGCTCGCCGTCGTGGTGCACCATATCGCCGCCGACGGCTTCTCCATGGTGCCTCTTGCTCGCGACGTTCTGGCCGCGTACACCGCCAGACACCATGAGACTGCACCGGATTGGCGCCCCCTGCCGGTTCAGTACGCCGATTACACCCTGTGGCAGCGGGACTGGCTCGGTCCCGAGGACGATCCGTCGTCGCCGCTCGCACGTCAACTCGGCTACTGGACCACGACTCTCGCCGACCTTCCGGACGTGCTGGAACTTCCCACGGACCGGCCGCGTCCGCCTGCCCGTTCTCTGCAGGGCGGCCGGGTCGAGTTCAGGATTCCTCCCGAACTCCACAAGGACATCGTGCAGGTCGCGCGCACCCACGGCTCCACCGTCTTCATGGCCCTGCACGCGGCCTTGGCGGTGTTGCTGTCGCGGCTGAGCGCCTCGGACGACATCGCCGTCGGCACCCCGATCGCGGGACGAGGCGAGGCCGCGCTCGACGACGTGGTGGGAATGTTCGTGAACACCCTCGTGCTCCGCACCCGCGTCGACGGAGCCCGCACGTTCGCCGAACTCCTCACCGGCGTACGTGAGACCGACCTGGGTGCGTTCACCCATGCGGACGTCCCGTTCGAGCGGGTCGTCGAAAGCCTGCGACCCTCGCGGTCGACGGAGTATTCGCCGCTGTTCCAGGTGATGCTCGAATTCCAGAACACCGAGCGGCCCGTACTGGAACTGCCGGGTCTGCACGTCGAAGCGCTGGACCTCCCCTTCGACACGATCAACTTCGACCTGCAGGTAAGCATGCGCGAGAACACCGACAGTGACGGCGCTCCCGCCGGTGTCACCGCCGCGCTCGGGTACGCCACCGACATCTTCGACGAAGGCACCGTGGCCGGCTTCGCGGAGCGCCTGGTCCGGATCCTGGCCGCAGTCGCGGCCGATCCCGACGTCCGGGTCGGCGACGTCGACGTGCTCGCCCCACTGGAACGGGCCGCCCTGACCTCGGTGACCGGCGGCCCCGGCGTGCCTGCGCGCACGTTGCCCGAACTGCTGGTCGACGCCGCCGTCGACCCGGCCGCCGAGGCGCTGTCCTCCGAGGGGCGGCGCGTGACCTACCGTGACCTCGACGACCGGTCGAACCGGCTCGCGCGACTCCTGATCGCACGCGGGGTGGGTCCGGAACATGTGGTCGCGCTGGCTTTGTCGAGGTCGATCGAGTCGGTAACGGCGGTGTGGGCGGTGGCGAAGTCCGGCGCCGCCTTCGTGCCGGTCGACCCCAACCATCCCGCCGAGCGCATCGAGTACATGCTCGACGACTCCGGCGCCGTGGCCGGCCTCACGACGGCCGAGCTCCGGCCGTCCCTTCCGGGTGCGCTCCCGTGGCTGGCGCTCGACGATCCCGGGATGGAGGCGGAGCTGGCGCTTCTCCCGGCGACGGCGGTGTCGGATACCGACCGGACATCGGCCCTGCAGGTCGATCACCCGGCGTATCTGATCTACACGTCGGGTTCGACCGGCAGGCCGAAGGGAGTGGTGACCACGCACCGTGGCCTGGCGAATTTCGCTGCGGCGCAGCAGCGCACGTTCGCCACGACGTCGGCGACACGAGCGCTGCACTTCGCCTCCCCGAGCTTCGACGCCTCGATTCTCGAGCTGATGCTCGTGGTGGGACCGGGCGCCACGATGGTGATCGCGTCGCCGTCCGTATTCGGCGGCGAGGAATTGTCGGACCTGCTGCGTCGTGAGCGGGTCACCCACTGCTTCGTGACGCCTGCGGCACTGGCCTCCGTCGATCCGGCCGGGCTCGACGACCTGGTCTGTGTGGTCACGGGTGGCGAAGCCTGCCCGCCCGAGCTGGTGGCACGCTGGGCGCCGGGCCGGAACATGTTCGACGCCTACGGGCCGACCGAGTCGACGGTGGTGTCGAGTATCAGTTTCCCGATGGTGCCGGGTGAGCCGGTGACCATCGGGGCACCCACTCTCGGCTTCGGTGAGGCCGTCCTCGACGCGCGGTTGCAGCCGGTGCCGGTGGGAATCGCGGGTGAGTTGTATCTTGCCGGTCCGGCGCTCGCGCGCGGGTATCACCGCCGCTACGCCCTCACCGCCGAACGTTTCGTCGCCAACCCGTTCGGGCCGGCCGGCAGCAGAATGTACCGGACCGGTGACCTCGTGCGGTGGATGAAGGACGGGCAACTGGAGTATCTGGGGCGCACCGACTTCCAGGTGAAGATCCGCGGCTTCCGGATCGAACTGGGCGAGGTGGCCTCGGCGTTGCTCGCACACGAGGATGTGGCGGCCGCCGTCGCGGACGTGCGGCACAGTGCAGGGTCGGCCGATCGCCTGGTCGGGTACGTGGTTCCGGTGCCCGGGGCCGACCTCGACACGGGGGTGCTCCTCGACTTCGCCGGTTCGCGCCTGGCGTCGTACATGGTGCCTGCCGCGATCGTGGTGATCGAGGCGCTGCCGCTGACCGTCCACGGAAAGCTCGACCGGAAGGCATTGCCGGAACCGGATTTCGGCGCTGTCGTCACCGGCGGCCGGGCGCCGGGCACGGAGACGGAGGAACTGCTTGCCGCGTTGTTCCGAGACGTGCTGGGACTGGACTCGGTGGGGGTGGAGGACTCGTTCTTCGCGCTGGGCGGCGACAGCATCATGTCCATCCAGTTGGTCGCGCGGGCGAAGGCGGCGGGTCTGATCCTTTCACCGCGTGATGTCTTCGAGCGTCGCACCGTGGCGGGCCTGGCTGAGGCGGCACACCGCGAGCGACCGGATTCTGTTGTCCTCGAGGAGCTTCCCGGTGGCGGTGTCGGTGCGGTACCGCCGACGCCCGTCGTCGCGTGGATGCTCGACCGCAGCGGGGGCAAACTGAACCGCTTCTCCCAGGCGGTGCTGGTGACGGCGCCCCCCGGGCTCACCCACGAGGACCTCGTCGGTGCCGTCGGCGCGGTGCTGGATCGTCACGACATGCTGCGCGCACGACTCACCCGGGACGACGGGCAGGAAGGACTGGGCGGGCAGTGGGGAATGACGGTGCTGCCGTCGGGGTCCGTGTCCCCGGAAGCGGTGATCCACCGCGTACCCGTCACCTCGCTCGACGGCGGGGAGTTCGCCGCGATCGCGGCCGCCGAACTCGATGCGGCGGCGGACCGCCTGGATCCGGCCACCGCGAGCATGGTGCAGGTGCTGTGGTTCGACGGCCCCGGCGGGCTCGGACGTCTGCTGCTGGTCGCCCATCACCTGGTGGTCGACGGGGTGTCGTGGCGCATCCTGATCACCGATCTGGCTGCGGCGCACGCACGCATCGCCGAAGGCTTCACCGCCGCGTTGCCGGGCATCGGCACGTCGATGCGGAGATGGGCGCACGGACTGGTGGACGCCGCGGAACGACGAAGCGACGAAGTCGAGCTGTGGCAAGCCATGCTCGACGGAGCCGACCCACTCCTCGGCTCCCGGCCGCTGGATCCGGCGATCGACGTCGACACTGCACAGGGCAGTATCACCGTCGAGGTTCCGCCGAGCGTGACGGGCGCCCTGCTCACCACCCTTCCCGCGGCGTTCCACGGCACCGTCGGCGACGGCCTTCTCACCGCGCTGGCGCTCGCCATGATCCGCTGGCGTCGGCAGCGCGGTGTCGACACGACCGATGCCCTGATCAATCTCGAAGGCCACGGTCGCGAGGACCACGTCGTCCCCGGTGCCGACCTGTCCCGGACCGTCGGCTGGTTCACCAGCCTGTTTCCCGCACGTCTCGACCTCACCGGTATCGATGTCGATGCCGTCCTCGTCGGCGGTGCCGCTGCCGGAACCGCGATCAAGACGGTCAAGGAACAACTCCTCGCGATCCCCGACCACGGGATCGGGTTCGGGCTGCTCCGGTACCTGTACCCGGAGACCGGGGAGATGCTCCGCCGGTTCCCGCCGCCGCAGGTGAGCTTCAACTACCTCGGCCGGGTGGCGACCAGTTCGGGTGATGTGCCCTGGCTTCCCGTCGAGGGTAGCTCCGATCTCGGGGGAACACAGAACCCCGACATGCCCGTGGCGTGGGTCGTGGATGTCAACGCCGCGACGACCGTCCGGGACGGTGACCCCGTCCTGGCGGCAACGTGGACGTTCCCGACCGGTGTGCTCCGCAGTGCGGACGTGGAAGAGCTCGCCGACCTCTGGGTTCGGACCCTCACCCTGCTGGCCGAACACGCGAACCGGCCTGACGCCGGCGGCCTGACGCCGTCCGACCTCGATCTGGTGTCCCTCGGGCAGGCGGACATCGACCGCCTGGAGAACGCATATCCCGCACTCGCGGACATCTGGCCGCTGTCGCCGTTGCAGGCGGGCCTGCTGTTCCATGCCCAGTTGTCCGAGGAACACGTCGACGCCTACATGGTCCAGTTGGTGCTCGACCTGCACGGCGTCGTCGACGCCGGCCGCCTGCGCCGCGCCGCGCAAGGCCTGCTCGACCGGCATTCCAACCTGCGAGTGGCATTCGCCGAGACCAGCACGGGACCGGTGCAGGTAGTCCTCGAATCCGCCACGGCGCCGTGGTCACACATCGACCTGTCTGGGCAGCCGAGCTCCCGGATCACCGCGGAAGTTGCGGCGGCGATGGCCATGGACCGCGCCCTCCCGTTCGATATGTCCGCGGCCCCGCTGCTGCGATTCACGTTGCTGCACACCGCACCCGGCCGTTACCGACTGGTGCTCACGCACCACCACATCCTTCTCGACGGCTGGTCGACGCCCTTGGTGATCAAGGACCTGCTCGTCCTGTACGCCACCGCGGGCGACACCACCGCGCTCCCGGCGGTCACCTCCTACCGTGACTACCTTCACTGGATTGCGACACAGGATTCCGAACGGTCCACCGGCGCCTGGGTGTCCGCACTCGCCGGCGCGGACGAGCCGACCATCGTGGCACCCGGCGCGCGCGGCGAGCCGAGCTTCGCCGACCCGGAGGACGTCCGCCTGGACGTGGGAGACGAGAAGACCCGGGTGCTCGAGGGACTCGCCCGCGCACGCGGTCTCACGACCAACACGCTCGTGCAGGTCGCCTGGGGGCTGGTACTCGCGACACTGAGCACCCGCGAGGACGTCACGTTCGGAGCCACGGTGTCCGGACGCCCGCCCGCGATCGCCGGGATCGAGTCGATGGTCGGCCTGTTCATCAACACCGTGCCCGTCCGGCTGCGCCTGCGCCGCGAGGAGACACTCGCCGAACTCCTCGAACGGTTCCAGGCCGAACAGTCGGCCCTCCTCGACCACCACTACGTGGGCCTGACAGAAATTCAGCGCGCCGCTGGAGACGGTGCCGTCTTCGACACGTTGACCGTGTTCGAGTCGTATCCGGTGGACCGGATGGGGTTGTCGGAGAACACGGACATCGACGGCATACGGCTCGCAGGGGTAGAGGGGATCGACGCCACCCACTATCCGCTCACCCTGATCGCGCATGTGGACACGGCACTGCATCTGCGACTGCGGTACCAGCCGGCCGTGATCGACAGCGAGTTCGCCGAGTCGGTGGCGGCCCGGGTTGCCCGGGTCCTGCAGATCATGCTGTCGGACATCGACATTCCGCTCGCCCGGCTGACCCTGCTGTCGGAGGCGGAACTGCAGGAATACACCGCCGTGTCCGGCGCACCGTCCGGCGCACCACGCACGCTGCCCGAGTTGCTCACCCAGGTGGCCGGCGAGCGTCCCGGCGCCGCCGCACTCCTCTTCGAGGGACGGGAGACGAGTTACCGCGAACTCGACGAGCGATCCAACGCCCTGGCTCGCGTGCTGATCGCGCGGGGCGCCGGACCGGAAACGTTCGTGGCACTCGGCCTTCCGCGCTCACCGGAGTCGGTGCTGTCGGTGTGGTCGGTCGCCAAGGCTGGTGCTGCGTTCGTGCCGGTGGACCCGAACTATCCCGCCGACCGCATCGAGCACATGCTCGCCGACTCCGGTGCGGCGCTCGGGGTGACGACCTCCGCGTACCGGCACCGCCTACCCGATTCGGTGCCGTGGCTGGTGCTCGACGACCCGGATATCGACGACACTCTGGCCGCCGCGTCCTGTGCTCGCGTCACCGACGTCGATCGCCGTTCACTGCTCGTCGTCGACCACGCCGCGTACGCGATCTATACGTCCGGCTCGACCGGCCGACCGAAAGGTGTCGTGCTCACCCACCGCGGACTGGCGAATCTTCTCGCCGAACAGAGCGCGCACTACGTCATCTCTCGTCAGGCGCGCTGCCTCCACATCTGTTCTCCCAGTTTCGATGTGGCCATCCTCGAGCTGATCCAGTCGTGCGCCGCCGGGGCGACGCTGGTCATCGCGCCCCCCGGGATCTACGGCGGTGCGGAACTCGCGGCGCTGCTGCGGCGTGAACGCGTCACCCACGCGTGCATTACTCCGGCGGTACTCGCCACGGTGGACCGCGACGGCATCGAGCACCTCGAGGTGCTCGTGGTGGCCGGCGATGCGGTCGGTGACGAACTGGTGGCCAACTGGGGTGTGGGCCGGGCGATGTTCAACGGGTACGGGCCTACCGAGGCCACGATTCTCACCACGTTGAGCCGGCCGATGATGCCGGGTGAGCCGGTCACGATCGGCAGCCCGGTGCGCGGCATCACCCTGTCCGTTCTGGACCCGCGACTGCAGCCGGTGCCGGCCGGGGTGCCGGGCGAACTGTACATTTCGGGACCGGCCCTGGCCCGCGGGTACCACCGTCGTCCGTCGCTCACCGCCGAACGGTTCGTTGCCAATCCCCACGGCGCCGGCCGGATGTACCGGACCGGTGATGTCGTGCGGTGGCGCCGCGACCACACCCTGGAGTATCTCGGACGCAGCGACTTCCAGGTCAAGATTCGCGGGCAGCGGGTCGAGCTCGGGGAGATCGACTCCGTCCTCACCACCCACCCGAATCTCGACTTCGCCGCCACCGTGGGAAGGCCCGGTCCGCTCGGCGACACGGCGTTGGTGTCGTATGTCCTGCCGCACGATGGTGACGAAGTGGTGGCGCCGGAGGTACTCGCGTTCGCGGGACGCATCCTGCCCAAGTACATGGTTCCCGCCGCCGTCGTCGTACTCGACGAGATCCCCCTGACACCCGTCGGCAAACTCGACCGGAAAGCGTTGCCGGCGCCCGACTTCGCGTCGACGTCCACGGGTTTCCGGGCGCCTGCCACACCGGTCGAAGAGGCTGTCGCACGGGTCTTCTCGGAGGTCCTTGGAATCGCGCGGGTCGGGGTCGACGACAGCTTCTTCGAACTGGGCGGTGATTCACTCAGCGCCACCCGCGCGGTCGCACGCATCAACGCGGCACTCGACGCCGGGGTCGGGGTGGCCGCCCTGTTCGACGCACCGGTAGTGGGAGACCTCGCCGTGCGGATCGAGTCGGCGGCCACCGCGAGTGTTTCCTCGGAGGCTCTCACCGCCCGGCCGCGTCCCGAGCGGGTACCGTTGTCGCTGGCGCAGCAGCGCATGTGGTTCATCAACCAGTTCGACACCTCGTCGCCGGCGTACAACATTCCGATCGCACTGCGACTGACCGGTGTACTCGACCGTGCTGCCCTGCTCGCGTCGGTCGGTGACGTCGTGGAGCGGCACGAATCCCTGCGCACCGTGTTTCCCGGTTCGATCGACGGGCCGCACCAGGTCATCGTCGATCCGGGGCGGGCAACCCCATCCCTGCACCCGGTCACAGTGTCCGGTGACCATGATCTGCGGGACGCGATCGCCGCCCTGGCCGCCACCGGCTTCGATGTGAGCGTCGACGTGCCGTTCCGGGCGACTCTTTTCGAGGTCGATGCCGAGTCACACGTTCTTGCCATCGTCGTCCATCACATCGCGGCCGACGGGTTCTCGATGATGCCGCTGGCCCGCGACATCATGCTCGCCTACACCGCTAGAACTATGGGGGAGACACCCGCGTGGACTCCGCTGCCGGTGCAGTACGCCGACTTCAGCGTGTGGCAGCGGGGCGTTCTCGGCGCCGAGGAGGACCCCGACTCTGTTCTGTCGAGACAACTCGGGTACTGGACCCGCACCCTGTCCGGGATACCGGAGGTGCTGCAGATCCCGCTGGACCGGCCGCGCCCGCCCCAGCGCTCGTACCGCGGCGACGTCGTGGAGTTCACCGTGCCCAAGCAGCTGCACACAGCGCTGAACGAGATTGCCTCCGAGCATAATTCGACGCTGTTCATGGTGGTGCATGCCGCCTTCGCAGTGCTGCTGTCGAGGTTGTCCGGAACGGACGACGTTCCGATCGGCACACCGGTCGCCGGCCGGGGGCAGGCGGTACTCGACGACGTCGTGGGCATGTTCGTCAACACCCTGGTTCTACGAACTCCGGTGGACGGCGGGGCATCTTTCTCCGAGGTGCTGACCGCGGTGCGGTCGGTGGACCTCGGTGCATTCGAGCACGCCGACATCCCGTTCGAGCGGCTGGTCGATCAGCTCACCCCGGAGCGGTCGACCGCTCACGCCCCGCTGTTCCAGGTACTCATCGAGTTCCGCAACGCCACCGGCACCCGCCTCGAGCTGCCCGGCCTCGTCGTCGACTCGCTCGAGGTCGATCTCGGCGTCGCGAAGTTCGACCTCGAACTGAGCCTCGCCGAACACGTCGACGAGGACGGCGCCCCCGCCGGAATCGGCGCGGGTCTCCGATACGCCACCGACGTGCTCGATCGCGCATCCGTCCTCCGTCTCGGGGAGCGCTTCGTGCGTCTACTCGAATCGGTGACCTCCGACGCGTACACGCCCGTCGGGGACATCGACATCCTCGACCCCGGCGAACGCGACCGCCTCCTGCCCGTCGCCGCCCCTGCCGCGGCCGAGCCGGCCGAGCCGGTGACGACACTGCCGGAGCTCTTCGCCCGTGCCGCGGAACGGAACCTCGCAGCGACGGCCGTCGTGTACGAGGGCGCTTCGCTCACGTACCGAGAACTCGACGCGAGGTCGAATCGCCTCGCACGGCTCCTGATCGCCCGAGGCGCAGGCCCCGAATCGCTGGTAGCGGTGGCCACAGCACGATCCCTCGAACTCGTGGTGGCGTTGCTTGCGGTGGTGAAGTCGGGCGCAGGGTACGTTCCGGTCGACGTCACATACCCGGCCGAGCGGCTGGCTTTCCTGTTCGCCGACGCACGACCGGTGTGCGTGCTGACCACCGAGGCAGAAGCCGAATCGGTGCGCACGCAGGGCTTTCCGACCATTGTTGTGGACAGCCCCGACACCGTGGCCGAATTGGGCGGTGTGTCGGCCCTGCCGGTGACCGACGCGGAGCGGACCGGACCCCTGCACCCGGATGCCGTCGCGTACGTCATCTACACCTCCGGGTCGACGGGGCAACCGAAAGGCGTTCAGGTATCGCACCGCAACGTCGGCACCCTCTTTGCACAGACTCAGCCGCTCTTCGGGTTCGATGCCTCCGACGTGTGGACCATGTTCCACTCTGCTGCGTTCGATTTCTCCGTCTGGGAGTTGTGGGGTGCCCTCCTCCACGGCGGACGGCTCGTGGTGGTCGACTACTTCACGACGAGGACACCCGACACGTTCCTGCGATTACTCCGCGACGAGCGGGTGACCGTGCTGAACCAGACGCCTACCGCCTTCTACCAGCTGGCGGAGGAGGACCGGGTGGCCGGCGGCACCGAGTTGGCGCTGCGTTACGTCATCTTCGGCGGTGAAGCCCTCGACCTGGCGCAACTGACCCGCTGGTACAGCCGGCACGACGACTCGGCGCCGACGTTGGTCAACATGTACGGCATCACGGAGACGACCGTGCATGTCAGTCACCTGCCGATGACCGAGGCGCTGGCCGCCGGGGCCTCGGCGTCCGTCATCGGGCGGGCACTCCCGGGACTGCGCGTGTACGTGCTCGACGGGCGACTCCACCCGGTGCCGCCCGGAGTGGTGGGGGAGCTCTACGTGTCGGGCGCGCAGGTCTCGCGCGGATACCTCGGCCGGTTCTCCCTCACCTCCACCCGGTTCGTCGCAGATCCGTACGTGCCGGGTTCCCGGATGTACCGGTCGGGCGACCTGGGTCGGTGGAACGCGGACGGGCAACTGGAATACCTCGGCCGCAACGACTTCCAGGTTCAAGTGAAGGGCTTCCGGATCGAGCTCGGTGAGGTGGAATCCGCGCTTCTCGCCTGCGAAGGGGTGGCGCAGTCGGTCGTGTTGTCGCGCCGTGAACGATTGGTGGGCTACGTCGTACCCGAGGCTAGCCGGTCGCTGGACCCGTCGTGGATCATCGAAACGCTGGGCGGCCGGCTGGCCGCGCACATGGTTCCGGCCGCCGTGGTGGTGCTCGAGAGCCTGCCGCTCACGGTGAACGGAAAGCTCGACCGGCGTGCGCTGCCTGATCCCGACTTCGGGCGGCAGGTGTCGATCGGGCGTGTTCCGGCAACCGAGACGGAACGCATACTCGCAGATTTGTTCGCCGAGGTGCTGGGCCTCGAGTCGGTCGGCGTCGACGACTCGTTCTTCGCCGTCGGCGGCGACTCCATCATGTCGATCCAGCTCGTCACCCGGGCGAAGGCGTCCGGGGTGGGCATCACCCCGCGGGACGTGTTCGAGCGCAAAACCGTGGCCGCCCTCGCCGAGATCGCGACGGCGGGAGAGCAGGCGATCACCCTCGACGAGTTGCCCGGGGGAGGCGTCGGCGAGGTTCCCCTCACGCCGATCGTGCAGTGGATGCTGGGCAGGGGAGGAGACTTCCGCCGGTACTCGCAGGCCGCACTGTTCACCACCCCCGCCGACCTGGACGCGGCCACGCTGACGGCGGCCCTGGAGGCGGTCCTCGACCGTCACGACATATTGCGGGCCCGACTGTCCCGAAGCGAACGGGCGGAGCACGGTTGGTCGATGGTGGTGCAGCCGACCGGCTGGATGCGGGCCACCGCGGTCGTGCGCACGGTGCCCCTCGACCTCCCGGACACCGAGCGAGGAGCCGAGGAGACGTTCGGTGACATCGCCGCGCGGGAACTCGACGCGGCCACCGACCGGCTGGACCCGGAGTCGGGTGTGATGGTTCAGGTGGTGTTGTTCGAGAGCGCGGCCACCCCCCGGACCGCCGGACGGCTGCTGATCGTCGCCCATCACGTCGTCGTCGACGGGGTGTCGTGGCGGATCCTGATCCCCGACCTCGCCACGGCGTGCGCCCAGGTGCAGTCGGGGGTGCCGCCGGCCCTGCCCGCCGTCGGAACGTCGATGCGCCGGTGGGCGCACGGGCTTGCCGACGCGGCGCTGGAACCGAGTCGCACCGAGGAACTCGCGTTGTGGCGAGGGATGCTCGGCGCACCGGACCCCCTGCTCGGCTCCCGAACCCTCACCGCATCCGACATCCGGACCGCCGAGGTCGAGGTACGGGTGCCGGTGGACGTGACCGAGGCGCTGCTGACCGCGGTCCCGCAGGCCTTCCACGGCAGCGTGGGGGACGGCTTGCTGACGGCCCTGACCCTGGCGCTGGTGCGATGGCGGCGGGCACGCGGAATCGAATCCGAGGGCGCTCTCGTCACTCTCGAAGGACACGGACGTGAGGAGCAGGTGGTTCCGGGGGCCGATCTCGCCCGGACGGTGGGCTGGTTCACCAGCATCTTCCCCGTCCGGCTCGACCTCACCGGGGTGGACGTGGACGACGCCTTCGCCGGAGGCCCGGCGGCGGCGGTCGCGCTCAAGGCCGTGAAGGAGCAACTGCACGCCATCCCCGACCACGGCATCGGTTTCGGCCTTCTGCGGTATCTCAATCCCGAGACGGCGCTCCCGCTGTCGGCTCTGCCTTCACCGCAGTTGAGTTTCAACTACCTCGGCAGGCTTGGTGCCGCCTCCTCCGGGGACGGCGATTGGACCCCGATTTCCGAGGCCGGACTGGCCGAGGCAGCACACACGGGTCTGCCCGTGCCTGCTGCGGTCGACGTGAACGCCAGAACCACCGACTCCGGCGCGGGCGCCGAACTGGCCGCCACGTGGGCGTTCCCGCTCGGGGTGCTCACCACAGCGGATGTCGGTGAGCTGGCGCAGCTGTGGGTGTCTGCCCTCGCCGCGCTGACCACGCAGGTGAAGTCCGGGGGTGGCGGTTTCACCCCGTCCGATCTGAACCTGGTCCGTCTCGATCAGGGTGCGATCGACGACCTGGAGCGGCGTTACCCGTCGATGATCGACGTGTGGCCGCTGTCGCCGTTGCAGGCGGGCATGTTGTTCCATGCCGAGCTGGCCGACGAGTCGGTGGATGCCTACCTCGTCCAACTGAGCCTCGAACTCGACGGCCACGTGGACGCGTCCCGGCTGCACCGGGCGGCCGCCGCACTCCTCGAGCGGCACCCCAATATGCGCACCGCCTTCGTCCACGACACCGAAGGGCGGGCCGTGCAGGTCGTAGAACGCGGAGTGACCGTGCCGTGGCGGGAGATCGACCTGAGCACGTTCGGTGACGAGGGAGCCGTCGTCGAACTCGAGCGGCTGCTCGCGGCCGACCGGACCACCCCGTTCGACATGGCGACGGCCCCGCTGATCCGGTTCCTGCTCGTGACCATGCCGGGCGGTCGATACCGGCTGGTGTCGACGAACCATCACATCCTCCTCGACGGCTGGTCGATGCCGTTGCTGATCCGGGAACTGCTCACGCTGTATGCCACGGACGGCGACCTGTCACCGTTGCCGCGGGTGCGCGACTATCGCGACTACCTCGCGTGGATGACCGGACGCGACCCCGATGCGTCGGCCCGGGCGTGGGCGAACGCCCTTGCCGGCGTGGAGGAACCGACGTTGCTCGTCCCCGGGGACCGCGCCCGGCGCCTCTCCACCGTGTCGCGGGAGTGGGTGTTCGACCTCGACGAGGACCAGACCGACCGCTTGCGCGAGTACGCGCGTTCGCGGGGGCTGACCCTCAACAGCATCGTGCAGACCGCCTGGGCAATCGTGCTCGGGATGCTCACTGGACGAGGCGACGTCGTCTTCGGCGCGACCGTGTCCGGGCGGCCGCCGGAGCTGTCCGGCATCGAGACGATGATCGGCCTGTTCATCAACACCGTGCCGGTGCGGGTGACGTTGCGCCCTGACGACACGCTGGGCGCGCTCCTCGAGCGGGTGCAGGCCGAACAGGCGGCCATGCTCGACCACCACTACACCGGTCTCGCGCAGATACAGGAAGTGGCGGGGGCGGGCGTGGGGTTCGACACGCTGACGGTGTTCGAGTCGTATCCGGTGGACCGCGCCGGGATGTCGGAAGACACCGATATCGCGGGCCTGCGGGTAATCGGCGTGGAGGCGGCCGACGCCGCCCACTACCCACTGAGTCTCGTCGCCTCGGCGGAGGCCAGGCTGCATCTGAAGTTCGAGTACCTTCCCGACCTCTTCGACGCGCCCGCGGTCGAGAGCATCGCGGGGCGGGTGGTGCGGGTACTCGAAGCCTGTGGCGGTCCCGACGTGCCACTCGCGGGACTGTCGCTGCTCACCGATCGCGAACGCGACACGTTGGTGCCGGTGCGCGGCGCGCCGGGCGTCTCCACTCGAACGCTCGCACAACTATTCGCGGACGCGGCCGCGCAGGATCCTGATGCGGTGGCGCTCTCGTCGGGCGAGCGTGACGTGTCCTACCGGGAGCTCGACGAACTGTCGAACCGCCTCGCGCGCGTCCTCCTCTCCCGCGGCGCCGGCCCCGAAATCCCTGTGGCCGTCGGCATTCCGCGCTCGGTCGAGTCGATGCTGTGCCTGTGGGCGGTGGCCAAGGCCGGGGCCGTCTTCGTCCCCGTCGACCCGAATTATCCCGACGAGCGCATCGCGCACATGCTCACCGATTCCGGATGCGCCCTCGGCCTGACGACGGCAGAACATCGGCCCCGGCTGCCCGGCGACACCACCTGGCTCGTTCTCGACGAACCGTCGTTCGTCGACGAGTGCGCGTCCGCGTCCGCGGTGCCGGTGACCGACAACGAACGCGCCGCTCCCGTCACACTCGACAGCGCCGCCTACCTCGTCTACACGTCGGGTTCCACCGGTCTGCCCAAGGGTGTCGTGGTGTCGCATCGCGGCCTCGACAACTTCGCGCGCGAACAACTCGCCCGCTTCAGCGCCGGTCCTGGGTCCCGCACACTGTACTTCTCGACACCGAGTTTCGACGGGGCCGCGTTCGAATACCTGCTGGCGTTCGGAGCCGGAGCGACGATGGTGATCGCACCGCCCACGATGTTCGGCGGTGACGAACTCGCCCACCTCATCGCACGCAGACGTGTCACGCATGCGTTCGTAACCACCTCGGCGCTCGCGTCCCTCGATCCGGCCGGACTGGAACACTTCACCGACGTCACCGTCGGCGGGGAAGCCTGCCCACCCGACCTCGTGTCCCGGTGGGCGCCCGGGCGCCGGCTGTACAACGGCTACGGGCCGACCGAGACCACGATCATGTCGAACATCAGCGAGCCCCTGGTAGCCGGTGAGCGCGTCACGATCGGCGGACCGATCCGCGGGGTCACCGAGCTGGTGCTGGACGCCCGCTTGCAGCCGGTGCCCGTGGGTGTCCCGGGAGAGCTGTACGTGGCCGGGGCGGGCCTGGCTCGCGGCTACCACCGCCGTCCCGGGCTCACCGCCGAACGTTTCGTGGCCGACCCCGCAGGATCCGGCGAACGCATGTATCGAACCGGCGATATCGTGCGCTGGACTGCCGACCGGACCATCGAGTACGTGGGCCGTCGCGACTTCCAAGTGAAGGTTCGTGGATTCCGCATCGAGCTCGGCGAGATCGACGCCAACCTCACGGACGAGCGGGACGTCCGATTTGCGGTCACCGTCGCGCATCGCGGTCCCGCGGGCGACACGCTCCTCGCGTCGTATGTGGTGCCGATACCCGGCCGCCAACTCGACACCGCCGAGATCGGCCGGCACCTCGCCGAACGTCTGCCCGGCCACATGGTGCCGTCGTCGATCACCGTGCTGGAGAAGATTCCGCTCACCGCGGTCGGCAAGCTCGACCGCAGGGCACTGCCGATACCCGATTTCGGACTTGCCGCAGGCGAATACCGCGCGCCCGCGAATCCGGTGGAGGAGACGGTGGCCGACACGTTCGCCGAGGTCCTGGGCATTGACCGGGTAGGTGCGGACGACAACTTCTTCGACCTCGGCGGCAACTCCCTCAGCGCCACCCGCGCCGTGGCCCGCCTCCGCGGTGCCCTTGGTGCCGATGTCGGCGTCCGGGTGCTGTTCGAGGCGCCGACGGTCGCCGCGTTGGCCGCGCGCATCGAACACGCGGGCGCAGGCCCGTCGGGTCGCCCCGCCCTCACCGCGGGGCCTCGTCCCGACCGCATCCCGCTGTCGTACGCCCAGCAGCGCATGTGGTTCATCAACCAGTTCGATACGTCGTCGCCGGCATACAACATTCCGATGCTGGTGCGGCTCACCGGCGAACTCGACGTCGAGGCACTGGCTTCCGCGCTCACCGACGTCGTGGCCAGGCATGAATCGCTGCGCACCCGTTTCCCGCTCAGGGACGGTGAGCCCGTGCAGGAGATACTCGAACCGGCGGTTCCCGATCTCATGCCGATCGCCCTCACCGACGAGTCCGTGCTCGGGCAGGAACTGACGCGATTCGTGTCGACCGGTTTCGACGTCACCACCGCCCCGCCGCTGCGCATCGCCCTGTTCTCGCTCGGCGACGCCACTTCCGTACTCGCCGTGGTGGTCCACCACATCTCGGCGGACGGATTCTCGATGGCGCCGCTGGTGCGCGACGTGATGATCGCCTACGAATCCCGCGTGCGGGGCCTGCCACCGGCCTGGACGCCGCTGCCCGTCCAGTACGCCGATTACACGTTGTGGCAGCGGCGACTGCTGGGCTCCGAGGACGATCCCGAGTCGTTGCTGTCGCGGCAACTCGCATTCTGGGAGTCGAACCTGTCCGGGCTCCCCGAACTCCTCGAGCTTCCCACCGATCACCACCGGCCCGCTCAGCAGTCGTTCATCGGCGACCGGGTGCGGTTCGTGGTGGACGCCGAGCTGCATGAGCGAATTCGGGCAGCGGCGCGTCTGCATCACTCGACGGAGTTCATGATCATGCACGCCGCGCTGGCCGTGCTACTCGGCCGCCTCGGCGGTACCGGGGACGTCGTGATCGGCACCCCCATCGCCGGACGTGGGGAAGCGGCACTCGACGATCTGGTGGGGATGTTCGTCGGCACGCTCACCCTGCGCAGTACCGTCGAACCGGGACAACCCTTCTCGGGTCTCCTCGCGCAGGTGCGGGACGCGGACCTCGCTGCGTTCGCGCATGCCGACGTTCCCTTCGAGCGCGTGGTGGACGCGGTGGGACCGGTGCGCTCTACCGCTCATTCACCGATCTTCCAGGTTTCCCTGGAGTTCCAGAACAACGAGCGCCCCGTGCTGGCATTACCGGGACTGCGAGTAGAGGGCCTCGACCCTGCCCTCGACGTCGTGAAGGTCGACCTCGAGGTAATTCTCGCCGAGAAATTCGACGCGGACGGCGCGGCGGACGGGATGGACGGTGCCATCGACTTCGCCACCGACCTGTTCGACGCGAGCACGGTCCAGGGCTTCGCGGAGCGGTTCGTGCGTATCCTCACCGCCGTTACGGCGGAGCCGGGAATCCCCGTCGGCGACATCGAGATACTTCGCGCCGACGAGGTCGCGGAACTGACGCCTGCCCGGGGACCGCTCGATGCGCCCGCTCTGTTGTTGCCGGACCTGCTGGCTGCGGCAGCCGAGCACAACCCGGCTGCGGCAGCGATCCGTTATCAGGGTCGGTCGATGTCGTACCGCGAACTCGACGAGGCCTCGAACCGCCTGGCGCGCAGACTGATCGAGCTGGGGGTCGGACCGGGAACTTCGGTGGCCCTGAGCGTGTCGCGGTCGGTCGAGTCGGTGCTGTCGGTGTGGTCCGTCGCCCGGACCGGCGCGGCGTTCCTGCCGGTCGATCCGGGATATCCCCTCGAACGGATCGAGCACATGCTCGCCGACTCCGCCGCGGTGTCCGGCATCACGGTCCGCGCACATCGAGATCACCTGCCCGACCTCGTGACCTGGCTCGTGCTCGACGATCCGGATGAAGAGAACCGGATAGCCGCACAGTCGCCCGACCCGGTCACCGATGCTGATCGCACTGCGCCGCTGCACGAATGGCATCCCGCCTACCTGATCTACACGTCGGGCTCCACCGGAATGCCGAAGGGTGTGACGGTCACCCACCGTGGCCTGGCGAATCTGGCGGCCGAGGAACGCGACGTGCTGGCCGTCACCGATCACTCCCGGGTGCTGCACTTCGCGTCGCCGAGCTTCGATGCGTCGGTATTCGAATTGGTCATGGCATTCTGTGCGGGTGCCACCCTGGTGATCGCGCCGCCCACGATCTATGGCGGCACGGAACTTGCCGAACTTCTCGGCAGCGAACGAGTGTCCCACGGGTTCGTCACCCCCACGGCGCTGGCATCGATGGACCCTGTCGGCTTCGAATCCTTGCGGACGCTGGTCGTTGCCGGAGAGGCGTGCCCACCGGAACTCGTCGCCCGCTGGGCACCGGGCCGCCGGATGTTCAATGCCTACGGGCCCACCGAAACCACGATCATGTCGAACATCAGTGCCGCTCTGGTGCCGGGTGAGCCGATCACCCTCGGAGCTCCCACCCGGGGGGTGTCGGAGGTGGTCCTCGACTCCCGCCTGCGGCCGGTTCCGGTGGGCGTGGTGGGTGAGCTGTACGTGTCGGGGCGGGCACTGGCCGCGGGCTATCACCGACGGCCTGCGTTGACGGCGTCGCGTTTCGTGGCCGCCCCCTGGGGTGCTCCAGGGGAGCGGATGTATCGCACCGGTGACGTGGTGCGCTGGCGGTCGGACGGAACGCTGGAGTATGTGAGCCGCAGTGACTTCCAGGTGAAGATCCGCGGTTTCCGCATCGAGCCCGGAGAGATCGACGCCGCTCTCACCGATCACCCCGCGGTCGGGTATGCCGTGACGATCGGCCGGTCCGGGCCGAGTGGCGAGTCACTCCTCGTGTCCTATGTGCGCCCGGCGGGAGGCGGGAACGTCGACACCGCCGAACTGATCCGCTTCGTCGGTGAGCGGCTACCCGCACACATGGTGCCCGCCGCCATCGTCGTGCTCGATCAGATTCCGCTGACCCCGGTGGGAAAGTTGGACCGCGCCGCCCTGCCGGCGCCGGAGTTCCTCTCCGGGCACCGGTTCCGGCCACCCGCGAACGATCTCGAGGCGGTGGTCGTCGACGTCTTCACCGAGATCCTCGGCCTCGACGGAATCGGTGCTGACGACAACTTCTTCGAGAGGAGCGGCAACTCACTGCTCGCCACCAAGGTGGCCGGGGCACTTCAGCAGAGACTGGACCGAAAGATCCCGTTGCAGTGGATGTTCCTCGATCCGACACCGTCGGGGATCGCCCGCCGACTCGCCCTGCCGACTGCCGCGGGAGGAGTGGAGGATGTGCTGGCGGTGCTGATTCCGTTGCGCAGCGAGGGCACAGAGCGCCCGCTGTTCTGCGTGCACCCCGGCATCGGACTCTCCTGGGGGTACGCCGGCCTCGTCCGTCACCTGCCCGCCGACCGCCCCGTCTACGGACTGCAACTGCCCACGATCAGCGGTGACGGCGAATACTCGTCCCTCGAGCAACTTGCGCACCGCTACGTCGAGGAAATGAAGGCAATCCAACCCGAGGGTCCGTACGACCTGCTCGGCTGGTCGCTCGGCGGCGTGATCGCCCACGCCATGGCCGTCGAACTACAACACGACGGTGACGAGGTCGGGGTGCTGGCCGTGATGGACAGCTATCCCGACAACGGTGAGGACCCGCTGTTCGGGAAGCTCGACATGCGCGATCTCCTACGCGGACTCGGACTCGTCGTCGACATCGAGGGCGACCTCACCTACGAAGAAGCTGCCCGGCTGCTCAACGAATCCTGGGGAACCGACTCCGGGGTGCGAGCCGAGCATCTCGAGCGGATCAACGCCGGGTACGAGAACTCCCGAAACCTGGTCCATCGGTTCGTGCCGCAGGTGTACGAGGGCAGCCTGCTCATCTTCCCGGCGACCGCCGCCGACGACACCACCACGCGACCGCGGTCGGCGCAGGAATGGCAACCCCTCGTCACCGGAAACATCGACGAGCACCCGGTCGACTGCGGCCACAACGACATGATCGAGCCGCAGTCCGTCGCCGTCATCGGACCCGTGCTGACGCGATACCTCGAAGCCCGAGGGGGGCCGACGCCATGACGCTGCTCGCCACCTGGGCCGCCACCAACCTCCGGATCGCCTGCAGTGGGCGATGAATTCCTGCTTGGCGCAAATCGGAATCGAGCACGCCGAGCACCGAGCACGCGCCATCGACATCGGCGAGCGGCTGCACGTGCTCGAGGATTACCCGACGCCCCCGAACTGCACCTCACCCTTCGCGCCGGTCTGGATCACCGAGATGGTGAACCGACAACAGGAGAAGTAGGAGCATTCGAGCTCACGTCCGTGGCTCCACTGCTCATCGGTACGGGCGGCAGCGTTAGTCCTCTCGGCGCCTGACCTTTCCGGCTCGCGGCGCAGCGGTGTTTTCGAACGCCATCACAGGCGGGCGGTGACTGTCTTCAGTTGGCAGTAGTGCTTGAGTGCCTCAAAGCCCTTCTCTCTCCCGAACCCGCTTGTTTTATAGCCTCCGAACGGGGTTTCGACACCACCAGCGAAGTACTCGTTGATGAACACCTGGCCCACCTCGATCGCACCGGCGACACGGTGAGCTCGGCCGAGATCTTGGGTCCACACGCCCGCGACAAGTCCGTAGTCGCTGTCGTTGGCGATTTCGACGGCCTCTCGGTCAGACTCGAATCGGAGCACGGTCAGCACTGGGCCGAAAATTTCTTCGCGGGCCACGCGCATGGTGTTATCGACGTCGACGAAGACTGTCGGCTCGATGAACAACCCGCGGCCGAGCCGTCCGGTGTCGGCCACTTTTCCCCCTGTCGCGACGCGTGCACCTTCACGGGGTCCCAGCTCGAGATAGGAGCGGACCTTGTCGAATTGGCCGCGGGTGGCCAAGGATCCGATGTCGGGGTCCTCGATGCCCGGTCCAATGACCGTAGTCTTCGCTTGAAGGACGAGCCTGTCGACCAACTCGTCGTGCACTGATGAATGCACGAGTAACCGGCTGCCGGCAGAACACACCTGTCCAGCCTTGGTGGTGAAGGCAGTCCACGCGCCTGCCGCCGCGGCGTCGAGGTCGGCGTCGCTGAAAACTATGTTGGGCGACTTACCGCCCAACTCGAGAGTAAGCGGAATCAGTCGTCGGGCGGCGGCTCGCATAATGGCCCGGCCAGTTTCGACTGAACCGGTGAAGACAACCTTGCGGACGAGGTCGTGGCCTGTCAGCGCAGCGCCTGCGTCGGCGCCAAACCCGGGGACGACATTCAGGATGCCCGCGGGTAATCCGGCTTCCACGGCGAAGCGGCTCATCTCGAGGGCAGACAGTGGTGTGTCTTCCGCGGGTTTGAGAACCACCACATTGCCCATCGCGAGCGCCGGGGCAATCGCCCGCGCGGCCTGGTTGATCGGCGCGTTCCATGGGGTGACGACACCGATGACACCGAACGGTTCATTACGGGTATACGAGAGATAGTCGGGTCCGAGTGGAATCGTCTCGCCGTGGACCTTGTCTGCGGCTCCACCGTAGTACTCGAAGTATCGTGCGGCGGTCTCGATATCTATCTTCGACTGCGAGAGCGTCTGACCAGTGTCCAGCGTTTCGATTCGGGCGAGGTCCTCCGCGTGTAGCCGCAGTGTGCGAGCTATCTCGAGCAGGATACGACCGCGGGTGGCGGCCGGAGTATCACGCCATGAGGCGAAGGCGCCCTGCGCTACGGCGACAGCTGAGTCGATGTCTTCCGCCTGACCGAGCGCAACCTCGGCGATGACCTCGCCTGTTGCGGGGTCGCGGGTGGAAAAGTACTTCCCACCCTTGGTGGGCTCGTCATGTCCGCCGACGAACGCTCCGTACCGTTCTCGCATGGTGCTTCCTTCTTCGAGTGTGCACCGCGTGGCCGCCGGTCACGTCTCGGTGAGGCCGCACATCGGCACAGCGTTTCTGCTTTATAGCGTCGATCGCCTCAGCGATCTCTGTCAAGCACAGCCGAATCGGGGTTCGGTGCGGCTGGCGTATGAACGTCCATGGGGCGGGCTGGGTGCTTCACTGATCGGGTGGACACCCAGCCCACTCCGGGACGAGCGGGGGAACGAAATACCCATATCGGTCCGGCACAATCGAGCTTGCCGGTTGGTCACCGACGACGAGGGTGTGAATGATCCCGCGCAGTCGACTACGCGTGTGGCACGGGGCGAGCGGGTTGATCGCCGCCGTGTGTGTCACCGTAGCTTCGCGTGGGTACGAGAACTTTGCGTCTGAAAATGCACACGACTTGCCCGTCCTGCTTGTAGCCACGGGTTTCGACGTACACGACGCCCCGGTCCGCCTTCGACTTCGAGGGGGTAACGTCCAGGACCTGTGTTTCACCGTAGATCGTGTCACCGTGGAACGTGGGTTTGACGTGCCGCAGTGATTCGATCTCGAGGTTGGCGATCGCCTTGCCGGAGACATCCTGTACCGACATGCCGAGCAGCAGCGAATAGATGTAGTTGCCCACCACCACGTTGCGGCCGAAATCGGTCGTCTCGTCGGCGAAGTGACTGTTGATGTGCAAGGGATGGTGGTTCATCGTGAGGAGACAGAACAAGTGGTCGTCGTACTCGGTGACGGTCTTGCCTGGCCAGTGCTTGTAAATGGCGCCGACCTCGAAGTCCTCCAGGTAACGGCCGAACTGCATGTTCTGTTCTTTTTCGATGGTTGTCATGTTCAGACTCCAGTCTTCACGGTTTCGGGTTCGGCCTGCCACACGTCGAGGCGTTCCATGCCCGCGGCGCGGCCCTGACCTGCGATGACCAGGGCCATCTTGCGGGAAGCTTCATCGATCATCTCGTCGCCGAGCATGACGGCGCCCTTGCGGCCCCCTCGATCAGAGGTAAACCACTCGTAGGCGGCGAGAATGTTCTCGGCATGGTCGTAGTCGGCTTGTGCGGGACTGAAGGTATGGTTGGCCGCCTCGATCTGGCCAGGGTGCAGCACCCATTTTCCGTCGTAGCCGAGGGCGGCGGCGCGGCCGGCTACCTGGCGGAAGCCGTCGACGTTTCGGATTTGCACGTAGGGACCGTCGATCGCCTGTAGCCCGTTTGCCCGAGCCGCCATCAAGATCCGCATAAGCGGGTAGTGGAATGCATCCCCGATCTCGTAGCCTGGGGGCTGCTCACCGATGACCAGTGACTTCATATTGATGCTTGCCATGAAGTCTGCCGGTCCGAAGATAATTGTTTCGGTGCGCGCCGAAGCGGCCGCGATCTCGTCGACGTTGATCAGTCCGGCGGCATCCTCGATCTGCGCTTCGATGCCGATACGCCCGACCTCGAACCCCATAGTCTTTTCGATCTGCGTCAAAGTCAGGTCCAGCCAAGCGATCTGTGCTGCGGACTGCACCTTGGGAAGCATGATGCAGTCGAGGTTCTCACCCGCTCCCTCGACGACCTCCACCACGTCTCGGTAGGTCCAATGGGTGGTGAGGTCGTTGACTCGCACTACGCGAATCTTCGATCCCCAGCCGCCTTCGTTGAGTGCGGCGACAATGGTTTTTCGTGCGCCGGGCTTCGCGAGTGGTGCGCAGGCGTCTTCGAGGTCGAGAAAGACCTGATCAGCGTCGAGGCCCTTCGCCTTCTCGATCATCTTCGGGCTCGAGCCGGGGACTGCGAGGCAGGACCGCCGCGGTCGTTGCGTTTTCGTCATTGAATCTCCCTATCTTGTTTCTTCGAGTTGGTAGATGGCTGTGGTGCTCTCGGGCCGGCCCAACACTTCGTCGGTATGTTCGCCGAGCAGTGGTGCTCGCCGAAGGCGGGTCGGGGGAGCATCCGCGAATTTGATCGGGGTATTGGCGATCGTCAGCGGACGGGGTACGCCGGGATGCTCGACCTCGACCAGCATGTTTCGGGCGTGTACATGTGGATCGGTGTAGATGTCTTCGATGGTATTGACCGGCGCGACAGGCACCTTGCCGCCAAGTGCTTCTATGATCTGATTCTTGGTCCGCGTGGTGGTCCACTCGGTGATCGCAGACATGGTGAAGTCACGATTGGCGAGTCGCCTGACGTTGTCCAATGTGCGACTGTCGGTTGCCAACTCGGGGCGACCGATCACCACGCAGAGTTGCTTCCAGTGATTATTGCCCGGCGCAGCGATACTGACCCACCCATCAGCGGCGGGGACAACATCGAAAGGACAGAGCAGGGGATGGCTATTTCCTTGACGCGTCGGCACATCACCTGTGTAGGAGTGCTGGTACACGGTTCGTTCGCACATTGCCAGCATGGCGTCGTACATCGATACGTCAACGAAACTACCCACCCCGTCGCGACGCGCACGGTGCACGGCCGAAAGCACGCCGATAGCCGCAAACAGTGCCGGCACGGTATCACCGAGCCCGGGACCCGTCTTGATCGGGGGGCGGCCGGGTTCGCCTGTGATTTCCATCAGGCCACTGAGAGCTTGGACGGTGATGTCGTAGGCGGGCCAGTCCCGCATCGGGCTGCTGCCGGTGCGTTCGTCACCGAATCCGCGGATCGCCGCGTACACCAGGTGCGGATTGGCTTCGCGGAGACGCTCGTACGACAGTCCGAGCCGGTCCATGACCCCGTGACGAAAGTTCTCCACGACGACGTCGGCGTGGGCGACGAGTTCGAGCAGCGAGGAGCAACCCGCTTCGGTGGTGAGGTCGAGCACGACCCCGCGTTTGTTGCGATTGACGCTCTGGAAATATCCGCCGAACGCGCGTAATTCGTCGTCGGGTGCGAACGGTCCCTGTGCTCGGATGAAATCACCGTGAGGCGGTTCGACCTTGATCACGTCGGCGCCCAGATCCGCCAAGACCATGGTGGCGAAAGGGCCGGCGAGCATTGTGGTCAGGTCGACCACCACCACATCGTTCAGTGGTCCCTCGGTCGGGGATTTCATCGCGCCGGCCTTCCGAGGATCGAGTCCGAGATGATCTTCAACTGGATCTCTGAGGTGCCCTCGAAGATTTTTGTCAGCTTCGCGTCCCGCCAGTGCCGTTCGACGGCGAAATCGGTGGTGTAGCCAGCACCACCGTGAATGTGAAGTGCCTCGCTGGTTACCCGCTCGGCCATTTCCGTCGCGAAATACTTGACCATGGACGCCTCCACCGGGCTCGACTTCCCCGCGTCGACTGCCGCGCATACGCGATACATCAGTGAACGCGCTGCCTCTACCTCGGTGGCCATGTGTGCGATCTTGAATCGTATTGCCTGGTTGTCCCCGATTGGCCGGCCAAACTGAACACGCTGCTGCACATAGGAAATCGAGTCCTCGAGCGCCCCCCTGGCGACACCGATCGCTCGTGCGGCGGTATGAACCCGGGCGGTCTCCAGGTCTCCCATGGCGACTTTGAAACCTTCGCCCTCCGGCCCGACCAGGGCATCGGATGCGGCGTATGCGTTGTCGAACGAAAGCTCCCACGTTCGCCATCCGTGGTAACCGATCTTGCGCACCGGGGTACCTGTCACGCCCTCAGGCAGCTCCCCGCGAGGTTTCGGCATGATGAAGCAACTGATTCCCCGGGAGCGATGTTCCCGATTGAGCGGTGCGGTACGCGCAAAAACCTGAAGGTAGTCGGCTCCGTCGGCGAACGTGCACCACATCTTCTGGCCGCTGATCCGCCACCCGTCTGCGTCCCTGGACGCCCTTGTCGACAGAGCTGCCACATCGGATCCTGCATCGGGCTCGGAAAGAGCAAACGCGCTGAGGAATTCTCCAGTCGCCATGCGCGGTAGGTACTTTCGGCGCTGCTCCTCGGTGAACCCCGCCGTGAACTGCTGCCCACGAGCAATCAAACTCGACACACTCATCCACGCGCGGGCGAGTTCCTCGACGATGACGGCGTACTCGAAGACCCCGAGGCCCAGTCCACCGTACTCCTCCGGAATGAGGACACCGAAGAATCCCAGATCCGCCATCTTCCGGCGCAGTTCCATTGGGATGTCGCCCTTGATCGGGTCGAGTTCGTTCGCCACCGGCAGTACTTCCTTGGCGGCGAATTCCCGTGCCATTGCCTGAATCGCGAGACGCTCTTCGGTGAGATATTCGCTTCCGGGCGACTCGACGTCGCCAACTACAGCAGTCATAGGACTCAACCCTTCGTGTGTGCCGTATAGCGGCACGGTGTTCCGATATCGATAAGGATGCCGTACAGACGTCGATTGAGTCAACCCCCGTTCGGGATAGCTACAGCGATGTGGAGGTGTCTTTGTGCACGTCAAAGTGTGCGACGGCCTCGTCCCTGCCTGTGGTCGGTACGGACAGGCATCCGAAACGGGGAGGTGAGGCGGGCGGAACCGTGCCCATAGTTAGCACGGTATGTCTATCCGAGGCAGCCGACAGCCTCAGTGCCGCGTCCGGTCGGTTCCATGGGGCCACGCCTCGAAACCCCGACCGTTCTGTCGCAGCGCTCCCCGCGCGGTCGATGGCACGCAGTCTCAGTTTCGGTGCAGAATCCCGGGTGCGGGAAGTACCCGGATGGTGTCACGTCGACTGACGGGGTTGGCCCGTCCGCGTACATCATGCCGCGGCTGTGCGCCGGTAGAAGACTGCCCTGGACTCCGCTCTGGCTCGACTGCGATTGTGCGCGGAAGAGGGAGCTCATCTGGTGTCTAACGGCCCGCGACCTACCGGTTGAGCAAGTCGTCAACGCACGCGAGTAGATGTTCGTTCTCGCGTCGGCTGCCTATGGAGACTCGAATTCCCTCGGGTCCGACCTGTCGGACGAGCACACTGCGATCCGCCAGCCGTCGGACCTTCGTCATGGCACCGTATTGTCGGGGGAGGAACAAGAAATTCGCCTGGCTGGGGACGACCTCGACTCCCTCGGCCGACAACGCGCGAGAAATCCGGCTTCGCTCCGACACCGTTTCGGTGATTCGGGATTCGAGCGCACTCGTCACCTCGGGTTCAAGACATGCGAGGGCAGCAGCCTGGGCGACAGACGAGACGGAGAAAGGAACCTGTACCGCCCTGAGGAGAGCACAGACCTCCGGGGACGACAGTGCATAACCGATACGCAGCCCGGCCAAACCTGCCGACTTCGACAGTGACTTCAGGACGACAGCGTTGGGAAACCGGCCGAGAAGTCTCGTACCGCTGGCCGCGTTCGGATCGGTGACGAACTCGCGATAGCATTCGTCGACCACGACTACTAGATCCTCGGGCACAGACTCCAAGAAGGATTCGAGGGCGGCATGATCGACGGTCGTGCCGGTGGGGTTGTTGGGAAGGCACAGGAACACCACACGTGTGCGGTCGGTGATTGCGGCGGCGATGCGGTTGAGGTCGAGTCGGTACTCGGAGGTGAGCGCAGCTCGAATGGGTGTCGCGCCCACTAATTGCGCAGCGTGTTCGTAACTCGGGAAGGACGGCCACGGGCAGACGACATCGGTTTCGGGGCCCGCGCAGGCGATCACGATGTTGCGCAGCAGGGTGCTCGATCCGCTTTCGACGACGACGTGATCGGCCGGGAGATGCCATCGTTGCGCGAGAGCGCCGGTCAGGTCGCTGCTTGTGAAGTCGGGGTAGCGGTTCGCGTGCGTAATGCTGGTGCGGATCGCCGCCTGCACCCTCTCCAGCGGGGGGAAGGGTGATTCGTTCGATGCAAGTATCGCTGTTGGACGAGCGAGTGGCCCGACGCGCCCGGGTAGATAACCGTCCATTTTGAGGATGCCGGCGCGATGCCGAATCATGTGAGAGCGGATTCCGCGGCGCGCTGCACCCAGGACGCGAACTCTTCTGCTTCGTTGCGGTCGGCGACATAGCGGCGAACCACGCGTTCGACGTAGTCGGCGACCTCGGTCGCAGGCAGTTTGTGGCCACGCACCTTGCGTCCGAAGCTTGTGTCCAAGCCGAGGCTTCCCCCGAGATGCACCTGGAATCCCTCTACCTGGTTCGAGTCGGCGTCGGTGACGATCATTCCTTTGAGGCCGATGTCTGCGACTTGTATCCGTGCGCAGGAATTCGGGCAACCGTTGAAATGCAGAGTGATCGGGCGTTCGAGCTGATCCTCGATATCGGTCAGGCGTTGTTCGACCTCGGTGATGACGGTGGCCGCCCGCGCCTTGGTCTCGACGATTCCGTACTTGCAGAATTCGATGCCGGTGCACGCCATGGTGCTTCGACGCCACCGCGTCGGCCGCGACGGGAATCCGAGGGTTTCGAGGTCGGATTGCAGTGGGCCGATCTGCTTGCCAGGCACATCGAGGATCACGAGTTTCTGCATCGGGGTGATGCGGACTCGACGCGACCCGGCGGCTTCGGCGGCATCCGCGAGGGCGATGAGCATGCTTCCGCCGACCCTGCCGACGACGGGTGCGATTCCTACCGCGTGGAGACCATTCTTTTGGCGCTGAATTCCGACGTGGTCGCGTGGTTCGTCGAGCGGCTCCGGCGCGGGCCCATCTGCCATCGGCCGTCCGAGGTACTCCTGCTCCAGTACGTTGCGGAACTTTTCGACGCCCCAGTCCGCCACCAGAAACTTGAGCCGCGCCTTCGCTCGCAGGCGTCGGTACCCGTGGTCACGAAAGAGGGACACGATGCCGATCCACACGTCGGGCACGTCCTCGAGCGGCACCCAGGCGCCCAGGCGCTCCCCGATCCGAGGATTCGTCGAGAGCCCACCGCCGACCCAGACGTCGAGTCCCGGGCCGAAGTCCGGGTGTTCGACCCCGATGAACGCGACATCGTTGATTTCGTGAACCACGTCCTGCAGTCCGGAGATGGCGGTCTTGAACTTGCGAGGCAAGTTGGAATACTCAGGGTTGGCGATCAACCGTCGGGTGATTTCATGTACGGCCGGCGTAGCGTCGAGGACTTCGTCGGCAGCGATTCCGGCCATGGGTGAACCGAGTACGACACGGGGAGTGTCCCCCGCGGATTCTGCGGTCGTCAGGCCGACACCTTCGAGTCGACGCCAGATCTCCGGCAAATCCTCTACTCGAATCCAGTGGAGCTGAATGTTCTGACGGTCGGTCAAATCCGCTGTATCGCGGGCGAATTGCCTGGAGACTTCGCCGACGACCCTTAGCTGCTCGGTTGTCAGAGCCCCACCGTCGATTCGGATCCGGAGCATAAAGTGCTCGTCCTCGAGCTCCTCAGGGGTCAGGGTGGCGGTTCGACCACCGTCGATGCCTGGTGCTCGCTGGGTGTAGAGG
Organism: Rhodococcus oxybenzonivorans; assembly: GCF_003130705.1. Taxonomy (NCBI): domain Bacteria; kingdom Bacillati; phylum Actinomycetota; class Actinomycetes; order Mycobacteriales; family Nocardiaceae; genus Rhodococcus; species Rhodococcus oxybenzonivorans. The sequence goes on along the minus strand of NZ_CP021354.1, from coordinate 5,620,995 downwards.
CCCCACCAGCGAAAGCGACTGCGTCGATCAGTCGGGTCGATCCCGGCGACACCGGTGTGGCAGTACACCTCCTCGATCCGCTTACGGACATTGAGGCCGTCGTCGTCCTGCTTCACCTTTTCGTTTACGTTGAGGGGCTCGCGTTCGCCCTGTGCCCACTGCCCCTCTTTTCGTAGGGGCTTCACCGCGGTGGGGCGGGTTCTCGGTGTCGTCATCGATGGTCCTCCAAGTAGGGTGACCCAAAATATAGCGCACGAATAGATCGTGTGCTAACTATGTATGCACTACCTATTTGCCCGAGTGAAGGATGAACATGAGCAGAAGTACTTTTCTGGTCGACGCCGACTGGGTCGTCGACCACGGGCAGGACTCTGATGTCGTACTGGTGGAGGTGGACGAGGACACCGCGCAATACGACATCAACCACATCGACGGCGCTGTTCGTATCGACTGGAAGCGCGATCTGCAAGATCCGGTCCGCCGCGACTTCATCGACAAGCGATCGTTCGAAAAGCTTCTGTCCGCCAAAGGTATCGCGAACAGCGATACGGTGATTCTGTACGGCGGAAACAACAACTGGTTCGCCGCCTACGCCTACTGGTACTTCAAGCTGTACGGGCACCGAGACGTGCGGTTGCTCGACGGCGGACGCAAGAAGTGGGAACTCGACGGACGCCCGCTCTCGCGCGAAGACGTCATCCGACCGGGCACCAACTACGTCGCCTCGGAACCGGTGTCCGGGATTCGCGCGCACCGCGACGAGGTCATCGACCAAATCGGAAGGTCGAGCATTGTCGACGTCCGCTCTCCCGACGAATTCTCAGGCAAGATCCTCGCCCCGGCGCATTACCCGCAAGAACAACCGCAGGTTGCCGGGCATATTCCGACGGCTGTCAACGTTCCGTGGTCCAAGACGGCAGCCGACGACGGCACCTTTCTGCCAGATGACGACCTCCGCGCCCTCTACGCCGATGCGGGTCTTGACGAGGTGAGCGACATCATCGTCTACTGCAGAATCGGAGAACGTTCGGCACACAGCTGGTTCGTACTCCACGAACTGCTGGGCTATTCCGAAGTTCGAAACTACGACGGCTCGTGGGTCGAATACGGCTCGTTGGTCGGCGTACCGGTCGAGAAGTAATCAGCCGTGTCGCGCTCTCGCATCAACGAACTCAACCAACGGGTCCGCTACATGATGTTCACGGTTTTCAAGGTGACCGCAGGTGCACTTCCGGACCTGCGGGGCGGCGTTGCCGAGGACGCGCAGGCCGCCTTCGACGGGTTCGCAGAATTGGGTGTCACCGTCCGCGGTATCTACGACGTCTCGGGTCTGCGCGCAGACGCTGATTTCATGATCTGGACGCATGCCGAGTCCGTCGAGGAATTGCAACGCGCGTACTCGCATTTTCGGCGTTGCTCCCTCGGGCGCGCATGCGCCCCGGTGTGGAGTGCGGCCGCGCTTCACCGGCCCGCCGAATTCAACCGCAGTCACATCGCCGCCTACGTGGCCGATGAGCAACCGGGGCGGTACGTCTGTGTGTACCCGTTCAATCGGTCACTGGAGTGGTATCTGCTGCCGGACCCGGAACGGCGCCGCCAGCTTGCCGAGCACGGTCGTGCGGCCCGCAACTACGCGGACGTGCGGGTCAATACCGTGAGTTCCTTCGGGTTGAGTGACTACGAATGGATCCTGGCGTTCGAGGCGTCTGATCCCAGTCGAATCGTGGACATGATGCGGGATTTGCGCGCGACGGACGCGCGTCGTCATGTTCGGCTGGAGACGCCCTTCTTCTCGGGGCCTCGCACGGAGCTGGGCGTCCTCATCGATTCACTCCCGTGAACCGGCCAGAATGGTTAGTGCAATATTAATTATCGCACTAACCATTCTGGTATCGTGATCTTATGACCTTGGACAGTGACCAGCGAATCGCGGGTAACGACTTGCTCGCGCTCGATCGGCAGGTGTGTTTTGCGCTCGCCATCGCGAACCGAGCCGTGCTCTCCGTCTACCGTCCACTGCTCGAGCCGATGGGGTTGACCCATCCGCAGTACCTGGTGATGCTCGCCCTCTGGGGGAAGTCGCCGATGGCTGTCAAGGAGATCGGCACAGCCTTGCAACTCGATTCCCCAACCCTCTCGCCGCTCCTCAAACGCCTCGAGGCTTCCGGATTGATCACGAGGACCCGCAGCCGGGCCGACGAGCGGCAACTGAACGTCGAGTTGACCGATGCCGGAGTTGCACTCCGTGCCGAGGCCGAAAAAATTCCGCCGGCCGTCATCGACAAGCTCGGCGTCAGCTTGACCGAACTCGAAGAACTCCACAAGATCCTCACCCGAATCAATCAAGCCGCGCTTCGAGCGGGAGCGCTGGACCACTGACGGCCCAGGCGTCGATATCAACCTCAGCGCAATGTGAACAGGATTCGTGATGTCGCGACAGACCGAACGCACACGGCCGAGCCCGATCCAATGGCTCGGATACGCACTAGGCCGCAAACTCCCTCACTCGATGCAGGACTGGGTTCGAAACGACCTGACAGGGGATCGGGCGGTTCCACGGCACCTCGTACGCAGCATGGTGCCGTTCATCCCCGTCTTCGCCGCCTTCCTGCTTTTTCCCGGTCCCTTGTGGTTGCGCGGCTCGATGATTCTGCTCGGCCTCCTGCTCGCCCTCTTCTACGCGGTGTCCTACATGGCCCAGAATCGTGCACGACGACTCGAGCGTCACGGATTACCGCCCGATCTCGAGAATCCGAAGAAGGCCTCTCAACACGAAGCAGAAAAGGCGGCATACGAGAGACTTCACGGCCCGGCGCACCTTGGGCATGTAGAACTGCGACGGAGCGGGAACGAACTCGCCTAGCATCGCAGATTGGGTGACAGGTCCTTCTGGAACCCGCGTGAATGTACGCTGGATTTCCTGAGGAAGCTGTGTCAGCCTCCGGATTGAAGCAGTCCGATGACGGAACCTGGATCGCAAGATACACAGCGCGCCGATCTAGACGCGGTCGCAGATGAATTGACTGCGGTCGGCTTCGAGGACGTCCGAGAAATCGGCCGCGGTGGATTCGGCGTGGTGTACCGCTGTACACAACCGATGCTGGATCGAACGGTGGCGGTGAAGGTCCTGACCGCACATCTGGACGAAGAGAATCGAGCCCGCTTCTTTCGCGAACAACGCGCGATGGGACGCCTCACAGGACACCCGAATATCGTCAGCGTTCTCAATGTCGGTTCGACCGCCAGCGGGCGTCCTTACCTGGTGATGCAATACCATCCACAAGACTCACTCCAGGCCCGGCTTCGACTATCCGGCCCGCTGGGCTGGTCCGAAGCACTCCGCTTGGGCGTGAAGATAGCGGGTGCACTGGAGGCCACGCACCGGGTCGGTGTCCTGCACCGCGACGTCAAGCCAGCGAACATCCTGCTCACCGACTACGACGACCCTCAGCTGACCGACTTCGGCATCGCTCACATCGCCGGTGCCTTCCAGACCGTGGAAGGTACTATCACCGGCTCGCCGGCTTTCACCGCCCCCGAGGTCCTCGCCGGCGGTCCCCCTAACGCGGCTTCCGACATCTACAGCTTAGGTACGACACTTTTCTGCGTCATCACCGCGCACGCACCGTTCGAACGGCAAGAGGGTGAGCAAGTAGTCGCCCAGTTTCTTCGCATCACCACGGCACCCGTACCTCGCCTCGAGGATCAGGAGGTTCCAGGTGACGTCCGGGAGATCGTCGAACGAGCGATGGCTCGCGACCCGGCGAACCGGTTTGCCACCGCCGAAGAATTCGGGCACCAACTGCAGACTGCACAGGCACGACACGGCCTTCGTGTCGACGACATGGCGATACCGAACGGTTCTCGGCAGGACTCAGTCGGTCCTCCCTCGCCCGGCGGGCTGGTGAGTGGGCGCACACTTCCAGGCCACGCAACGCCGAATACTGCAGAAGTGGCCTCAGCAGTCGGAAACAGTGCTGACTCTTCGCCGCGGCGGCGTGGTAGTGCTGGAAACCTTCCCCTTGATTTGACCGGCTTCGTCGGTCGCCGACACGAGATTGCTGAGACACGCCGACAGCTCGCGGCCTCCAGGATCGTCACACTCACAGGTATGGGCGGCGTCGGCAAGACGCGGCTTGCTCTTCGGGTCGCCCACGATGCGCGGCGAGGATTTGCGAACGGAGTCTGGTTGGTCGAGCTGGGGGAGCTGCGGGATGCGCAGCTGGTGACCAATACCATCTCGGAGGCCCTGGGGTGCCGCCACCAATCGGGTAACTCCGCCCTGTCGGCGCTCACCGAGTATCTCGCCGACAAGCAGCTGCTTCTCGTTTTAGACAATTGTGAGCATCTGCTCGAAGCGGTGGCTGCACAGGCAAATACGCTGTTGCGATCGTGCCCGGGACTGCGCATCCTGGCGACGAGTCGCGAGCCTGTAGGACTTGCCGGGGAGGTGGTGCTGCGCGTACCCCCGCTGTCGGTCCCGGATGACCGGCGTGTTCCATCGCTTCGAGAGCTACCACAATACGAATCCGTCATGCTCTTCGTCGAGCGGGCAACGACAGTTCAACCCGACTTCGAACTGACGGCCGAGAACCAGTCCGCCGTGACTGCGATTTGTCAGCGGCTGGACGGGCTTCCGCTCTCCATCGAGCTGGCAGCGGTGCGCTTGAGAGCGATGTCCGTGCAGCAAGTGCTCGATCGACTGACCGATCGACTTCAGTTGTTGAAACTTGGCAGTCGGGCGGCGCCGAGTCGCCAGCAGACACTCCGAATGTCTATCGATTGGAGTTACGAGCTGTGCTCGCCCGACGAACAGCAACTGTGGGCGCGGTTGACGATATTCGCCGGCAGCTTCGAACTCGATGCGGCCGAGGACATTTGTGCCGGCGCCATCGCGTCGGCCGATCTACTCGACCTGCTTGCGGCCTTGGTCGACAAATCGATCGTGATCAAGGAAGAAGCAGGTTCGGTGGTCCGCTACCGCCTCCTCGAAACCCTGCGAGACTACGGGCGGGAAAAACTCCAGCGACTAGGCGGCCTCGCAGTTCTGCGGGAACGGCATCGCTGCTGGTACCAGAAACTGGTCATCGGAGCGGAGACGGACTGGGTGAGCCCCCGGCAACTGGACTGTATTCGCCGGCTCGACCGCGAACAGCCCAACCTACGAGACATCCTGCGATTCTGTTCAGAATCACCGGAAGGAGCTGAAACTGGTCTACACATCGCGTCCGCGCTCTTCCCTTACTGGATCTCCCGGGGACACCTCAGCGAAGGCCGCCTCTGGTTCGGACGGCTTCTGCAGGCGCACGACAGGCAGCCCACAGTTGATCGCACCAAAGTTCTTTACCAGTCCAGTGTTCTCGCCGGCATGCAAGGCGACACCGCTGACGAGGCGGCGCTACTCGCCGAGGCTGATGCTGGGACCGATCAAGGCCCCGATAGCTCGCTCCCCGCGTTGGCACATTTCGCCGCCGGATGTCTGGCGCTGTACAGCGCCAACCCGGTGCGCGCCGCTGCGTCGTTCAACAGCGCTGTCACCGCTGCGGTCGACGAGAACTACCTTTTCTGTCGTATCGCCAGTCTGTTAGGTCTCGAGTTTTGCAGCATCTCGACAGGTGACGCGCGAACCGGGTACCAGTGTCATGAGGAAATGTATTCGCTGACCGAACAACACGGCGAAATCGTGTACCGCGGACGATCATGCATGACCGGCGGATGGGCATTGTGGATCGAAGGTGAGCTGGCGGGTGCTGTGTCTGTGCTCGAGGAGGGTCTACGGTTGTCGAGCCAAGTTGATGACCAGGTCGGCGTCGCTCGGTGCCTCCAAGTCTTGGCTTGGGTGGAAGCCGACCAACGCCATGCAGTTCGTGCCGCGACCTTGCTCGGCGCAGCGGAAGGCATGTGGCGCGAGATCGGCGGATCGGTTTCGACCTTCCTCGACAAGACTCACTATCAGCGGGAGTGTGAACAATGGACTCGCCGGGCGCTTTCCGAGCGGGAATACCAACGGCAACTTCTGTATGGCCGGAATTTGGGTGACGACGAGGCAGTCGCGTTCGCCCTCGGCAGGCAGTCGCAGGGTGCAAAGACGTCTCTGCCGGATACCCCGGTCGCATTGACCCGTCGTGAACGCGAAGTGGCGAACCTCGTCGCAGAGGGGTTGACCAATAGACAGATCGCCGAGCGGTTGGTCATCGCACAACGCACGGCGCAAGGGCATGTTGAACATATTTTGTCCAAGCTCGGCTTCACGTCGCGAACGCAGATCGCCGCGTGGGTTGCCGGCCGGCCTCCGAAGTAGTGACGAGCAGAACCTCGCACCTGCAGCGCCGGTACCGACCGTCATGGAAGCCGATTTAGACCAGAATCGCGTCGTCGGCCTGTTCGCAGATCGCTACATTTCCTCGGACAGCGTTACCTGAGTGCCGACCTGTACTGATCCGCACGGCTACAAGTGCGATGAGTGCGCACACGATGACGATTCCGGCGAAGGTGGTGACGGCCGAGTGGAAGGAGGTGAACTGTATGAGGTAACCGGTTCCCACGGGAAGTAAAGCAGCCGGGATGTAACCGGCGATGTTGAGTGCCGCGTTGGATTCCGCGCCGTTTCGTGATGGGACCCGGGTGCTTATCAGCGTCAGGGCGGCCAGCTGCCCCAGGCCCTGCGCGGCACCGGCAAGACCCGCAGCAATGACGAACACCGCGGGTGTCGATACGACGGTAATGCTCACTATGAGGGACGACATCGCGGCAATCGCGGCTATCGAACTCAATGCAAGGTGGGTTCGGAAAGAAAAACGGGCAAAGGCGAACTGAATACCGGTGGCCACCAGGAACATGCTGCATGCCGTCACCCCGGCGAGTAGGGTACTGCGATTGCCGATCCCGGTAACGAGGACAGTTGGACCTAGGGAAAGAAAGAAGGACGTCGACGTTATTCCTGGGGCGAAGGCCGCGATCCCCCATGTAAGTTCGCGTCGATTGGGCCGAGGAGCCGAAGGCCACGTCCATAGGGGATCAGAAGGGCGTTGCTCTACGATGGCGCGTTGAAGCGGTAGCTTCGTTGCGAGAACAAGTGCAAACAAGGATATGGAAACCACGATCCCGAATATCCAAAGCTGAGGCGTATCCACCGCTTGTGTAAGGGCACCGGAGAGCATTGGGCCGAGCCCTGCCCCGAATACCATTGCTGCAGAGGCGATCATGGAACCCGCCCGGCGGCGGTGTTCAGGTGCAAGGTCGATCGTTGCCGACATCCCTGCGGTGACGGCCGCGCCTACTGCGGCACCCGCCAAGAGCCTGGCCGCGAACAACCATAAGACGTCGGTGGCCAACAGGAAGAGTGAGGACGCCACTACTGCGGCAAACAGGCCGGGAACGAGAACGATCTTTCGTCCGTATCGGTCGGCGAGTTTACCGGCGACGACGAGTGTGCCGATCAATCCAACCATGTACGCGCCGAAAACGACGGTCAAGGTTCCGGAGCTGAAACCCCAGGCAGCCTGCCAGCGCGCGTACAGCGGCGTGGGCGCATTCGACAGTACGAATATGGCTGTCACTGTGCTTGCGGCCGCCAGCGACCATTTCAGCTTCCGTCGGGGGATTGATGCCTCCATGCGAAGGTCCTCCTGTTCGATACTGGTCGTACCAGTACGCAATTATTCGTACTTCATAGTACGACAAGATTCGTACTTAGGCTATGGTGGATTCATGACCCACCTCGCGCCGACTTACCGCAAGACAGAGAGCGAGGCGGCTCTGCCGCCGGCGCTTCCTGAACCGGCAACATCCGCGCTACGCCTGGAGCGAGTGATGGGCGTTCTTGCCGACCCGCTGCGGCTTACGATCGTCAAGCGACTCCTGACCGACTCGGAGGAGTACGACCACACGTGCGGTTGGTTCGGCTTCGACCGTCCCAAGTCGAGCCTCACCCACCACTTCAAGGCACTCAGAGAAGCGGGTGTCATTCGGCAGCGGCAGCATGGTCTCGAGCGCCGTAGCCGCGTTCGGCTCGAGGACCTCAATGAACGTTTTCCCGGCCTCGTGGAGCTGGTTCTCAACTGGCAACCGGGCGACGGCGATGTTCTGTGAGCTCATGCCCGCGGAGGTTCGGCCCACTCTCGGATGCTTTGATCTCTGTCACTCTTGTCAGGAGCGCAGCTCAGGCGTTTGACTGAGGTATGGGCTTCGATGGCTCACGATGCCGGCCTGGGTCCTCTCGAGACTCGGCTCGGGCAACTCTGTTCTGCCTGTGGCGTCGTGCGGTGCGCCGGATTGCGGAGTCGCAGCGTCTACCCCAATTCGAGGGTGGATTCGAACGCTTGTCATTCTCCGACGAGCACGCCGGCCATCGTGCACAGCGGCGCCCGGCCCGACAGTGAGGATTTACATGCCTACTCATCACGCTGTTCACGTTCGGTCCGCCGGCGAACCGATGACGGTGGTCGATGTCGAAACCACTTCACCCCCACCTAATTACGTCCGGATCACCGTCTCTGCCTGCGGAGTCTGCGGTACCGACCACGCCTTCGTCAACGGCGGATTCCCCGACATGTGCTGGCCCCTCACCCCTGGGCATGAGATTGCCGGAACGATTGCCGAACTCGGTGCTGGGGTCGACGACTATACAGTTGGCGACCGGGTCTCGGTAGGTTGGTTCGGGGGACATTGCGGCCACTGCACTCCCTGCCGTCAAGGTGCCTTCATCTACTGCGAGAAGCTGCAGGTGCCGAGTTGGCAATACCCCGGAGGCTACGCCGAGTCGGTGACAGTACCTGCCAACGCACTCGCCCGGATACCGAGTGAACTTTCCTTAACTGAGGCAGCACCGATGAGCTGTGCCGGCGTCACAACTTACGACGCGCTACGGAAATCCAAGGCTGTCCCGGGTGACCGGGTTGCCATCCTTGGAATCGGCGGTCTTGGCCACCTCGGAGTGCAGTTCGCGCGGGCGATGGGATTTGAAACGATCGCTGTCGCCCGTGGTGCCGGCAAGCGCGAGGACGCTCGTGCACTCGGCGCCCACCACTACATCGACTCCACCGACGGCGACGTCAGTCAAGCTCTGCGGGCGCTGGGGGGCGTGGCGGTCATTCTGGCAACCGCCGCGAACTCGAAGGCGATGGGGGAGATGATCGGCGGGCTGCTTCCGCGCGGCGAACTCACGGTCGTCGGCGTCACGCCCGAGCCATTGCCCATCAGCCCGCTTCAACTGATCACTCCGGGCATCACCGTGACCGGCCACCCCTCCGGTACCGCCCGAGACGTCGAAGAGACGATGCAATTCGCTGTCTTGTCGGGAGTGCGCGCCCGAATCGAGGAACGACCACTGGCCCGAGCCGCGGAGGCCTATGCCGCGATGGAGGAAGGACGAGCGCGCTATCGCATGGTCCTCACGATGTAAACCGTCTTCACGGAATGCTTTGCGCCAAAGGTTTTAGGATGAAAGTAAGAATCATTTAGCCGTCTGAGCGTGCTTGGCACCATCGTGAGATGCGCGAGTGCTGAATCTCCGCCATGAACTCTGCCCAGGAGCCGCGATTGGCGCCGCGACGGCAACCGACGGTATCCCACCTCGATCTCCATTGACTTTCTGTGAAACCGTGCACATACTCATTACTGACACGGCGTACCGCAGAGCGGCACAGAGTCGGGCGTCGTGGTCGCCGAGCCTCCCGTGTGGTCGGTGTGGTTCGCGGTCGGACAAGCGACTTCCCTTGGAAAGGAACAGACTCATGCCATTTGTGGACACGGAGAGGTTCACTGAGGCGCTCAACTTGGATCCGGAATTCAAGATTGCGGCACGCTTCTGGGACGCCATCATCCGTTTGGAGATCGGCGACGAGACGTACATATTGGTGGTCCGCGAGGGGCGGCTGAAGTCGATGGCACCGCCGGCGGGCAACAACTTCATGACAGTCTCGCGAAATTACGACATAGAGGTCTCGGCACCGGCCGAGGAGTGGAACAGATTCTTCCAGCGAGTGCCGCGGCCGTTCTATCAGGACCTCTTTTCCGCGATTTCCCGGCACAACTTCCGATATGGCGGGGACATGAAGATGTTTTTCGCCTACTACGCCGCCCTACGGCGGCTGTTCGACTTCATGCGTTCGTACACCAGGGTTGCCGAGGAGGCGAAATGACCACGACCAAGTTCGACAAAGCAGTTGGACGGTATGTGCATCTGACGATCGACGACATCGAGTATCGGGTCTACTACGAGGAGAGCGGCTCGGGTATTCCCTTGCTGCTGCAGCACACCGCAGGCTGCGATGCCCGCCAGTATCGCCATCTACTGGAGGACGAGGAGATCACGGCAAACTTCCGGGTGATCGCATGGGACCTGCCGTATCACGGCCGGTCGCTACCGCCGCTGTCGGTACGCTGGTGGGAGCAGGAGTACACCCTGACCCAGGATTTTTTCATGAAGTTCGTGGTGGCCATCGCCGACGCTCTCGACTGCCCGGACGCGGTCTACATGGGTAGTTCGATGGGCGGCAATCTCGCGCCGGATCTGGCTCTGCATTACCCGGGGATGTTCCGTGCCGTGATCGGCCTGGAGGCGGCCTTGCATTCGCCGGGCTTCTACCTCGACTACTGGTTCCACCCCGAAATCAGCAACGACTCGAAGCCGGCAGCGATGTACGCGCTCACATCGCCGACTGCACCCGAGGTCGGCCGCCGGGAGACAACATGGGTCTACAGTCAGGGGTCGCCGCCGGTGTTCAAGGGTGATCTGCAGTACTACAGCGTCGAGCATGATCTTCGGGATACGGCGAAGGACATCGATACCTCGAAGACCGCCGTATACATCCTCAATGGTGAATACGATTTCGCTACAGGACCCGAGGAGGCTGAGGAACTCGGGGCGCAGATTAAGGGTGCGAAGGTAGTCCCGATGAGCGGCCTCGGCCACTTCCCGATGAGCGAGGATGCGGAGCAATTCTTCCGCTGCATCAAGCCGGTGCTCTGGGAGATTCGGGACGCTGCCGTGCCGTCGAAGGCCCTTTCGGCTACCCAGTAGCTCCACCGACCGGTTGTGCGGCCGCGGACTCGTGGTGGTTGCGAGGGTCAAGCCGACGGAACCCGCGCGGGGCCGCTAGCGGTGGGGCGCCTCCAACCCCCGCCCTTGGTGGCCGCGCCACCCTCCACCGAAGGCGGGTCCGGCATTTCTGCCATTGCGGTCGGCCGGCCCGTTGGGTAGGAGAGGCCGAAGCAAGAAAGGGAATAGGGGTTGTGGTGACTGAGGCCGCGTGGGCGGAGATACACGACGACGGGTTCATCGGGATGATTGGTCCATTACTCCGCCGCCACACAGCAACTGGCGCGCGAGAATACGGGCTGCGGTGCGGACTGAAACACCGCAACCTTCGAGGAGTAGTGCAAGGGGGATTGATTACGGCCTTCGCCGACCGGGCACTAGGATCGACTGCCCTCCATGAATCCGGCACGCAGAACATGGCCACCGTGCAGCTGAACGTCAACTTTCTCAGTACCGTTCGGGTGGGCGACCTGCTGACGAGTTCGCCACGCATCGTGCGGCGTACGGCATCGATCGTTTTTGCCGATTCCGACCTGCGCGTCGACAACGTGGTAGTCGCCACGGCAACCGGAGTCTTCAAAATCCTTGCCAACAGTTCGCCATCAAGAAAATATGGCACAGGCGAGGGCGGATACAGCTGACCTGCGAGTGCGTAGACCCGAGGGCTGGACATTTCGACATGCTGTGCCGATAATCGGCACAAGAGGAAATGTGTGCTGTCAGCGGCGCTCATTCAACGGCGGTCGAAGGGATTGCAAGTGCAGGGCATCGAACGGGGTTTGCGGGTACTCGAAGCTGTGGCAGAGGCTCAGCCGGTGGGGGTCGGGGAACTGTCACGGACCCTTCAGCTGCCGAAATCGACGGTTCAGCGCACTTTGCAGGCTCTGGCATCGGCGGGTTGGATCCGTAGTGACGGAAGCGAATACACGAGGTGGAAGCTGACCTCTCGGGCGCTCGCGGTGGGTAGGCGTGGATGGGACAAGGGTGACCTGCGTACCGTAGCCCTCGAGCCGATGCGGGAGCTCCGGGATTTGACGAACGAAACCATCACTCTACAGGTTCGCGATGGCGCCGAGCGTGTCGTGCAGATCGAGCGGATGGACTCACATCAGGCGGTCCGCACATTTATCAAGGTCGGTGCCACGTATCAGCTGCCCCATACTTCTGGCGGGCTGGCCATCCTCGCGCAGTTACCGGACGACGAGGTGGACCGAGTGCTGTCGAGTCCGATCGAACAGCTGACTCCGCAGACCGACACCGATCCTGAGTCGATCAGGAAAAAGATCGACGAGATTCGCAGGGTCGGATATGCGGTCAGTATCAACCAGAATCGCATGGGGGTGTGCGCTGTCGGAGCGGCCGTGCGGGGGGAGGACGGATGCCCTGTCGGGGGCATCGGAATCTCGATGCCCGAGACGCGGTTCGACGAACAGCGAGTGTCTTGGTGGGGAAAGCAGGTGAGCGACACAGCAGCGAATGTGAGCTCACTGCTCTGATCCCCGAAAGAGGTGCGTCGCACCGAGCTGCGCGCGGCGACTCCCGCGCAGCGATCGTCACGAATTCGGCTGGCGCGACGGTATCCGCTCAGCCGCGCGAGATCGATGAGCGTTCAGTCTCCGATAGACGGTGAACGGTGCTGTCACGAGCTGCGCATTCCCGCGGGAGCGTACGCGGCGGGCCAGCGCCCATTTGGCAAGGGCGGGTCACACCAGATCTCCCGAGGCGGGACGCACGCGTGCCGCACACTGGCATAGTGTCTCAAAAAACGCTATTCTGATGGCTGGACCTTTTCGACGGATCGGTATGCGATGGACGCCGCAGCGCGACACTTGAACGAATCGGTGCGGGCGCATGGGTGACCGCAACAATGGAAATGAGCCAGCACATCGACGGGTGTCTATTGCGCTGCGCGAGCAAATTGCTGCAGGTCACTTCCGCGGTGGCCGACAGCTTCCCACTGAACTTTCGCTTGCCGAAGAATTTGCGGTGAGTCGGCAGACGGTGCGCCGAGCATTCCACGACCTGGTAGCGGATGGCCTTGTGTACCGAATTCCGGGCCGGGGTACGTTCGTCTCCGAAGACGCGAGTATGCGCCTTCGCCGTCTTGGACACATTGAGGCACTGACCAACCTCCCTTCTGATACCACCACCGAAATAGTTGCGCCCCTTCGGCGCCGGATTGACATCGAAGCCGCAAGCAGACTGCGCCTCGACAGCGATTTCGTCAGCACGATCACGTACGTACGTCGCCATGCAGGTGGTGTGTTCGTGACGACGACTGTTCACCTTCCCGACGCGCACGCGCGCCACCTGTCCGGTGGCACGGAGATGCAATCAGGTGAGATCGGGTCGCAGACGATCATTGGCCTTCTGGAACCACATCTGGCGTCACCCGTGGCAGATCTTGTGCAGTCGATCACGGTCGCACCGGCCGCCGAGGACATCGCCCACTATCTCGGCTGCCCCACCGGGCACCCGTTACTCCGTGCCGATCGCTTGTACCTCGACTCGGACAGTCAGGTAGTCGAGCTGGCGGTCAACTACTACTTGCCCGAGAACTACACCTACCGAATCACTATGGGCAGAAGTCGACAGTCCGCGGCGAGCCACTACTGACGTCGACAGGAATCCGGGCCGTCGGCGGAATCCTCCAAATCGCCATGTCCGATGAACACCCGAGAAGAACCAACCCGGCCCTGTGAGTCATGGTTCAGGTGGAGTGTCGACTACAGGGGCGGCCTGTAACAGATTCGCTCGATCGCGTACTGAATGGGGCAGGGTGTTGGAGGCCCGGGTGGCGGTGGATACCCGCTCGCTAAAGCGCACAGATCGGCAGAAGCATAATTTGATGCAGGGGTGACCCGGCAGAAGCGTTCGATGAACCGGCGGGTTGTCATGCCGAAATGCTCGAGGATTTTCTCGGAGATAGGGTCCCCGTGTGGTGCCCACATGCTGGCGAAGAGACTGATGCGCTCAGACTCGAGCCCAAGGCTTGGTCTGCAACGACGGTTTTGAGGGACACGTACCGAATCTGCAGAATGTCCGCTGCTGGGGCTTCGCCGTCCGAGTGTTTGCGTCCTTTGCCGGCTTCGATCGGAGCAGCACGACGCCGTTCACGCCATCGGCGATACTCACGCGAGTCCACGTACTTTCCGCACTCATCGGAATCGGTGACGCCTGGCACCGCGGGAATGATGATTCGATCGGTCAACCGCTCGGCCGCTACAGTGTTTGGCGTGATGCCGTCTGTAGCGACCGAGCGCTGGCGGTAACCCCCGGCAGCTACGCGGGCACCGAGGGTTTCCGATCGGCATCACCCGATATGTCGCTTCGATACGTTTCCGGCACCGATATGGCACCGAGCAGCGTGATTATGGCGGTGACCACGATGTACCACGGAAAAAACTGGGCGTAGCCGGCATTGGCCAGGCTAGTGGCAACAAGCGGGACCGTTCCGCCGAAGAGTGCCACTGAGAGCGAGTACGGGAATCCCAGGCCGCTCACTCGGACGTGCGGTGGGAAATTCTCGACCATCACGGCTGACGTGATCGATGTGCACAGGCTCAACAGCAGTAGACCGATGAGCTGGATGATGATGAGTGTTGTGAAGTTCGTGCTCGAGATAGAGAGCAGGAAAGGCGTGACGATCACAGTGCCGATGCTGAATGCATACATGCACGGTTTGCGCCCGTATCTGTCGGAGATCAACCCGGCGAGTGGCTGGGCAGCGGTGTAAAGAATCAGGGTGATGATCCCGACTGTCATGGCAGTGGTGGCAGAGACACCGTTCTGGATCTGGAAGTAAGTTGTCAGGTAGGTAGCCCAGAAGTACTGTCCCACGCCCATTCCGGTTGCGATCGCGAACACAATGATGGACTGTCGGGGATAACGTTGCAGGGCAGCGAGTGGATTGCGGCCTGTCGGCGTGGCACCCGATTCGGAGTCGGCCACTTTGAGCGTTTCCTGGGTCCCGCGGCGGATATACCAGGCGGCGACCGCGGCTAATGCGCCGACAGCGAAGGGAATTCGCCAACCGTAGTCGCGCATAGCGTCTTCACCGATGAGTGCGACGAACGCAGTAATGAAGGCAAGGCACGTCAATTTGCCCAGGCCGGAGGCGACGAACATGAAGCTCGAGTAGAAGCCGCGCCGCCCGGCTGGCGCGGATTCGACGATGAAGGCACCCGCCGTCGTGTACTCGCCTCCTGCGGACAATCCCTGCAGGATGCGGGCAACAGTCAAGATTATGGGCGCGGCGACGCCGATCTGGTTGTACGTGGGGCATAGGGCGATTAGCAAGCTACCGCCGGCCATAAGGGTGATGGTCAGACTCAGGGCTCGTCGGCGGCCGTACCGATCTGCGAAGTGTCCAATGAAGAGTCCTGCCAACGGCCGCGCGAGGAACCCGACGGCGAAAACTCCGAATGCGCCCAGGAGGGGCACTAGTCCCGACGATTCCGAGGAAGGGAAGAAGGAAGACGCGAAGTACACCGCTAGGTAGGAGTATGCGAGGAAATCGAAGAACTCGACCGAGTGTCCGATAGTGCCGGCAATCAGCTGCCGTCTCGGGTTTATTATCGCCGTCTCATCGGATGTGTCCATTTTCATTTGCTGGGCGCCTTTCGCGGAGGATGAGGTCGTTGACGGTGGTTTTGAAGGTTCTCGGGTGGTTCCGCGTGGTGGCGTTCGGCCCGGTAGGAACCGTCAGGAACCTTCGAATTCGCGGAACAAAGATGCACGGAAGTGCCTCTACAGGTGAAACTTCGTTCAACTCGGTCCGGCTTCGATGCCACTGGGGCACGGTCGTTGCAGTTGGAAGTGAGACGTTCGATGCGAGTGCGGAAGCAGGAGAGGCAACTCGTCCGTGCTGCTGAACGGCACAGTGTTTCGCTAGGTAAGTATCGTGCTTAGGGTCACAGCTGTCAAGGTTGACGTGCATGTGGTTGCTGCCCCCATATTCCCCGGGTTGAACGGCTCAGTAGCTGATGGTGAAGGCCTCTCGCAAGGCTTGTGGGGTATGCCGCTCAGCGGTATGGTGTTCCGAACTGGGGTTTTTTCAGGAGAACTCTGCAGAAAAGGAGTGGGTAATGACTGGTGCGGTGCAGGAGTCGAGCGTCGTCAGCATGCGTGATCTCGCACGATGGGCTGCCGGTATCGACCCAACGTCCGCAGATCTCGAGCTTGCGCAACGTGCTCTGATTGATACCGTCACCGTTACCCTTGCGGCACTCGATGATCCGGTAGCGGCGTGGACTGATGGCCTGCCGGCTGCGCTGCGTTGGGCAACGGTCGGGCACGTACTCGATTTCGACGATCTGCACATACCGTCCACGACGCACATCAGTGTGGTGTGCGTACCCGCCACCTTGGCAGCGGGCGGTGGTGCGCGAGAGTACCTAGCGGCGGCGGGAGTGATGGCGCGCCTTGGTAGCGCTCTCGGTTGGAACCATTACACGCAGGGATGGCATTCCACCGCGACGGTCGGTGCCATCGCGGCTGCTGTCGCAGCGGGGCTGTCTCTCGGGCTCGACTCGGACGGCGTTGCTACAGCGATGGCGCACGCTGTTCCCGCCGCGGGCGGTGTCCGTCAAGCATTTGGCACCGCAGGCAAGCCGATGCAGGTGGGATTCGCTGCGGATGCCGGCGTACGTGCAGCCCGACTCGCCGCAGCAGGCGCGACTGCCGACCCGCGCGCTGTCGATGAGTGGTTTCGGCTCGTCGGAGGCCGGAACTCCCCGCAACTTGCAGGTCCCCCCATTCCGGATGGTCTGGGGCTAAAGCTTCATCCGTGCTGTTACGCCCTTCAGCGCCCTATCACCGCGATTCGGTCGCTGGGTGCGCTTCCGATCGACGAGATTGCCGGCATACGACTGCACACTCCACGGAGTGCAGTTCTACCTTTGATTCACGACTATCCGAGTACGGGTCTGGAAGGCAAGTTTTCGCTGAATTACGGCATAGCCGCCACCCTGTTGGACGGGTTCCCCGATATCACAAGCTTCACGGATACTGCTGTACAGCGTCCGGAGGTGCGGAGCATCCTCGACCGCATCGGCCTGATAGCTGATCCTGAGGGGGATGGGGTACTCGCCGGCAACTGCAGGGTAACTGTCGAGTTCAGTGACGGATCACAGGTCGAAGCGGTAGAGGAACTCCCGATGGGGCATCCGCGTAGGCCTGCATCCAGCGAGGACTTCGAGGCTAAAGTTCGCGGATGTGTTGGTGAGGAGCGCTCAGGCGAGGTAATGACATTGGACTGGCTTTCGGCAGCGGAGTTGTTACGGCGGTGTCTGCCAGGTAGTGGGTAAGGGCCCGCTCGATTCCAAAACGCATGCTGCACCGGTGGTTTCTGTGCTTCTTGTGGGTATTACCCGAGCCGTGTGCGGTTGCAACCTGGGTGCATGTAAGCGCTCCTTGGGATCGTCAGTCGATGGGGACCGGCGAACGCACAGGACGGTTCCGGCTCGGCGGTAGGCTGGATTGGACACGGGCTGCAGACTGCTCCGGTGACGTGAGGAGGGGAACCTCACGTCACCGGGTTGGGTATCGCCGCGATGAGCAGGGGAGTCGGAGGTCGTGGCTGGACGAGTCACGCCACGACAAATCGCCTTCGGCGCCGTGAGTGGGGTGAATCCTAGGCCGTCAGCCGCCGGTACAGCTCCCATGCATTGCGCTCGACGCGGTTGGACTCGAGCATCCCATCGGCGCGGACGTTCCACACAGCGGTGCCCGTCAGATGAATGGGTCGCCCGTCCGGTTCGGTGCCCATGATGCCGCGGTTGCGCCCGGTCATTTCCCAGAGCGAGGCGACGCGCGAACCGTCCGAGTTTTGGAAGGTCTCGATGGGGATGAACTCCAGATCCTCGACAGTGGCTTGGAAATTACGCACCCATTCCTTGAAGTCGGCTCGGCCGCGGATCGCCTGTCCGCCGGTGACGATGACGAAATCATCGACGACGAGTTCGTCGATCGCCTGGGGATTCTGGGGTGACTGCCACACCCGGGCCCAGAAATTCTCGACTGCGCGAACTCCGTGTTGCACTGCCATTTTGCCTCGATTCTCTCTAACTTGGAAATACCAAGTTAGCATGGGTATGACGAGGCACCTCTGCCGGGCTGCACGAGTTACCCATGCGCCTGTGAGCTGCCGCCCTCGAGTTGCTGTGCGGGGAGGCACTTCTCGTCAAGGCATCGGGAGTTTCACGGACAGAATGGGCTGCGATCGACGAGGACTAACCCTGTGTGCCGGCCGTCAAAGCCGGATCAGATTTCTGGACATGAAGGCTGGACGCGCTCACGCGTCGACCGTCGTCGGTGACGAACGCCAGGGACACGGCCTCGCCAGTGGTCTCGTCGGTGTACTCGGGGGAGGTGCTACCCGGACGCGGCAGATGGTCGCGACCGAACTGGCCCAGTGCCCCGATAACGACGTGCAACTGCTTGCCCTTCTCGGTCAGAACGTACTCCTGACGTTCCCGCGACCCTTCCTGACGATAGGCGCGGCGTTCGAGGATTCCTTCGTCGACGAGCATCGCCAACCGTGCGGTGAGCACATCGGACGCCACCCCGAGACTGCGGGTGAACTCCGAGAACCGACTGTGGCCCCAGAAGGCGTCGCGGACGATGAGCAGCGTCCATTTGTCCCCCAGGACTGCGAGGGTGCGCGCGATGGAGCAACGGGCAGGGGTGGCCGGCGAGGGATTCATGCGACGAGGATAGTCCTCACTGGCTTGGTGCGTCCAAGTCAGCGGCTCCGCCGCCCGTGAGTGGTTAACGAGTCCCTGCACTCGCTAACCACGCACGGGCGCGCAGCGCCTCAGGCCCGAATCCCCGTGACGACGGCGTCGAGGAACTCGTCCGCGATATCCTCGGGTGTCTCGGCGCCCGCGGGGGTGATCCAGAGGTAGCTGTAGTTGAACATGCCCAGCAGGCCCTTGACCATCAGCCGCGGGAGAGCACGGAACTGGCCGTCGCGGATGCCCTGCTCCAGCGCGTTCCGCCAATGGGATTCGTACCGTTCACGTTCGGCGATGATGCGATCGCGACGCTCGTCCGTCAGGGCGTGGTACTCGCGGAAGAACACCGTCCACTCCGCACGGTGGTCGGCGATGTTCCGCATGAGCGCCCGTGCGAGGCCACGCAGCCGTTTCTCCGGGTCGGCCTCGGACAGCGCGAGTTCGTCGGCGACCGTGTTCATCTGCGCGAGTTGCCGGCTGCTGATCTCGTAGAGGATTGCCTCCTTGCTGCCGATGTAGTGATACAGCGCGCCCCGGCCCAGCCCGGTGGCCTCACCGATCTCGGCGACCCCGGTGCCGTGGTAGCCCGACTTCGCGAACAATTCGGCGGCCACCTGCAGGACTCGGTCCCGGTTGGCGTCGTACTTGTCGCTCATCGAAGGGCCCCTTTGTCTCCCGGCGGTCGAAGATGTGAGTCTAGACGGCCCAGATCACGGGTTCGGCGCGGCCAGCCCGGTGATCAGGGCGTCGAGAAAGCCGTCGGCGATCTCCTCAGGGGTGCGGGCGCCGTCGGCGGTGAGCCAGAGGTAGCTGTAGTTGAACATGCCGAGCACACCCTTGATCATCAACGGCGGCAGCAGGGTGAACACCCCGTCCCGGACGCCCTGGTCGAACGCATGCCGCCAATGCGATTCGTACCGTTCGCGCGCCGCGACGACCCGCGCACGCCGATCACCGGTCAGGGCGTGGTACTCGCGGAAGAACACCGTCCACTCCGCGCGGTGCTCGGCGATGTTGCGGAGCAGGGCCCGTGCCAGACCGCGGAGGCGGCGCTCCGGATCCGGTTCGGTCAGGGCGAGTTCGTCGGCCACGTCGTTCATCTGCGCGAGTTGCCGGCTGCTGATCGCGAACAGCACCTCCTCCTTGCTGCCGATGTAGTGGTACAGGGCCCCGCGGCCGAGCCCCACCGCCGTGCCCAGGTCGGCGATCCCGGTGCCGTGGTAGCCCGACCTCGCGAACAACTCGGCGGACACGCGCAGAATTTCTGCGCGGTTGAGGTCGTACTTGGTGCTCATCGAATCACCGTTCGACGTGCACGATCAGGGCCTGCCCCTGGCCGCCGCCCCCGCACAGCGCCGCTGCGCCGACGCCACCGCCGCGGCGGCGCAGTTCGAGCGCGAGGTGCAGGACGATCCGTGCCCCGGACACACCGATCGGGTGGCCGAGCGCGATCGCGCCGCCGTTGACGTTCACCCGGTCCGCGTCGAGACCGAGGCGTTCGGACGAAACGAGTGTGACCGCGGCGAACGCCTCGTTGATCTCGACGAGATCGAGTTCGCGGGGCGCGATCCCTTCGCGTCGGCACGCGGCCTGGATGGCGTTCGACGGCTGCTCGTGCAGACCCGAATCGGGTCCGGCGACCACGGCGCGTGATCCGATCTCGGCCAGCCACGACAGTCCGAGCCGGACAGCCGTCGACTTCCGCGTGACCACGACGGCGCAGGCACCGTCGGAGATCGGTGACGAGTTCCCTGCCGTCAGCGAGCCGCCTGCGGCGAAAGCCGGAGGCAGACCGGCGAGGTCCGCTGCCGTGGTGTCGGCCCGGATGCCCTCGTCGTGGCTCACGTCGGTCGACTCACCCCGCCCGGACCTGATCGGAACGGGAACGATCTCGGCCGCGAAGACGCCGTCCTTGCGCGCGCGTGCGGCCGCACGGTGCGAGCGAGCGGCCCACTCGTCCTGGGCATCCCGGGTGATCCCGTACTCGGAATTCCGCGACTCGGTCAGCGCCCCCATCGACGACCCGGTGAAGGCGTCCTGGAGCCCGTCGAACGCGAGGTGGTCGATCAGTACCGTGTCGCCGTACTTGTGCCCGCGACGGCTGTTCGTCAGGAGGTGCGGCGCCGTGCTCATCGACTCCTGGCCGCCGGCGACCACGATGTCCGCGTCGCCGGCGACGATCATCTGGTGCGCCAGCGTTATCGCGTCGATTCCGGAGAGGCACATCCGGTTGATGTTCAGTGCCGGTGTCGTCATGGGGATTCCGGCGGCCGCCGCCGCGACGCGCGCCGGCAGCTGTCCGCTGCCTGCCGTGAGCACCTGACCCATGACGACGTGGTCGACGGCGCGTGCGTCGACACCGGCGGATTCCAGCGCACCGCCGATCGCGTGGCTACCGAGTTCCTGGGCGCTCAGGCTCGACAGCGATCCCATGAAGCGTCCGAACGGGGTTCGTGCCCCCGCGACGAGGACGGTGGGGTCGTGGTCGGTCATTGTTCGTCTCCTTCGCGAGCGTGGTGCCGCCCTGCGGCCGTTCCGGCCGCAGGGCGGTTGATGTCAGTTGGTACGCGACGTCTCGAAGGCGTCGGAGAACGCGTACCCGTCGAGCAGGCGTCCCGCGGTGACCAGGTACTGGATCGTCGGGGTGCCCTCCTCGAGCCAGTTGAGGCGGGCATCCCGGTAGAGGCGCTCGATCGGGTGCGCGCGCGTGTATCCGATTCCGCCGTGGATGAGCAGAGCCCGGTCGGTCACCCGGCCGACGGCCTCGAGGCCGAACAGCTTGCACATGCTGGCCTCAGCGGGAATCCGTTCGCCGGCATCCCACTTCTGTGCTGCGTCGGCGAGGATCCCGCGCAGGGCGTAGACGTCGGTGGCCATTTCCGCCAGGTAGCGCTGGATGGCCTGCCGTGTGCCGATCGGCTTGCCGAATGTGACACGGCTCTTCGCGTGGGCGATCGACAGTTCGAGGGCGCGCTCGGACGTGCCGAGGGAGCTTGCGGCGATGAACACCCGGCTGATCTCCAGTGCGCGTTCGAGGTGCTCGTTTCCCTGCCCCTCCACGCCGACGAGGGCGGTGGCGGGCACCCGGACGGAATCGAGGGTGACGCGTCCGTGCTCGGTGCCCTTGCATCCCATCGTCTCGGGAAGCGCTGCGATCGAGAGACCGTCGGTCTCACGGGGAACGAGAAACGCGGAGACGTCGGTCGCGGTCGTCTTCGCGAAGACGATGAAGTGAGACGCGATGTCGGAGTTGGTGATCAACCACTTCTCGCCGTTCAGGATGTAGTCGCCACCCTCGCGCACCGCGGTCGACCCGAGGTCGGCGCCCGTCCCGAAGCCCGGTTCCGTCAGCGCGAACGCGACCGAGTTCCGGCCCGTGGCCGTGCTCGGCAGGACATCCGCCTTCTGTCGGTCGCTGCCGATCTCGGAGAGCGCGTGGGCGAAGGAGTTGTGCACGTGGACGATGACCCGGAGCCCGCCCTGTACTTTGGCAAATTCGGCGATGATCGGCAGGTACTGGGCGATCGAGAGGCCGCTGCCGCCGTACTCGCGGGGGACGAGCAGGCCGAGCGCGCCGATCCGGTCGAGGATGGGCATGACGATGTCGTGCGGAACCTGCTCGGCGTCCTCGATTTGCTGTTCCAGCGGATCGAGTTCGGACCAGATCGCTTCGAAAATGCGGTCCCGGAGCGCCCGGTACTCCGAGTCCGGAATGCCGACCGAATGCGTGAGTGTCGCGGTCATGATGTTGTGTCCCTTCGTTGTTTGTCGTTGCGGTCGTGGTGTGTCACAGCGCCCAGCCACCGTCGACGGTGAGGACGGAGCCTGTGCAGAATGTGGCGTCTTCGCTGAGGAAGACTGCGGCCTTCGCGATTTCCTCGACGGTGCCGAATCGGCCGAGGACGGTTTCTCGTTCTATGCGCCTGCGTGCGGAGACGGGCACCGCGTCGGTCATGTCGGTGGTGACGAAGCCGGGGGCCAGCACGTTGACCCGGATGCCGTCACGTGCGACTTCCTTGGCGAGTGAGCGACCGAAGCCGATCATCGCGGACTTCGCACCCGCGTACGCGGTGTCGCCGGCGTGACCGATCAGGCCGACGACCGACGACACCAGCACGATGCTCGGTGACGTGCCGTGCACGAGGTGGGGTAGCGCCGCCCGCGCGAGGGCGACGGTGCCGCGGAGGTTCGTCTCTATCACGCTCCACCAGGCGTCCGGGTCCGTCTCGACGAGCCGCCCGCCCGACCACTGGCCCGCGTTTAGGACGAGCGAATCGAGGTGTCCCCAGTGGGAGACGACGCGCTCCACCGCCGTGAGCGCCGTGGTGTCGTCGTGCAGGTCGAAGCGGATCGGAAGTACCTGTTCGGGAGCGTCCGCTGCGAGTTTCTCGGCGTCCTCACGTCTCGTCCGGTACGTGCAGCCCACCCGGCAGCCGCGCTGCGTCAGGGCCGTGGTGACGGCGGCCCCGATGCCGCGGGACCCGCCGGAGACCAGCGCGACGCGGGCGGCGTCGTGATCGTTCTCGTTCATGCCCAGAAATGTACTGATCGATCCAAAAATAGTCCAGCGTGTGCGTAGAAGTCGATCTGAACGCAGCATACCTGGATATTTAGGCGGGTTTACGACTTGGATCGATCGGTACAAGAATGCTTGCGGTCGACGTCCGGGATGTGCTAGACCTGTGATCGTGGCCACACGGGGCGACGGCGCGGACGATGTCCGATCGGCGAATCCCGGACGAGGCCCGACGGCCCGATCACAAGCGCGGTGGCACCGGATCGACACGGCAGCCACACGCCCCACATCAGCAGCGATGGGAGATTCGATATGAGAGTCATCGACGACCTGGAGGTCACTCGGGTCAAACCCCAGAAGGTTGCCTTCGCGTCCTTCGTCGGAACGGCAATCGAGTGGTACGACTTCTTCATCTTCGGGACCGCGGCCGCCCTGGTATTCGGGAAGGCGTTCTTTCCGTCGCTGAGTCCGCTGTCGGGAACGCTGGCAGCCTTCGCGACATTCGGTGTCGCGTTCGTGTCGCGTCCCGCAGGCGCGATCGTCTTCGGGCATTTCGGAGACCGGATCGGCCGCAAGAAGATGCTGGTGTTCTCCTTGGTGCTGATGGGGTCGTCGACGGTCGCGATCGGACTCATTCCCACGTACGGAGCGATCGGCCTCGCGGCGCCCGTGCTCCTCGTCGTCGCGCGCCTGGCGCAGGGCTTCGCGGTCGGCGGCGAATGGGGCGGTGCGGTGCTGATGGCAGTCGAACACGCACCGCGCGAGAAGCGGGCGTTCTATGGCAGCTGGCCGCAGGCAGGTGTACCTGCCGGACTCGTTCTCGCGACGCTCGCATTCCTCCTGGTCGAGCAGCTTCCGGAGGACCAGGTACAGGCGTGGGGATGGCGGCTTCCGTTCCTGGCCAGTGCCGGGTTGGTCGCGGTCGGCATGTACGTGCGACTGAAGGTCGTCGAATCGCCGGAGTTCGAGAACGTCAAGCGCAACAAGAAGATTGCCGACTTCCCGATCCTCGCGGTCCTGCGGGGTGAGAAGCGCGCGCTGGGCGTCGGGATTCTCACCCAGGCCGCCTCCCTCGTGCCGTTCTACCTTGTCACCGTCTTCGTTCTGTCGTACGGTCCGAAGGATCTCGGCATCTCGCGGCAGACGATTCTGTTGAGCATCCTCGTCGCGTGTGTCCTCGACATCCTGTCGGTGCCCTACGCGTCGATGATCGCGGACCGGATCGGAGCACGGAAGATGTTGATCTACGGGTCCCTCTACATGGCCGCGATCGCGTATCCGTTCTTCTGGTTGCTGTCGACCGGTGTGGGTCTCGCCGTCCTGCTGGCGATGATTCTGATCATCACCATCGGTCACGCCGTCACCTATTCCGCGGTGGCCGGATACGTCACCGGTCTGTTCCCGGCCGAAGTCCGGTACACCGGCGCGTCCGTCGCCTATCAGTTCGGTGGTGTCGTGTTCAGTGCTCCCGCTCCGTTCATCGCGGTGGCGATCGCTGCCGAGACGGACGGTTCGTGGGCCCTGGCCGCGTACATCGCCGCGGCGTGCGCCATCACGGTCCTGGTCCTGACCCTGACGAAAACTGCAAAGGTGAATCACTGATGTCTTTCGACAGACTCGCAACGTCCGCACTCGCCGGTGCCTGGCAGGACATCGAATCCCTGCTGGACCGCGACCCGTTCGGTGGCGACTTCAACACGGCCCACGAAATCTGCACCCGCTATGCGGCCGACCCGAATCGGGTGGCGCTGACGGTCCGGCACGAGGACGGCTCGGCCGATCGCTGGACGTACCGCGAACTCGACAGGCTCGCCGCCAAGGCGGCACGGGTGTTCGCACGCGCGGGACTGAAGCGGGGAGATCGCGTCGGCGGACTGCTCTCGCGACAGGTCGAGAGTTGGATCACCGCACTGGCGGCGTGGCGCTCCGGGCTGGTGTACGTGCCGCTGTTCGGCGGGTTCGCCCCGGACGCGATCGGCCTGCGCCTCGACGCGGCGGGAGTCCGCGCGGTCGTGGTCGATCAGCGGTACCGGCCGGCCCTCGCGCAGGCGCAGGCGACCCACGGACTCGATCCCGCCGTGTTCGTCGTCGGCGACGTCGCGGCCGGCACGGACGACAGGTCTTTCTGGACCGAGGTCGACCGGGCCGACGCCGACGGCCCGCTCGCGACCACGGCGCTCGGGGACACCGCCACCCTGCTGTTCACCAGCGGAACATCCGGAACACCGAAGGCGTGCACCATGACCCACGCCACCTTCGTCTCGGTCATGCCCTACGCGAAGTGCGTTCTCGGGGCGACCCGCGACAGCGTCGTCTTTTCGACGTCGGACCCGGCGTGGGCGTTCGGGCTGTACAGCACCGGTGCCGCCGTCATGGCGCTGGGCGTGCCGCGCGTCATGTACTCCGGGAAGTTCGTCCCCGAGGCCTGGCATCGCGTCATCCGGGAAGAGAAGGCCACGATCCTCACTACCGCGCCGGCTGCCCTGCGACGACTGACGGACACCTTCGCACAGGACGGGGTGCCGCCGACGCTCCGCACCGTCGCCGCTGCCGGTGAACCGCTCACCGCAGCGGTCGCCGCGGCCTGGGCCGGCACCGGTGCCCCCGCCGTGCGCAACGGGTACGGACTGTCCGAGGTCGGCATGCTCCTGGGCGACACCCAGGGCACCGAAACGAGGTCCGGCCCGGGCTGGATGTCCGCCACGATTCCGGGGTTCGACACCTTCCTCGCGGACCGGGACGGGCAACCGGTGGCCGACGGCCAACCGGGTTTGATCGCGGTGCGGCGGCCCCGGCACCAGATGTCCAGCGGCTACGAGAACACCCCCGACCTGTGGGCCGACCGCTGGCGCGGCGACGTATTCCTCACCGAGGACCGAGCAGTCACGGACCCCGGGGGACGGTGGCAGATACTGGGCCGGGACGACGACATGATCATCGCGTCGGGGCACAACATCAGCCCGGTCGAGGTCGAGAACGCGCTGTTGCAGCACCCGGCGGTCGCCGACGCCGCGGCAGTCGCGTACGACGATCCGATCCGCGGTGGAGTGGTCCGGGCCGTCGTCGTCCGCGCGGACGCCCGGGCTGACGACGGCGATCTTGTCACGCAACTCACACACCTCGTCGCGCAGCGCGTCGGACCCTACGCGGCACCCAAAGTCGTCGACTTCCGGTCCGACCTCCCGCGCACCGAAGTCGGCAAGCTGCGCCGGGCGGCCGTCCGCGAACTCCCGATCACATGAGCGGGGGCAACCGCATGCGCGCACTGATGGTCACCGCGCTCGACGGTCCCCGGGCGCTCGCCCCCGTCGAGGTCGACGAACCCGTCGCGGACGAATCCGCGATCCTCGTCGAGGTTCATGCGGTCGGGGTGTCATTCCCGGATCTGCTTCTCACCCAGGGCCGGTACCAGTACAAGCCGGAACTGCCCTTCGTCCCCGGCGGCGAAGTCGCCGGGATCGTGCGGTCAGCACCCGATGGCAGCGGATATTCTCCGGGCGACCGGGTCGTCGGATTGACCGGTGTGGGCGGCGCGATGGCCGAAGTGGTCGCACTGCCGCCGGAGACGACGTTCCCTCTCCCCGACACAATTTCGATGGCCGCGGGCGCCGCCCTCCTGTTCAACTACCTCACCGTGCATTTCGCGCTGGTACATCGTGGACGCCTCGAGAAGGGGGAGTCGGTGCTCGTCCACGGCGCGGCCGGAGGCATCGGCACCGCCGCGATGACACTGGCGCCCCACCTCGGCGCGTCGCGGACCATCGCCGTCGTCAGCAGTGAGGAGAAGGCGCAGTACGTGCGGAGCCTCGGCGCCTCCGACATCGCGGCCACCGGGAACTGGCGGGACCAGGTCCTCGCGATCACCGACGGCCGCGGGGTCGACGTCGTGGTCGACCCCGTCGGCGGCGACCGCTTCACCGACAGCGTCCGATCACTGGCCACGGGCGGGAGGATTCTCGTGATGGGCTTCACCGGCCGGGACATCCCCTCGGTGAAAGCGAACCGACTGCTCCTCAAGAACGCATCCGCAGTCGGAGTCGCGTGGGGCTCGTGGTGGGCCGAGGACCCCCGACGACTGTCGGCGCAGTGGAGCGAATTGTGTCCCTTGCTCGCATCGGGCGCGTTGACGATTCCGGAGCCGAACCGGTACCCGTTCGAGGCGGCGGCCGAGGCCCTGCTCGATCTCGAACACCGCCGAACCGTCGGGAAGAGTGTCCTGACCCTCCGGTGAGGCGGCTCCGCCGCCCGTGAGTGGTTAACGAGTCCCTGCACTCGTCAACCACTCACTGGCCGTAGGCCTGGGGTTTGATTTGAGAAAGCTACCGGTCCTGATTCACATTCGGCCCGAAAGACCCTGCGGCTGAGCCCACACAGGCGGCCCTCGGTGCTGCCTCCGGTTAGGAAAACACCTCGTCCTTGTAATACCGATCTGGGATGTCTGGAAATAGTCGGTATGGTCTCCGCCATCGACGGCGGACGAACCATGAACTGAAGGGCTGACGGTTGACCGCTGATCGGGAATCCTGGTTCCGGCTGATCCGGCGGCGCCTTACCGTGGCCGCAGGAACGCGCCGACCGACCAGGAGATCCCATCATGGCAGTTCGACCCACCCTGCATCCCGAAGTTGCAGCGATGCTCGCCACCCTCGATGCGGGGTTTCCGGACATCACGGCGGTGCCGCCCACCGAACTGCGTGAGCTGATCCGCGATCGGCGCGCACCCTTGCAACACCTACCGGACATGCGTGAGGTCACCGATCTCACCATCGAGACTGCCGACGGCAACCTCGCGCTACGGATTTTCCGGCCGCACTGCGGCGATCCGGAACTGCCTGTGGTGGTGTTCGCCCACGGTGGCGGATTCGTGTTCTGCGACCTCGACAGTCACGACGAATTGTGCCGCTCCATGGCGCAAGGCGCCGGCGTGGTCGTGGTGTCGGTCGACTACCGGTTGGCCCCCGAGCATGCCGGCCCGGCCGCGCACGACGACGTCTACGCCGCCCTGGAGTGGACCTCGAAGAACGCCGCCGAATACGGCGGTGACCCCACCCGGATCGCACTGGCGGGCGACAGCGCCGGAGGTAACCTCGCCGCGACGGTCGCGATTGCGGCCCGCGACCGGGGTGGCCCGGCCGTCGCCGCGCAGGTGCTGCTGTATCCGGTGATCGACGACGACTTCGGCACCGAGTCGTACCGCCTGTACGGGACCGGGTACTACAACACCACCAAGGCGATGAAGTGGTACTGGCAGCAGTATGCGCCGAACGGGACCGAGGATGTGCGTCTCGTTCCCACCCGGGCGGAGACACTGGCCGGTCTGCCGCCGGCGGTCGTGATTACTGCCGAACTCGATCCGCCGTGCTCATCGGGTGACGCGTACGCGGCGCGCCTCACCGCGGACGGTGTCCGAGTCCGTCACCATCGGTTCGACGGACTCTTCCACGGATTCCTGACCTTCCCTTCGCTCTCGCTCACCGCGCCGGCACGCGAACAGATCTGGGAAATGATGCGCGACGTACTCGATAACGCATAGCACCTGCGCTACCTGTGGTGCGGTCGGCCGGTCACCGGTCCGGCCGCCCCACATCAATTTTCGAGGGAATTACCGGTCGGGGATGACGAGGTCGTCGAGTTCACAGAAGGTATGGCACACCCGGTCTCGGACAATGATGTCGGTGCACTCGGGGTCGAACCACCGGTCCACGACGCTCCAGTGGATCGGATGATCCAGGTATTGACCCGTCACGGCACCATGGTCGGTGAACTCCTGCTCGAACACGTGAGTCCACCGCTGCCGACCCAGGGCGGCGTCGACTCTGCTGAGCTGCCACGCCGTGATCGACGAAATATGTTCGGGCATCCGGAGCAGGTCCCGCTCGAACCGTTGGACGACGGAGTCCGGTGTACCCGACTCCACACGGAGCAGCAGTGCGCGGTACAGGCGGCTCGAATGCTGTCCGGGTCCCCGACCGCCGAGTCCGGGGTAGTACTCGACCCCGTCGACTCTGTCGGCAATCGGCTGGGACAGTGCGGAGTCGATGTCGTCCGCGCGGTTCCGCCAGCTGGCGGTGTCGGTGAGCTGAAGATGCACGATCAGGTCGCCGCCATTGATGACCCCCGGCAAAGTCGGGGCGATGAGTAACCGTTTCACGCCGACGGCAAGGATGGCGTGACGCGCATTGTTCACGTACTCGTCCCGCGCAATGGCATCGGCTGCCTCGGTGAAGTGAACGACCCTCGTGACGTTATACATCGCACACACCGTCGACGTCCTCGGCCGCTGCCGCCATGGAACGGGTTCGGTCGAGGATCATCGGGTCCATCCGCGACCACCACCGGCCGAGCTCTGGGTCGGGGCGGCCCCGCCGGGTCATGTCCCACCAGGCGTCGACCCCGTCGACCACCCACGTGATCGTGATGGTGTTGGGCTCGTCCGCCCACCAGATCGGGGGGCTGACGAGAATTCGATCCAGGGTCATTCCGCGTATCCGTCCCCCTGGTACATACTCGGTGACGTACGCGTCGACGAACTCCCGGGCACGTCCGGGTTTTGTGACCACGCGATCGACCACGTATACCTTCTCGCCTACCATGGCCTGAACGTAACGGTACTCGAGCCGTTGGAGCACAGGCTCTCCCTCTTGGCGGGAGAGGTGCGGTTCCGGTGAGACGGGCGCGAACGTCATCGAGGACCTGTATCCGGCGTGGGAAACCCTCACTGCGCGAGGGACGTTCGGCGATCCTCACTGCTGGTACACCCGGAGCCGGCAAGAGCACTTTGCTCCGCGACCACATTCCCGACCTGGATGGATACCGCAGCCCCGACGCAGACGTGGTCAAGGATCACCTGATCGAACAAGCACTCAGCGACGGCGATTATGCGGAACTACTCGGCACCGAACTCGCGGAGGGAGCCCCGCTGGCGCCGCGGGAGCTGACAGCGCTGGTCCACGACGAATCCACCGCCCTGATCGATCAGATCCGACGGCTCTGTTTGGACCGCGGCGAGAACGTTCTGATCGAGGGAACACTCCGGTGGCCAGGACAGGGCCCGAAGGTATACGAGGAACTCGTCCGCGCCCAATACACCTCGCAATGCGCCCGCAACGCCCAAGCACTCGCCGAGACAGCACGCAACCGAGAAGGCGTGACGGTGGTGCAACTCGAGCTGTTCCGCCGCGGTACCGCCGGAGGCTTCGAAGTCTTCGAGTAAGTCGCCGAAGAGGTTGGGCCGGGCGTCGGTCTGCGACCTCTGGATCGCGACGTGAGTCGTCCTGCCCCGCAAGGGCCCGGCGGACCTGTCGGCCCCTTCACGGAGGTACAAGAAGTGGATATCTTCGTGCCCCCAATGGTGCAGCACTACGGTTGTTCCGGTTCTTCACGTTTGACGCCGTCATCAGGGTTCGGCTCCGATCGCATCGCCCCGTTGTCCTTAGCCCAGAAGAACCCGAAGATCCCCAGCTCGAAGAGCCTACCCAGGCATATCCGCCCGATTCTCGGCGAGTACTACCGCAACGCCCGGCTGACGGGCGGCGGTGTCATCGCGTCCCGCCGCGGCCAGGTCAATGCCCTTGAGGTATGGATGAGTGAAGGGCGACCCGTAGGACAATCGTGCCCACTGGGGGTATGGAAGCGCCCTTCTCCATCCAGTTCGAGTATCAGCTTCCAGGAAGGGACTGGAACATCGTGAAGCTGGTCACGACATGCAGGTACTCGGGCCAACGGAGTATCGAGGCCTTGCACCTAGGTTCCCCAGTTCAGCCGGGAACGCCGGCCCGGGGAGATCGGTCCTCCACGGCGACTGGGCTTCACGCGCCCGCTAACCGAGGCGCAACTGCTGGCTCCGAGATCGCGAGGTCACCGTGTCGGCGACAGTCGCCGCCCAGCTATCACCGATTTGGCGATTCCGGCGCGCGCCGTTGTGCCACCCAGGTCGCGATCTGAGTGCGGGAGTTGAACCCAAGTTTCCCGAAGATGTGCTCCACGTGTACGTCGACGGTGCGTCGGGAGATGACCAGCTTGGCCGCCACGTCCTTGCTCGACATTCCCTGCGCCACCAGGTCCGCGACCTCGCGCTCTCGAGGTGTCAACAAGCTGTCGGCCTGTCGGGGCTCGACGGGGGAGACGCGGCGCTCCCGGAGCGCGAAGGTCAGCATGTCCTCGACGGTGAGCTGGCCTCCGCGGGCAAACGCGGTGTCGAAGCCAGTATTGCCCATCGCCTGCCGAGCCATGTTCTCGAACTGTTCGCGTCGCGCGAGCAGGTGTTTCGCTCCGAATAGAGGGACCCCAACGGTCTGCCAGACCTGGTCCGACGCGCCCAGGAGCACCGCGGCCCGCTCGCAGTCGCTGCTCGCCGCGGCGGTCCAGGCGAGAACGTCCAGGATGAAGGCCAAGCCCAGACTGTCCTGGGTGAACCGCTTGAGCTGGAGCGCCTCACACAGATCGGCTTCGGCCTGCTCGAGCTCGCCCTGGAGGAGCCTCAAGAACCCCTTCGCCCACATGGCGTAGGACAACAGCCAACGCTCGCCGGCCTGCTCACATTGCGCGCAAGCCTCCTCGACCACATCGGCGGCTCTGTCAAGCTCGCCCGACAGCACGTAGGCCATGGTCAGCGCAGGCCGCACACTGTTGGGGTAGTCCGCAGGTACGTCGGCGCGCCCATATCGCTCGAGCGCTTCAACCAACAGTGGAATCGCAGCGCTCGGGTCGCTGCCCAGTGCGCGCAGACCGCGCATATGGGCGGCGTAAGCCAAGCCTTTTGGCTCGTCGAGTTGCACCGCAAGCTCTTGGACGGCGTCAATCAACGCAGCCGCAGCAGCCTCATCGCCCTGGAAGACAGCGATGTCAGCGGCGGTGCCCAGCGCCCAAACCCGCTCGAGACTCGGTTCTTGATCCATTGCCAACGCCCGGTCAAGCCACAGGCGGCCTTCGGTCATGAAGCCGAGCGCAGCCCAGAGAAACCAGGGCAGGCCCGCCATCCGCAGTCCGACGCGCACCTCGTCCGGCCGCGCGAGGCAGAACTCGAGCGCCGAGCGCACGTTCGGATGCTCCACACGGAGCAAGGCCGCCCACTCCTCCTGACCCGGACCGAACCAGTCCGCGGCAGCCTTCTCGATCAGCCGCCAGTACCAATCCCGGTGCCTGCGCTGCACCTTCGCTTCAAAGCCGGACTCTCGTAGTCGGGCCTGGCCGTACTCCCGGATGGTCTCCAACATGTGGAACCTGACACGCCCGCCGTGCTCGCCTCGGATCAAGATCGATTTGTCGGTCAGCCCGGCCACCGTGTCGAGAAGGGCCTCCTCGGCAAGCAACTCGTCCGCGCAGACAGCCTCGAGCGCGTCAAGACCGAACCCCCCAGCGAACACTGATGCACGCGCCCACAGCGTCTGCTCCGTTGGCGTGCAAAGCTCGTAGCTCCAGTCGATCAGTGCCTGAAGAGTCTGATGCCGCTCCGGCAAGTTACGACTGCCCTCGCGAAGCAATTCGAACCGACTATCCAGCCGATGCGCGAGCTCCTCGACCGTGAGCACGCGCAACCGTACTGCTGCCAGTTCGATCGCCAAGGGGATCCCCTCCAGCCGCTGGCAGAGCTGGATGACCGTGTGTTCATTGTCAGGGGTGATCTCGAACCCGGGAACGACCGCAGCCCCCCGGGCGGCGAATAGGTTGACAGCCGCGAACTGCGTCGCCGAGCCGGGAGTGAGACGGACATCGACGTCGGGCACCGGCAGCGTCGGAACCGGGTACACATGCTCACCGGCGATCATCAGCGCTTGTCGGCTCGTGGCGAGGATCCGCAGTTTCGGCGCCGCCCGGAGCAGCCGGTCCACCAGGTCCGCGGCTGCCTCGAGTATGTGCTCGCAGTTGTCGAGGACTATCAAGGTGTGTCGGGGGCGCAAGTAGTCGGTGAGGACCAACGGGGCGGGGGCTGACTGCTCGCGAATCCCGAGTGCATCTATCAGCGTGTGCGGCAGCAGGTCTGGGTCCTTCAGGGACGCCAGTTCGACCAGGCAAACCCCATCCGGGAAGGCGCGGCGGATATCGCGGGCAACCCGCAGTGCGAGGCGGGTTTTGCCGACCCCGCCTACCCCGGTCAACGTGACGAGCCGGTCGGCGGAGAGAAGCTTTCGGACAGTCTGGGTCTCGGATCGACGGCCTACGAAACTCGTCAGATCCGCGGGCAGGTTGTCCGGCTGGTTCGCCGACCGTGAAGCCATGGTCCGACCAGACTAACCCTCACGTCCGACCGGGAGTGGTCGGGCCGGAGCGCGAATAGGTAATGGGATACGTCTTTCACACGATGCGCCCCGTGGTGGTCCACAGGCAGGCTGTACAGGCACATCAAACCTAGTCCACCGCTTTGGGAGGCCCCGATGACCGCGACCGCAGCCACCGAAATCGAAGTCCTCGACTTCGAGCCGGCCGGGCCTGGGGCCCGCTGGGAGACTGCGGTCCGCGATGTCTCGGGGCCGATGACGGTGCAACACCGCAAGAGGCGGGGCAATGCCACTCGCTTGCGTTCGCGAGACGTCGGCGACCTCCAGCTCGCGGACTGGGACTGCCCGCCCCTGCAGAGCGTGCTGTCGCTGGGTAAAGATCGTGACGCTGAGCGCGATGTCGTCGTGGTCGTGGCAGGTGACTGGGGCGACGAGCGACTTTCCTTCGCGGGCACGGATGCCGCGCTGGTGAACGGGACAGTGGTCGTGGTGACCGGCGGTTACGACGGTGACGGCTTCTCGGTGCCGGAGCGGGTCAGGAAACGCACGCTGACCCTGCCGCGGGCCGCGCTGCTGGCAGCTGGTTGCGACGCGAACATTCCTGGCTGCCTCGTGCTCGAGCAGGACCGGCCGCTGGTTGGCGTCCTGCTCAGGGTCCTTGACGAGGCGTGGAGCCGGGTGCCAGGCATGAATACTTCAGAGGTCGAGGCAACCCGCGGGGCGCTGGTGGCACTGACTGCCGGCATCATCCGCGCAGAGACCGGCTCCGTCACAGGTCGATCGGCCTTGGCTGCTTTGCGCGCGCAGATTGACAACTGGATCACGCGCAATCTTCGTAGCGGTCCGATCCATATCGAGGATCTTGCGGCCGCCCACAACGTCTCGACACGAACCGTCCACCGGGCCTTCTCGCTGACCGGGGACACCATGACCGCGGTCGTGCGTGCACGGCGTATGGCCGCGGTCCGCGAGGAGCTTGTGAACTCCAACATGACCATCGCGACGATCGCTCACCGATGGTGCTACTACGACCCCAGCCATCTTCGCCGGGAGTTCCACCGCTGCTTCGGGGTCTCGCCGAGTGAGTATCGGGAAAGCCACGGCTGCTGATGCCCGTTCTGACTAGCAACGCGTGAAGAAGGGTGCAGATATGGAATTCGGAATGGACGCGACCGTGGAGGTGAGTTCGATCGGACCCGGGGACGTGGCCTGGTCGCCCTCGGCAGAACGGATCGCCGACGCCCGGATCAGTGACTTCATCGACTGGCTGCAGGCGACCGGCCGATTGGAGGCCGCCTCCTACCAGTCCTTGTGGGACTGGTCGGTGACCAGTCCGGAGGAATTCTGGGCGTCGATGAAGGACTACTTCGGGGTGTGTATGACCGGCGTTGGCCCGGTGCTGGCAACCCGGGAGATGCCCTTTGCCGAATGGTTTCCCGGCAGGCGGCTGAACTATGTGGACACGGTGCTGAGCCACGCCAAGTCGTCCCGCCCGGCGATCATCGACGACTCCGAACCTGGCGGGCCGGGGACGCGGACGGTTTCCTGGACCGAGCTCGCCCGCCAGGTGTCCGCGCTGGCGAACTGGCTGCGCGCTCGGGGGGTAGGCGAGGGCGACTCTGTGGTCGGATACCTCCCCAACATTGCCGAGGCGGTCATCGCCTTCCTCGCCACCGCGAGCGTCGGAGCGACCTGGTCGTGCTGCGGACAGGACTATCAACCGGAGGCGGTTGTCGACCGCCTCGGACAGCTCGCGCCGGTGGTCCTCGTCACGGCCGACGGCTACCGCTTCGGCGGACGCGAGGTCGACCGGCTCGCGGCCCTGCCAGCCCTGCAGGCCGGAATGCCGACGCTGCGTGAGGTGCTCGTCGTCGGCCGACTTCACTCGGGTACGAGTGTTCCCGCAGGCACCACGCCCTGGGTCGAGGCAGTCACAGGGGGTGGGCCGGCCATGACTCCCGCGCACGTGCGGTTCGACCACCCCCTCTGGGTGCTGTTCTCCTCGGGTACGACCGGGAAGCCGAAGGGGTTTGTTCACGGCCACGGTGGAGTTGTGCTCGAGCACCTCAAAGCCCTGGCTCTCCATCTCGACCTAGGTCCTTCCGACACGTACCTGTGGTACACCTCGCCGAGCTGGATGGTCTGGAACTCCCTCGTGAGCGGCCTCCTCGTCGGCGCGACGATCGTCTGCTACGACGGAAGTCCGTCGTACCCGACCGACGACGCGCTGTGGGCTCTCGCGGCCCGGCACGAGGTCACCGTGCTGGGCACGAGCCCGGCTTACCTCCAGGCCTGCGCCCGAGCGGGCCGGTCACCCGGCACCGACCACGATCTGCGTCGGCTGAGGACCCTTGGGGCCACCGGCTCCGTGGTCGCTCCCGAGCTGCACTTCTGGGTTGCCGATCACGTCGGCCGCGATGTGCCGCTCGCCTCGGTGACAGGGGGCACCGATGTCGCCAGCGGATTCGCGGGCTTCGTGCCGATCCTGCCGGTGCGGGCCGGGGAGATCACAGCCCCATACCTGGGCGTGGCCCTTGACTCGTGGGACGCCGACGGCCGAAGCCTGCGCGATGCCGTGGGCGAGCTGGTGGTCACCCAGCCGATGCCGTCCATGCCGACCAGATTCTGGAACGACAGCGACGGGGCCCGCTACCGAGAGACCTATTTCGAGAGCTACCCCGGGGTCTGGCGGCATGGTGACTGGGTCA
Source organism: Rhodococcus oxybenzonivorans (assembly GCF_003130705.1). Classification (NCBI taxonomy): domain Bacteria; kingdom Bacillati; phylum Actinomycetota; class Actinomycetes; order Mycobacteriales; family Nocardiaceae; genus Rhodococcus; species Rhodococcus oxybenzonivorans. The sequence continues at coordinate 5,584,777 of NZ_CP021354.1, read as the reverse complement.
CCATCACCGAACGAAACACCGTGATCGTCCACGGACGCTCCGATTCCACGCTGAACCGTAACGGGATCCGGTTCGGTACCGCCGACATCTATCGCGTCGTCGAAGAACTCCCGGAGGTAGAGGAAGCCCTCGTCATCGGGGCGGAGCAGCAGAACGGCGAGTACTGGATGCCGCTGTTCGTCGCACTGTCCGATCACGCCGATCTCGATGACGCGCTCCGCGAGAGCATTGTCGGGCGGATCCGCGAGGCGGTCTCGCCCCGAGTCGTACCGGACGACGTGATCGTCGTCAGGGCGATCCCGCACACCCGAACGGGCAAGAAGCTCGAAGTCCCGGTCAAGCGCATCCTGCAAGGGAACGACGTCGCCGCGGTCGCCGAAGCACGATCGATCGACGACCCGTCCCTGCTGGAAACCTTCGCCCGCTACGCAGCCACTCGTGCTGCGAACTCACCATTGCAGGGCGCGTGAGAACCACGACCCGCTGGCGGTGGGCCTGTCGGTTCGGTCACGCCCAGCGAATCGTGGCGGCCGTGTACCCGTGTCCGGCACGGTCGACCTACGTCCCGGAAATATCGCGCTCATACCGTTGAACTAACCGCGGTGGGCCGGAGGCCCACCCGATGCCACTGACCAATCACTCCCCTTCTGGAGGCACTTCATGAATACCGACACCCGCCCGCCCGCCGCAGCCGCCCCGCCGATCCGAGCGACCGTATACGTCGGTCGCTGGCCCGAGATCCCCGCGGGAGACTGGCCTGATGTTCCCAGCGGGACCTTCTCGCCCACCACCGCGACCCTCATCAGCGGTCCGACCGAAGCTGTGCTCATCGACGCCCAATACCTCGAGGATGACGTCCGGGACCTGGGCGACCTGATCGAGCGCACCGGGAAGCAACTCACGACGATCTACGTGACGCACGCCCATGCCGATCATTACCTGGGCATCGGTCCCCTGATGGAGCGGTTCCCGGACGCGAAGTGCGTTGCGCTGCCCCACGTGGTCGAGGCCATGAAGGAATCCATGGAACTGCAGCAACAGCAGTGGGCGATGCTGTTCGGTGACGCCTGCGTCGTCAGTGATGCGCTCCCCGACCCGATCGACGACAACACGCTCTACGTCGACGGCTCGCCTCTCAACATCGTCGAGGTGAAGCAGGCCGACATCCATCCCACGACAATTGTGCACATTCCGGAGATCGATGTCGTCGTTGCCGGTGACTCCATCTACAACGAGATCCACCCGATGCTCGGTCTGTCGACGCCCGAGGAATGGCAAGACTGGCTCGAGACCGTGGACCTGGTGGAGAAGCTGGCCCCCAAGGTGATCGTCGCCGGCCACCGCAGGCCCGACGGCGACGACCACGCCGTCGATTCCATGATCGCCGAAACACGGTCCTACATCCAGGACTTCGCCGCTGCCTACGAGGTTGCGGACGATGCGGAGGACCTGGTCCGCATCATGTCGGCGAAGTATCCGGGGCATGGAAACCTCTGGACCCTGCAGTTCTCGGCCATGAACGCGATCCAGCTTCGAGACGCAGGTTCGACCGCGACGGACATCCGGCCGTAACTTCCCGGGCTGGACCCCACGCCCAGCGAACGACGCCGCAGCCCGGGACTCGCAGAAACAGCGGAGCCTCGAGCCTCGACGCGGGGCCCTCCTGTCCCGGCCCATCGCGGCGATGGGTGCAGTTCTAGGCGTTCGGCTCGAGCACCGCCACTCGATACCGCGTGGTGGCCGCGAGACATTGTGCGACTCGCTCACCGCGCAACGGCACCACGGTCGAGTCGTACGTCGCGCCGTGGAACAGGCCGGGCCGAACCGGGTTCGTCTCGACGGCCGACCCCAGTCCCGAAGCGGATATCGATGGGATTTCGCGGCCGGGGTAACGGCAAACCGCACGTGGCGGACGTGTACTCAGATTAGGCGCAAGCATCCCTTCAACGGTGTGTTCCACATCACTAACTTCTTCAACAAGCGTACAAATGTCGGAAGGATCTCTAATGCCACGTGAGGATATTGAATTCTCAGCGGACAATGTCACCTTGCGCGGGTGGTTCTTTCCCGCGGAAGGGGCCCAGTCCAAGTGCCCAGTGGTGGTGATGGTCCATGGACTGTCCGCCGTCAAGGAAATGTATCTCGATGACTACGCCGAGTCCTTTTCCCAAGCGGGACTGAACGTTCTGGTGTACGACCACCGAAACTTCGGCGCGAGCGACGGCGCTCCGCGCCAGCACATCGATTCGATGACCCAGGCCCGCGACCTTCGGCACGCCATCACGTATGCGACTGGCCGCGAGGACGTCGACCCCGGCCGTGTCGGCATCTGGGGATCCAGCCATGGCGGCGGCCTCGTGCTGAGCGTGGCCGCGGTCGATCGTCGGGTGCGAGCCGTTGTCGCTCAGGTCCCCTTCATCAGCGGGTCCGGCCAGATGACGCGGCTCGTTCGTCCGGACTTCCTGCCAACGGTGCGCGCCCAGCTGGACGACGAACGACGCAACCTCTACCACGGCGGGGAGCCCACGCTGATGCCGGCCGTGGACGCCGATCCGCTGGCTCCCGCGCTGATGTCCAGCGTCGAATCCTGGGAGTTCTTCACCAAAACCGCGCAGGACAGGGCTCCGTCCTGGCGCAATGAGGTGACCCTCGGTTCCCTCGAGCGGATCGTCGAGTTCGAGCCCGGCGATGGAATCCACCGGATCTCACCGACCCCACTACTGATGATCGTGGCTGACCAAGACATCAGTGCGTACGCAGAACTTGCCTTCGAGGCCTACGAACGGGCCCTGCAGCCCAAGCAGTTGGTCGTGCTGCCTTGTGGCCACTTCGACGTCTACACGGGTGCCGCGTTCGAAGCGTCGTCAAAGGCTGCGTGCGAACACTTTGTGCGCGCCCTGGCGTAGGACCCGTCCGCGACTACGGGTCCATCAAGAACCTTCGTGCGGGCAACATCAGATCTCAGTTTGATGAGCCCATTCGGACCGCCCGACAGAAGCAATCGCTATCGCGGCACAAGTCCCGCCGCACCAATCCAATGAGGAGGAACCGCCATGCCGTACTGGGAGATCTTCACCCCCGAGAACGCCTTCACCCCCGAGGACAAGGAGCAGCTGTCCGAGGCGATCACGTCGATCTACGTGGACTACGTCAACCTGCCACCGTTCTACGTGGTCGTCCTGTTCAAGGACATGCCGAAGGAGACGATGTATGTCGGGGGAAAGGCGAACAACAACTTCGTCCGGATCCGACTCGATCACATCGCCCGGCAGATGGAGACCGCAGAGGTTCGCGCACTGATGATGACAGTGGCCGAGGAGAAGCTCGCGCCCTTCATCAAGGAGCGCGGCTACGACTGGGAGATCCACATCGACGAGACCCCCATGGACCTCTGGCGCACGCAGGGTCTCGTGCCGCCACCGCCGGAGTCGGACATGGAGAAGCTCTGGGCCAAGGAGAACCGACCCATTCCGTACGACGTCGCTGCCTCGTGATTGAGGATCCCGCGGTACGGCGCTGTGCCCCAGGCCTTGTCGGTCCTCTCGATCGGGGACTGTGCAGTGACGTCGCGGGCCTTGGCCGCCTTACGCAGGTCGTCGGACGCGAGCTGGCAGCAGAGTTACTTTTCACTGGCGGGATGATCGACGCGGTGATGCCGGTCGCACTCGAACTGGCGGAGAAGATCGCGGCGAACCCCCCGCTGGCTGTAGCCGCGACCAAACGCGGCCTCCGCCTTGCACTGGATCCGGACTGGCATGAACTCGGAAGCTGGGTAACCCCCACTCAGGCGTCGTTGTTCACCACCGAAGATCACGTGAAGGTGTTCACTCATTCCTCGAGAAGCGCGAGCCGCGGTATGTCGGTCGCTGATCGCGTCGGCCGCGAGGAAGGCGTTCGCAGCGGCGGGTCGGTGAGCGATCGCCACCGATCGCGGAGAACAAGGATCGCAACCCTGTGAGTTCTACACGTGACAGCGCCGCTGATTCGCGGACACCCGCAACGAATTCCGTACTCGTCACGCGAAGCGGCGCGATACTCACACTGACGATCAATCGGCCCCATCGCAAGAATGCTCTCGACGAGGCCGCTTTCACCCGACTTCGGGAAGAGCTCCGAAACGCAGGAGCCGACGAGACCGTCCGTGCTGTCGTCCTGACAGGGGCCGGAGGGGACTTCTGTTCCGGCGCCGACCTTGCAGGTGAGAAGGAGCCGCGACACCCTCTGAACCGGATGCGCTGGATGGGTGACATCGCCGAGGCGTTGCATCACTTGCCGCAACCGACTGTGGCCAGAGTCGAAGGAGTCGCGGTGGGAGCCGGTTGCAATCTCGCGCTCGGATGCGATCTGGTTGTCGCCTCCACCACGGCACGCTTCTCCGAGATCTTCCCCAGACGCGGAATGTCAGTCGATTTCGGCGGCTCGTGGCTCCTGCCTCGCGTCGTAGGGCTTCAGCAGGCGAAGCGACTGGCCTTCCTCGGCGAGATCATCGATGCCCACGAGGCACTGCGGATCGGAATTGCGACCTGGGTGAAGGCACCGGACGAGCTCGACCACTTCGTCCTGGACCTGGCTACTCGGCTGGCCAGCGGTCCTCCCATCGCGCTTGCACAGTCCAAGGTGATGATCAACCAAGCGAGCAGCTCGACATTCCGTGAGGCCTTGGAAGGTGAGTCCCGTGCCCAGCTGATCAACTTCGCGACCGACGAGCCCTTGGCATCGCGGGCGTTTCTCGACAAGACCGAACCCACATTCGAAGGGACCTGGCAATTATGAGCGAATCGACCACCGCCGTTTCCGGCGCGACTACCGAGAGTCAGTGCACGTCGGCGCACTCCAGGGCCAGCGCGGACGGGCGGCGGTCGGCTCCCCTGCGGCGCTCGAGCGTTGGCTTGCCGTCCTCGAGGACCAGATCGGTCTTGGCCGGGTAGCCCGCGTCGACCGCGACCGCGACCGCGGCCGCGGTGCCGGCCAGCCGGCGGCGGTAGAACCCGACCAGCGCCGGGGCCTCGGCCGGGATACCGGCCTGCTCGCAGAACTGCGCGGCCAGCCCGTCCGGCAGGTCAAGCACGCCGCGCCCGGTGTCGACGACCATGGCCGGGACATCACCGAGCTTCGGGAAGTACCCGAGCCGTTGATACGCCTGCAGAAGCATCGTCAGGGCAAGCAGGTGAGGATCGCTCTGCATCTTGCCCCGATCGCGCCGCGGATGTGGTCGTCCCACCGGACCGCTGTGCTGGCCCCTTCCTTGTTCGCGATTCCTGGGTGCGGACCGCTCATCGCAGCGAAGGGGTCGGTGAGACTGCTCGTGTCGATAGAATGCACTCCAAGGATGCGTTCGCACGGCACAACGGCACCGCGCCGCTTCCAGTATGGTCGTCGAACCGCGCTCGACATCGACTCTCGCGCACCGGGAACCGTCAGCTCAATGCCGCAATCCATCGCATCGCACTCACTCAGGCCCGCTGTCATCCCGACGCGCGAGCACTGTTGGCACGTCGCAAGGCCAGCGGCGACGGTGGAATGGAAGCACTCCGCATCCTCAAACGCAGACTCTCGGACGTCGTCTTCACAGCGATGGCCGCAGATCTATCACTGATGGTCACCGCAGCCGCTGCTTGACAGAGGAGCAAGTGACAGTCCCGTCCCGGACGCCGAGTTGGACGTTCTCGTGGGTGATCTGGGTGAGATCCTCCATCACGGGAAGCGCCAGCTCGCGCAGTACCAACCCGCGGGGGCAGGGAGGCGATCTCCCACAGGCGGAGCCCGATGTGGTGGCGGCCGCGGCGTCGCGTTCGAGGGCGCCCCAGTCGAGCAGGTCGGCGGCGAGCCGGTGGGTGGTGGGCACCGGCAGGTCGGCGCGCCGGGCCATATCGCTGAGGGCGAGTTCGGGTTGGCGGCGGAGGTGTAAACGAACGTGGCCGGGGCGTCCGATCAGGATGGGCGCCCGTGCCACGTTCTGCGATGCTGTCACCGCAGTTCGCGCTTGAGGATCTTTCCTGTCGCGGTCATGGGAAGTGAGTTCGCGATCTCGATGATGCGTGGGTACTTGTAGGCGGCCATCTGCTCCTTGGCCCAGGCGATCAGGTCGTCGCTGGTCGTATCGACACCGGTGTTGAGGATGACGAATGCCTTGATTTCCTCACCATGACTCTCGTGCGGGACGCCGATCACGGTGGCGAGGCTGATATCAGGGTGGCCCATGAGGACTTCCTCGATCTCACGGGGATACACGTTGAAGCCTCCGCGCAGGATCATGTCCTTGGAGCGGTCGACGACGTAGTAGAAGCCGTCCTCGTCCTTGCGAGCCAGGTCACCGGTGCGGAACCAACCGTCACGCAACACTTCAGCTGTCGCGTCGGTGCGCTTGTAGTAGCCCTTCATGACGTTGTGCCCCCGGATCGCGATCTCACCGATCTCGGACACCTCGTTCCAGTCCTGGTCGATCAGCTTGCACTCGATGCCCCAGATGGGAACACCAATCGATCCGGGTCGGGGAGCCTGGTCGGGGTCGCTGAACGTGACGACCGGCGAAGTCTCCGACAAGCCATAGCCCTCGAGAATCTGCACTCCGAGCTTCTGTTGTGCTCGGGTGATGATGTCGACCGGCAGACTCGAACCGCCGGATACACCGATGCGGAGGTTCTGCGCGATCCGCTCGACGTCCACGTCGTCGGTCAACGCTTCCAGTAGGCCCCACCACATGGTCGGGACGCCGGCGAAGAACGTGATGGCCTCGCGCTGCATGAGGTCGATGACCTGTCCTGCATCGAAGCGGGGCACCAGATGCAACGTTGCGGCTATCGAGAAGCCGGCGTGCATCTGCACGGTCGCGCCGAAAGTGTGGAACAAGGGCAGCGCCAGGACATGCGTGTCAGTCGCCGGCTCGCTGGAGAAGAGGCGGTTGCATGTGAGGGAGTTGAAGGAGATGTTCGCGTGCGAGAGTTCGGCGCCCTTCGGCTGTCCGGTGGTGCCGCTGGTGTAGAGGATGGCGGCCGTGTCGGTCGATTCGGTGGCGGCGGACTCGAACGATGCAGACATGGTGGCCAATGCCTGTCCGAGAGTCTCGACTCCTTCGATCGGGCTAGGCGCGGCTGGGTTCGCCGTGATGAGGAGGAAGTGCTTGGCGCTGGACTCGAGGAATCCGCTGTGTCCTTCGGCGCCCATGGGCAGGGCCGGGGTGCCTTCGAAGCAGAAGTATGCCACGGCGTCGGAATCGGTGAGGTGGTAGGCGATCTCACGGGTCTTCAAGAGAACGTTGAGGGGGACGACGACGGCGCCCGCCTTGAGAGCCCCGTAGTACACGATGGGAAACCACGGGATGTTGGGGCTGCTGAGGGCAATCTTGTCGCCGGGCTGGATGCCTTGTTCGACCAGTAGGTTCGCCACCTGGTTGGCGGCTCCGTTGACCTGCGCATAGGTCAGGCGTGTTTCGCCCAGGACCAGCGCATCGCGTTCAGGGTACTTGCGGGCAGAGTCTTCGAGGAGGACGGATAGGTTGAACATCGAGCTGGCTCCTTGGCTGTTCCGGGCACCGGGAACCGTTCACTTGGGGGCGAACTGTTCTTACGGTTCGATTTTCGTCAGTCGGCCAGGAACCTCAGGACTTCAGGGACGAAGGTCTCGTGGTGCTGGAAGACGCCGCCGTGGCCCGAGTTGGGGTAGATCGTGATCGTGGAGTTGGGCAGGCGTTCGGCCAGGTCCTCGGAGTGTTCGCTGGCGACCATGAGGTCGTGGTCGCCGTTGGCGACGAAGACTGGTGCGGTGATCTTTGAGAGGTCGTCTGGTGCGTGGAGTCCGCCGGTGGTGATGGCGCGGAGCTGCGCGAGTCGGGCCTGGTTTGAGATCGGCTTGTCGCGGTCGTTGGTTCGCTCGGCGAGGCGGTCAAAGTAGGCGTTGGCGGCCTTCTTGCCCTCGAGGGTGCGGGGGAAGAAGAGGAAGTGGCGGGCATCCTTGCGAGCCAGTGCCGCCTTGGCGTAGGCGCCGCCGACAATGAACGGCATCTTCCAGATTCCGCCGCCGCCGCGTGGCCCAGTGCCGGCAAGGACCATGCGACGTACGAGGTCGGGTGCCTGCAGGGCGATCATCTGAGCCACGGCTCCGCCCACGGAGAAGCCGAAGAGGTCGACTTTCCCGTGGCCGAGTGCCCGGATGAAGGCGATGGCGTCGGCACCCATTTGCTCGAGGTCGGTGGGCACCTTGGAGCCGGTGCCACCGACGCCCCTGTTGTCGAAGGCGATGACGCGGTGCTGGGCGGCAATGCCGTCGATGACGCGAGGGTCCCAGTCGTCGAGGACCGCGGTGAAGTGGTGTAGGAAGACCACCGGAACGTCGGTGTCGGTGCCGAGTTCGCGGTAGACGTAACGCACTCCGTCCACGTTGATGCTGCTGGTCGGCACGTCTTTCCAGGTGGTCATGAGATCTTCTTCCGTGATGTGGTCGGGGTGGAGGTTTGTCGTTGGGATCCGCGCTGGTCAAGGCGAGCCAGGACGTCAAGCACGGTGCGATCTGTGGTGAGCTTCTTGTCGAGCACCGGTCCGATGACGCCGCGTGCAGCCGAGATCGCCGACCACCGGGAGGGGTGAATCACGCGGGGTGTGCGACGTTCGAGCCCGTCCGCGATGGCATTGGCTGCCGATGTCGGTGTGACGCGCTTCATCAAGGTTTTGGGGAGTGCGCCGAGGAGGTCGAGGACGACCGGGTCCTCGTCGACACCGTGCTTGATCATGGCGGTGTCGACCAGGGAGAAGTAGGCGGTCAGGACGGAAGCGCCGACGTCGGTGAGCTCAATCCGCAGGGCACGCCCGAGCTGCTCCACTGCTGCTTTGCTCATGGCGTAGGGAATGGTGCCCATGCCGTTGACGAAGGCGAACACTGATGAAATCAGCACGACCTGCCCGCGGTTGGCCAGTACCTGTTCCAGTGCGGCGTCAATGGTGTTGACGACCCCCGACACGTTGACGGCCAGCGCAGCGTCGACGTCGGACTCTGGTGTGGTGCGAAGAGTTGCGGCCTTCGGTAGGAGTCCGGCATTGGCGACCACCACGTCCACCCGACCGAAGTGCTCCACAGTCGCAGCGACCGCGGCGGCGAGCTCGTCGCGCCGGCGTACGTCGGCGATCACCCCGAGAGCGTGAGCGGCGTGGAGACGCGCTGCGCGTTCGGGGGTGTCTGCGGCGAGATCGGCGATGGTTACCCGTGCACCCCTGCGGAGGAGTTCTTTGGCTGTAGCGCTTCCGATCCCGCCGTTACCGCCGGTGACCAGGACGACCTTCCCGTGGAGGTCATAGGTTTTGGGGCTCGGCAGAAACCTCATCACAGGCCCCGACGCTTCCCGAAGGTGAAGCGGCCGTTGCGCCGTACCATCGTCAGAGTGGTTTTGATCGGGCCGCGCTTGAGATCTGGCTCCTGACCGCGGCTCAGTCGGTGCAGTTGGTCGGTGTTCCAGCTGATGTTGAGAAGTCCGTCGAGCTGCTTGAGGTCGGCAACACGACCCAGGAGTGGGCGAAGTCCGTAGCTGATTTCGTGTGTCTTCAACTCAGCGTCTTCGTCGGCGAAGATGTCGGCAGCAGCCTCGGGGTTGGTGGCGGAGGGGCGTGCGATGCCCACGAGGTCGCACTCGCCACTCCTGACGGCCGAGTCCATGCCCGCGTGGGTGCGGAAGCCTCCGGTGACGGCGATCGGCACGTGGCCTGCAATGCCCTTGACGGACGCTGCGTATTCGAGGAAGTACGCCTCGCGAGCGCGGGTGCTCGCCGCTGCGGAGCCCGACATGGCGGGGGACTCGTAGTTGCCCCCGCTGATTTCGATGAGGTCGACGCCTTCGTTGACGAGGGCGGCAACGACGTCGCGTGACTCGGCCTCGGTGAAGCCGCCTTTCTGGAAGTCAGCCGAGTTGAGTTTGACGCTCACGGCGAACCCCGGGCTGACTGCCTTGCGGGTGCGGCGGACGATCTCGAGCAGGAATCGCCTGCGCCGCTCGGGGTCGCCGCCCCATTTGTCGGTGCGTAGGTTCGCCAGGGGCGAGAGGAACTGGGTGACGAGATACCCGTGGGCGGCATGGATCTGAACGCCGTCGAAGCCGGCGGCCTCACATACGGTCGCCGCGCGGGCGAACCGATCAACGATGTCCTCGATCTCGGTGTCGGTCAGTTCGCGTGGTGTCGCCGCGCCAGGCATCGCCAGTGCGACAGCGCTGGGAGCGACGGGGGTGTGGCCGAGGTTGAGTGGGTTTGCCTGTCGGCCGGGGTGATTCAACTGGACGAAGATGGGTGTGCCGCCGTCGTGGGCGGCCTTGGACCACGAAGCCAGGGCATCGTGGTCGCGGTCGTCCTCGATGACGACGTTGCCGGGCTCCCCGAGCTGAGTGCGATCCACTGCGACGTTGCCAGTGATGAGCAGTCCGTAGCCCCCCTTTCCCCAGCGTCGGTAGAGGTGTGCCAGCTGCTCGTTCGGAGCGTTGTCGCTGCCGGCGAGTGCCTCGCTCATCGCGGCTTTAGTGATGCGGTTCGGCAGGCGCAGGCCGCAGGGAAGGTCGAGCGGGTTGCTCAGGGCCGTTGTCGGATTTCTCACGGTTACTCCAGAAGTTGATTGGAGTACGATCATAATATGATGGTCGTCATACAATCAAGAGGTGGATGAGGAAGGGATGCTCTGATGGCCAGATACGGCAGTGATCACAAGGAGGCGACGCGACGGCGCATCATTGAGACAGCGGGTCGTCGCCTCAAGCGTGACGGGATCGATGGTGCCGGCATCACCGCGTTGATGTCCGATGCGGGACTGACCAACGGCGCCTTCTACGCGCATTTCGCATCGAAGGATGATCTCATCGCTGCCGTCGTCGCTGACCAGCTCGAAGCACAGGCCGCCACCATCACCCAGCTCCCCGAGGGACGCGAAGCCCTCACCGACTACGTCCGCTGGTACCTGTCGCTGGATCACCGCGATGACGTTGCTAACGGGTGCCCTTCCGCCGCGCTGCTCGACGAGATCGCGCGGCAGGGTGGAGAAGTAGGGGTGGCCTATCAGCGCGGCGTTGCCGCGATCGTTGATGAGGTTGCGCATCGACTGGCAAGGGATTGGTCCCTTGATCCCACTCTGGCCAGGACGCGAGCAGTCGGGCTGATGACTGTCCTCATCTCGAGCATGCAGCTGGCGCGAGCGATGACAGGCGAGCAGGCGGTGGAGGAGATTCTCACGGCGGGGCTCGAGAACGCCCGAGCGCTCCTGGCCTCCTGATGCGGTAGTTCGAGTTCGGCGACGAAATCGCTCACGTGCGGCAGGTGATCGAGGCCGACGTGTTCGGCGCCTCCCTCTTCGGCGGTGAAGATCCGTAGCTGCTGTTTCGGGCTGGCGGTGGCCTGCTCGTACGAGCGGTGGGCGTATTCGACCGGAATCTGCCGGTCGTTTTCGCCGTGTGCGATCAGGAACGGGACGGTGATGTTCTCCACGACACCGTCGAGGTTGACGCCGTCGGCGAAGTCGAGGAACTCGTCCAGGTCGTCGTGACCCCAGACCCACATCACGTGTTCCCAGTAGTGCGGCACCGGGCGTTCACCTTCCCGGTCGACGCGGCGACGCTGCACCTTGCCCCAGTCGTGGTTTGCGCCCCATGCCACACACAGCGCGGCCGCGTTTTTCGAACGCGGCCGCCCGAGTCCCTGCAGGCGCAGTGCTTCGCGGCTGCCGGGGCAGTCGACCATCAAGGTGGCGATACCGCGGCGGGCGAGTTCGTGGTAGAAGCCGGACTGGTAGATGTGCTCTATGGCACCGCCTCAGTGCGGCGATCACACCGCTGAGTGCCGGCACCAAGCGGGTGAACCGGGCGAAGAACACGACCATCCTCGAGGAGCCGTTGACTCCCAGCGACCGTTGGCACCACCCGAACGGTGTGCTTCCGACCGTCTTCGGCTTGGCGATGGCTCCGGTGTTCTTGTCGACTGGTGAACATTTGCTCAACTTCTCGATCGATGGGCACCACGCCGCTGAGATGCCGTTCGACGTCGAGGCGGTAGACGCGCCCAGCACCTCGCAGGCGATCCCCGCCCTCGAGGACCTCATCGGACGGTTGCGGCACGCTGGTCAGATCCGATTCGTTCAATACCTCCACTCATGGAGCAATCAGTGTCGCGAAATAGGACACGAGTCACCTCATCCGTACTTCTACCCTTTTCGAGTGTGCAGTTCATGCGCATATTCGGAGCCGTTTCATTCCCCCGTTTGAGGAGTAACCATGGCCTTGTTCGCTGTGATCTGGTCGTATACCACCGATGCGTCGGTCAAAGAGGCTGCGCATGCCGAACATCTGATTTTCGTCAAGGATGCGGCTGCCCGAGGCGTGCTGCAGGAGGCCGGCGCCTGGGTCGACGGCGCCGGAGCCTTACTGGTATTCAAAGCGGACAGCGAGGACGCCCTGCGTTCTCTGCTTGCGGAGGATCCTTACGTCACGCAGGGCGTCGTCGTAGAGGAGCGCATCTACCAATGGAATCCAGTCATAGGCCCTCTCGTCGGCGTCTAACGGCGAATGCGGCACACACCTCAGTCCCTAGTGGCTCGCTGTTGAAGTTACTTGGCGGTTTGCCGCGGTAAGTACTTGGTCGGCGGTGTTGGTTCAGACGAACGGGCTTGCCGTTCGCTTATTCTGAACCCACCTCCGCCAGGCGCCGTCCTAGCGATTTGCGTCGCCCGGCAACCTTGCCGGTGGCGATATGGCAGTGAAGTCCCCATTTCCCTGTGAAATGCATTCTCACCGTCACAGACTCGTTCTTCGCACGCCAGTGCGGCGCGAAAGATGTGACTCCACCTACGATTTCGAATCGCTGAGTCCCACGCTGATTTCGGTGAATGGTCGAACCGCATGCGCGGCATTGCCGCGCTCCACTTTCGACCTGTGCAGCATTCTCCTGGGATGCTCGACCTTCTCGATCGGCCGGGTTCTGTCGCGCATCTTCCCGCTGCATGCGTTCCAAAGATTGCTTATATACGTAAAAAGTTCTCTTATTGCGTTTCCGGAGTTCGGGTGTCATGCTTGCCCTACAGCGTGTTCCAAGTCACTCGAGTGGTCATTGCTGAATCGTTTTGTGAGGTGTCCGAGGGCTTTTGGCAGCCCACTGGCTATCGCCACACAAGAGTGGTTTCCCAATCACTTCGACTACCGCCGCTCGACTGCACTGAGACCGGAAAGTCCGATATCGACCCGCCCGCGGTGACAGTACGCACTACAAGATTGTCGAGAAGATTCTTGTACCGGCACACCTGCCGCTTTGCGCGTGCGGGTGATGAGACACAGCACCTCCGCGCCGAGGGGCGATTCCAACCACCTCTGCGCCTACACAGATCGGGGAACAAAAATGTCCGTGAACTTGGACAGACCAACGTTGCCGTCGTCGATCGCTGACGGGACAACGTTGTATATCGCAGGTCGATGGAGCACCGCCACCGACACTTTCGAGCGTCTAGATCCCTCCGATCTCCGCCGTGTGACGGGAATCTACGCTTCGGCGACTCCCAGTAATGTCGAGGCTGCGTACGCGGCCGCAGGCGGTGCTCAACCAGCGTGGTCCGAGACGACAGCAATTGAGCGGTCGAACTATCTTCGTTCTGCCGCTGACCTTCTGGAAAGCCGCGTTCACGAAGCTGCCCTCACGATCACCGCAGACATGGGGAAGGCGATCCGTGACGCACGCGCCGAAGTCCTGCGCAGTGTCGCCATCCTCCGCTACTACGCCGGTGAGATTCTGCAACCCAGTGGAGAGACATACCCCAGTGCCGACTCACACACGATGCTGATGACGGTAGAGGAGCCGCTCGGCGTCGTCTGTGTAGTCACACCGTGGAACTTCCCTTTCGCGCTTCCGGCGTGGAAGATCGCGGCGGCAATAGGTTTCGGGAACGCGGTTGTGTGGAAGCCCGCCGAACCGGCCTGCGGATCCGCAGTCTTCCTGACGAGGATTCTCGCAGAAGCCGGGTTGCCCGCGGGGGTCGTCAATCTGGTGACAGGCAGTGGTAGAAAGCTCTCGGCGGCGCTCACCGGGAACCCGCGACTCGCAGCCTTGACCTTCACCGGTTCGGGTGCAGTCGGGTCGCGACTCCGTCAGGCCGTCGCCGATCGCAACATCAAGGTCCAGCTCGAGCTGGGCGGCAAGAACCCGTCCATTGTTCTCGCTGACGCCGATGTCGAGGATGCAGCGCTACAGATCGTGAAGAGCGCGATGCTCCACACGGGACAGCGTTGCACCGCGACGAGCCGGGTTTACGTCGACCGCGCCGTCGCTCCCAGGCTACGAGAACTGCTGGTGAAGCACGCTGACGCGCTCGTCGTCGGTAATCCGTACGACGCGGCCACCGATATCGGCCCACTAGCCTCGGTGGAGCAACGTGACACGGTGGCCGGCTACCTGCAACTCGCCCGCGAAGAGAACGTCCAGTTTCTCACGAGGCGCGAGTTCGATTCCGACACTTGCTATATCGCACCCACCATCCTGACCGGAGTGTCGGAGAAAAGCAGGCTCGTCCGGGAGGAGATCTTCGGACCAGTCGTGACCGTGCAGGAAGTCGATGGTTTCGACGATGCGCTGAAGGCCGCGAACGACACGGACTACGGCCTGTCCTCGGGAGTCTTCACCAGAGACATCGCGACCGCGATGACCTTCATCCGGCGCACACAATCAGGGTTGGTGCACATCAATCGCGAGACCAGCAGTGTCGAGCCGCATGTGCCGTTCGGTGGGCTCAAGAGCTCGAGCAGCATGAGCCGAGAACAGGGGAAGGCCGCACGTACCTTCTTCACAACCACCAAGACCGCGTATGTCCGCTGGACCTAGAAGCCACGCCGGACGGGATTCCCATAAGTCAGCTCAACACAGACTGCGACACAGAGCGCAACCGACAAACCCCAGCATCAAACCCCAATCAACACTCGGTAACAAGAGGAGACAACAATGAGCACTACCGCACCAGCCGTGACCGAAGTACTTGACGTTCTCGTCGTAGGAGCAGGATTCGCCGGGTTGTACCAGCTCGAGAATCTACGGAGTCGAGGGTACTCGGTGAAGGTCGTCGAGGCGGGTGAGGACCTGGGCGGAATCTGGCACTGGAACCGCTACCCGGGTGCCCGAGTAGACAGCGAAGGTCCCATCTACCAGTTCACGCGCCCCGACCTATGGGATGACTTCGGGTTCTCCGAGCTTTACCCCGGAGGTGACGAACTGCGCCGCTACTTCAAGTACGTCGACGGGAAGCTCGATCTGAGCAAGGACATCTACTACAACACGCGGGTCGCTTCCGCCGAGTTCGACGAGACGGCGAACACCTGGACCGTGACCGCGAAGAACGGAAACCTTTTCGTCTGCAAGTATTTCGTTTTGTGCACCGGATTTGCGGCAAAGCCGATCTTCCCGAAGCTCCCGGGAATGGACAGCTTCGCAGGGATCAACCACCACACCGGACTGTGGCCCGAAGGCGGAATCGATTTCGCAGGAAAGCGAGTCGCCATCATCGGTACCGGCGCCAGCGGCGTGCAGGTCGCTCAGGAGGCGTCGAAGGAAGCCGCACAGCTGACCGTCTTCCAGCGCACTCCCGTTCAGGCGCTCCCGATGCGACAGCGCCAGCTCACCGACCAGGACAACGCGACGATCAAGTCCGATCTGGCGGACAGATTCAGTCGTCGTCCGGCGTCATTCTCCGGCTTCGACTTCGACTTCATTCCCAAGTCAGCCTTCGAGGTGAGCGACGAAGAGCGAACCGCCACCTATGAGCGACTGTGGGAGCACGGTTTCGAGTTCTGGCTCGGAACGTACCAGGACGTCTTCGTCGACGATGCTGCAAACGACACGGCCTACGAGTTCTGGCGTGACCGGACGCGTGCCCGGATCAAGGACCCGGTGATCGCCGAGAAGCTGGCGCCGATGAAGAAGGCGTACCCCTTCGGCGTGAAGCGCCCCTCGCTCGAGCAGACCTACTACGACATCTTCAACCAGGACAACGTGCGTCTCGTCGATCTGCACGAGGACCCGATCGAGACGATCACGCCCACCGGGCTGAAGACCGCTTCGGAAGAGCACGAGTTCGACATCATCGTTTACGCAACCGGCTTCGACGCCGTCACCGGTGGCCTGACCGCGATCGACATTCGCGGCACCGACGGTACGTTGCTCCGGGACAAGTGGTCGAACGGCGTGCGGGCAAACCTTGGGGTCGCGACGGCAGGATTCCCCAACCTGCTGTTCCTCTACGGACCACTCAGCCCGTCGGGCTTCTGCAACGGGCCCAGCTGCGCCGAGATCCAAGGTGACCTCGTCATCAACACCATCGACTACATGCGAGACAACGGATTGAGCCGTATCGAATCCGAGGCGGATGCGGATGCTGCCTGGTCCGATCACGTCGCCGAGCTGACGGCCGAGGCGCTCTACGACAGAGCCGACTCCTGGTACATGGGTGCCAACGTCCCGGGTAAGCCGCGGCAGTTGCTGAACTACCCCGGTGGTCTTCCCCTCTACCTGGCCAAGTGGGACGAGACCGTGTGTGCGGGATACAAGGGCTTCGCGCTTTCCTGAACAGTCAATCTCCCTCCCTCGAGTAGTGATGAAAGTGAGCAACACATGTCCGTGAGCAAAGAATCCCTGTTCCTCAACGACCTGTACGCGTCGTGGCTTACCCGGTCCGAAGGAATGGACCTCGCCAGTCAGCGAGATATGTTCGAAGAGTGGCATCTTCCGACCATCGAGCCTACCGACGTCACCTATGAGGAAGTGACAGCCAACGGTGTGCCGGCAATGTGGGCCAAGCCTCTGGGGGCCGCCGAAGACCGCGTAATCGTCTTTACCCACGGTGGCGGCTTCGCGACGGGTTCACGCTTCTCACACCGCAAGCTTGCAGCACACCTGGCTAAATTGGCGGGTGTTTGCGCCCTGATCGTGGACTTCCGGCTCGCGCCGGAGCACAAGCACCCAGCCCAACTCGAAGATTGCATGGCCGTCCACAAGTGGCTCCGCACGCAGGGTTACAAGGCGGAGTACACGGCGACCGTCGGCGACTCGGCGGGCGCCAATCTCGCGATCTCGACAACGTTCGAGCTCGCG
Source organism: Rhodococcus oxybenzonivorans (assembly GCF_003130705.1). NCBI lineage: Bacteria > Bacillati > Actinomycetota > Actinomycetes > Mycobacteriales > Nocardiaceae > Rhodococcus > Rhodococcus oxybenzonivorans. The sequence goes on along the minus strand of NZ_CP021354.1, from coordinate 5,567,696 downwards.
CGTCTGGACCTTCCCACTCCTGCTGCCGTCGTCGCGCTTTCACCATGGCTCGATATGGAGATCAAAGGGATGACGGTCGAATCGAACGACGCGGTCGACGTTTTGGCCAAGAGGGCGGTTCTGGAAACGATGCGGGGAATGTTCCTCTCCGAACCCGCAGATGCAACGGACCCGCGGGCGAACCCACTGCTCAGCGATTACACCGACTTCCCTCCGGTGTACGTATCGGTCGGTGGCTATGAGACGCTTCTGGACGACTCACGTCGGTTGGCCGAACTGATCGAGAAGGTGAGTGGCGAGGTGGTGTTGGACGTGGTCGATGAGCAACAGCATGTATTCCACTTCAATGCGGGTCGGGCACCCGAGGCGGATCAAGCGCTGAGCCGGATCGCCCAGTGGCTGCGTCCCAAGTTGGGCCTCGCCTGAACCTCAAATCCGCAGCGCGTATGAAGGCGAAGGTTCTCGGCGGCAAGGGGTGAAGGTGTTCGCGGCGGCGGCCTAGACCGGTCTACACCGGTTTAGGCCGCCGCCGAGTTCGCACCGGTCGGGCACCAGTCGAAGGATCGATCGCAGTAAAGATAAGGGAAATACACTCATGGATCGTCCAGTCCTCTTCCGAGGCGACGGGTTCGTCGAGACAAACGGCCCTGCCATCGGTGCCGGATGCGGCCTCGCCCCCACGTGCGACCTCCGCGTTGCCGGTGAAAGGGCGCTCCTTGCAGAGACCTTCGTGAAGCTGGGAATCATCCCGGGTGACGGTGGCACGCGGCTGCTCGACGAAGCCCGCGCTCCTGGCCGGGGATCACACGGAGGCAGGCAACACCCTCAGGGAGAAGCGAACTGCCGCCTCCACTGACGAGTGACGTGCCCGAGAAACGAAGAACTCCGTGGAAGTGAATTGACGCTTCCACGGAGTTCTTTTACAAGTCTTGGGCGGATCCGAATTCCGAGCACCACGCCAGGACGGAATTGGTGAATTCCTGCAGCCTGTCCTCGCGGGTGGTGTCGATCGCACCGTGTACCTGGTGTCCATTGCGGACGACGACCTTGCCACGTGGCCGGCGCACGACCGTGCGACGGCAATCAGGAGTTCGAGGATGTCACTCGGCTTGAAACCTGGCCGAATGGGCATGCGAATTGCACTTCTTCAGTGGTGTGGGTAACGAAGAGAGCGAAGAGGTGATGGAGGACGGTACACACTTGCGGCGCTCAGGTGGGGGCGCCTCGTAGAAAAAGCTGTCGGATCAGCGAGTCCGACCACTCGAGTCGGGATCGATGTCGGTAACGCAGCGCATCACGCGTGTGCCCGTCGACGATCCCCGTTCAGGAGGAGGTCCCCTGAGGCGACGTCGCCCTCACTACCGATGTGTCGGCCAGCGCATGGACGCGATCGGCGGAGTAACCGAGTTCTTCGAGGATGGTGAAGGTATCCTCGCCGAGCAGGGGAGCGTGCCGGCTGAACGAGATCGGTGTGCGTGACATCGCGAACGGAGTGCGGGTGGCGTAATACTCGCCTTCGGTGGGATGTTCGCGCTTAGTGATCAGTTCCTGGTCCAGAACGTAGGGGTTTTCGTGCGCATGGGCGAGATCGAGTAGGTCGGACGCGGGAATTCCGTGTGCCTCACACATGGTCAGCCATTCCTGGGTGGTTCGGCTCGGGACGGCCTCTCGGATCGCTGAGAGAAGTTCGCCCATGTGGGTGTGGCGGTCGTTCACCGAGGCGTAGCGGGGGTTGTTCACCAGGTCGCCGCAGCCGGCGACGGTGAAGAAGTCGTTCCAGTTCTTCGCCGAGTACGGCATGATGCAAATCCAGCCGTCGGCTGTTTGGTGTGGGACTCGTTCCGGTGTCAGCACGCGTGCCCATCCGAAGTTCCCTTCGGCCGGGGCGAAGGTGTGGCCACCGAAGTGTTCGACGAGATTGAAACCGATCATCGCGTCGACCATCGGTACGTCGACCTCCTGGCCGAGGCCGGTATGGTTCTTCTCCATCGCGGCGGCGAGGACGGCGATGACGATGTAGAGACCGACGACTTTGTCGGCGATGACGTATGGGGCATAACGTGGTTCACCGTCGATGAGTTCCGTGAGTTTCGCGGCGCCTGACGCTGCTTGCACGATGTCGTCGTAGGCGGGGTAGTCCCGAAAGACGGTTTCGGATCCGTATGCCTGTGCGGTGCAGAGGATCAGTCCCGGATTGTTCTCCGAGAGCCGCTCATAGGTGATGCCCAACTTCTGCCGGGAGCGTGGCCGTAGATTCGTCACCAGCACATCCGCATTGCGCACTAGATCGTCGAGGATCTCGCGGCCCTCCTCGGAGGCAAGGTCGATCGCGATGCTGCGCTTGTTGCGCTGGAGGTTGAGTGTCAGAGCGCTCATCCCGTCATGGCGGCGGGAACCTATATCTCGGCTCATGTCACCGTCGAGGCTCTCGACCTTGATGACGTCTGCGCCCATGTCGGCGAGGGTTGCGGTGGCGAAGGGGCCCATGATCACGGTCGTCAGATCGATGACGCGCAGACCATGGAGAGCGCCGGGTGTGAGTTCCACTGGAACCTCTTTCGCTGCACAGGAAGCATTTTTATGACTATGACAGTCGGGGTAATTTTCCGCAATAAAGGAGTCTATTGCAGATATACGTAACATTGTGTTGGGTAGTGACCACTCGGAGGGATAGAACCTCTAGGGGCAATTGCGTACTCGCTCGGGCAGTGTTTCAGTCGGCGAACTGCTTGCCGAGGAATTCGACGACGGCGCTGTGCAGTTCAGCGCTGCGCGGAATGGCACCGGTCATCCAGTACACGGCATGGACAAGGCCTTCATACAGTTCGACCTGCACGGGGACGCCATGGTCGGCCAGCCGCCGGCCGTAGTCCACGCCCTCGTCCCGAGTGACCTCGTATTCGTTGAGCAACAGCAAGGTCGTGGGAAGTTCAGACAGATCCGCGGCCTTGGCCGGGGAGGCGTACGGATTCTCAGCGTCTTCCGGCGTGGCCAGGTACTGCTCCCAGAACCAGTCGATCGCTGCCGTGGTGATCAGGTACCCCTCGGCGTTCTCCTCGCGCGACGGGAATCGTGCCGTGCCGTCGATGACCGGGTAGATCAATACCTGAGCGCGCAATGCCGGGCCGCCGTTATCGCGCGCTCGGAGGGCTGTGACCGCGGCGAGGTTGCCTCCGGCGCTGTCGCCCATGACGGCTACCCGCATGCTGTCGCCACCGAAGTCGGCTGCGTGCTCGATCACCCAGTTCAGTGCGGCGAATGCATCGTCGGGTGCGGCAGGGAACTTGTGCTCGGGTGCCTTCCGGTAACTCGGTGCGGCGACGATGACTTGCGCGTCGGAGGCCAGCGCGCGGCATGGCTGCTCGGTGACGTCGAGGCTGCCGGCGACCCAGCCACCACCGTGGATGTACAGCACGACCGGCAGCGGAGTGTCGGACTCCGGGATGTAGAGGCGAATTGCCTGATCGCCGCCGGGTCCGGGGTAGACCGTATCGACAACACGCGCGACGTCTGCCTTCGGTGCCTGGAGGCCGCTGAAGGACTCGACGACCTCACGGACTTCAGCAATGCTCATCTGCTCGAACGACTTCAGTCCCTGCTCGTTCAGAGTGTCTATCAAATTCTTGACCGCAAGATCGAGTGCCATGGTGTGTTCTCCTTCGTGTCATGGGCAAGTCTGTTCAGCAGGCAGGTGGCGCCACACTATGGGTGCGTCCGGCGCCGAAAGTGTCCGAAAATGGCACATGCATCCGCCGCGTGGGTGTGTTTCACAATCGGACACGCCGACGCCCTACTGCGGTTCTAGGTTCGTTCGGAGTGATCAACCGACGGCTGGAGTTTCAGCGTCGCCGACAGGGAGGTACGGCAGTGAACGCGATTGCAGCGATCGAAGGAAACGGTGACCATCGGGTCTTGGTGTTGCACGGCTGGGCGCTGGACAGCAGCGTGTGGCTCAAAGCACGCGCCCTGACGGATCAGTCCCGCTTCACCTACGCGTACGTCGACTTTCCGGGATACGGGGTGAACCGTCCCGAGGCGCCGGCCGACGGAATCGACGGGATGGCCGCGGTCGCCCTCGGCGCCGCCGACCAGCTCGGATGGTCGACCTTTTCCGTACTCGGACATTCGATGGGCGGCACCACAGCTCTTCGGGTGGCGACCCTCGCACCTGAACGCGTGACCTCGGTCGTCGCACTGACGCCCGTCTCCCCGGCGGGTACCCCTCTCGACCAGGCGACCTACGAATCTTTCGCCGCGGCCTGGGCAGACCCGGGTGCAGCCATCCGGGGCGCACTGGCACCACACATCGACGAGACAGATTTGAAGAACCTCGTCGACCGCAACCGCTCGACGATGGACCAGGCGACGTGGGAGTCCTACCTGAAGAACTGGACCAGCCCCGACTTCCTCGACCGGATAGGCACCTACGAAGGGCCTACCACCCTGATCGTGGGTGAAAGCGACCCCTTTGTCACGGCCGAGTACCTAGGGGACACATTGGTGGCCTTGCCGCACGGGAACCTGAGGACCGTGCGGGGCAAAGCCGGGCACTACCCCATGGTGGAGAACGCTCCGGAGACGGTGGCGTTGTGGGAGCAATCTCTGTACTGATCTGACCGGGAACGCAATCCCGGTACGGGAATGCCACGTTCGAATTATGAAGTCAGGGAGAATTCACCATGTTGAATCACGTTGCGACGGTGAGCCGTCCCTTCCCGGTGCGTGACGACGCGACCGCGTGGGTGGAGGCGTGGCCGGATGCGCGAATACTTCGTGTGAACGGGCGTGGTCAGGTCCGGCTTGTGGACGGACAACTGATGCTGGAACCGGCCACCGACTTCTACGCCGAGCCTCCCGTTCACGCCGTCCTGCTCGGCGTCTGCGGCTCGGTTCACGAGTGGGCGGTGCGGGACGAGTCCCTCGCTGACAATTCCACGACAGGAACCGTGGTCGAGCTCGGTGACCTGCGCTCACACGGAGCAATCCTCGACGCTGCCGACACCGACCGGTATGTCACAGCGATGGCCTTGCTGACGTGGCAGGACGACGCCCCCTTCTGCGTCAAGGATGGGGCGCCGGCAACGATCACCTCGGGTGGTTGGATGCGCGTGTGCACGGCGTGCGGTCGGGAGGAGTACCCGCGTACCGATCCCGCGATCATTTGTCTCGTGCACGACGGGGCAGACCGAGTCCTGCTGGCGCGTCAGGCGAACTGGCCGGCACGGAATTTCTCGACGCTCGCGGGCTTCGTCGAGGCGGGCGAGTCTCTGGAAAGCTGTGTGGCACGGGAAGTTGCGGAGGAGGTCGGTCTCACGGTCTCCGATGTGGTCTACGTCGGAAGTCAGCCCTGGCCCTTCCCGCGATCCCTCATGCTCGGATTCCATGCGACGGCCGACCCCCGAGACGAGCTCGTCTTCAGTGATGGCGAGATCGGCGAAGCTGTCTGGTGTACCCGCGCGGAGGTACGGGAGGCTCTGGCTGCCGGGGATTGGACGAGTTCGACGGAGGTGCACATGTTGTTGCCCGGTGCAGCCTCGATTGCGAGGCGCATGCTCGAGGCCTGGGCGCGAGCCGGTGACTGACGTTCTGTCTCGATCGGCACGGTTCCGTCATCGAGTGGCGCTACTGCGGAAGGAACCGGCTCCCGTCGATACCCAGTGCGCGCATTTTGCGGTAAAGGGTGGAGCGAGCTACCCCCAGGCGTTGCGCAGCCAGTAGTTTGTTGCCGTCGGTCTCGACGAGTGCTTTGAGCAACGCGTCACGCTCCGCCAATTCGAGCGACGTCGAGGCATTTCGGCGGCGTAGATCACCGTCGCGGTATCCGTCGGGCAGATGCTGCACCCCGATGTCGGAGCCCATCGACCGCAGGAGCGAGGACGCCAGAACCGATTCGAGTTCTCGGACATTCCCCGGCCAGTCCCGCGCGATCAGCAGTTGCAGAGCAGCGGGTTGCAGTCGCAGGCCGTTGCGGTCGGGGGAGTGCTTACGTAGTAGGGCGACACTGATGTCGGCGATATCTTCGGACCGAAGTCGCAGTGGATCGATCTCGATGCGGCGCATGAAGTGATCGCACAGTCGTCCGGCGGGACCTTGACGGATCGCTTCGCCGGCGGTGGCAATGATCTGAGCGCGATGGTCGGCTGCCTCACTGAGGACCGCGCAGACGTTGGGGACCAGTTTTTCCGGCAGGAGATCGAGATGCCGGATGATAAGGGCGCCGTCGACCTTGTTCCAATTGACCAGTCCGGCAATCCACGCGTCGGGATCGACAGAGGCGGTAGCAGCGTCGAACACGGTGAAACGGCCGTCGGCATCCTGCATCCGGTGGAGGGCGCTAGCGGCGAAGAACTTGCCGACGCCGGGTTCTCCGGTGACGAGGACAGGTGCGTCGATCGAGGCGAGCCGCTCGAGTTCGGTCTGCAGTCGTTTCGTCGACAAACTGCGGCCGGGAATCCTGACAGTCTCCGCGCGCTTTTCGGCGGCGGCGGAGGCTGACGCCAATTGACGGGCGGACGACTTCTTCGTATCGCGGAGATGCTGCCGCATCTCGATGACGATGCCCGCCGGTGATCGGGAGTCTCCGACTCTACGGGCAGTCGCGGATACTGTGACGTTATCGGCGAGCCTGACTTCCCCGATGAATTCGTCGCGGCCGGCGAGCATTCGGCATGCCCAATCCCAGAGGAGCGCCTGGTCGGACGTGTCGATGATCTGCGCGGCCATCGGAGTGGTCATGATGACATCCTGGTTCAAGGACACCACTGCGGAGGAGCCGCGACGAGAGGCCTGCAGGAAGGACTGGAGAAGCCGTTGCTCGCGATCGGAGGACTCGGCATAGAGGCGCGACTGAATTTCGCGAACGGCTGATTTCGCCAGGGCGCCCATCAGCGCGTTGGAATCCGACAGGTTGGAGGTGATGTCGAGTATCCCCTCCACGGTGCGGGTGATCGGATGGATGATCGGAACACCGACGCACGCCAGGCTCTGCAGCGCCTCACGGTAGTGCTCGCCACCGCTGACCTGGAACGGTCGTCGCTCCTCCAACGCGGTGCCGATCCCGTTGGTGCCGGTGTCTTCCTCGGCATACCGGAATCCGGGTGCCACGTAGGCGCGGTCCAGACGCGCTCGCAACCCAGCGTTGCCAGCCCTGCGGTCGACGATCTGCGCGGCGGAATCGGCCAGCAGGATGGTCGCGGGGGCGTCCAGCAGGTGGAGGACGAGGTTGTCGATCACGGGATCGGCGGCTCTTCTCAACCGGCTGTCGCGATCCACGTCCGGCGTGTAGGGAAGGTCGTCATCGCCGGACGAGACGCCGATAACTTCACACCGTCGCCACGACGCTTCGATCTCGGGTCGGAGATTGCTCATCTCTTGGTTCTCTCGCGATGGCGCTGATGTCCGGAATCGTCCACGTTCGTTCCATGGCCCGCGGCGCGCCTTGTTGATACTCATAGCCACCTTACATAACCACTGAATTCCTGAGCTGATTCCGCCTGGCAATGTAACTTGGCTCACATCGGGCGCAGTGTCCTGTTTTGCTACAGTCCGTTCGCTGATCGGGTGGCAACATCGAGGGCCGCGGGCGCGACGCGACGGTTCCCGTGTGTGCAGATCGAGGAGGGCATCCGGTACTTCGGGCCCTCGGGTCTGCGGCGACTTCGACTGCTGTCGGGGATGGTGCGGGCCAACCGGCCGTGGCGCTTGGTCACCGGACTGTCGAAGGTCCTCGTCGGCGCCTTCGCCACTGGTGCTGTCGCGCTGGCTACCAGCACCATCTGGATGTTCGCCGACACGATGGGTCCGTGGCGTATGAGTGCGGCAACGGTCCTGTCGATCGTGGCGATGATTCTCTGGTTGATCCTTGATCATGAACTCTGGGAGCGGCCTCGGTCGCCGGAGGAACGCGACCGTTCGGTGCTGTACAACACCGCAACCGTCGTCACCCTGGTCATCGGCGTGATCGTCCTCCACGTGGCCCTGTTCTGCCTGCTGCTGTTCACGGCGTGTCTCACTCTTCCCCCGGAACTGCTGTCCCGCATTCTGGGGCACGGGGTCAACTTCTCCGATTACCTCACGCTCGCCTGGCTGCTGGCGTCCATCGCCACCATCGGTGGGGCGCTCGGGTCGGGCCTCGAGGACGACGCTGCCGTCACTGAGGCGGCGTACGGGGCCCGGCAGCGGCAGCGCATCGAGGGGACGCGGAGTCGGTCGAACGAAACGGGATGATCGCAGGTTTGCACAGCTCAGCAGACCTGAAACACCGGGCATCGCGACCGGCCGAATCCGCCCAAAAGAGGCGCGCGGCTATGCAAGCATGAAGTGTTGTGTTTTGTGGTGAAGCCGAACGGATGAGCCGGGGGGCGGGGAGAAGCGTCCGCCTCACACAAGCGCGTGTCCAGGTTCGGACGCGGCCACGATTTCTTCGGTCGGGGATACCGTACGCGGAGGAGCCGCCGTGAAACGTCTCGACACGCCCAACCCCCTGACGCACAATCCGGACGCGGCACTCTTCCCGCTGTCCGCGGCGCAGCGTGCCACGTGGTTCGCGCAGCAACTCGAGCCCGCGGTGCCGATTTCGATCGCGCAGTACGTGGAGCTGCACGGCGACCTCGACGTCGACCTGTTGCGGAGGGAAACCGTCGCCGCCGGTCGCGAATTTCAGTCACCCTTTCTGAAGGTGGTCGAGGTCGACGGCCGGCCGATGCAGTACGTGGACCACACGACCGACACGTCGATCGCCTTCCTCGACTTCCGCGGCGAGAACGACCCGGTCGCGGCTGCCCACGACTGGATGGACAAGGACTACCGAACCCCCCTCGATCTCGAGGCCGATCGACTGGTCGAGACGTCGATTTTGTGCGTGGGCGAGTCGCACTACCTTTGGTACAGTCGCATCCACCACGTCGCCCTCGACGGATACGCCGCCATGACGATGCTCAGCCGCATCGCGCACCGGTATTCGGCCTCGGTAAGCGCGCGGGAACCGGACCAGAGTCGGGCGGCCACCCTGCGCGAGCTGTACGACATCGATGCCCGCTACCGATCCTCGGCTAGGTACACGGCGGATCGGACGTACTGGGCACAACGTATCGAGGCCGTAGAAGGATCGACCCTGGCCGAGCGGCCCGCGCCGGCAGTGGCCAGGAGCAAGGTCGAAAGCGCCGTGCTGTCCGAGGCGGCGACGACCGGCCTCCACGGGTCCGGCAGGCGGGCAACGGCGGCCGCCGCAGCCACTATCATCGCCGCATTCGCCTGCTACCTGTCGCGCCTGACCGGTAAAACAGATGTGCTCGTGCACGTTCCCCTGTCCGGCCGGACCACGTCGTTGCTGCGCAATTCCGGCGGCATGATGGTCAATGTCGCGCCCCTGTCGATCTCGGTCGAGGAAGGGGACACGGTCGGGGCCCTCGTGTCGCGGGTTCAGCGTGAACTGATGGGAGCGCTGCGCCATCAAAGGTGCAGCATCGACGATATTCGCCGCGACATGAGCGCGAGCAATGCCACCCGGCTGTACGGTCCCATGGTCAACGTCATGCTCTTCCCGCACGACGTCCAGCTGGGCGACTTGGTGGGCGAATACCACATCGTCACATCTGGCCCGGTGGAAGATCTGCTGGTCAACGTGTATTCGAGCGGCACGCCGGCAGACGTCTCCGTCGATTTCCGGGCGAATCCGGATCGGTACGAGGACGCGGCGCTGCGCACGCATCACCGGCAATTCGTCGAGTTGCTCGAGGAGTTCATCGCGGCCGACACGGACGTGTCCCTGTCGACCGTGCACTGCGCGACCGCCCGCATAGGCGAGCGACTACGCCTCGAAGCGGGTCACCTCGAGTTCTGGAAAGCACGGTTGTCGGGTCTTACCGAGGTGCTGAATCTGCCCTCCGATCGAACCCGGCCCGCCGTGCAATCCCTGCGGGGAGACCGGGTGGGACTCCCGATAGGTGCCGACACACATCGCCGGGTGGTCGAGCTGGCATCGGAGCACGGTACGACAACCTTTCCAGTGCTGCACGCAGCCCTGGCAGTTCTCCTGAGCCGGCTTGCCGGTACCTCGGATGTGGCCGTCGCTACGACTGCCGCCGCGGACGGCGGCCGGGACATCGTGGTGCTGCGGACGCGCGTTCGACCGGACCTGGCCTTCACAGCCCTGCTCGACCACGTGCACGAGGTGGAAGTGGAAGCATTCCAACATGGGGACGTTCTGCTCGAGCAGGTGGTGCGGGCGCTCGAGATCGGCGATTCCGCGGCGTATTCGCCGATTGTCCAGGTGCTTCTCGAGCGTCGCGACGATCCGGAGGGTGTCCGGCCCGAGATCGGCCGATTCGACCTTCGGGTGGCGACGGAAGAATTCTTCGACGCCGACGGCACTCCGTGCGGAATCACGGTGAGTCTCGGATTCGCCACCGATCTGTTCGACCCGGAAACGGTGGTCGGGCTCGGAATGCGATTTCGGCGCATCCTGGAGACGGTCACGGCAAACCCGGAAACAGCTGTCGGCGAGATCGATATCCTCACCGACTCCGAACGAGCCACTCTCGTCCCCGTATCGGGAGTGCCGGGCCGATCCGAACGCACGCTGTCCGAAATCTTCGACATGGCAGCACGAAACCATCCTGACGGCATCGCACTCACCTTTCGCGGCGTCGAGGTGACATATCGAGAATTGGACGAACGCTCCAACCAAGTGGCGCGGGCTTTGATCACACGTGGGATCGGTCCGGAGAACGCTGTCGCGCTGGGCTTGCCGCGCTCGATCGAGTCGGTCCTGTCGATGCTGGCGGTAGCGAAATCGGGCGCGGCCTTCGTGCCGGTGGACCCGAACTATCCGGCCGAGCGCATCGTGCACATGCTCACCGATTCCGGAGTCGCCGTGGGTGTGACGGTGTCTGCCGAGCGATCCCGGCTGCCCGATTCGATTCCGTGGCTGTTACTCGACGACGCCGAGTTCCGTACCCGCTGTGCGGCTTTACCGGTATCCGCCGTCACCGACGACGAACGGGTGCGACCGCTGCGCATGGAGAACGTGGCCTATCTGATCTATACGTCCGGTTCGACGGGACTCCCCAAAGGAGTGTCGGTCACCCACGGTGGCCTGGACAGCTTCGCGGTGGAGCAGCGCCGCCGATTCGGAGCGACGCAGACCTCACGGACCCTGCATTTCTCCACACCGAGCTTCGACGCGTCCCTGTTCGAGTATCTCCAGGCCTTCGGTGCCGGTGCCACCATGGTGATTGTTCCGCCGAAGATATACGGCGGCACCGAGTTGGCCCGGATCCTGAAACTCGAGCGAGTCACTCACGGGTTCATCACTACCGCTGCGCTCGGATCGATCGACCCGGACGGACTCACCGACTTCCAGGACGTGGTGTTCGGCGGCGAGATGTGCCCGCCGGAACTGGTGAAGCGGTGGGCCCCGGGCCGCAGGTTGTGCAACGCATACGGACCGACCGAGACCACCATCATGGCGAACATCAGTGAATCGATGTCGCCTGCGGGAGCGATTACCCTGGGCGGTCCGCTCCGCGGATTCCACGAGGTGGTCCTCGATGCGCGGATGAAACCGGTACCGATCGGAGTGGCCGGGGAACTCTACCTCTCGGGTGACGCGCTGGCGCGCGGCTATCACGGCAAGCCGGCGCTGACCGCGGAACGCTTCGTCGCCAATCCTTTCGGCGACCCTGGCCGTCGGATGTACCGAACCGGAGATGTCGTACGGTGGCGGGCCGATCACACGATCGAGTACGTGGGTCGCAGCGACTTCCAGGTGAAGATCCGTGGGTTCCGTGTGGAACCCGGCGAGATCGACACGGTACTCCACACTCATCCATGGGTGAGAACTGCGGTGACGATACCGCGGACCGCGCCGTCCGGTGACACCGTCCTCGTGTCGTATGTACTGCCGGTTCCCGGCCGGCGGCTCTCGACTGCCGATGTGATGGACTATGCCCGAAAGCAGCTGCCGCCACACCTCGTTCCATCCGCGATCATGGTGCTGGACGAGATGCCGTTGACGCGGGTGGGAAAGCTCGACCGTGCGGCGCTGCCGGCGCCGGAATTCGGCGGCGCGGCCACCGAACGTCGTGCACCGGCGAATCCGGTGGAGCAGACTGTCGCGCAGGTATTCGTGGACGTGCTGGGAGTGGAGCACATCGGCGTCGACGAAGACTTCTTTGATCTCGGCGGAAACTCCCTCGTGGCAACCAAAGTAATCGCTCGCGTCAATGCCGCACTGAGCGTCGACCTCGGTGTCCGGGACCTTTTCGAGGCGCCGACGGTGAAAAAGTTGGCAGGGCGGATCGAGCCTGCGGACGTGCGGAGAATCGACCGCCCGAGTTTGGTCGCACGCGAGCGTCCGGACCGTATACCCCTCTCGCTTGCGCAGCAGCGCGTGTGGTTCATCAATCAGTTCGACCCCTCTTCGCCTGCATACAACATTCCCATGGCGGTCCGATTGTCGGGCACCCTCGACATGGAGGCACTCCGGGCCGCCGCCGAGGATGTCATCGAACGACACGAATCCCTGCGCACCAGGTATCCGGACTCGGCAGCAGGACCGGAACAATCGATCGTGACTGCGCCGCAGGTGGTTCCCGACCTCACGCCGAGAGTCGTCGACAACGAGCACGAGGTTCGCGAACACATTGCCGCGCTGATTCACCAGGGCTTCGACGTCAGCGGTGAAGTACCCGTGCGTGGTGCACTGCTGCGAACCGGCCCCGACGAGCACGTCCTCCTTCTCGTGGTCCACCACATCGCCGCCGATGGCGCTTCGCTGGCACCGCTGGCACACGACCTGATGGTGGCGTACTCCGCGCGAGTTCGCCAGCAGAGGCCGGACTGGCTCCCACTCCCGGTTCAGTACGCCGACTACAGCCTGTGGCAACGGGCGGTCCTCGGCAGTGATCAGGACCCCGAGAGCGTGATGTCGGCGCAATTGGACTATTGGAAGAAGACACTCGCCGGCCTCCCCGACGCGATAACCCTTCCCTTTGATCGTCCGCGACCCGCGAACCGGACGCTGCGAGGCGACACTGCCCCGTTCTCGGTGCCTGCGGAACTGCATCGGGAGCTTCTGGTGCTCGCGCGTCAACATGACGCGACCATGTTCATGGTGATGCACGCGGCTCTGGTGGTGCTGGCGGCGCGGCTGAGCGGATCCGACGACATCGCGATCGGGACGCCGATCGCGGGACGCGGCGAAGCAGCGCTCGATGACCTGGTGGGGATGTTCGTCAACACGCTGGTTCTGCGAACCACCGTGGATCCCGGGATCACGTTTGACGACATGATTTCCCGTGCACGGAACGCCGACCTCGGAGCGTTCGGGCACACGGAAGTGCCCTTCGAGAGTGTCGTGGAGGCGCTCGATCCCGGCCGGTCGACCAGCTATTCACCCCTGTTCCAGGTTATGTTGGAGTTCCGGAACACAGCGACGGCTCACCTGGAACTGCCGGGACTGGCCGCAGAGGTCATCGAGGTCGACACCGGTGTGTCCCAGTTCGATCTGCAGTTGACGCTCGCGGAGCGTTATGACGAATCCGGCAGTCCCGCAGGTATCTCCGCAGCCTTCACGTTCGCGACGGATATTTTCGACCGGCCGACGGTGGTGAGTTTCGGGGAGCGATTCCTCCGAATTCTGCGTGCTGCGGCGACGGATCCGATTGCGGCCCTGGGAACTATCGACATCCTCGCGCCGGGTGAGCGGGAGTTGGTGTTGGGGGGGTGGAATGCGACGGGGTGTGTGGTTTCGGGGTGTCGTTGGTGGGTTGTTCGAGGAGCGGGTGGGGTGTGTGCCGGATGCTGTGGCGGTGGTGTCTGGTTCGGTGGTGTTGTCGTATGGGGAGTTCGGTGTGCGGGTGCGTCGGTTGGCGCGGTTGTTGATGGGGTTGGGGGTGGGTCCGGAGTCGTTGGTGGGATTGCGGTGGGGCGGTCGGTGGAGTTGGTGGTGGGATTTATGCGGTGCTCGAGGCGGGGGTGGGTATGTGCCGGTGGATGTGGATCAGCCGGTGGAGCGGGTGGAGTATGTGTTGGGTGTGGCGGCTCCGGTGTTGGTGTTGAGTACGTCGGTGGATCGGGTGGGTTGCCGGGTTCGGTTGTGGTGGTGGAGCTGGATGTTGTTGATGTGTCGGGTTTTCGGGGTGCCGATTTCGGATGGGGAGCGGTTGGGGGTGTTGCGTGGGGAGAATCCGGCGTATGTGATGTTCACGTCGGGTTCGACGGGTCGGCCGAAGGGGTGGTGGTTTCGCATGCGGGATTGTGAATCGGTTGTTGTGGATGCAGGGGAGTATGGCTGGGCTGCGATGATGTGGTGTTGTTGAAGACGCCGGTGACGTTCGATGTGTCGGTGTGGGAGTTGTTCTGGCCGTTGTTGGTGGGGGCGCGGTTGGTGGTGGCGGAGCCGGGTGGGCATCGTGATCTGGCTTATCTTGTGGATGTGATCGTCGGGAATGGGGTGACGACGGTGCATTTCGTGCCGTCGATGTTGGCGGTGTTTGTTGCGGAGCCGGCGGTGGCGCGGTGTGTGAGTGTGCGGCGGGTGTTCGCGTCGGGGAGGCGTTGTCGGCGTCGGTGGCGTCGAGGATGCGGGGTTGGTGCCGGTGTGCGGGTGCATAACTTGTATGGGCCGACGGAGGCGTCGGTGGATGTGACGTTTCATGAGGTGACCGATGCGGATGTGGTGGGGGTGCCGATCGGGGTTCCGGTGTGGAATACGCAGGTGTTTGTGTTGGATGGGTGGTTGCGGCCGGTGCGGTGGGGTGGTGGGGAGTTGTATGTGGGGGTGTGCAGTTGGCGCGGGGTATCGGGTCGGGTGGATTTGACGGCGGATCGGTTTGTGGCGAATCCGTTCGGGTGTGGTTCGCGGTTGTATCGGACGGGGGATCGGGTTCGGTGGTTGTCGGGTGGGGAGCTCGAGTATGTGGGTCGGGTGGATTTTCAGGTGAAGTTGCGGGGGCAGCGGGTGGAGTTGGGGGAGATCGAGGCGGTGTTGTTGGGGTATGGGGGTGTGGCGCAGGCGGTGGTGGTGTTGCGGGTGGTTGGGTGGGGAGTTTGTGGTGGGGTATGTGGTTCCTGAGTGTGGGGTGGTGGTGGAGGGTCGGGCGGTGGTGGAGTGGGTGGCGGGTGTGTTGCCGGGGTATATGGTGCCGTCGGTGGTGGTGGTGCTCGATGAGTTGCCGGTGACGGTGAATGGCAAGCTCGACCGCAAGGCCCTCCCCGAACCCGACTTCGGCGCCGAGATGCTCGGATACATTGCTCCCCGTGGCGCTTTCGAGGAGATAGTGACTGCGGTTGTCGCCGACCTGCTCGGAATTCCGCGGGTGGGAGTGAACGACAACTTCTTTGCCATTGGCGGAAACTCCCTGACTGCCACTCGCTTGGTGGCGCGCGTCAATGCCGCGGTCGGAAACCGGATCAGCGTTCGCGACGTGTTCGACGCGCCCACCGCGGCCGGTCTGGCGATGCTCGCGCAGTCGCACGAAGGGCGTGAATCTCGCCCGCCGCTGAAGGCGAGGGAAAACGGTGCGGAAGTCCCCGTATCACCCGCCCAACAGCGGATGTGGTTCATCAACCAATTCGACACCTCCTCGTCCGCATACAACGTGGCGTTTGCGTTGAGGCTGGACGGTGAACTCGACATACCTGCGCTCCAGGCGGCGGTCGCCGACGTGATCGAGCGGCACGAGGCCGTGCGCACCATCTTCCCCCTCACCGACCACGGACCACGTCAGGTGATCGTGCCGACAACGAGCGCGCTGCCCGACCTCACTCCGGTCGGCGTGACAGGAGAGGCCGAACTCCGTGCACGTGCCCAGCGGGTGCTGTCCGAGGGATTCGACGTGACGCAGCAGGCTCCACTGCGCGCGAGCCTTTTCCGACTCGACGAGAATGCGCACGTGCTCGCGGTGGTCGTGCACCACATTGCGGCCGACGGCTTCTCGATGTCTCCGCTGGCCCGCGACGTCATGGATGCGTACGTGTCGAGAGCGAATTGGACCGCGCCGGATTGGGTCCCGCTACCCGTGCAGTACGCCGATTACACGCTGTGGCAGTACGAGTGGCTGGGCTCGGAGGCAGACGAAACCTCACCGATGTCGAGACAGCTCGCCTATTGGACCACCGCGCTGTCAGACCTGCCCGAAGTACTGGACTTACCCACCGACCATCCCCGCCCGGCTGTCCGATCACTTCGCGGCGGACGCGTCGAGTTCGAGATCGCTCCGCAGATTCACGCCGGCGTGGTCGCGTTGGCGCGGCAACACACCACGACGGTGTTCATGACGGTGCATGCCGCGCTGGCGATCTTGTTGGCACGACTGAGCGGGTCCGACGACATCGCCGTCGGGACGCCGATCGCCGGGCGTGGCGAGCGTGAACTCGACGACATGGTGGGGATGTTCGTGAACACGCTCGTCCTCCGCACCCGAGTCGACGGCGGCGTCACCTTCACCGAGTTCTTGGACAATGTCCGGGAAACCGACCTCGGTGCCTTCCTGCACGCCGATATTCCGTTCGAACGCGTGGTGGAGGCAGTGAGTCCGTCCCGCTCGACGGCCTACTCACCGCTGTTCCAGGTGATGTTCGAATTCCAGAACATCGAGCGGCCCACGCTGGAACTTCCGAATCTGCGGGTGCGGAGCATCGATGTGGCGATCGAGACCGCAAACTTCGACCTCCAGTTGACGCTGGCCGAGAACCTGGACGCGGATGGCAACCCCGGTGGGATCACCGCGGGACTCGGTTATGCGACCGACCTCTTCGACGAGGCTACGGTGGCCGGGTTCGCGGAACGACTCCAGCGCATCCTCGCGACCGTCACGGCCGGCCCGGACACCCCGGTGGGTGACATCGACATCCTCGGCGTTCGCGAACGCGCCGACCTGATTCCGGTGACGGGCGCTGCGGCGGGTGCAGCGCGGACGCTGCCGGAACTGCTCGCGGCGGCCGTCGCCCACGATCCGGACGCCGTCGCATTGGTCTTCGAGAGTCGTCACGTGCGTTACCGCGAACTCGATGAGCGTTCGAATCAGCTGGCTCGAGGTTTGATCGAGCGTGGGGCCGGGCCGGAAACCGTGGTGGCCGTGTGCGTGCCCCGCTCCGTCGAGTCCGTTCTGGCCGTGTGGGCTGTGGCCAAGTCGGGTGCCGCGTTCCTTCCGGTGGACCCCCAGCACCCGGCAGCACGCATCGAATACATGCTCACCGACTCCGGGGCCGTGTTGGGTGTGACGACCTCGTCGCACCGTAGCGCACTGCCCGGCGGGGTGCCATGGGTGGTGGTGGACGAAGCGGACGGGCTGTCGACGTACGCGGCGTCGGCAGTCGCCGAGGACGAGCGGACTTCGCCGGTCCGGCTCGACAATCCGGCCTACCTGATCTACACCTCGGGGTCGACGGGCCGACCCAAAGGCGTGGTGACCACGCATCGCGGCCTGGCAGATTTCGCCCTGCAGGAGCGGGAGACCTTCGCCACGACGGCCGCGTCCAGAGTGCTGCATTTCGCGTCACCGAGCTTCGATGCCTCCGTACTGGAATTGCTGTTGGCCGTCGGGGCGGCCGCCACCATGGTGATCGCACCACCGACCGTGTACGGCGGCGCCGAATTGACGCAACTCCTGGAAGCCGAGCGGGTGACGCATTGCTTCGTCACCCCGGCCGCGCTGGCGTCGGTTGATGCCGCTGAACTCACCGACCTCGAGTGCGTGGTCACAGGCGGCGAAGCGTGTCCCCCGGAACTATGTGCGCGGTGGGCACCGGGCAGGCGAATGTTCAACGCGTACGGTCCGACCGAAGCGACAGTCGTGTCCAGTATCAGCGACGTCCTGTCACCGGGGGCGCCGGTCACCATCGGCGCGCCTACTCGTGGCTTCTCCGAGGTGGTGCTCGACTCGCGTCTGCAGCCGGTCCCGGTAAATGTGCCCGGGGAGTTGTATCTCGCAGGCGCCGCCCTCGCGCGCGGTTATCACCGGCGGATCACTCTGACGGCCGAACGCTTCGTCGCCGATCCCTTCGGCCCGGCGGGCAGCCGGATGTATCGCACCGGGGATCGGGTGCGTTGGACGCGGGACGGCCAACTGGAATACCTCGGCCGCAACGACACCCAGGTGAAGATACGGGGCTTTCGCATCGAACTCGGTGAGGTCGAGTCGGCCCTGCTCGCCCACGACGATGTGGCCCAGGCCGTCGCGAGCGTGTGGAACGGGGGCGGCAGTGGTGATCGGCTGATCGGTTACCTCGTGCCGGAATCCGGCGTGTCGATCGACCCGAGGGCGGTGCTCGACTTCGTCGGTGGCCGGTTGGCGTTGTATATGGTGCCGGCCGCGCTGGTCGTGCTCGACTCGCTTCCGCTGACTGTTCACGGAAAGCTCGATCGCACAGCACTTCCCGCCCCCGATTTCGGAGCCTCGATGCCGCAGAGCCGGCCGCCGCGAACGGAGACGGAGGAGCTTCTCGCGGGACTGTTCGCGGATGTTCTCGGGATCGACTCGGTAGGTGCCACGGCCGATTTCTTCGCGCTCGGCGGCGACAGCATCATGTCGATACAGTTGGTGGTCCGCGCCAAGGCCGCCGGGGTAATCCTCTCTCCCCGAGACGTGTTCGATCGCAGAACGGTGGCCGGGCTCGCGGAGGTGGCGCGATTGGAGGACGGCCGCCCGATCGCGCTCGATGAGATGCCGGGCGGGGGCGTCGGCACCCTGCCCTTGACGCCGGTGGCGCGCTGGTTGATCGAGCGCAGCGGCGGCCGACTCGACAGGTTCTCCCAAGCGCTGCTGCTGGCCGCCCCCGCCGGTCTCACCCGGGACATTCTCGAGGGTGCCGTGGACGCGGTGCTGGATCGGCACGACATGCTCCGGGCACGATTGCTCGCCGACGACCAGGTTATGGAAGTGCTCCCGTCGGGAGCGGTGCGGGCGCAGGGGTTGGTTCGCCACATTCCGGTCGAGACGGTCGACGGGGACGGCTTCACAGCGCTCGTGGCCGCAGAACTCGATGCTGCGGCCGACCACCTGGATCCTGCTGGCGCAGCCATGCTGCGGGTGGTGTGGTTCGACGTTCCGAACGGCGTCGGGCGACTACTCGTGGTGGTCCATCACCTCGCGGTCGACGGTGTGTCGTGGCGCATTCTCGTCGCCGATCTCGCGTCGGCGTGCAGTCAGCTCCAGGCGGGCGCGACTCCTACTCTGCCGGAGGTAGGAACGTCGATGCGGCGGTGGTCGCACGGCCTGCGCGACGCGGTGCCGCAACGAATGCCGGAACTGCCGATGTGGGAGAGAATTCTCGACGGCCCCGATCCGTTGATCGGTTCGCGCCCGCTAAACCCCGAAGTCGACGTCGCCGCGACCGTGGACACGGTCACCGTCGACGTGCCGTCGAGCGTGACCGCCGACCTGCTCACCACGCTTCCGGCGGCCTTCCACGGCAGCGTCGGCGACGGGTTGCTGACCGCGCTGGCCTTGGCACTGACCGCCTGGCGAGGTGAACAGGGCAGTGCCGCAGCGGACACCGTGATCACACTCGAAGGGCACGGACGCGAGGAGCACGTCGTCGCGGGCGCGGATGTGTCCCGCACCGTGGGCTGGTTCACCACTGTGTATCCGGTGAGAGTGGACATCACCGGGATCGATGTCGACAACGCCCTGACCGGAGGCCGCGCGGCAGGGCAGGCAGTCAAGGCGGTCAAAGAACAGTTGCTCGCCATTCCGGATCACGGGATCGGTTTCGGAATGCTGCGGTACCTGGATGAAGACACGGCAAGGACGCTTCGCCGGTTCCGGTCTCCCCAAGTCAGTTTCAACTATCTAGGCCGGGTCATCACCACAGGCGGAACGGAGGACTGGCTCCCGGTGGAGAGCACGCTCGGCGGAGCCCAGAACACCGACATGCCCGTTGTATCCGTTCTCGACATCAACGCCGTGGTCGACGACCGCCCCGACGGCCCCCGCCTGAGGGCGACGATCGCCTATCCCCGCGGCACACTCGACAACGCCGACGTCACGGCCTTCGCGAATCTGTGGCGCAACGCGCTCGGCGGACTTGCGGCGCACTCGGCCCGGCCGGGAGCGGGCGGGCTGACACCGTCCGATGTGCCGCTGGTGCCGGTCAGCCAGCAGCAGATCGAACGCTGGGAAGAGCGGTTTCCGGCGCTGCGGGACGTGTGGTCGTTATCGCCGCTGCAGTCGGGATTGCTCTTCCACGCGTCCCTGGTCACCGACAGGGTGGACGTCTACACGGCACAAATGCGGATCGATCTGGAGGGGACAGTCGACGCCGAGCGTCTGCGGGCTGCCGCGGCCGGACTGCTGGCGCACCACTCGAACTTGCGGTCCGCGTTCGTCTACGACGACGACGGGGTTCCGGCGCAGCTGGTGCTCGATGCGGTGGAGGTGCCGTGGCGGGAGGTGGATCTGACCGGACACGGGCCGGAGGCCGCCGCGGAGTTGACACGCCTCCTCGACGAAGACCGCAGCGCCAGGTTCGATCTCGAAGCACCGCCACTCGTACGATTCATGCTGCTGCACACAGGTCCTGGGAGCTACGTGCTCACCATCACCAACCATCACATCGTCCTGGACGGCTGGTCGATGCCGCTGCTGGTGCGAGAATTGCTCGTGCGTTACGCCGATGACCGCCCGGATATCCTGCCGGAGGCACCGTCGTACCGCACCTATCTGGAATGGGTAGCGAACCACGACCGGGAGACATCGGCTCGGGCCTGGGAGCAGGCCCTCGACGGCGTCGAGGAGCCGACACTGGTGGTGCCGCTCGCGTCGGCGACGCAGTACGGAGTGCCCGGCGAGGTCGACGTCGACCTGCCCGCCGATGTGATCGCCCCGCTGGCGGCGGTGGCACGGCGCCTCGGCGGCACGATGAACACAGTGATCCAGGCGGCATGGGGAGTATTGTTGTCGCGGTTGCTCTCCCGCGACGACGTGATCTTCGGCGCCACGGTCTCGGGCCGACCCCCGCACCTACCCGGTGTCGAGAACATGGTGGGATTGTTCATCAACACCCTGCCGGTGCGAGTACGGGTGAACCCGGCGGAAACCATCGCGGAACTGCTCGACCGCATGCAGGGGGAGCAGACTGCCCTGCTCGATCACCACCACGTCGGGCTCGGTGAAATTCAGCAGCGAGTCGGTCTGGGAACCCTGTTCGACACGCTGTCGGTGTTCGAATCGTATCCGATCGACACGTCCGGCTTGGGCGAGGACACCGACATCGCAGGCATGCGAGTGACGGGCGTCGATGCCCGCGACGCCACACACTATCCCCTCACCCTGATGACAAGTCTCGAGCCACAACTGCGGCTGAGCCTTCGCTACCAGGCCGATGCCATCGACCACGAGACGGTCACCCGAATGGCGGGGCGACTCACCGCGATTCTCGGCACCATCGCCCGGGACGTCGACACTCTGGTAGGCGACGTCGATCTCTTCGCGCCGGGTGAGCGGGAGTTGGTGTTGGGGGGGTGGAATGCGACGGGGTGTGTGGTTTCGGGGGTGTCGTTGGTGGGGTTGTTCGAGGAGCGGGTGGGGTGTGTGCCGGATGCGGTGGCGGTGGTGTCTGGTTCGGTGGTGTTGTCGTATGGGGAGTTCGGTGTGCGGGTGCGTCGGTTGGCGCGGTTGTTGATGGGGTTGGGGGTGGGTCCGGAGTCGTTGGTGGGGATTGCGGTGGGGCGGTCGGTGGAGTTGGTGGTGGGGATTTATGCGGTGCTCGAGGCGGGGGGTGGGTATGTGCCGGTGGATGTGGATCAGCCGGTGGAGCGGGTGGAGTATGTGTTGGGTGTGGCGGCTCCGGTGTTGGTGTTGAGTACGTCGGTGGATCGGGTGGGGTTGCCGGGTTCGGTTGTGGTGGTGGAGCTGGATGTTGTTGATGTGTCGGGGTTTTCGGGGGAGCCGATTTCGGATGGGGAGCGGTTGGGGGTGGTGCGTGGGGAGAATCCGGCGTATGTGATGTTCACGTCGGGTTCGACGGGTCGGCCGAAGGGGGTGGTGGTTTCGCATGCGGGGATTGTGAATCGGTTGTTGTGGATGCAGGGGGAGTATGGGCTGGGCTGCGATGATGTGGTGTTGTTGAAGACGCCGGTGACGTTCGATGTGTCGGTGTGGGAGTTGTTCTGGCCGTTGTTGGTGGGGGCGCGGTTGGTGGTGGCGGAGCCGGGTGGGCATCGTGATCCGGCTTATCTTGTGGATGTGATCGTCGGGAATGGGGTGACGACGGTGCATTTCGTGCCGTCGATGTTGGCGGTGTTCACGGCGGAGCCGGCGGTGGCGCGGTGTGTGAGTGTGCGGCGGGTGTTCGCGTCGGGGGAGGCGTTGTCGGCGTCGGTGGCGTCGAGGATGCGGGGGTTGGTGCCGGGTGTGCGGGTGCATAACTTGTACGGGCCGACGGAGGCGTCGGTGGATGTGACGTTTCATGAGGTGACCGATGCGGATGTGGTGGGGGTGCCGATCGGGGTTCCGGTGTGGAATACGCAGGTGTTTGTGTTGGATGGGTGGTTGCGGCCGGTGCCGGTGGGGTGTGGGGAGTTGTATGTGGGGGTGTGCAGTTGGCGCGGGGGTATCGGGGTCGGGTGGATTTGACGGCGGATCGGTTTGTGGCGAATCCGTTCGGGTGTGGTTCGCGGTTGTATCGGACGGGGGATCGGGTTCGGTGGTTGTCGGGTGGGGAGCTCGAGTATGTGGGTCGGGTGGATTTTCAGGTGAAGTTGCGGGGGCAGCGGGTGGAGTTGGGGGAGATCGAGGCGGTGTTGTTGGGGTATGGGGGTGTGGCGCAGGCGGTGGTGGTGTTGCGGGGTGGGTTGGGTGGGGAGTTTGTGGTGGGGTATGTGGTTCCTGAGTGTGGGGTGGTGGTGGAGGGTCGGGCGGTGGTGGAGTGGGTGGCGGGGGTGTTGCCGGGGTATATGGTGCCGTCGGTGGTGGTGGTGCTCGATGAGTTGCCGGTGACGGTGAATGGCAAGCTCGACCGCAAGGCCCTCCCCGAACCCCACTTCACTACAGCGGGGTATCGCGCTCCCACGACACCCGTGGAGCAAGCTGTCGCCACAGCTTTCGCGGACGTCCTCGGTGTCGACCGCGTCGGCGCGGACGACAGCTTCTTCGCTCTCGGTGGCGATTCGCTCAGCGCCACCAGGGCGGTGGCCCGCATCAACAGCGCGCTGGAGACGACACTCTCCGTGGGCGTGCTGTTCGACAACCCCGTGGTATCCGACCTGGCCGATCGGGTCGGGCCGACCCTGCTGACGAAATCCGCCGCCCCGGAACTGACAGCGCGACCGCGGCCCGATCGGCTTCCCCTTTCTCTCGCGCAACAGCGTATGTGGTTCATCAACCAGTTCGACACCTCCTCACCGGCCTACAACATTCCGGTCGCGCTACGACTGGACGGCGTGATAGACCTGCAGACTCTCCGGGCGGCACTCGGTGACGTCATCGAACGGCACGAGACACTGCGTACCGTGTATCCCGGCTCCGCCGACGGACCCCATCAAGTCATTGTCGAACCGACAACCGCTGTCCCTGAACTGGATTCGACACCCGCTGCCGAAGGGGACCTTCGAGATCTCCTCGCCACCTTTTTCGGCAGGGGATTCGATGTCACCGAGGAACTTCCCATCCGGGTGACGCTGGTTAGCCTCGCTCCCGAGAGTCACGTCCTCGCCCTCGTCGTCCATCACATTGCGGCCGACGGGTACTCGATGACGCCCCTGGCGCGCGATGTGATGCTTGCCTACACCGCGCGCAAGCAACAGCGCGCGCCCGGCTGGGCACCGCTGCCCGTGCAGTACGCCGACTACAGCCTGTGGCAGCGCGAGGTCCTGGGCACCGAGGACCAGCCCGAGTCGGTGCTGTCGGAGCAACTCGGCTACTGGATCCGGACGCTGTCGGGGAGCCCGGAGGTTGTGCCGCTGCCCCTGGACCGACCGCGACCCGCGCAAAGATCCTCCCGGGGTGCCGTCATCACCACCGACATCGCGCCTACCGTGCACTCCGCCTTGCTCGACCTTGCACGCCATACTCGTTCGACTCTGTTCATGGTGATGCACGCCGCCTGGGCGGTGCTGCTCCAACGGCTGTCCGGCTCACACGACGTGGTGGTGGGAACGCCGATCGCGGGCCGCGGCCACCGATCGCTCGACGATGTAGTGGGGATGTTCGTCAACACGTTGGTGCTCCGCACGTCGGTGCCGTCGGGGGCGTCGTTCGCCGACGTACTCACCGAGGTGCGCACGGCAGACCTCGGCGCATTCGAGCACGCGGACATCCCCTTCGAGCGGCTCGTAGACGAATTGGTGCCCGAGCGGTCCACTGCGCACACACCCCTGTTCCAAGTGCTCCTGGAGTTCCGGAACGACACGCGCGTACGTCTGGAACTGCCGGGGTTGGCAGTCGAATCTCTCGACGTCGATTTCGAAGTGGCGCAATTCGACTTGCAGCTGAGCCTGGCAGAGCGGCTCGATGAGAACGGGATGCCGACCGGGATCACCGCCGGATTCCGGTACGCGACCGACGTGTTCGATCGGACATCGGTCGAGCGTCTCGCGCAGCGCTTCCTCCGTGTGGTCGAGACCGTGTCGGCAGACCCGACGGTGCTCGTGGACGACATCGATCTCCTCCACCCGGCCGAGCGCGAGTTCGTACTCACCTCCGCGCATCGACCGGCACAGCACGTCGCGCCGTCGACGTTGGCGGACGTTTTCGACCGTGCGGTGGCCGCCGCCGGCGATGCCGTCGCCGTGCGCTGTGACGGCTCGTCCGTGACCTACCGGGAACTCGACGACCGGGCGAACCGGCTCGCGAGACTGCTGGCCGACCAGGGCGCGGGCGCGGAAACACTCGTGGCCGTGGTCATGACGCGGTCGGTCGACTTGGTGGTTGCGCTTCTGGCGGTGGTGAAGTCGGGCGCCGGGTACCTCCCGGTCGATGTGACCTCTCCTCCGGAGCGGCTGACCTTCCTGCTGAGCGATGCCCAGCCGAGATGTGTACTCACCACCACCGCGGACGCACCGGTTGTCGATACTGCCTGCGCCCCCGTCATTGTCGTGGACGACCCCGACACCCTGACCGCGGTGCAACGCTTCTCGCCACTGCCGATCACGGATGTCGACCGGTGCAGCCCGCTGCACCCGGACTCGGTGGCGTACGTGATCTACACGTCGGGCTCCACCGGACGGCCGAAGGGAGTGCAGGTCTCGCATCGCAACGTGGTTGCCTTGCTGGCACAAACCCAGTCGCTGTTCGGTTTCGGGCCCGAAGACGTGTGGACCATGTTCCATTCCGCCGCGTTCGACTTCTCGGTGTGGGAAATGTGGGGAGCGTTCGCGCACGGTGGCCGGCTGGTACTGGTGGACTACTTCACCGCGCGCTCACCCGAGAAGTTCCTCGAACTCCTACGCGGCGAATACGTCACAGTCCTGAACCAAACTCCCACTGCCTTTTACCAGTTGGCAGAGGCGGATCGTCTGGCCGGTGGTCCCGCACTGTCCCTCCGGTACGTGATCTTCGGTGGGGAAGCCCTCGAATTCGCGCAACTGCAACGCTGGTACGCACGCCGGGACGACACCGCGCCGGTTCTGGTCAATATGTACGGCATCACGGAAACGACGGTGCATGTCAGCCACCTGCCGATCGACCGGGACACCGTGACGGAGCAGCCCGCATCCGTGATCGGCCGGGGCCTACCCGGGCTGCGCGTCTACGTCCTCGACGACCGGCTGCATCCGGTCCCGCCGGGCGTGACCGGGGAACTTTACGTCGCAGGGGAACAGGTGTCGCGCGGATACCTCGGACGTCCCGCCCTCACGTCCGCCCGGTTCGTTCCCGACCCCTTCCTGCCGGAGTCCCGGATGTACCGGTCCGGTGACCTCGGCAGGTGGAACCGCGACGGGCAGCTGGAGTACCTCGGCCGCAACGACCTCCAGGTGCAGATGAAGGGTTACCGGATCGAACTCGGCGAGGTGGAGTCGGCACTCCTCGCGTGTGAAGGAGTGGCGCAGTCTGCGGTGACGGTGCACGGGAGTCGATTGGTGGGGTACGCCGTGCCGGAGACCGGCGTATCGATCGACCCGGCGGTGATCATCGACGCAGCCGCAGAGAGGCTGGCTTCGCACATGGTGCCGGCAGCAGTGGTGGTTCTCGACGAGATGCCGTTGACGGCGAACGGCAAGCTCGACCGGAAAGCTCTGCCCGAACCGGACTTCGGTCAACAAGTCACCACGAGTCGTACCCCCATCACCGAGACCGAACGCATTCTCGCCGGCCTGTTCGCCGAGGTCCTGGGCCTCGACACGGTGGGCGTCGACGACTCGTTCTTCGCCATCGGTGGCGACTCGATCATGTCCATCCAGCTGGTCACCCGCGCCAAGGCAGCCGGGGTGGTGATCTCGCCGCGAGACGTGTTCGAACGCAAAACGGTTGCGGCTCTGTCCGAGATCGCCGGACAGGGTGACGAGACGGTTGTCCTCGAGGAGCTGCCAGGTGGCGGCGTCGGGGAGATTCCGTTGACCCCTATCGTGCGTTGGCTCCTCGGCCGAGGCGGAGATTTCCGGCGTTACTCGCAGACCGCACTGTTCACCGTGCCCGCGACCTTGGACGAGGACACCCTGACGCAGGCCGTCCAGGCCCTGCTGGATCGGCACGACCTCCTGCGGTCGCGTCTGTACCGCACCTCGCACACCGAAGAAGGCTGGTCGATGGAGGTGCAGGCCGAAGGGGCGGTGCGGGCGGCCACGCTGGTACGCCGGGTGCCGGTGGACCGTGTCGACGTCTCCGATCTCGCCGCGAGAGAACTCGACGCGGCCCTCGATCGGCTCGACCCCGAAACGGGCGTGATGATGCAGGTGGTATGGCTCGACGCGGGTCGCCGGGGGGATGGCCGGTTGCTGATCGCCGTCCATCATCTGGCGATGGACGGAGTGTCCTGGCGGATCATGATCCCGGACCTCGCCACGGCGTGCGCGCAACTGCAGTCCGGCGCGACACCGGTGCTGGAGCCACCGGGAACGTCGATGCGCCGATGGGCGTACGCACTCGCCGACGCCGCGCACGAGCCTCGTCGAACAGCCGAACTCGAACTGTGGCAACGGATACTGGACGCGCCCGACCCTATCCTGGGCGCACGCCCCGTGGCCGAATCGGACACCGCCCTCACCGCCGAGGACGTGGAAGTGCACCTTCCGGCCCCGTTGAGCGAGACACTGCTGACAACCGTGCCACAGGCATTCCACGGCAGCGTGGGAGACGGGCTGTTGACGGCGCTGACCATGGCGCTGATCCGGTGGCGGCGACACCGGAGGATCGATGTCGAGGACGCCTTGGTGAATCTCGAAGGCCATGGCCGTGAAGAGCAGGTGGTGCCCGGGGCAAATCTCTCCCGTACGGTCGGATGGTTCACCACCATCTTCCCCGTACGTTTCGATCTCGGCGGCGTCGATCTCGACGACGCGTTCGCGGGAGGCCCCTCCGCAGGAGCTGCGGTGAAGGCTGTCAAGGAAATGCTCCTCGCCGTACCCGACCACGGCATCGGCTTCGGACTGCTCCGCTACCTGAACAACGAAGCTGCCGAGACACTTTCACGACTGTCGCCGCCGCAGGTCAGTTTCAACTATCTCGGCAGAATGGGCGGAACTGCTCCGGAGAACGCCGAGGGATGGGTGCCCGTCGACGAACCTGCCCTACGCGAGAAGGCGGCTGCAGACCTACCCGTCGCGGCGGTCGTCGACGTCAATGCGATGACCATCGACGCGGGCGAAGGCCCGCAGCTGAAATCCACGTGGAGTTACCCGCCGGGCGTCCTCACCCGCGACGAGGTCGACGAACTCGCGCAACTGTGGGTACAGGCACTCGCCGCCCTCGGTGCGCACGTCGAGTCGGGCGGCGGCGGCTTCACGCCATCGGATTTCGATCTCGTCGAACTGGGGCAGGATGCGATCGAGACCCTCGAACGTCGCTGCCCCGACCTGACCGACGTGTGGCCGCTGTCGCCTCTGCAATTCGGCATGCTCTTTCAGGCCGAGCTTGCCGACGCCTCCGTCGATGCCTACCTGGTGCAGATCGGTCTCGACCTTCGCGGTGAGGTGGATGCATCTCGCCTGCGTCGCGCCGTCGCCGCTCTGGTCGACCGACACGCCAACCTGCGCACCGCTTTCCTGCACGACGCCGAGGGCAACACCATGCAAGTCGTCCGGCGACACGTCGAGGTGCCCTGGCGTGAGGTCGATCTGACCGCGCTCGACGACACCGCGGCGGCGTCCGAGATCAGACGACTCGAGGCAGAAGATAGGATCCGCCCGTTCGACCTGACCTCTGCCCCGCTGATCCGCTTCACGCTGATCGCGTTGGCACAGAACCGATACCGGCTGGTGTCGGCCAACCATCACATCCTTCTCGACGGCTGGTCGATGCCGCTGCTGATCACGGAGTTGCTGACGCTCTACGCCACCGACGGTGACCCGTCACCCCTCCCACGTGTGCGCGGCTACCGCGACTATCTGGCGTGGATGAAGCACCGGGATCTCGAACCCTCCCGGGCGGTGTGGGCCCGGGCTCTGGCGGGGGTGGAGGGGCCGACACTGTTGGCAGCCCGGGTGAGCGGAGCGAGGGATGATTCAGCAGCCGTCGAACGTCGGCGGCAGTTGTCCACCATTCCGCAGGAGTGGGTGTTTGATCTGGACGAGGACGAGACCACCCGCCTGCGCGAGCTGGCGCGTTCTCGCGGGGTGACGATCAACACTCTCGTCCAGGTGTGCTGGGGAATTGTGCTCGGTACGTTGACCGGCCGCGACGACGTACTGTTCGGCGCCACCGTCTCGGGGCGGCCTCCCGAGCTGGCGGGCATCGAGACGATGATCGGCCTGTTCATCAACACACTGCCCGTCCGGATCGAGCTGCGTCCCGAAGAATCGATCGGTGCGCTCCTCGAACGTGTCCAGGCCGAGCAGGCGGCGTTGCTGGATCACCACTACCTGGGTCTGGCCGAGATTCAGCGCGCCGCGGGGCCCGAGGTCGGCTTCGACACCTTGACCGTGTTCGAGTCGTACCCGGTCGATCGCGCCGGGCTGTCGACCGACACCGATATCGCGGGCATGCGCGTGGCGGGGGTGGATGCGCACGATGCCGCGCATTACCCGCTGAGCCTGGTGGCGTCTGTCGACACTCGTGTGCACTTGAAGTTCGAGTACCTGCCCGACGTCTTCGCGGCGGACGCAGTCGAAGGCATCGCCGGGCGTGTGCAGCGAGTACTCGACGCCTGCACCCGGCCGGAACAGCCCTTGGCCGCGCTGTCGCTGCTCACCGACGACGAGCGCGCCGAACTGGTTCCGGTCCAAGGTCGTCCCGGCGGGTCGGCCCGCACTCTGCCCGAAATTTTCGCCGATGCCGCCGCGCTCGATCCGGACGCGATCGCACTGTCCTTCGAGGACGAACACATGAGCTACCGCGAGCTGGACGAGCGGTCGAATCGTGTGGCCCGCGCTCTCATCGTCCGCGGTGTCGGACCGGAGAGCTTCGTGGCCATCGGAATACCGCGGTCCCTCGACTCCATGCTGTCGGTATGGGCGGTGGCGAAGACGGGAGCGGCGTTCGTGCCGATCGACCCCAGCTACCCCGACGAGCGCATCACGCACATGCTCACCGATTCCGGAGCCGCACTCGGATTGACCACCACGCAGCACCGTGGCCGCCTCCCCGGCACCGCGCACTGGCTGATACTGGACCACCCCGACTTCACAACCGAATGCGCCGATTGTTCGGGGGCGCCGGTCACCGCAGTCGAGCGGACCGGTCCAATCGTGCTGGACACCGCCGCGTATCTGGTCTACACCTCAGGGTCCACGGGCGTGCCCAAGGGTGTCCTCGTCACTCATCGTGGTCTCGACAACTTCGCCCTCGATCAACTCGAAAGGTTGAGCGCAACAGCGCAATCGCGCACACTGCACTTCTCGACGCCCAGCTTCGACGGTTCGGTATTCGAGTATCTGCAGGCCTTCGGGGCCGGCGCGACGATGGTGATCGCGCCGCCCACGGTGCTCGGCGGCGAAGATCTGGCACGGTTCCTCGCGGAACGGGAGGTCACCCACGCGTTCATCACCACCGCGGCGCTGGCGTCACTCGACCCAGCCGGGTTGGATCACCTGGCGGACGTGGTGTTCGGCGGTGAAGCGTGCCCACCTGACCTGATCGCCCGCTGGGCACCGGGCCGTCGGCTGTACAACGGGTACGGGCCGACCGAGACGACGATCATGTCCAACATCAGCGAACCGCTGGTACCGAGCGGTCCGATCACCATCGGCGGCCCCATCCGCGGCGTGACGGAACTGGTACTCGACACCCGACTGCAACCGGTCCCGGTAGGAGTTCCCGGCGAACTGTATCTCGCCGGCGCAGGTCTGGCCCGCGGCTATCACCGCCGACCGGCGCTCACCGCCGAACGGTTCGTTGCCGATCCCAGCCGACCCGGCGAAAGGATGTACCGCACTGGGGATATCGTGCGGTGGACGGCCGACCACAGCATCGAGTACATGGGCCGCAGCGACTTCCAGGTCAAGGTCCGGGGTTTCCGCGTCGAACTCGGCGAAATCGACGCCACCCTCATGTCTGAGCCGGACGTCGGGTTCGCGGCCACGATCGCGCACCGCGGTCCCGCCGGTGACACGCTGCTGGTGTCCTACGTCGTGCCGACGGCGGGTCGCGTCCTCCACAGTGCCGTGCTCACCAGGAGTCTGGAGCGCCGTCTACCGTCGCACATGGTGCCGTTCTCGATCGTGCCGCTGGATCGAATCCCGTTGACGGCAGTCGGCAAGCTGGACCGCACGGCACTGCCAGAGCCCGACTTCCTTTCCACGACAGGTCCCTACAGGCCGCCGGCCGACCCGATCGAGGAAGCGGTAGCCGACGTCTTCGCGGACGTACTCGGACTAGGGCGGGTGGGTGCCGATGCCGGGTTCTTCGACCTCGGCGGCAATTCCCTGAGCGCGACCCGCGCGATGGCCCGGTTGCGGGCGTTACTCGGCATCGACTGTGGGGTCCGTGACCTGTTCGAGGCGCCCACCGTGGCCGTGCTGGCCGCACGGATCGAGCACGCCGGTGCGCGGCAGTCCGAACGCCCGGTGCTCGCACCCCGCACGCGCCCCGAGAACATCCCGCTGTCGTTCGCTCAGCAGCGCATGTGGTTCGTCAACCAACTCGACACCACCTCGGCCGCCTACAACATCCCGATCGTGGTCCGACTGAGCGGTGCGCTCGACGTGCGGGCACTGAGCTCGGCGATCACCGACGTCTTTGCCCGCCACGAGTCCCTGCGAACGACGTTCCCGATCGGCGAGGACGGGCCCGTCCAACGAATTCTGCCCGCCGAGAGCGCAGCGCTGACACTGATCCCGGTCGCCGTGGTGGACGAGCATCATCTGCGAGAGAAGCTGTCCCGGCTGGTGTCGGCGGGATTCGATGTCACCGCGCGGGTGCCACTACGGGTGCGCCTGTTCTCGCTCGCCGCCACCGAGCACGTGCTTGCCGTTGTGGTGCATCACATCTCGGCGGACGGGTTCTCGATGGTCCCGCTGGTGCACGACGTGATGACGGCATACGAAGCCCGTGCCCGCGGCGACGCGCCCGCGTGGGCACCGCTGCCGGTGCAGTACGCCGACTACACCCTGTGGCAACGGGAATTGCTGGGCTCGGCCGACGACCCCGAGTCGCTGATCGGGACGCAGCTCGCCTACTGGAAAACCGTGCTGGCAGGAACACCGGACCTCCTGGAACTGCCCACCGATCACGACCGGCCGCCCCAGCAATCCTTCCGCGGTGCCCGCGTCGGCTTCACTGTCGAGCGGGGCCTTCATCGACGGATCAAAGAACTGTCGCGGCGCCTTCGCTCCACGGAGTTCATGACCGTCCATGCCGCACTCGCCGTGCTGCTGTCGCGGCTCGGCCGCACCGACGACGTGGTGATCGGAACGCCGATCGCCGGGCGCGGAGAACCCGCGCTCGACGATCTGGTCGGCATGTTCGTGGGCACGCTCGCCCTGCGCACGCAGGTCGATGCCGCAACGTCCTTCACCAGCCTGGCCGCCCAGTGCCGTGACGTCGACCTCGGTGCCTTCACCCACGCCGACGTTCCCTTCGAGCGCGTGGTGGAGGCAGTGGGTCCGACTCGATCGACGGCGCACTCACCGATCGTCCAGGTCTCCCTAGAGTTCCAGAACAACGAGCAACCAGTGTTGACACTGCCGGATCTGGAGGTCCGTGCACTCGACCCCGAACTCGCCGTCGTCAAGGTGGATCTCGAATTCCTCCTGGCCGAGAAGTTCGACGCGAACGGTGCACCCGCAGGCATGGATGGCGCCGTCGATTTCGCCACCGATCTCTTCGATGCCGGCACCGTCCGAGGTTTTGCCGACCGGTTCCTGCGGATTCTCGACGCTGTGGCCGAGAACCCCGACCGGCCGGTCGGCGACCTCCCGCTCCTCGACGAGGTGGAGACGCGGGCGCTGGTCCCTGCCCGCGGTGCACCCGACATGCGCCCGGAACTGTGGCCCGACCTGCTCACCGCTGCCGCCGCACTCGACCCGGATTCGGTGGCGCTGTCCTGCGAGGGCAGGCACGTGCGTTACCGCGAACTCGACGAGTGGTCCAACCGGTTGGCCCGCGTCCTCCGGAGCCGTGGGGTGGGACCGGAGACCTTCGTCGCGCTCGGAATGCCCCGCTCGATCGAGGCCGTGGTCTCGATCTGGTCGGTCACCAAGGCAGGCGCGGCCTTCGTGCCCGTCGATCCGGCCTACCCGCGCGAACGCATCGACTTCATGCTCACCGACTGCCGAGCCTCGTTGGGCCTCACCGTGCGGGCTCACCGAGCCACTTTGCCGGACACTGTTGCGTGGCTGGTGCTGGACGACGAAAACGTCACCGAGCAGGTGGCGGCGGAGTCGTCCGCGCCGCTGACAGATGAGGACCGGACGAGCCGATTGTTACTCGCCCATCCGGCGTATCTCATCTATACCTCTGGTTCGACGGGGAAGCCGAAGGGCGTCGTCGTCACTCACCAGGGCATGGCCAACTTCACCGCGGAAACGCGCGACTGCTTCGAGGTCACGCCCGAGGCCAGGGTGTCGCATCTGGCGTCCCCGAGTTTCGATGCGTCGGTGTTCGAGCTGATGATGGCGTTCAGCGCCGGGGCGCGGGTGGTGATCGTGCCGCCCACCATCGTCGGTGGCAGCGAACTGGCTCATCTGTTCCGGCGCGAGCGCGTCACCCATGCCACCATCACACCCACGGCGCTGGCGGCGCTCGACAACGACGAACTCCACTCGCTTCGTGTCCTCGACCTGGTCGGCGAGGCATGCCCGCCGGAGGTCGTCGCGCAGTGGGCGCCGGGTCGCAGCCTGCACAGCGGGTACGGACCCACGGAAACCACCATTCAGGCTAGTGTCAGCGCCCCGATGCATGCCGGTGAAGGGGTGAACATCGGGGGGCCGGCAGTAGGACTTGCGTTCCTGGTCCTCGACGAGCGACTGCAACCGGTGCCCGTCGGCGTGCACGGCGAGTTGTACATCGTCGGGCCGGGTATGGCACGCGGGTACCACAACCGGGTGGCGCTCACCTCCGAACGGTTCGTCGCCTGCCCCTTCGGCGAGCCGGGGTGCCGGATGTACCGGACCGGCGACGTGGTGCGCTGGCGTAAGTCGGCGAGTCCGGCGACGGGGGATGTCACACCGCACACCCTGGAGTACATCGGGCGCAGCGACTTCCAGGTCAAGGTCCGCGGCTTCCGCATCGAACTCGGCGAGATCGACGCCGTGCTCGCCCGCCATCCAGCGGTCGCGTTCGCTGCCACCATCGGTCACACAGCTCCCTCGGGCGACGCCGTACTCGCCTCGTATGTGCGGGTACAGGACGGACAGGAGGTGCGGCCCACGGAATTGCGCACCTACGCGTCCGAGCGCCTGCCCGCACACATGACTCCGGCCGCGGTGATCGTCCTCGACGAAATCCCGATGACCCCTGTCGGCAAACTCGACCGAAAAGCGCTGCCCGCACCAGAATTCGGTTCCAGTGGAGCGACGTTCCGGGCACCGGCCACGGACACCGAACGCGTGATCGTGGAAGCGTTCGCCGAGGTACTCGGCGTGGAGCGGGTCGGCGCCGCGGACAGCTTCTTCGACCTCGGCGGTAACTCCCTCCTCGCCACCCGGATCGTCAGCGCCCTCGAGGCCAGACTGGAGCGGACGGTTCCGCTGCAATGGATGTTCCTCGACCCCACGCCTGCGGGGATTGCCCACCGTCTCGAACTGCCGGCCCGGGCCACCGGGGTGGAAGAGGCGCTCGCCGTCGTGATTCCGTTGCGGGCGCAGGGAAGAGGTACCCCGTTGTTCTGCGTGCACCCGGGAATCGGGCTTTCGTGGGGCTACGCCGGCCTCGTCCGGTACCTACCGCCGGACCGGCCGGTGTACGGACTGCAGCTTCCCGCAATCAGCGGTGAGCCGTTACCCGAGTCGATCGAACAACTCGCCCGCCGCTACGTCGACGAGATCAGGACGATCCAGCCCGAAGGTCCCTACGACCTGTTGGGCTGGTCGCTCGGCGGGGTCATCGCACATGCCATGGCCGTCGAACTCCGGGCCTCGGGTGACGAGGTGGCCACCCTGGCCCTCATGGACAGCTACCCCGAGGACGGACAGCAACCCGCAGTCGGTCAGCTCGACCTGCGGGAGCTGCTCCGGGGCCTCGGCGTGGAGACCGACCTGTCGGACAACCAGCTCACCTACGAGCGTGCGGCCCAGTTGCTCGGTGAAACATTCGGGGCCGAAGCCGGCGTCACCGCAGAGCATCTCGAACGGATCGCTGCGGGGTACGAGAACTCCAAGCGTCTCGGGTACCGGTTCGTTCCGCGGGTGTACGACGGCAACGTGCTCTTCTTCCCTGCCATCCGCAACGGAGACGGCGGCGCCCGCGCGCGGTCCGCCGAGGAGTGGCGGTCGCTCGTGACCGGCCGGATCGACGAGCAACCCGTCGATTGCGGGCACAACGACATGATCGAACCGCAATCCCTCGCCGTCATCGGGCCCGTCCTGGCACGCTCGCTCGAGGTCCGTGATAGGTGACCCGGCCAGGACGGACATGGGCCTGCTTCCCTGAATCGGCCCGACAGGAGTAGTCTGACCTGCGGTCTGCAGAGTGCAGTCGCCGCTCACGTCCGTGAGCCTGTCGAGGAAGTGGAGGTGAGGCGTCCGATGAGAAGCCAACCTCCCAGTATCTACTGAAACCGTTTCACCTCGCCGGGGAACGGTTTCACAGTCGTGTGTCCACTTGCCGCGCTGCATATCCTTCCTCGAAAGACCAGTGCCATGCCACAATTGCGTCCCATTCGTTCGCTGCTCCCGAGCCGTTCCGCCGGTCTGTCCGACGCCGAGACCGGTCACGTCACCCCCCGTCGCGCACCCGAACCGACGCCCGCCGAAGAAACAGTAGTCAACAGCGCCGTCTACCGCGACGGAAAGAAGATCGCCACACCGGCCACGCTGTCGGAGGCGCTGGGCAGCTTGCCGGACGCGTCATCGATGGCCTGGATCGGCATGTACCGGCCCAACGACGCCCAGTTGTACGCTGCAGCAGCGCAATTCGATCTTCACGAGCTGGCCGTCGAGGACGCGATCGTCGCGCACCAGCGTCCCAAACTCGAACGTTACGGCGAAACGTTGTTCGTGGTGCTGCGGGCCGCGCGGTACTGCGACGAAACCGAGCGCGTCGAATTCGGCGAGCTGCACATCTTCTGTGGGCCGACGTTCGTGCTCACCGTGCGGCACAGTGAGTCACCCGACCTGTCGGCGGTGCGCCGGAGGATGGAAGGGAACCCGGACCTGCTGAAGCTGGGACCCGAGGCGGTCCTGTACGCGATCCTCGATGCGGTGGTCGACGGCTACGCTCCGGTGGTGTCGGGACTGCAAAACGACATCGACGAGATCGAAACCGAAGTGTTCAGCGGCGAACCCGGTGTGTCGCGGCGAATCTACGAACTCACGCGCGAGGTCATCGAATTCCAGAGGGCCACAAGGCCGCTGCTCGGAATGCTGCGCGGGCTGTCGGCGGGATTCGAGAAGTACAACACCGACGAGGAACTGCAGCGGTATCTCCGTGACGTCACCGATCACGCGACGGTCGTCGTGGAGCGGGCGGACGGGTTCCGTCAGTTGCTCGGCAACATCCTCACCGTCAACGCGACTCTGGTGTCGCAGGAACAGAACGAGGAGATGCGGAACCTCACCCAGGCGAGCTACGCGCAGAACGAGGAAATCAAGAAGGTATCGGCCTGGGCGGCAATCCTGTTCGCCCCCACCCTCATCGGGACGGTGTACGGCATGAACTTCGACCACATGCCCGAACTGCACTGGGTGGGCGGGTACCCGTTCGCCCTGTCGCTGATGATGCTCACGTGCGCGGGCTTGTACACCATCTTCAAGCGGCGTGGCTGGTTGTGAGCGAGGTCGGCTGCGGGTGAACCCGCAGCCGACCTGACAACTAGTTAAAGCTCGTCGACCCGCAGCCTCGGGCTGTCAGAGCTCATCGACACAGACGACGAACTTGCGCTCGGGGTATTCGTAGCCGTTGGAGGACGTGGTGCACGAATCCACGGACGTGGCGCCCTGCACGATTTCGGTCACCTTCACCCCGTCGACGGCGGTGGGGTCGGTGCACTCGATGCGCTTGGGATCCTCGCCGCCGACGTCCATGCATCCGCCGATGACCCAGTCGACGTCGAGGCAGATCGCGCCCTGCTCGACTCCGCCGAGGGTCTCGTAGTAGTACGAATCGGCGTCGCTGATGCACTGGCTGTTCTGCTCCGCCTTGGCGATCACCTTGTAGTTCGATTCGGGGCTGCCGCACGCCGCCTTGTCGATCTCGGCGTCGGTAATCGTGCCGCCGAGCTTGACGCACTCGCCGATCGCTACCTCGAAGTCGACGTCTCCGCCGGCGTCCACACCTTCCTGTCCGTCGATCACGGTCGTCGACTCAGTGGTAGTGGCCGAAGCCCCCGACTCCGGCACTGCCGTGGGAGTGACCTCCGAACCGCACCCCGTGACGAGAACCGCCGTCGCCGACAGAGCGACGACCGCGGTACACACCCGCCGAACCAGACCTGCCATCTCAACCCCACCTCGTTCTGGATGGCAGTGCCACCCGAATTTCCGGGATGGCGGTGCCACCTACTTTCCCGGATGACCGCTTGCCATCCCGGCTCCACGCGCATGCCGTGTCGCGCATTATTTGATTACATCGGTCACCGATTTACCAATCGTAATGACACTATGGACGGGTGGATCTCCCCGTGATGCCTCCTCTGCAACCGATGCTCGCGAAGTCCGCGTCGTCCGTTCCGACGCAACCGGAGTCGGGTCCCGTGTGGTCGTACGAGCCGAAGTGGGACGGCTTTCGGGCCCTCGTTTTCCGGGACGGCGACGAGGTGGTGCTCGGCTCGCGCGGCGGAAAAGACCTGGCCAGGTACTTCCCCGAGATGGTCCGGGCCGCCGTCGCGGAGCTCCCGGAGCGCTGTGTGGTGGACGGTGAGCTCGTGGTGCCCCGCACTGTCGACGGCCACACCCGGCTCGACTGGGAATCCTTGTCGGAGCGCATTCATCCGGCGGAGAGCCGAGTGACACTGTTGTCCGAGCAGACCCCGGCTCAGTTCGTCGCCTTCGACCTGCTGGTCCTGGGCGACCGGGATCTCAGTCGTGAGGACTTCTCGATCCGCAGACAGGAGCTGGTCGGCGCCGTCGGTGGCGGCCCCAGTTGCCATGTCACCGCGGCCACGGAGTCGAGCGAGCTGGCAACCGAGTGGTTCCAGACGTTCGAGGGCGCCGGCCTCGACGGAGTGGTGGCGAAAAAGCTCGCCGGGCCGTACCTGCCGAACAAGCGGGAAATGGTGAAGGTGAAGCACGCCCGCACCGCCGACTGCGTCGTCATCGGCTACCGGCCCCACAAGAGCCAGCCCGGAATCGGGTCGATGCTTCTCGGGCTCTACGGCGGTGACCAGCTGTCGATGGTGGGCGGTGCGTCGGCCTTCACCTCGGCGAGGCGAATCGAACTGCTCGCCGAGTTGGAAGAGCTGCGTGTCGGTGACGACGTCGTCGCCGAGGGTGAGCCCACCCGCTGGCGGTCGGGCAACGACCGCACGTGGGTGCCACTTCGACCTGAACGGGTGGTGGAGGTGGCGTATGACCAGATGGAAGGCGCACGTTTCCGGCACGCCGCGCGGTTCCTGCGCTGGCGACCGGACCGGACGCCCGACGAGTGCACATTCGAACAACTGGAGGTTCCGGTGCGATACGACCTTGCCGACGTGCTGGCCGGGGGTTCGTGATGGCGAGCCCGGCCGTCGAACTCGACGTGGACGGCGTCGCCGTTCGCCTGTCGAATCCCGACAAGATCTACTACCCGAAACTCGGTGCGGACGGTGGCACCAAACGTCACCTCGTGGAGTACTACCGCTCCGTCGCCCTGCAGGGTGCGCTGCTGGATGCGCTGCGGGACCGGCCGACGCATCTGCAGCGGTTCCCCGACGGAGTCGAAGGCGAGGAGATCTACCAGAAGCGGGTGCCGGCCAAGCGTCCGGAACACGTCGGTTCCTGCGAGGTGACTTTCCCGTCGGGACGAAAGGCGGATGTACTCCGCGTCCGCAGCGCGCCCGACATCGTGTGGGCTGCGAACCTCGGCAACATCACCTTCCATCCGTGGGCGGTCCGCTGCCCCGACGTCGACCATCCCGACGAGCTGCGAATCGACCTGGACCCGCAGCCCGGCACCGGCTTCGACGATGCCCGTGCGGTGGCTCTCGACGTCGTGCAGCCCCTGCTGGACGAGCTCGGCCTGGTCGGCTTCCCGAAGACGTCGGGTGGTCGTGGCCTGCATATCTATCTGAGCATCGCGCAGCGGTGGGACTTCGTAGAGGTCCGCCGGGCCGGCATCGCCCTCGCGCGGGAGATCGAGCGGCGCAGCGGTGACCGGGCCACCACGTCGTGGTGGAAGGAGGAACGCGGCGAACGGATCTTCCTCGACTTCAACCAGAATGCGCGCGACAAGACCATCGCCTCCGCGTACTCCGCCCGCAAGACTCCTATCGCGACGGTGTCGACGCCGGTGACCTGGGCGGAACTCGTCGACGTCGACCCTGACGACTTCACCATCGCCACCGTGCCCGCCCTGCTCGACAAGCGTGGAGACCCCATGGCGACCATCCGTGACGTGGAGCAGTCGCTCGACGTCCTGCTCGACATGGCAGACCGGGACGCCGCGAACGGCCTGGGCGATCTCCCGTACCCGCCCAACTATCCCAAGATGCCGGGCGAACCGAAGCGAGTGCAACCGAGTCGGGACCGAGACCGAAAGTAGCCGACGCTGACGTACGCTCAGGCGGGCGACTTGCGTCCGAACATGGGGAGGTCTTCATGGAGCGTTCGACAGCCGGTGCTGCCGGACTCGTTCTCGGTGTCGTTGCGACGGCACTCGGAACTCTGATGACGACGCCGGCCACCGCGTCGGCGGGATCGTTGTCCTGCGTGTCGCCTCCGGGCCGCGACACCACCTCGGTCATCGACCGCACCGCGTGTGGCGCGAAATCCGACCCGAGCAGCAACTCTGCAGCGCTCGGCAACGATGGTGTCGGTTTCGCCGACGCAGCCGAGGCGGGGGCGGCACTCGGCGCCGGGGTGGGCGGGGGTGTCGGTGCCGCCGAAGCTCGCGGCGGCGGCGTTGCCGCGATCGCGATCGGACCGAAAAGCGTCGCCATCGGGACGGTCGCCGGATCAGGCCCCGCGCTGGTGTTGAGCGGCCCCGGAGGTCAGGCCCTCGTCGCCGACCCGGCCCGCGGTGTCGTGTGCTCCGGCGGGCCTGCGCTTGCCATCAATTTCCTTGCAGGTCAAGCATGTTTCACCGATGGGGTAACGGTCTGGCGGGTTTCCTGATCACACCCCCGGTCGGCGTCGTATGGTGACGGCAGTCACAATGGGCTGACGCATCTGCCGCATGAAGCGGCAGTAGATCGGAGGTGGTCGATGACGACCAGCGTTCGAAGTCACAGGCCCGCGGCCGCGCCCCGGACCGAGTTGCATGTCGACCCTCGGTTCCTTCCCCTCGCGGACCGCTTCTTTGCGATGTACCGGCAACCTCAGCAAGGTGGCGGCGCGCTCACCGCGTATTTCCGCGGCGAGAAGGTGCTGGATATCTGGGCGGGTTGGGCCGATCGTGATCGCCGCTGGGACCGCGACACCGTCGCATTGTCGTTCTCGACGGGCAAAGGGGTGGCCAGCACCGTCGTGCACAGGCTCGCCGAGCGCGGTCTGCTCGATTACGACGCGAGGGTGGCCGACTACTGGCCCGAGTTCGGTGCGGCAGGCAAGGACGCCATCACGGTCCGCGACCTGCTGACGCATCGCGCCGGTTTGCATCGAGTGCGAGGTCTGATGCGCAGCCCACTCGATTTACTCGACTACGACGCGGTCGTGCAGGCTCTCGCGTCGACACCGGCCGACCCACGCAGACTCCGCGGTCCCGGATATCACGCCGTCACCTACGGGTGGTTGGTGGCCGAACTCGTCGCACGGGTGACGGCGAAACCGTTCGTCCGGGTGGTGGAGGAGGAGATCGCCGGTCCCCTCGGAATCGACGACTTCTGGTACCTGGTCCCGGAGCAGCACCGGCCACGGATCGCGAAACTGTTTCCGCACATCAACCCTGCTGGATTGAATTGGGAGCTCACGTCTACCGTCCTCGCGCGCGTCGGCCCCACGCGCGGGCTCGCCGAGGCGGCCATGCCCACCGGATTCGACGTGCTGGTGCGCAACCCGGCCGTGCACGGCGCAGTGATGCCCGGATGGAACGGTGTGTTCAGTGCCCGCGCCCTCGCCCGCATGTACGGCGCGATCGCGAACGGCGGTGTGCTCGACGGACGCCGTTTCCTGCGCCGATCCACCATCGAGCAGATGTCGACCGTGCAGACCCGCGACCGCGATTACGTGCTCGGTATCCGGCCCCAGTGGTCGCTCGGCTATCACCGCCCGATCCTGGCTTCCCGAGAGCAACCACGGAACGCGATCGGGCACTACGGTGTCGGCGGGTCCGGGGCCTATGCGGACCTCGACAGCGGGTTGTCCCTCGGCTTCGTCACCAATCGGCTCGGCAGTTCGTTCACCGCTCTCGGTGATCTGCGTCTGGCGCGGCTCGGGGTCGAAGCGCAGGCGCTCGTACGTAACGACAAGTAACCACGAAAGGAATCATGATGAGTGATCACGTGTACCGGGTCGTCGAGGTCGTAGGTTCGTCGGGAGACAGCATCGACGGCGCCATCAAAAACGCCGTCGGGCGCGCGCAGGAGACCGTACGCAACCTCGAATGGTTCGAGGTGGTTTCGACACGGGGTCACATCGAGGACGGTGCGGTGGCGCACTTCCAGGTGACGCTCAAAGTTGGATTCCGACTGGAGCCGGGCGGAGCGGTTTGACGGGAGCGGGGACGGACGCTGTCCTGGCGGACGTCCCCTTCGTCACATCCTCGCGCAAAAGTGGAACACGTTATAGTCTGGGCTTCCAGTCGATGTCGGACTGCGTGTACTCAGGTAGGGGAGAGCCGTGACTTATGTGATTACGCAGCCTTGCTGCAACGACGCCTCGTGCGTCGATGTCTGTCCGGTCAACTGCATCCATCCCACACCGGACGAGAAACCGTTCGCGACCACGGAAATGCTGTACATCGACCCCGACACCTGCATCGACTGCGGTGCCTGCGTCGAGGAATGCCCGGTCGAGGCAATCTATGCCGAGAACGACCTCGAAGAAGTCGACGCCCCCTACCTCGACATCAATGCGCAGTACTACACCAAACACCCCATCGGTCCCGACTGGCCGGATCCGGTGAAGCTGCCATCGATCGACGCCGCGCTCGGCACGCTGCACGTCGCGATCGTCGGGTCTGGTCCCGCGGCCTGTTACGCCGCGATGGAACTGACCGCCAAACCGCGCATGGAGGTCGACATGTTCGAGCGCCTGCCCACCCCCTACGGGTTGGTGCGCGCCGGTGTCGCCCCCGATCATCCGGGCACGAAGGGTGTCACCGATCAGTTCCGTTCGGCAGTGGGCAAACGGAACGTGCATTGCCACTTCAACGTGGAAGTCGGCGAGGACGTCACCCACGAGGAACTGCTGCGGCACCACCACGCCGTGATCTACGCGGTAGGCGCTGCGGGTGACCGCAGGCTCGACATACCCGGCGAGGATCTGCCGGGCAGCCACGCGGCCACCGAGTTCGTCGCCTGGTACAACGGCCATCCCGACTACGCCGACCGCACGTTCGACCTCTCCGGCGAGCGCGCCGTCATCGTCGGCAACGGCAACGTGGCGCTCGACGTGGCCCGGATCCTGGTCACCGATCCCGATGTCCTGGCGACCACGGATCTGGCCGACCATGCGCTCGAAGCGCTGCGGTCGAGCAACATCCGGGAGGTTGTGGTACTCGGGCGCAGGGGTCCTGCCCAGGCGGCATACACCAACCCCGAACTCCTTGCCCTGGGCCGAATGCCCAACGTGGACGTCGTCGTCGACCCCGAGGAAGCCGTGCTCGATCCGGCCAGCCGTGCACTCGTCGACGCGGACGATGCGGAGCCGTCGCTGCAGTTGAAGGTGAAGCAGGTGGAGGAGTTCGCGCAGCGGGCCGCCAACCCCGCACACAAGCGCATCGTGCTTCGCTTCCTCACCTCACCGGTCGACATTCTCGGTGACGGGCACGTCGAATCCGTGCGGATCGCCCGCAACGAGATGGTCGCGGACGCCTCCGGGGTTCTCGGTGCCAAACCGTCGGATGTCATCGAGACGCTCGACACCGGGCTGATCCTGCGATCGATC
Organism: Rhodococcus oxybenzonivorans; assembly: GCF_003130705.1. Lineage (NCBI taxonomy): Bacteria > Bacillati > Actinomycetota > Actinomycetes > Mycobacteriales > Nocardiaceae > Rhodococcus > Rhodococcus oxybenzonivorans. The sequence continues at coordinate 5,524,819 of NZ_CP021354.1, read as the reverse complement.
GGCTATCGCGGCCGTCCGGTGGCGGGGCTCCCGTTCGACGACCGGCGCGGGGTCATCCCCAACGAGAACGGGCGGGTGATCGACCCCGAGACGGGCACGCCGATCCCCGGTGTGTACGTGGCGGGCTGGATCAAGCGGGGCCCGACAGGCGTGATCGGCACGAACAAGTACTGCTCGGCCGAGACCGTACACATGGTGATCGATGACTTCTCGGCGGGCAGGCTCGACGCGCCCGAAGACCGGGAGGCCCTCGATCGGTTGATTGCCGAACGGGCGCCCAATGCGATCGACTACCAAGGTTGGCAGCGTATCGACAAAACCGAGCGCGCCGGGGGCCGTGCCGCGGGTCGGGCCCGCACCAAGCTTGTGACCATTGACAGCATGCTGGCCGCAGCCCGCGCCGACACCTCGCCGTGAGCACTTCTTAACAGTCCAGTGATAACAAGTACTCACAGGGCGCAGAGCGGCAACGATTGCGGGTAAATTGCTCGGCGCCGGATGATGTGTGTTAATGGCAGTGCGCGATTGTTAGGTCCGTCGGGGACGCGCGTAAACACACGTCGTCGAACGAGAGTGGTCATATGGGCAAGACAGGAATCTGTACTTCGCGGAATCAGCGCTGGTCATCGCGCGTCGCCGTCGCAGTGGCCGGAGTGGTGGTTTCCGGAACGGCGCTGGTAGGACCCGCTCAGGCCGTCCCGCTGTTCCCCGGTGGACCGGAGATTCCCACCCTTCCCGGTCTGCCCAGCGCCCCGCAGCTTCCGCTCCCCGAACCGGCGCCCGCGCCGGCCAACTTCTCGGCACCGTCCCTCAACCCCGGTGAGGGTGAGGTCGTGGGTGTCGCGCAGCCGGTGATCATTCGGTTCAACGAGGCGATCGGTGACCGCGCCGCCGCCGAGCGTGCCATCAAGGTCACCACCAGCCAGCCCGTCGAGGGTGGGTTCTACTGGATCAACGACAGCCAGGTGCGCTGGAAGCCCACCGACTTCTGGCCGGCCAACACGCAGGTCACCGTGGATGCCGGAGACGCGCATTCCACGTTCACCATCGGCGACGCCCTGGTGGCGACCGCCGACGACAACACCAAGCAGATCACGATCACCCGCAACGGTGAGGTGGTCAAGACCATGCCGACCTCGATGGGTAAGCCGGGCCACGAGACCCCTAACGGTACCTACATCATCGGCGAGAAGTTCCGCGACATGTACATGGATTCGTCCACGTACGGGGTGCCGGTCGACTCCGAAGAGGGGTACCGCACCTACGTCGAGTACGCCACGCGCATGTCGTACAGCGGCATCTTCGTCCACGCTGCGCCGTGGTCGTTGGACGCGCAGGGCAACACCAATGTCAGCCACGGGTGCCTCAACGTGAGCACCGAGGACGCCAAGTGGTTCTACGAAAATTCGAAGAAGGGCGACGCGGTGGTCGTGCAGAACACTGCCGGTGGCGTGCTCAGCGGCTCCGACGGTCTGGGTGACTGGAACCGCTGAATCTGATCCCGAACACCACGCCGTAGCCCGCACAGTTCGCTGTGCGGGCTACGTTTTTCAGGGGGGCGTCGGTGGGGGACCGGCCGCTACCAGATTTTGACGCGCTGCTCCGGATCGAGATAGAGGGCGTCGCCGGGCTGGACGTCGAACGCGTCGTGGAAGGTGTCGAGGTTGCGCACCACTCCGTTGCACCGGAACTCCGGCGGCGAGTGCGGATCAACCGCGAGACGCCGGAGAGCTTCGGCATCGCGTGCCTTGGTCCGCCACACCTGCGCCCAGCCGAAGAACACGCGCTGTAGACCGGTGAGCCCGTCGAGCACCGGAGGCTCCGTTCCCTCAGTCGCGATCTTGTAGGCGGCGATCGCGATGGAGAGGCCACCGAGGTCGCCGATGTTCTCGCCGATCGTGAACTCCCCATTGACCGCATGGCCGGGCAGTGCCTTCGGCTCGAACTGGTTGTACTGCTCGATCAGAGCCTTGGTGCGCTTACCGAACTCACTGCGATCGTCGTCGGTCCACCAGTCGACCATGTTCCCGTCGCCGTCGTACTTGGCGCCCTGGTCGTCGAATCCGTGGCCGATCTCGTGGCCGATGACCGCACCGATTCCGCCGTAATTAGCGGCATCGTCGGCGGCGGCATCGAAGAACGGCGGCTGCAGGATAGCGGCCGGAAACACGATTTCGTTCATTCCAGGGTTGTAGTAGGCGTTCACCGTCTGCGGGGTCATGAACCACTCGTCGCGGTCGACGGGGCCACCCACTTTGCCCAGGTCACGGTCGTACTCGGCCGCGTACCCGCGCCGATAGTTGCCCACCAGGTCGTTGCGGGAGATGGTGACCGACGAGTAGTCGCGCCACTTGTCCGGGTAGCCGATCTTCGGCGTGAACTTCTCGAGCTTGCGCAGCGCGGCCTCACGGGTCGCGGGGCTCATCCACTCGAGGTCGGCGATGTTGCGGCGGTACGCCTCCTGCAGGTTGGCGACGAGTTCCTGCATACGGGCCTTGGCGTCGGCGGGGAAGTGGCGCTCGACGTACAACTTTCCGACGGCCTCACCGAGGAGGTCCTGAACCAGGGACACACCGCGCTTCCAGCGCTCACGGTTCTCCTCGGTTCCGGTCAGCGTCTTACCGTAGAACGCGAAATTCTCGTCGACGAGTGCCTGCGTCAAGTACGGCGCCCGTGAGCGGATGACGTTCCACGTGGCCCACGCCTTCCACGTCTCCAGATCCTCGGACGTCCACAGCCCGGTGAGTGTGGTGAGGAAGTCGGGCTGGCGGACAACGATCTCGGCGAACTGATCGCGGGTGCCGCCCAGCCCGTCGATCCACGCGGCCCAGTCCAGGCCTTCCGGCAGCTGGTCGAGGGTTACCAGGTTGTAGCTCAATTCCGCATCGCGCCGTTTCACGACGTCCCAGTGTCCGGCCGCGATCTTCGTCTCGAGGTCGAACACGCGCTGGGCGTCGTACCCGACACCGGCGAGCTCGAACATCTTGCCGATGTGCGCCACGTACGCGGCCCGGATCTGTGCGTGCTCGTCCTGGCGGTAGTAGGACTCGTCGGGCAGTCCGAGGCCGGATTGGCTGAAGTGCACCAGATAGCGTTCGGAGTTCTTGGCGTCCGTGTCGACGTAGTGGCCGACCGCGCCGCCCACGCCCGTCCGCTGCAGGCGGCTGATCACTCCGGCCAGCGCCGAGAGATCGCCGGCCTCGGCGACGGCTGCGAGTTCGTCGGCGATCGGCGTCAGGCCTGCGGCTTCCACGGCGCCCGAGTCCATGAAGCTGCCGTACAGGTCACCGATTCGCTGAGCGTCGGTCCCAGCCGGAGCGCCCGAACCGGCAGCCTCCTCGATGATGTTCTGGACGTCGACTTCGGCCTTGTCGTACAGCGTGCGGAACGCGCCGTCGATGGCCCGATCCGCGGGTATCTCGTAACTGTCGATCCAGCCGCCGTTGACGTGGAGGAAGAGGTCGTCCTGGGCACGGATGCCGCTGCCGAGGTGGGTGAGGTCGATGCCTGAGCGTTGAGCCGTGGTCATGGCTCCATACTTACACCGTTTACCCGCCGATGCGGGCGTGCATTTCCCAGACCAGCACCTCTGCGCCGGAGTGTGAGGAGATCTCCTGACCACCGGATGCGCTGGTACGGACGGCATCGCCCTCGTACAGGGTGCCGACACCTTCCATGTCGGCGGTGCCCTGAGTAATGAAGACGTGCAGGAACGGTGCCTCGGGCAACCTGATCGGTGCGCCGGGAAACACGCGGGCGACGTGCAGTGCGGCGTGCTTGTTGTTGATGCGGATCGCCGAATGATCGCGATATTCGGGCATTCCGGACGCCACCGGCACCAGTCCACCCTTCAAGATCTCGTCCTCGATCTCGAGCTGTTCGTAACTCGGTGTCAGTCCAGCCTCGTCGGGGACCACCCACATCTGCACGAAATGAACGGGTTCGTGGTGCTCTTCGCCGGCCAGCCGCCAGCTGTCGTTCTTCTCCGAGTGCATGATCCCTGTGCCCGCACTCATGCGTTGAGCGAGACCGGGATAGATGATGCCCGAATGGCCGATCGAATCCTGGTGCACGAGTGAGCCACGCAACACCCAGGTGACAATCTCCATGTCCTTGTGGGGATGTGTCTCGAATCCCTGTTCCGGAAGCACGGTGTCGTCGTTGTTCACGAGCAGGAGTCCGTGATGGGTGTTGTCGGGGTCGTAGTGCTGACCGAAGGAGAACGAATGCTTCGAATCCAACCAGGAAATCCTGGTTTTCAGCCGATCTCCGGCGCGGTGCACGTAGACATGGGGGGTGGTGACTGCCGGCATCTCGATCCTCCTTCGGGTCGTACCCGGTCTAGAGTACGAGGTGCTCGCCGTCCGTATGCACAAGACGGTGTCGATTGCGTATCGAAGTCCGCGCCGTATCGAAGCGGATAAGCCACCACAATGGCGAAATAGTCGAGCGCAGTGGCACATTCGCAGTACCGTCGAGCGTATGCCACTGGTCTGCAACGCGTTTCACTGCGGGTGTTTCGCGACCAGGACGGGCGTCCAGTACCGTGTCGCATTTCCCGACGCCGGACGTCGATCGGCGTACAGTTCGAAATGTGTGGACCCGAGTCGGACCGATACCGAACTCCCGCACCGACCCGGAAGGAGCGTGATGAAGGCGAACCAAGATCGACATGGTCAGCACCTCCCCGAGCATCAGCGGATTGCCGACCTCGTCGACGACATGGAAGAACGTCTGACCGCCGAGCGTGAGGCCAAAGGAGTCGAAGGCAATGCGTCCGATCGTGAAAAGGTCGAGCCGGTAGAGCCCGAGGATCAGGCCCCCGAGTAGCGCCTCCGGCACCCGTGAGTACTTATTAACCTTCCGCGGTTATTAAGTACTCACAGGCGCGGTAGCGCGCTGTCAGGGGAACCACAGTGCCTGCGCGTTGTCCTCGGCGAGGCACCTCGCGGCGGGGTCGGGGAGAGCGTCGAGCAGGGCGTGGATCTGGCGGGCGCGGGCGTCGACGGTATCCGCGCTTGCGATTGTGTCGGTGCCGACCACGAAGCGATCGGGGTGGCGGGCGAGAAGTGCGATCCAGTCCGGGTCGGTATCGGTGCCGTCGGTGATGTGGTCGAGCAGCACCCAGGACAGTTCGATGGTCAGGCGGGCGTGACGTTCGATCAGTTGGCGTACCAGATCCAGCTGGTTGGAGGGACGGGTGCGGCGGAAGACACCGGCATGGCACCAGACCACCGAGGTGGTCGGATGCCGGTCGAGCGCGTTCTCGAGTTTGCCGACGTATTCGTGCCGGTCCGGAAGGCCCGGTGACGCCGAGTCGTGGTGCAGGGAGATCGGGACCTTCTGCTGGGCGCAGAAATCGAGAACCGCGTCCATGGCCTCGTGATCGGGTGCGGGAACGTCGCCGAGTGTCAGGTTGGTGAGATCGTCGTGGCGGAACATCACCTCACCGATCCCGGCCCACCGGTCCGAGCGGCTCCAGACGAATTCCAGGTGGTCTATCGCCAGCTTATCGGTGGGATCGAAGCCGCAGATCAACGGCGCCACCTCGAGTTGCCCCTCCGCCTCGAGGTCGGGGAGGAGGTCGAGGACGGTCGCATCGGTCAGCGAATGGTAGTGGCACGGTGCATTGTCGTCGAGGTAGTAGTCGGGCTGAACGGGCTCGGCGACCGACCATTTCTTCTTCACCGGAAGACCGAAGACTACGGCACGCCGGGCCCCGTTGCGGACGAGCGCGTCGCGCAGCTCGGCGGTGTCGGCGGGAGCTTGCAGAAAGTCGACGAGATGGACATGGGTGTCGATCCACGAACGAGAAGCCATGGTGCGATCTTCTACCATCCGGTCGGTGCCGTCGCATTTTCTCCGCTGAACCACATGACCTCGTCGGTGCTGCGCAAACTCATCTGTGCGGGGTACTCGGTGTATCCAGGAAGGTCATCGGGCCTTCTCCGCACGAGGAGGCATCATCATCGTCGAGTCGCTGATCTTCGGGGTGATCGCGTCGAGCGCGCTGGTTATCGGAGCGCTGGTCGGCGGCCGATTCACCATTCCCAAACGCATGCTCGCCGGCATGCTGGCGTTTGCCTCGGGCGCCCTGATTACGGCGTTGACCTTCGAACTCTTCGAGGAGTCGTACGAGAAGGGCGGTATCTGGCGGGCCGTGCTCGGTCTGGCTGTGGGGGCCGTCGTGTTCACCGTTCTCAGCGAGCGGCTCGACCGTCTCGCCGAGGGCACGCATCGACAACGTCAGGGGAGCGAGAAACTCGACGTCGACGCAGCCGCGTCGGAGACTGCCCCCTCGACGGCTTCTGTGAGCGGGATGGCCGGATTCGCGCTCCTCGCCGCGGTGACGCTCGACGGCGTGCCGGAGAACATTGCGCTCGGCGTATCTCTCGGTGAGGGTACCGGGGGCGTAACCCTTCTCGTCGCGATCTTCGTCTCCAACTTTCCCGAGGCCTTGGTCGGCAGTGCATCGATGCGTGCACAAGGAAGGACACAGGCCTTCGTTGTCGGCACCTGGGTGGTGTGCGCCGCTCTGCTCACCGCGGCCGTCGTCATCGGCGCGGGTCCGCTGGCCACGAGTTCACCCGAGACCATTTCTCTGCCACTTGCATTCGCCGCCGGTGCCGTACTGGCCTCGCTCGCCGACACCCTCATGCCCGAGGCATACGAAAAAGGCGGCCCGACAGTCGCGTTGAGCACTGCGGCCGGATTCGTCCTCTCGTACGTCCTCGCCACCGTCTGAAGCCCGGACAGCTGAAATCCGGACAGCCGGACCGGATGCCGGCTCCGTGCGTCTCCGACCGCCGTCGGGATCGACGGCGGTCGGAGAGGGTCAGTTACCGGAGGACGGTCGAGCCGTCAATACCAGTACTTTCGCCCGCCGACGGCGCGCCCTGTCGTACCGAGCACCATCAGGACGAGACCGATGACCAGGAGGATGATCCCGATTGTCGTGAGGATCGAAATCTTCGCGACGAGACCGATGATCAGCAGAATGATTCCGAGGATGATCACGGTATTGCCTCATTTCCTTTTCGACGGACCGAGACTACTGACTCGGCTGTGGCACTTCACAGTTCACCTTCGGGTTCACGCCTGCGTAGTTGAGTGGGCCTGCGATCACGGTGACGGCGATGGTGCCCGCGCTCGCGCAGTCGGCGTTGGCCTCTTGGAAGTAGCCGCGCTGCCAGACGGCGATAGCCCCGATGATCAACCACACCACGACGATGATCGTGACGAGTCGTCCGATGCGCATTTCCGACCTCCCATGGTGAGTGCCGGCTCGAGCCGGGGCACAGTGTCACACTTTGCTTCTGTGGGGCGAGGCAGGCCGCGCCGATGTTGTTACGTCGGCGTTGTATCGGTCGGCTTTGAATGGGCACCGGGCGTGTCGTTCGATCGGGTCTCATTCGATCGGACGTCACTGGTCCGGGTGTCGTTCGACCGGGTGCCGGTCGTGTCCGTATTCGTGTTCGCGTCCGCATTCGTGGACTTGGTGGTGGGATCGAGCTTGTCGGCCCGCTTCCACTCCTTGTCCAGCTCTTCCCGGGACGTGCTGGCAGTGCGCTGGTGCGTCGCCGCCTCGTGCTGAAGTCGCGACGCCTCCGCGGCTTTGGCCTCGGCATCTGCCTGGGCCCGCCGTGCCTCGGCGGCAGTCTGATCGGCGATCGCTTCACGCTGCCCGACGATGGAAGCCTGTTCCTGGGCTTTTGTGCGGATGTCCTGGGCCTCGTGGAGCCGTGCTTGCTTGCGCTTGCGCGTTGCGGCAACGGCCAGCGCGATCAGGGCAAGGACGACGACGATCGCGACGACGATCCAGATGACGGTCGTGGTGGTATCCATGTGCTACTCCCAGCAGTCGTAGGGTAAAGATACCCACTCGACCCCCTCGGCAAACAGATCGAAAGCCAATCGAAACCAACTGTGGGCGGGCGCGGTGGCCAGGGAACGGAACCGGCTACCGTGATCGAATGACTGAACTGCTGCAGAAGCAGGGGGTGCGGGGGCAGTTGCATCGCCCGGAGGGTGATCCGGTGGCCGGGTTGGTGCTGACGCACGGGGCGGGAAGTAACTGCGACACAAAGCTGTTACGAGCGATGGCCGAGGGTTTCGTGGAACGAGGCGTGCTGGTCCTGCTGTTCGACCTGCCCTTTCGACAGCGCCGTGCGTCGGGCCCGCCGCATCCGTCGAGGGCAGCGGAGGATCGCGAGGGCGTTGCGGAGGCCGTCGCCGTCATGCGTGACTTCGGGCCCGAGCCGGTGTGGGCCGGCGGGCATTCGTACGGCGGTCGTCAAGCGTCCATGCTGGCCGCGGAGGTGCCCGCCGGGATCGATGCCCTCCTGTTGCTGTCCTATCCGCTGCATCCACCGGCGAAACCCGAGAAGCCTCGCACAGACCATTTTCCGGACCTGCGCACGCCCGCAGTGATCGTGCACGGTTCGAAGGATCCGTTCGCAACCACCGAAGAAATGGAATCGGCACTCGAACTGATTCCGGGGACGACGATCCTCGTCGAGTTCGACGGTGCGCGCCACGACCTGGCCCCGGACAAGTTTCCCGTGGTCGACCGTGCTGTCGCCGCGATGTTCGACCTTCTTCAGCGTCGGGAAAAGTGATCGGTATGTTCGATTGATGAGCAACGTACAGAGTGGCGCGCCCCACTGGTTCGCCTCGGCCCTGGCCTGCCCGGTGGAGGTCGGCCAGGTGGATGTGGCCGCCGCACAGATCCGGTACCGCGCGTGGGGGCCGACGGGAACCCCCGGAATCGTGTTGGTGCACGGTGGAGCGGCACACAGCAGGTGGTGGGATCACGTCGCACCCATGCTGGCCACCGGACGACGGGTGGTCGCTCTCGATCTCTCCGGACACGGAGACAGTGACTCTCGCGAGCACTACGGGCTCGAGCAGTGGGCCGAAGAGGCCCTGGCCGTCGCGAAACCCGCTGGTATCTCCGGTCCACCGGCCTTCGTCGGACACAGCATGGGCGGAATGGTGTCCTATGTGGCCGCCCAGTTGTTCGGCGAGGATCTGGCCGGGGTCCAACTGATCGATTCACCCGTTCGCGCCCAGACACCCGAGGAGGAAGCGGCACGGCAGCAGCGGGCGTTCGGGCCCAAGAAGGTGTATTCGAGCAAGGCCGATGCGCTCGCCCATTTCCGGTTCGTGCCGCCGCAGGAGTCGGCGGTTCCGGCCGTCCGCGACCACGTCGCGGAGACCTCGATGCGGGAGGTGGAGGGCGGCTGGTCGTGGAAGTTCGACCCCGGATTCTTCGCCCGCAGCGGCAGCGATCGGCTGGTCGCGGCAGAACCCCGCTGCCGCATCGCGTTCTTCCGTGCCGAGAACGGGATCGTCGACGAAGAGATGATGAGGACTATGAGGGCGCGATTCGGCCCGACCGCGCTGGTGACGGACATCCCGGACGCGGGGCATCACGTGATGATCGACCAGCCGTTGGCGTTAGTGGTGGGTATCCGCACCGTCCTTGCCTCCTGGGACGCCGAAGATTCCGTGACAGGGATGCCCGCCTGAGTCACGCTCCTGATCGGACCGCGGAAACGAACTGCTCGATCAGCGCCGCGTCCTTGACGCCGCGGGAAGATTCCACACCGCTCGACACGTCGACACCCCACGCGCCGGTGGCGTCGATTGCGGTCCGGACGTTGCCGGGATTCAGGCCGCCGGCGAGGATCCACTCACCGTCGGGTCGGGCCTGCCCCGCCCAGTCCCACGGCACTCCCGCGCCGGCTGTCGCCCCGTCGACGAGGAGGCGGTCGGCCCCGAAATCGCCGGACGAATCCCCGGCAACCACCGCACGGATCACCGTGAGCCCTGCCTCTCGCAATCGGGTGACGTCCTCGGCGGACCTCACATCGTGCACCTGGACGGTGCCGAGCCCGGCTGCGGCCGCGATCTCGATCACCTCCGGTACAGAACTTCCCTTGAACACCCCCACCGCCACGGTGGGACCGGTGACGGAGCGGATCAGCGCCGCCGCATCCTCCACCGCAATTCGGCGCACGCTCTCGGCAAAGACGAAGCCCACGGCGTCGACACCGAGTCGCACGGCCACATCGACCGAGGCTTGGTCACGCAGACCGCAGACCTTGATGAACGTCACCACACGATTTTAACGGTCGCTTCGAGTAGCCGACGCAGTGCGGGTTCGCGCTCTAGGCTTCGTGACGTGGAATGGCTCAGCGACCTCAGCGTGATTTCAGGGCCTCTGCCCTGGATTCTCACCGGCCTGGGCGCACTCGGTGGCGTGTGGTTGCTGGCCGCCCGTGTCCCGTGGTTTCGCAGGAAAGCCCTGCCGCTCTGTCTCGCAGTGGCCGCCGTGGTCACCCTCGCCGTCTATATCGCCGTCGAGAAGATCCTCCGACCCTTTCCTGACCCGATCGAAATTTCCATCTATGTGTGGATCGGGGTGGGTCTGGCCGCAATTCTTTTGCTGATTCCGAGGATTCGGGCCGGACGTACGGCGGCATCGGCGGCGGTGTCGGTACTGGCGGTAATCGCGGTCGTGCTCGCGTCGGCGACGCAGATCAATCTGGTGTTCGACGCGTATCCCACTGTGGGCACCGCTTTCGGAGACGAACCGTTCGATCGCGTGGATCTTCACGATCTGGGGGGTGTCACCGAGAGGGTTGTCACCGGGACGCCTCTCGACGCGTTGTGGACTCCTCCGCCGGGGATGGGCGATGAGGGCCGCGTCCTCACCGCGCACATCCCCGCCACGCAATCGAATTTCACCGCCCGCGACGCCGAAATCTATCTGCCCCCTGCATATTTCACGAATCCTCGGCCTCTGCTGCCCGTGCTGGTACTTCTCGCCGGCCAGCCCGGCGCTCCGGAGGACTGGCTCGCGGGCGGCAAGCTGACATCTACGATGGATGCCTTCGCGGCCGAGCACGAAGGTCTTGCTCCCGTCGTGGTGGTCGCGGACGCTACCGGCTCACAGATCGCGAACCCGTTGTGCGTCGACTCGCCCATGGGCAACGTGGCCACCTATCTGGCCAAAGACGTTCCGGCCTGGGTGGCCTCGAACCTTCAGGTCAACCGGGACCCCCGAGCCTGGGCGATAGGCGGCCTCTCCTACGGCGGCACCTGTTCGCTGCAGATGGCAACCAACTATCCCGAGGTGTACCCCACGTTCCTCGACATCTCCGGACAGGAAGAGCCCACACTCGGTGATCGTCAGAGGACGCTCGACGCAGCGTTCGGCGGAAGCGAGTCTGCATTCGAGAAAGTCAATCCGCTCGATCTGATGGCGACGAAGAAATACCCGGACTCGGCCGGGGTCTTCGTCGTCGGCAGCGACGACGCGGACTACCGGCCCGGCGCGCAGAAGGTTTTCCAGGCCGCGAAGGATGCGGGCATGGATGTGCAGTACCTCGAGGTCCCCGGGGGTCACAGCTTCGCCGTGTGGTCTGCCGGACTGGAGAAGGAAACGCCCTGGCTCGCGCAACGGTTGAGGCTCATCAGGTAGCGGGCGCGGTCTCGTTCCCAATAACGAGAACCTGTTCTATATTTGCGGGGAAGTGTCATTGTCTTTTCAGCGACTGGAGTCCCCGGCATGTATCAGTGGTCCGACACCGATCTGATGTTCCGCGACGCGATCCGCGGCTTCATCGACAAGGAGATTCGACCCCACGTCGACAAGCTCGAGACCGGGGAGTTGCCTCCGTTCGACATCATCCGCAAGCTCTTCGCCACTTTCGGTATCGACGAGATGGCGCGGGACGCCCTCGAGAAGTCGCTGGCCCGCGAACGCGGCGAAGACCCCGAATCCGCGGAGAAAGGCGAGAAATCGGCCGGTCTCGGTGCGGGCAGCATGGGCGTCATCATGAATGCCGAGCTGGCGGGGGTGAGTCTCGGGCTCGTCGCCTCCCTCGGCGTGAGCCTCGGCCTGGCGGCGGGCACCATCCGCAGTCGAGGCACTCTGGCGCAGAAGGAGCGTTGGCTACCCGGCCTGGTCACCTTCGAGAAAGTGGGCGCCTGGGCCATCACCGAACCCGATTCCGGCTCGGACGCCTTCGGTGGCATGAAGTCCTATGTCCGGCGCGACGGAGACGACTACATCCTCAACGGGCAGAAGACCTTCATCACCAACGGGCCCTATGCCGACGTCATGATCGTGTACGCGAAGCTCGACGACGGCGACGCGTCGATCGACCGCCGCGACCGCAAGGTGCTCACGTTCGTCCTCGACGCGGGCATGGAGGGGCTTACCCAGGGTGCGCCGTTCAAGAAGATGGGGATGAACTCCTCGCCCACCGGTGAGTTGTTCTTCGACAACGTGCGCGTCGGCCGCGATCGACTGCTCGGCGAGACGGAAGAGGGCGGCGCATCGGACGGGAAGTCCAGTGCGAAGGAGAGCTTCGCCGCCGAACGTATCGGCATCGCCTCGTTGTCGCTCGGGATCATCAACGAATGTCACCGTCTGTGTGTCGACTACGCCAAGTCCCGCAAGTTGTGGGGCAAGGAGATCGCACAGTTCCAGCTGGTGCAGCTCAAGTTGGCCGAGATGGAGATTGCCCGGATGAACGTGCAGAACATGGTCTTCAACGCCATCGAACGGGCGGAGGCGGGGGACCCGGTGACACTGGCAGAAGCGTCGGCGATGAAGTTGTACTCCTCGCGCGCGGCCACCGAGGTGGCGATGGAGGCGGTGCAGTTGTTCGGCGGTAACGGCTACATGGCCGAGTACCGGGTCGAGCAGCTGGCGCGCGACGCGAAGTCGCTGATGATCTACGCCGGAAGCAACGAGATTCAGGTGACGCACATCGCGAAGGGTCTGCTCGGCGTCTGAGGTCGTCGATGCCCCGGGAACAAATATCGTACGGCGTACGTTAGAGGGGTGTCGTCAAGGAAAGGACACCACTGTGAAGGTCACGGCAAGCGCACTGTCACTGAACGTCGCCGACCCGACTGCATCGGCCGATTTCGCCAAGACCCATCTCGGTTTCGTCGAGGACATGGCAGCCGACGGATTCGTGTCGCTGAAGCGTGAGGACGTCGGCTTCAGCCTGGTCTTCCTGCGGACAGGACTCGAAACGTTCAAGCCCGCGCACATCGCGGGTGCGGCCGGGGAGGGTCTGCTCATCGCGCTGGTCGTCGACGGCATCGACACCGAGTACGAGCGGCTGCAGGCCGAGGGTGTCCCGATCGTCACGCCCATCGAAACGGAACCCTGGGGTGAGCGCTACTTCCAGATGAGCGACCCGAACGGAGTGATCATCCAGTTGGTGGAGTGGGTGTAGCCGTTCACACCGAAGCCAGGAACGGCTCGACGGCCGCGAGCACTTCGGTGCTCGCGGCCACCGCGCTCGAGTGGTCGAAGCCAGGAAGAATCACCGACGACGCCCCTGGAATGAGGGACGCCGCCCGCCGCGTGTCCCCCAAACGTTCGGCATCCTTGGATCCGACGAACAGCAGCGTCGGGACGGCGATCCGACGTAGCACCTCGTCGTCTACACCCGGTTCGTCACCCGAACGCCGCATGTACGCGGCCAATGCCTTCGCGTCGTTAGCTTTGAATGCCGCACGGGTGCCTGCGTCGATCGGCCAGGAGCGTCGGGCATTCCATCGTTCGAGGAACGCATCCATCCCGTCCTGCTCGAGCACGTCGATACAGCCAGGGAAGAACAAGCGATCGAAGGCGCCGGCCTGCGGGAGGCTGCTGCCGCCTCCGATGATCAGACTCTCGAGGCGTTCGGGGTTCTGAACGGCCAGTGTCAGCGCGACACGTCCACCGAGCGAGTAGCCCAGAACGTGCGCGCTGGGCAGCCCGACCTCGTCGAGGACCGCCACGATGTCGGCGCTCATCAAGTCCATGGCATACGACGCCGGATCGTGTGGTTTGTCGCTGCGGCCGTGTCCACGGAGGTCGACGAGGATCAACCGGTACCGATCCCGAAGTGCGCGAACGTAACCGAACCCGCGCCAGATGGCATGTGACAGCGCAGTGCCGTGGATGAGGACGAAGGGTTCCCCGTCGCCGACGGTCTCGTACGCGACCCGGACACCGTCGACGGGATTGGTAGCGTGCTTCACCCGCCCAGTGTGCACGATCTTCCCGTCGGTCCTACAGCAGCCCGTCCTCGGTGAGTTCGAGCCGCCGCGTCACCCCGATGTCCTCGAGAAAACGACGGTCGTGACTCACCACGATCAGTGCTCCGCGAAAACTGCGGAGCGCCTGCGTGAGATGCGACAGACTCGGGAGGTCGAGGTTGTTCGTCGGCTCGTCCAGCAGTAGCAGGCGGGGTGCAGGTTCGGCCAGCAATATCGTTGCGAGAGCTGCTCGCAACCGTTCGCCGCCCGACAATGCCGAGGCGAGCACGTCGGAGTCGTTCCCTCGGAACAGAAATCGAGCCAACTGTGCGCGAATCTGCTCCTGCGAGGCATGCGGCGCCGCCGCGGCGACATTCTGCGCCACCGTGAGCGCCTCGTCGAAGACGTCGAGCCGCTGTGGCAGGGACTTGAACGGTACGCGCGGTCCCGCTTTCACGATTGCGTCGAGCAGCGTCGTCTTGCCGACACCGTTGCGCCCGACCAGTGCGATACGCTCCGGCCCGACGACGTGTAGCGACACCCGTTGTCCGCTGCCGAGTTTCAGGTCCTGCACCGAAATCACGTCCTGGCCCGAATGCACCTCGGTGTCGGGAAGTTCGATGCGCACCTCGCGGTCGTCCCGGACGGCACTCTCCGCTTCCGTCAAAGACTCCCTGGCCTCGTCGACCTTCGCGATGTGGTTGTTTCGCAGCTTCCCCGCCGATTCCTGGGCTTGACGCTTCCGCATCCCCATCACGATCTTCGGTTCACGCTTGGTCTCGAACATCTTCTGGCCGTAGCGTTTGCGCCGATCCAGCTTGATCCGCGCCTCGGCGAGCTCCCGTTTCTGCTTCTGTACGTCACCACGCGCGTCCCGCACCGCGGCCAATGCAGCTTCCTGCTCCGCGTCCACGATCTCCTGGTAGACGCTGAAGTTGCCGCCGAACATCCGGATGCCGCCGCCGCGCAGCTCCGCGGTGGCGTCCATGAGGTCGAGCAGATCACGGTCGTGGCTGACCACCAGCATGGCGCCCGAGAACTGCTCGACGACGGAGTAGAGCCTGCGGCGCGAACTCCCGTCCAGATTGTTGGTGGGCTCGTCGAGCAGAAGTATCTCCGGTTCGGTCAGCAGCTTTGCGGTGAGGCCGAGCAGGACCGTTTCACCCCCGGACAGTGTGCCGACCGTGCGATCGAGGTCGCTCGCGGAGCCGAGCACCCGTTCGAGCCCGAGTTTGTGCAGCGTCGAGATCGCGCGTTCCTCGATGTCCCAGCGACCCTGGGCAGCGTCGAAGTCCTCGGGGGTGCCCACCCCGGATTCGATCCGGTGCAGCGAGTGGCGAAGATCGGCGATACCGAGGATGCGGTCTACCCGCAGACCCGGATCGAGGGTGATGTCCTGCGGCAGGTAGGCCACCTCGCCGCGTGCGACGATCGACCCCCGGTCGGGCTGCAGTACGCCGGCGATCAGGCGAAGGAGGGTGGATTTTCCGGCACCGTTGAGGCCGACCACGCCGGTACGGCCCGAGCCGAACACGGCGTCGACGCCGTCGAAGACCGGTTCGCCGTCAGGCCACGAGAAAGTGAGATCGGACAGGGACAGATATGACTGGGCCATGGGGTACTCCGAGGTGTGTGCGGATGAAGACTCGCGGAACTACCTCGTCAGGAGCAACGGCCCGTGTCCTTTCGTCTGACGCGCCCTGCGCGCATCGGGTGAGTTCAGGGTAGGGCCCACCCGATGCCTCGGCAATCGAATTAAATCTGCGGGCCGTCCGCGCGCAGTTCGTCCACCTTCGCCATCGCCTCGCGCAGTTCGGTGAGCCACTGCTCACTGTGCTTGCCTGCGAGTCGAACCGTCCACATCAGGGCGTCCGAGCGAGATCGCGCCACCCCGGCGTCGACCAGTGTGTCGAGAACCTTGCGTTCGGGCTGGCGAAGTCGGGTCATCACCGGGACGGCGAGGTGAGTGAACAACGAGCGGCGGCCGTCGAGGGTGACTCCCCACGCCACCTTCCGTCCGTAGCGGAGTTCGGCCTCGTGTGCGATGCGCATTCGGTCGGCGCGAGTGCTCTCGCGGAAGCGTGCGATGCGCCCGTCGACGGCGGCCTCCGAGGCGGAGTCGCCGGACTCGACGGGAGGCAGCTCTCCCACGACGACGATCTCTTCACGGTCGACCTCGACGGTGGCCGGCCCGGTGAACCAGTCGTCGGGCAGTCGGCCGGCGAACCAGTCGGCCGCGTCGCTCGCATCGGGAACATCTGCTTGCTGCCATCCGCCGGGACGGCCGAAACGGCGGTCTCCGGGGGCCTGGGCGTTCTTCATGGCGTCCTCCTGGGAGCCTGGATGCTCTGTCTGTGTGACGAAGCATTGATTACATGATTACACCCTTATCCTCAGGGCCGCCAGCATCTCAGGCATGATCGACTACGTGCGCACCTCAACAGTTCGTCACAGTCCCACCGGCCCCAGGCGTAAGGCCACCGCCGGCATAGCCGTCCTCGCGATGACGCTGTCCGCCTGCGGCCTCTTCGGACCTGATCAGCCGGATACCGTCAGCCAGGAGTTCGTCGATGCTCTCAATGCCGACGACGTCCAGGCAGCCGCGGCCCTCACCACCGACCCCGCCGCCGCATCGGCGGCCATCACCGCCCTCTACGACGGGCTGGGCAACAAGGACGGAACCTTCGCCCGTACCGACGTGCAGGAGTCGGGCGACGACGCCGGAACCTTCACGATGGAGGTCACCTGGCCCTTCGCCGAGGGGCAGGAGTGGAAGTACAGCACGAGTGGCAACGCGGCGAAGCAGGGTGACGACTGGAAGATCACCTGGGATCCGGCCGTGCTTGCGCCCGGGCTCACGGAAGACACGACCGTTCGCTACACCCCGACGACCGGGCGGCCGCCGAAGGTGCTGTCGTCGTCTGGCGCGCCGATTCTCACGGAGCAAGTGGTCACTCTGGTGAACCTGGACCAGGGTGCGGACACCGCCGCAGTGGCAGCGCTGCTCGCCCCCCTCGCGCCCACGATCACCCCGGCGTCACTGCAGAAGGATGTGGCCGATGCCCAGGGCAAACCCGTCACCGCGATCAGTCTGCGCGCGGAGGATCTGGCACCCATCGAGGCGCAACTGACTGCACTTCCAGGGGTGACGCTCGTCCCGCAGGCGCGACTGCTGAGCACCGACAAGGCACTCGCATCCCCGACGCTGTCCGGACTCGCCGACCTGTGGCAGCAGGGGCAGGACGCCTCCGCCGGGTGGGCCGTCCAGCTGGTCTCAGCCGATGGCTCGGCGGAGAGCATCGCGGGGGAGGACGGCCCCGTCGCCCCCGACATCACGACCACCCTCGACCTCCCGATGCAGACGGCGGCCGAGCGGGCTCTGGCGGACATGCCGCAGCAGGCCGCGATCGTCGCCCTGCGCCCGTCCACCGGTGCCGTGCTGGCGGTCGCGCAGAACGCTCCCGCCGACGCGCTCGGCCCGATCGCGCTCACCGGCCTGTACCCGCCGGGGTCCACCTTCAAGACGGTCACGACGTCGGCTGCCCTGCAGGCCGGATCCGCCACCATCGACACCGTGCTGCCCTGCCCCGGAACCGAGAACATCGAGGGCAGGCAGATACCCAACGACGATCAATTCGACCTTGGTCAGGTCCCGCTGCACACCGCCTTCGCCCGATCGTGCAATACCACGATGGGCCGGTTGGCTGTGGGGCTTCCGGCCGATGCCCTACAGAACGCGGCCCTGCAGTTCGGACTCGGGGTGGATTATGTGACACCGGGTTTGACAACCGTGACCGGCAACGTACCGATCGCCGACAGCTCGGCGGCCCGTGTCGAATCTGCGATCGGTCAGGGTCAGGTGACCGCGTCCCCCTTCGGAATGGCATTGGTTGCGGCGTCGATCGCTCGCGGCTCCACGCCGGCGCCCATGATCGTGACGGGGCAACCGGGCACTGCCGATCGGACGGCCCCGCCGGTACCTGCCGAGGTGACCGCGGATCTGCGAACGATGATGCGTGAAACTGTGACCGGCGGTACCGCTACTGCGCTACAGGACATTCCGGGACTGCTCGGAAAAACCGGCACGGCGGAGTCTGGTAACGGTCCGGCCCACGGCTGGTTCGTCGGAATCAAGGACGATCTCGCATTTGCCGTATTTGTCGCCACAGGAGACAGCTCGGCCCCTGCTGTGCAGGCCGCGGGGCGTTTTCTGCGCTAAACCGGTTCGCGGGTCGTGCTCGACGAGATAAGTTGTGGCTCAACCGTAACTCCTTCGTAGGCAAGTTGTGCTTGTTACGCATGTGACTGAAAGCAAGATGGTGGACATGGGGAATGGACGATCGCTTGGACGCCGCAACAAATACGTGATCGCCCTCATAACGGCTGTGATATCAGCGGTCGTTCTGGCGTCCTGCGTGATGTCGACAGAGGAGGCCGACGCCAAGTCGGTCGTCGCCTCCTTCGTCGAAGCGCTGAACGAGCGCGATGCCGCTGCCGCTGCCGCACACACCTCGTATCCCAACGCCGCAGAGTCGGCGATTCAGCAGATGTTCGACGGCTTGAAACCCGAGGACGCCCAGTTCGACCTCACCCAGTTCATGGACCTCGGTTCCGACTCCGGGTTCTTCACCGTCGGTGCCGCGTGGAACTTCGGTGAGGGCAAGGACTGGAGCTATCAGGTGCAGGGCGGCGTGCGGCACCTGTCGGTGGGCTGGCGCATCTCGTGGGATCCGTCGATCCTCGCGCCCGACCTCGGTAACGGGCGTAGCGTCCGATACGACCGGACGGACGCCGCTCCGCCCAGGATTTTCGACGCCGCCGGTGCGCTGCTGATGAACGAGCAGACCATCAATGCGATCACCTTGGATCCGGCCACGATGCCGGATCCTGTCGTGACCACCCGCCGCCTGGCCGAAGTCCTCGAACCGGTGGCTCCGCTGGTGACGGCAGACACGATGATGGCCGACCTCGCCCAGAAACCGGGAGAGCAAGTCACCGCAGTCCTCCTGCGCGATCAGGACTACCTGTACCTCGAGGAGGACTTGAACATCCCCGGGGTCGTGGTTATCAAGACACCGAAACTGATCACTGCGGATCGCCGCATCACCACTCCGCTGCTCGACCCGCTGCGGAAGGTGTGGCAAGCCAACCGTGACGCCACCGCCGGCTGGGCCGTCCACCTCGTCGATCCGAACGGCACGCTGATCCCGCAGGCGGGATTCCAGGGCCCACCCGGACCCGACATCGTCGCCACCATGGATTCGCGGCTGCAGTTGGCTGCTGAAGAAGCGGTGGTCAGTGTGGGCACCCCGGCCTCGATCATCGCGATCCAGCCGTCCACCGGGGCCGTTCTCGCCGCCGCGCAGAACAACCAAGCGATGGAGCAGGGGCCGATCACCTTCCAAGGTCTCTACCCGGCCGGGTCGAACCTCGACCTGATCAAGAAGGCCGCCGGACTGCAGAAGGGTGTCGACCCGTCGTCGCTGTCGATGGAGGACATCGCGAAGGCAGGGAACCAATTCGGACTCGGGATGAACTACAACGTTCCGGGGCTCGACCACCAGACCGCGGTGTTCACTGCCGACCAGTCGGGAATGAACCAGGTGATGAACCGCAAGAACGAGGACCTGCCCGCCGTGACACCGTTCGGAATGGCAATGGTGGCGGCGTCGATCGCCCGGGGCAGTGCGCCCGCACCGATGATCGTGCAGGGTCAGCCGGGGACCAGCGAGGTGGCGGCTCAGCCGCTTCCCGCGAACGTCACCGATCAGCTGCGCGCAATGATGCGGGACAACGTGGTGCGCGGCGGCGCTTCCTTGCTGAACGGCTACCCCGACCTCATCGGCATGAACGGGGCCAGTGGCGATGACCGCTGGTTCTACGGATCCCGCGGAGACCTCGCCTTCGCGGTGCTCGTTGCCGACGCGGACGGTGGCGACCGCGCCGTGAAGATGACCGACATGCTGTTCCGGGAGATGGCCAAGCCGGCGAGCTGACCCTGCGCCCACCGGCGTCGTGCGGCAGCGCTGAAGGGGTCAGTACGCAAGGGTAAGTTTTTCACCTGTGCCCCTGCTCGATATCGGTCTACTCATCGTCGCGGGGTTCTTCGCGGGACTGGTCGGCTTCGTCACCGGACTGGCCTCCATCGTGTCGTACCCGGCCTTACTCGCAGCGGGACTGCCGCCTGTCACCGCGAACGTCACCAACACCGTTGCGATGGTGGCCGTCGGCGTCGGTGCGCTCTCCAACTCGACGCGCGAGGTGGCGGACACGGGCCCGAAGTTGTGGCGCTGGGTGCTGGCGTCCGCTGCCGGTGGAATAGTCGGGGCCGCGATCCTCCTGGGCGCCCCCGAGGGTTCCTTCGAGGCCGTGGTGCCGTTCATGGTGGCGTTCGCCGCGCTTGCCCTGCTCCTGCAGCCGCGGATCCGCGCGTTCGCCGGGGAGCGCGACCTGCCCCGTACCTACATGCTGTCCCTGTTCGTCGTCGCAATCTACGGCGGCTATTTCGGCGCAGGAGCCGGCGTGATCTTCCTGGCGAGCGCATTGATCCTCACGTCCGAGACGATCTGGCGCGCCACCATCCTGAAGAGCTTCCTTTTGGGTATCGCGAATCTCGTGGCGGCTCTCGGCTTCGCGGTGTTCGGACCCGTTCACTGGGGCGCCGCGGCGGCGATGGCGATCGGTGCCCTTGCCGGCGGTTGGTGCGGTCCGCCGGTGGTCAAGCGGATTCCGCCGTCGATACTCCGTGTCGTGATCGCGGTGGCAGGGTTCGGCCTCGCCGGGTGGCTGTGGATGCGGTAAGCGGACGACCACGAACCGGGTCAGTGCACTCCCTTCATCAGACGCTTGATCCACGGTGAGCCGACCGCCAGCAGCACGCCCACCGCGATGGACCCGAGGCCGATAGCGGTGAAGTAGGGGACCTCGTTGTTCTCGTTGTAGAAACCGGCCAACGTGCCCGCCATCGCAGTACCCAGCGCCACGGACAGGAAGAATAGGGCAACCATCTGCGTGTGGAAAGCCTCCGGGGCGAGCTTGGTCGACAGCGACAACCCTACCGGCGACAGGAGCAGTTCCGCGAAGGTGAACAGCAGGAGAATGCCGCACAGGCCGAGGAGTGGAGCGCTGTTGGCGCCACCACCGGACATCGGAATGAACGCCAGGAACGCCAGCCCCATGATCATCGTGCCCATCGCGAACTTGACGGGGGAGGACGGCTGGCGTGGCCCGAGCTTCGTCCATGCGGCGGCGAACACGCCCGCGAAAATGATGATGAAGACCGGGTTGATCGATTGCACCCAGGAGGGCGGGAAGTCCCATCCGAACAGGTTGCGGTCGAGTCGCTTGTCGGAGTAGACCGCGACGGTGGTGAACTGCTGCTGGAACAGCGACCAGAAGACGGCACTCGCGATGAACATCGGAATGAATGCGTAGACCCGGCTCCGCTCGATCGCGGTGATGCGGCGACTCGACAGGATGATGGCGAAGTAGCCGATGGCCGCGACGACTGTGAGCGCCACGACGACATCCGACATGTTGCTCGTGGTGACCAGACCGGTCAGGCACGCCGCGGCGATCACGATCACTGCTGCGGCGGCGATGGCGATCCACTTGGTGCGCTGGTCCGACGGCAGCGGGTTGGGGGCGGTCGCACCGATGCCGCGCAGATGCTTGCGGCCCAGCGTGTACTGAACCAGACCGAACGCCATACCGACGGCGGCGAGGGCGAAACCGGCGTGGAAGCCCATGGTGTCCTGCGCCCAGCCGGTCAGCAGGGGACCGACGAGAGCGCCGAGGTTGATACCCATGTAGAAGATGGAAAATCCGGCGTCGCGGCGCTCGTCGTGCTCGTCGTAGAGGTCGCCGACCAGCGAGGTCGCGTTCGCCTTCAGACCGCCACTGCCGAAGGCCACACACACGAGTCCGACCCCCACACCCCACAGGCCCGGGAAGACGGCCAGTGCGATGTGCCCGAGCATGACGAGTACCGCGCTGTAGAACAGGGTGCGCTCGGAACCGAGGAGCCGGTCGGCGATCCACGCCCCGAGGATCGTCGAGAGATACACCGTGCCGCCGTAGGCGCCGACGATGCTGGTGGCCGAGGCCTCGGAGATTCCGAGCCCGCCGTCGGCTGCCGAATAGTAGAGGTAATAGATCAGGATGCCCTGCATCCCGTAGAACGAGAACCTCTCCCACATTTCCACGCCGAACAGGTTCGCGAGGGCGAACGGCTGGCCGAAGAAACCGGTGTCGGCTCGCTTTTCGTCCTGCCGCGGATCGACGGTGTCACTCATGCAACGACTGTCCCACTTCGCACGTCGGTTCGGGCGGCGACGCGGCGGATTCGCTGCCGATCAGCTGGGGGTGCGTACCTTCGTGACGGCTCTCGCGACCGCACGCCAGCCGAGAAGGAACACCGCCAGAACAGTGCCCGCCACCAGGATGAAACTGAAGGCCGTGCCCTGACCACTGACAACGCGGAGCAGCATGCCGACCACCAGTGTCGAGAACCACACCAGCAGCCCCGTCGGCACGATCAACGCGGCGTCGAACTTGTCGCGGTACAGCGCTACGGTCGCGACCCAGCCGACGGCGAGGCCGCTGAGGAAGGGCCACGCCGTGATGGCGAGTCCCGTCAGCGCGGTGGCTTCGTCGTGGCTCCGGCGGCCGATTGCGCAGAAGACGACCACGAGCACGACATCGACGACCAGTGCGGGAAGGAACTTCTTCACCCGGTCAGCGTAATGCGGCGGCACATGCGACCCACGTGCACGGCCGACTCTTGTTCTCTCGTAGCGGAGGCGCAGCATCCGGGGCGACGTGGACCGTGTTGACCATCTCCTCAAAATCTCCAGCCGAGACTGTAGACTTTTGGTAGCGACGGTTCTAAAGTATTGATCGTCAACAGAGGGAATCAATTAGCGGGGTGGCCGACGGGCTGCCGAGGAAAGACGAAGGCACGGGGCGGAGCCGGAATGACGAAGAGGTGGCTCCGCCCCCCGAACACCCGGCGTGAGAAGGAGAAGGTCAGCTACTCACGCTGTTCACAAGAAGTCGAGGTGAGAGGCGGGTGTTGCGTATCCATCATCAGGATCCGTATGCAATGAATGTCTTGTCCTTGTGCCGGCCGCGGCCGGTGCAGCTATAACCCCTTCGGACCCCGGCGCGAGCTCGCGCCGGGGTCCCTTACGACGCAACGAAGGGCTTGACGCAGGAACTGTGGATAACTCCACCGGCACCACCAATGAACTCGACAACGACGACTACCCCGCATACACCATGGGGCGCGCCGCCGATCTTCTCGGTGTCACCGCAGCGTTTCTTCGGAGTCTCGACGACATGGGGTTGCTGGTGGCGTACCGCTCGGAGGGCGGACATCGCCGCTATTCGCGGCGTCAGCTCCGGCTTGCCGCCCGCGTCCGGGAGCTCGTCGACACCGGCACGGCAGTCGAAGCGGCCTGCCGCATCATCTCGCTCGAAGACCAGCTCGCCGAGGCTCGGCGCGAAAATACCAGCAGCTAGGCAGTGTCGGCTTCGCCGGTGCTGTGCGGGGTGTGTCTCGCCCCCGGCTGCTCCCGGCGCTCGAACTCGAGGTCCATCTCTAGGTCCTCATGCTGATTGTGGCGGAAGAGAATGAGGAAGACGATCCACCCGATCAGGGCCACGAGAATGTAACTGACCACGCGGTAGACGAAGACGGCTGCAAGCGCCTGCGACGCCGTCGTTCCCGCCGCCGTCAGGGTGGCAATCAAGGTGCCATCGACGAACCCGAGTCCTCCCGGCGCCAGCGGAATACTGGCAACCGCCTTGGCGGCAGCGAACGCGATGAGCAAGCCGGCGAACGAGGGTTCGGCGCCGACGGCCCAGCAGGCGAACCCGAGACAGGCCACATCGGCGAGGCGGTGCACCGCCGACCACCCGAAGGCGGCGAGGGAATCGCGCCGGCCCAACTCCACCGAATCGAGCTGGCTGAGGATCTCCTTCCATCGCTCGACACCGGTTTCCGGAGGGTTCTTACGGAACCTGTTGTACCGAGTGAGAACCCGATGTCCCGTCGACTCGATGCAGTCGGGGTTACGGGATATGTATCGCAAGCCGTAGAACAGGGCGAATGCGGCTATCAGTGACAACACCAGGGTGATGGGGCTGACTCTGGTTCCGACGGCGAACGCGCCGGCCACGCCGAGAAACGCGAGGCTGCCTGCGGCGATCACCCCGGAGATCGCGAGCTGCCACGATGCGACGACAGGCGTCGCGCCCCACTTGCGGGTCTGCTTGTAGGTGAACGCGGTGGAGAAGACCTGGCCTGCCGGCAGGCTGACGGCCATCGCAGTGCTCGCGTAGATGACGGACACGGACTTCAACTGGGAGACGACGACGCCTCCGGCTCGCAGTAACCGCTGCTGGACGGCGCCGTAGCCGCTCAGCGACACCGCCTGCGCCGCGATGCAGGCTGCAACCCATCCCCAATGGATCTCGGTGAGTGCTTTCCACGAATCGCTGAGGGTCGGCCACAGGTATATGCCCTCGATGGTCAGGAGGGTGAGCAGCCCGGCCCCGAGCAGCCACTTGATCCACCAGAATCGACTTCGCTGCCGAGGTGGCTCGGCAGTGGGCGGGTCGGAACGAGGCAGGGCCACATCCCAAGCGTAACCAACGGGTAGCGGATTACTCCGGATAGTCCTCCGGCCAAGCCAGATGGGTGTTGCGACGACGCCCACGTAACTGCACCTGTTCGCCCAGCTCCCAGTGCGCCTGCTCCTCCTCGTCGGCGAAGTACAGCGCGCTGGTGGACGCCAGGACGCGGCTGGGATGAAGCTTGGCGAGCTCGGTGAGGCGCGACGCCTCGTTGACGGGGTCACCGATCACGGTGTACTCAAACCTTTCTGCGGCACCGATATTTCCGGCGACGGCCAGGCCCGCGGACACGCCGATCCCGATGTCGAGACCGGTGATCTCGTGGAGCGCGAACCTCAGCTCGCGCGCGGCCGCCAGTGCGGCGGTCGGGGCGTCGGGGCGGTCGAGCGGGGCGCCGAAGATTGCGAGAGCCGCGTCACCCATGAACTTGTTGACGAATCCATGGTGTCGGTCGATCACATCGACGACTACGCGGAAGAACTCGTTGAGCAGGTTCACGACCTCGCCCGGGGGACGCTCCGCGGCGGCGCCGGTGGAGCCGACCATGTCGACGAACAGAACGGCCACGAACCTCGTCTCGCCGCCGAGTTCGGTACCGAACTGCAGCGCCCGCCGCGCGACGTCCTCACCGACGTGCTGACCGAACAGTTCGCGCAGCAGCCGCCGTTCGTCCGATTCGCGCATCATGCGGTTGAACCCGACCTGCAACCGTCCGATCTCGCTTCCGTCGAACACCTCCACCCGCACGTCGGTGGCGCCGCGCTGAACCCGTTCGATGGCCCGCCGCAACTGTTTGATGGGGTCGGAGATCTGGCTGGCGGTCAGCATCGACAGTGCGAAGGCCTGTGCGATCGCGATGATCGACAGCAGCATGATCGCCCAGGCCAATGCGTTGGGGGAGAACACGAGGTCGGTGGTCAACTGTGTGACGCAGAGCAGGATGATGCCGATGACGGGCATCAACGTGCCGAGGCCCCACGTCATCGCCAGGCGGGTGCCGACTCCGGGGGCCATGGTCCGGTCGAATTCCCCCTCGCTGAGGGCGCGCGCCGCCACCGGGCGCAGAATGCGTTCCCCGAGCATGTAGGTGAAGCCGAACGTGGTGGTCGCGGCCATGCAGACGGTGACGATCACTGCGACCGCCAGTTCGGGCATCTCGGTGATGGTGAGCAGCACGAAGATGATCCCGCCGAGTATCCACAGGACCAGATGCACGATCGCCTGCCGCAGCGGTGCGTGCAGCGCCGACATCTGTTCACTGCGGGTGGGCGGGCCGCCGCGTAATTGCCAGCGGATGACGGACCGCAGCATCATCGCTGCCGCAGTGAGACTCACCACCGCGGCGAAGGCCAGATACCCGCCGAAGATCGCAACGTTGCGCACCCGGTCGGCGATAATGGCCTGCGATTCGGGAATCGGCACGCCATATCGCACGAACGCGAAAACCAGGATGGCACCGATGAAATTGGCGAGGAGCATCGAGACCATATAGAGCGGCCACCTGCTGCGGACCGTCGCCGCGATCGCTCTATATGATTTCCGCACGCCGTTCAATTTAGCGGTGGGCAAGTTCGGGAGCGCAGGACACATCCCCTAATGGGTCCGGACACGCCTGTTTCGGGCGCGAACTCCCCGGCACCTGGTGAAGCTCGATACGCTCCGCAGGTGAACTCGAACGAGGGCTCGATACCGGTGACCACAGCGGAACGTAGGCATCGTGCCTCGGCGTCCGTGCATCCGGTGGTGCGGGTGGCGGCGGAGTGGACGTGGCGCCTGCTCGTCATCTTCGCCGGTTTGCTGACTCTCGGCTACATCGTCGCCAGGCTCGACACCGTGCTCATTCCCGTGGGGCTCGCACTGCTTGCCTCGGCTCTTCTGGTGCCACTCGTGGACTGGCTGCAGGAGAAGGGTGTGCCCCGATCGGCGGCGGTAGTGGTGGTCCTGGTCGCGTCCATCGGCGTCGTCGCCGGGATCATGACGTTCGTGGTCGAACAGTTCGTCGCGGGTCTTCCAGCCCTGACCGACCAGTTCGAGGCGAGCATCGCCCAGATCCAGAACTGGTTCACCAGTGGGCCGTTCCACTTCAGCGAGGATCAGATCCACCAGGCCGGCGACTCCGTGGTCAAGTCGATCCAGGACAACCGCGAGCAGCTCACCAGTGGTGCGCTGACCACGGCCACCGTCATCGGGGAGATCTTCACCGGGGCACTGCTGACCCTCTTCACTCTCATCTTCTTCCTCTACGGCGGTAGCCAGATTTGGGAGTTCGTCACCCGGCTCGTGCCTGCTGCTTCCCGCCCCCGCGTTCGGCTGGCCGGAAGCCAGGGGTTCGGCTCGCTCATCGGTTACGTCCGCGCCACCGTTGCGGTCGCAGCCGCTGACGCCATCGGCATCGGGGCCGGACTCGCCATCCTGGGCGTGCCTCTCGCACTTCCCCTCGCGTCGCTGGTCTTCATCGGTGCGTTCATCCCGATCGTCGGTGCGTTCCTCACCGGATTTCTGGCTGTCCTCGTCGCACTGGTCACCAAAGGCCTTCTCACCGCACTGATCGTGCTGGGCATCATCATCGGCGTGATGCAGCTCGAGGCGCACGTGCTGCAACCGCTGTTGCTCGGTCGCGCCGTCCGCCTGCATCCCCTCGCGGTGGTTCTCGCGATCACGACCGGAATCGTGCTCGCCGGGATCGTCGGCGGGCTACTCGCCGTTCCGATCGTCGCGGTGCTCAACACGGCGGTCCGTTCGCTGCTGTCCGGGGACCCCGAGGCCACCTTCGACGCGATCGAGGTCGACGATCCCGCTGTTCCCCTCTACCCGGCGGAACCCGACGAACCGGATGAACCGGATGAACCGCAACACTCTCGATCCGACGGTTCCCATGACCGACGACCATGAGCGCCGCACTCGGCTGCACTACCGGCCGACCGTGCGAGCCGCCGCCGAGCGAGACACCCAGCCGGATGCACCGCTGTGGCGTGCGGCGCAGGCGTTCCGGCTGGTCACCCTGGTGTATGCGGTCAGCTACCAGTTCGTGTCCGTTCAGTACTACTCCCATCAGCGGCTGAGCTGGTTCTTCGTTGCGCTGATGGCGGTGTGGTCGGGAGTCTCGGCGGTGCTGCTCTCGCACGGGAAGACACCGCGCTATCAGATCGTCATCGCGGACCAACTCGTCGTCATCGCCTTGATGGCGTCGACGAGACTCGTGTCCGACCCCGACTGGTATCAGCACCACCAGACTCTGCCGACGACGTTGTGGGTCACCAACGCGGTGATCTCGGCCGCTGTCTTCGGCGGGCCGTGGCTGGGGATGGCATCGGGCGTCCTGATGGCCACTGTGAGCGCGGTGGTACGCGACCAGGTCAACCTCGATTTGTGGCGTGACGCCACGGCGCCTGTGCTGGTGTCCGTCGGACTTGCGCTCGGGCTTGCCACCACGACGGCGAGACGGGCGCAGGCCCAGCTGGAACGGGCCGTACGGCTGGCAGCCGCGACGGAGGAACGCGAACGCCTCGCCCGCGAAGTCCACGACGGGGTTCTCCAGGTACTTGCCCTCGTTCGTCGGCGCGGAAACGAAATCGGTGGTCCCGCAGCCGAGCTCGCGCATCTGGCGGGGGAGCAGGAGGTGGCGCTGCGCATGCTGATCTCCGAACAGGGCGCCGGGGTGACGGCAGACCTGGGCGGTGCGGTGATCGACTTGCGGCTCCTCCTGAGCACCCGGGCCAGCACCACGGTGTCGGTGTCGACGCCGGCCGACCCGGTGACGATCGAGCGGGGACGGGCCACGGAACTGGCCGCGATCGTCGACACGGCGCTGTCCAATGTGGCGCAGCATGCCGGGGCCGGAGCCAGGGCTTACGTGCTGCTCGAAGACCTCGGGGACGAGGTGATCGTCAGCGTGCGCGACGACGGTGCCGGGATCGCCCCCGGCAGACTGGCCGAGGCGGAAGCCGAAGGGCGCATGGGAATATCGAAGTCGATCCTGGGGCGGGTCCGAGTACTCGGCGGGACTGCCGAACTCGACACCGAACCCGGGCAGGGCACCGAATGGGAGATCCGCGTGCCGAAAGGAGAGGACCAGCATGGATGAGGAGCAGGCCGGCGGTCACATCACCGTGATGGTCGTCGACGATCACCCGATGTGGCGCGACGCCGTCGCCCGGGACCTCGAGGGTGCCGGGTTCACCGTCGTCGCGACGGCGGACGGCGTCGCCGCCGCAGGCCGCCGCGCCGCCGCAGCGCGCCCGGACGTCGTACTCATGGACATGCAGCTGCCCGACGGAAACGGGGCGACCGCCACCGCTGCGGTGCTCGAGGTGTCTCCCGACAGCCGGGTCCTCGTGCTGTCGGCGTCGTCGGAGCGTGACGACGTCCTCGACGCAGTGAAGGCCGGCGCATCCGGGTACCTCGTGAAGAGCGCATCGGTGGAGGAGCTGCGGGAGGCTGTGCGAGCCACCGCCGCCGGGCAGGCCGTCTTCACCCCGGGCCTCGCCGGCCTGGTTCTCGGCGAGTATCGCCGGATGTCGAGTGCGCACGCCGATGAGCGGGGACCCGCCGTTCCGAAGCTCACCGAGCGGGAAACCGAGGTGCTGCGTTTCGTCGCGAAAGGATTGAGCGCCAAGCAGATCGCAACCAAGCTGTCGCTCAGTCACCGCACCGTCGAGAACCACGTGCAGGCCACCTTGCGCAAGCTGCAATTGGCCAACCGCGTCGAACTCACCCGGTACGCCATTGAGCAGGGCCTCGAGTAGCCGTGAGTACTTGTTAACAACGCGTTGTTAACAAGTACTCACGGGCGGCGGAGGCGCACTAACCTGGTCGGCATGGAGGCACGGGATCTACGCGTATCCGATGCGGAGCGCGAACACGTCGGTGAACTGCTGCAGCGAGCGGTGGGCCAGGGGATGCTGTCGCTGGGGGAGTTCACAGAACGAATGGATACGGCGCTGGCCGCGAAAACGCGCGGCGAACTCAACGCCGTCCTCGTCGACCTGCCGGGGATTCAGCTGATCTCGGAGTTCGTCCCGCCCCCGTATCCCGACCGGCCGTACGCCGCTAGGCCGGTCCCACCCTCGCCGGCACCTGCACCTGCACCGTCGGTGGGCCACCACGTGTCCGTGCCGCCGCCCGGTGAGATCATCCGCGGTCGGATGTCCTCCATCACCCGCACGGGCTCGTGGAGTGTGCCGGCGTCCCTGAGAGTGGACACCCGGGTGTCGAGCGTGAATCTCGACTTCACCCGCGCAGTCATGGCGACACAGGTGGTGTACCTCGATGTCGACGACTACGCGAGTTCCCTCACCCTGATCGTCCCCGCCGAGGCGACCGTCGACCTCAACGGGATCGAGACGGTGGGCGGCAGCGCCACCAACAAGGTGCGCAGCGGCCCGCCCATCGGCCCCCTGCACCTGGTGGTGCGCGGCAAAGTCCGGTTCGGCACCGTCACTGCCCGGCATCCGTTCGGCACCTCGCTCCGCAATATGTTCCAGTGAGCGGGTTCGTCGAAACCCCCACCCCGCTCGAGTAGGTCTACTCATGTGCGGACGGACTGGTCGCCGGACGATGAATGCATGTCCACACCCGGCAATCCCTCCGTCGATCCGCGCCTGATCGCCCAGCTGTCCGGCGATTTCTCCGCTCTCGGCCAGCAGATGCGGCACGTCGGCGAAAATCTCGCCATCCTGCAGGCGCAATTGTCGACCGTTTCGCAGCCTTCCTCCGAGCCGGCACCTCGGCCCGGACCCGTACCGCAGCCGAGATCGGCGCAACCTCCCCAGCCCCAGCAACCTCCCCAGCCCCAGCAACCTCCCCAGCCCCAGCAACCTCCCCAGCCGATGTACCGGCCGCCGGCCCCTCATCCTTCTGCGCCTCCACCTCCGGTATCCCAGGCGCCGCCGCAGTTCCGGCCTGCACCCATCCCGCCGCCCAGAGTGGCCCGGGAACCGTGGTGGCAACGCGACGGGGTCATCAGCCGCATCCTCGCGGTCGCGGGTGTGGGTGTGACGCTCATCGGGGTTGTCATGCTGCTGGTGCTGGCTGCCCAGGCCGGGTTCTTCGGTCCGGGACTGCGGGTCGCCTCCGGAGCGATTTTGTCAGTGGTACTCGTTCTCCTCGGTGCGCGTGTGTTCGACCGACCGGGTGGCAGGGTCGGCGGAATCGCCCTCACCGCAACGGGTATCGCCGGTGCGTATCTCGACGTGGTCGCCGTCGCCGTCGTGTATCACTGGCTGCTTCCAGCCCTGGCGATGGTCGTGGCACTCGGGGTCGCCGGAGTCGGCGTCGCTTTGGCCGTCAGATGGTCGTCGCAACCGCTCGCCGTACTGGTCGTGACGGGTGCCGCGGTGCTCGCCCCGGTCCTGACCGACGGCATCTCGCTCACCCTGATCGGGTTCCTCTTCGTCGTCCAGGTGGCCGGCTTCCCGGCCCAACTCGTTCGTGCGTGGCCTTATCTGGCGATCACGCGCACCCTTCCCGTGGTGCTTGCGCTGCTGATCGTGATCGTCGACCTCGCGGCCGACGACGGGCAGATGAGAACTTGGGCGTTGGCCAGTGCTGTGCTGGTCGCGTCGTTCGGTCTGGTCTCGTCGATCATGCTGCTCCGGAGAAATGGGCGTGACATCACCGCGACTGCGATGATCGTGACCACCGCAGTCCCGATGCTTCTGGTGTCAGACCTCTTCGGCCGAGTGCAGTCCACCTTGATCACACTCGCGCTCGCGGCCGCGATGTTCGGGACCTGGATGGTGGTGCGGCCGCTGCCTCTGCATGCGCGCAGTGCGCTCGCAGGCACCGGGGCCCTTGCGCTGCTGCTCGCGTGCCTGGTCGGTGCCGGTGGAGAGAGTGCACCGCTCGTCGTACTCGGGATGGCAACGTTGTTCCTCACCATCGGTGGCCAGGTGTCCTCACGCATCGCCTACGCGGTCGGTGCAGCGTTCGCGGTGATCGGTGGTCTGATCTTCCTCGACAGCGCCCCGCCGTTCGTCCTCGTCGACGAGTACAGCGCGGTCGACCTGCTCGGGATCACGACGGTGCTGTCCGGGTTGGTTCTGATCGGCACGGTGGTGTTGCTCGTCTGGTACGCGCACTCGTTGCGGCTGATCCGCAGCGCTACCGCACAACCCGTCTGGGTTCTTGCCGGACTCGTGATCCTCTATGCGGTCACCACGGTCGCGGTGTCGGTGGGGACGGCGATTACGGGCACATCCGTCGGTTTCATCGCCGGTCACTGCGTCGCCACGATCGTGTGGATGATGGCCGCAACTGCTGCACTCGTGTTCGGTCTGGCTCACCGCGAGTATGCCCACACCGCACTGGGTGCCGGACTGGCGCTGACTGCGGCCGCACTGGCCAAACTGTTCGTGTTCGACCTGGCCATGCTCGACGGCCTGTTCCGTGTACTCGCCTTCCTAGTGGTCGGCTTGCTGCTACTGCTCGCGGGTACGCGTTACGCCAGGGAGTTCGCGGAGCGCGACACCGGGCGCGGCTCGTCGGTCAGCGCCGATTCTGCCGAGCGATGAGTTCGCTGACGCTCACGGCGTTGCCGTCGTCCGCGCGGTGCCTGCCGCTCGACGTGTCTTCCACGTCGGCCGGCGGGTGTTCGACACCGCGTCGACGGGAGCCGTTGGTCCCCGGACTGCCGTTGGTCCCTGGACTGCCGTTGGTGGCCGGACTGACGTGTGCCGTGCCGCCGGTGGCACCTGAGTTGCCGTTGGTGCCCGCGCGTCGAGTGCTACTCGCGGGGTCCGGGGCGTCGGGCAGGGCACGACGCCGGGTCGGCATCGAGGGAACCGGCCGGGCAGGAGACGACTGGGGGGTCTCCTGCTCGTACGGTGCCGGCACCGAACGCGGCGATCGGGTGGGAAGCGACGGGGCCTGTTGCGTGGGCGTGCTCGGCCGCGGTTCCGCGGGTGACGAGACCGGGCGGGGTCCGGCCGCGGAGGTGGACCGCAAATCTGCGAGCCAACTCTCGATCGGCCGAGACTGCGTGGCAGGGCCGGGAGCCGGCGCCGCTTGCCGTGGCGGCTGCTGGGCCGGGCGAGGCGGTTGCGCGGGACGGGTCTGCCGATTGGTGCGCGACGGAGCGGTGGCAGGACGCGGAGCGGCCGGCGAGGGCAGAACCGTGGTGGGGGGCTCGGCTGGTGGTGCGTCGTCGACCCGCTTCGGCGGCTGGGCAGGCCTGCCCGTGGCCGACCTCCGGGCCTCGGTCTCCGCGCGCCGTGCTTTCGCCTCGTCCTCGGACATCTTCGCGGCGAGCGCCTGAGCGGTGACGAGCGGAATCGGCTCGGTGAGCGGTTCGGGCTTACGGGGAGCGGGCGGCGCCGAAGGCTTCCTGCGCGGGGGTGCTGCTCCCACAGGGGTCAGTTCGGGGACGTCCGCAGGCATCAGTTCGCTGTCGAGGATCGGCTCGGCGAGACCCGTCTTCTCCTGGATGCGCTTCATCCACGCGGGCGCCCACCAGCAGTCGTCGCCGAGGAGCTTCATCGTGGCCGGGACGAGGAACATACGGATGAGCGTGGCGTCGATGATCAGCGCGGCGATCATGCCGTAGGAGATGTACTTCATCATCACCAGTTCCGAGAACCCGAACGCACCCGTGACGACGATGAGAATGAGGGCGGCGGCGGTGATGATCCGCCCGGTGTGTGCGGTGCCGACGCGGATGGATTCCGTCGTACTCGCGCCCTGCGCACGCGCCTCCACCATGCGTGAGAGCAGGAACACCTCATAGTCGGTGGAGAGGCCGTAAACGATGGCGATGATGAGTACCAGCACCGGCGACATGATCGGGCCCGGGGTGAAGTTCAACCAGGCCGACCCGTGACCGTCGATGAAGATCCAGGTCAAGATGCCGAGCGTGGAACCGAGACCCAAGGCGCTCATCAGCGCGGCCTTGATCGGCAGCACCAGGGATCCGAACGTCAGGAACATCAGCAACGTGGTCAGGAAAAGGACAGAGATCACCATGGTGGGCAGGTGTTCGAGCAGTGCGGCGATACTGTCCTGCTCGATGGCCGGCGTTCCACCGACCAGCACCTGCGTGCCGTCGGGAGCGTCCATCGCGCGCAGATAGTCGATCGTGGGCTTCGACTCGTTACGGTCCACCAGGCCCGCCTTGAGGACGACGACGCCGTCCTTGACCGCGCCCTCCGGGGAGAACTTCTCGATCAGACCCGGCGCGCCGCTGGCTTCCTTGATGATCTGGCCCAGCGCCTTGTTGTCGGCGTTCGACACCACCAGCTTGACGGGTTCGGTGCGCATGCTGGGGAAGATCTCGTCGAACTGTTCCTGCGCGGCACGAGTCGAGCTGTCCGGCGGCAGGTACGTCTCATTGATGCCACCGAACTTGATGCCCGTCAACGGGACGATCAACAGGAGCAGCCCGACCACGATCGGAATGGTGACCTTCAGCGGATTGCGCATCACCCAGCGGGTGAGGCGGCCCCAGACGCTGGCCTCGATCTCCTCCGTGTTCTTGGTTTGGCGGAAGCGCTCGAAACTGAGGGCGTCGATGCGCTTGCCCAGGATGCCCAGTATCGCGGGCAGGATCGTGATGGACGTGAGCGCCGCGAGTCCCACCGTCGCAATGGCGCCGTAGGCAACGGACTTCAGGAAGCCCTGAGGGAACAGCAGCAGACCACCGAGGCTGGCGACGATCATGGTGGCCGAGAACACCACGGTGCGTCCCGCGGTCATCACTGTTCTCCGGACGGCGGAGCGGGTGTCGTACCCCTCCGCCATCTCTTCTCGGAAACGGCTGACGACGAACAACCCGTAGTCGATGGCGAGGCCGAGACCTACGAGGGAGACCACAGGCGCGACGAACGAGTTGACTTCGGTGAAGTTGGTGATGAGGCGGACGACGCCGTTGGCGCCGACGACGGTGAGACCGCCGATGATCAGCGGCAACGCCGCCGCTACGACACCACCGAATACAAAGAAGAGCAGGAGGCCGACGGCTGGGATCGCAAGGATCTCCATCCGCTTGATGTCCTTGGCCATCGTGTCGTTCAACGCGCCCGACACCGGTTGCAAGCCGGCGAGCTGCACGTCGACGCCGTCGATGTAGAACTCGTCCTTGATGTCGCGGAAGTTGGCGGTGACCTCGGTGTCGTTGTCACCGACGATGGCGATGCTCTCGATCGCGTGCTGCTTGTCCGGGCTCGAGGCGGCGATCAGGGTCGGGGCAGACCCGACCTTGAAGTACCCGCCGTTGATCTTGAGGATCTTGTCGGGGTGTTCCGCGGCCAGCGATTCGAGGTTGGCGACGATCTTCGCCTGGAACTCCGGATCCTCGATGGTCTTGCCTTCGGGAGCCGTGTAGAGCGCCACCACATCACTGTTGGTGTCGCGGCCGAAGGTGCTGTCGGCAAGCTTGGACGCGGCGACCGATTCCGAGCCCGGATCATCCCAGCCGGACTGGCTGAGATGCTTCTCCAGACCCAGACCGTATGCAGCGGAACCGAGCAACAAAGCCACCATGATGCCGATGACGGTGAATCGGGCCCGGTAGACGACGCTTCCCCAGCTCGCGAACACTGATCAACTCCTACTCGGCAGCACTCTTCCGCCCGACGAGCAGGGCGGAAAGCGGTCGGAACGGCTGCAACCAGGCACCCTCGTCGGGCAATGTGTCGAGGCTGACCCGAGGAAGTGGTTCCCGGAACACGCCGGGGATGTCCTCGAGATCGACGAAGTCCAGAAGGTCGGACGCAACCGCCCAGCTGGCGTGCTCGCGGAACCCGAGTATCTGGACCGGTATGCCGGTCGCGGCGATGTTCTCCAACGGTTCACGAAATGCCTGACCGTCGGCGGAGGCGACCATGACACCGGCCAGCCCCTCACCGTGCCGGAGCGCGATGTGGTCCAGCATGTCGGAGTCGACGTCGCTGTCCTCATCGATCTTCGGCTTGGCGAACACCGCGAAGCCCACATTACGCAAGGCTTCGACCCACGGTCTCACAACATCGGCGCTCCCAGCCGCGATATTGGTGAAGACGGTCGCTTCGGGTTCGAGTGTGTCGGTGCCGGACGCCGACAGTTCGGCGGTCCGGGAGAGGAGCCAGCGGCCGAGGGCGTCGAATCGCGGCCGGTAGGCCGCGGTCGGGCGACCGCCGAGGATGGCGCCCAGGCCCATGTCGAGGTTCGGAGCGTCCCAGACGAGAAGGACTCGCTTCTGGTGGCGTCCGTCACGTGCACCCACCACGGGAGATCCTGACGACACCGCGGTGCCGGCAGAGCCCGTAGGCAACCCGCCGGAGATGTACTGCTCGCTGACGCTCATGACCTGATCTTCCCCCAAATCAACTCGGTGATCGCACTCCCGACCTGATGGGCCTTGTCCTCGAACTTCGTCACCGGACGCTCGTGTGTCATCGGGGACTCCCAGTCGAGGGAGGTCAACAGTGGTTCCGCGTTTCCCGCCTCGGCGATCGCCTCGGCATACTCGGCGTGATCGGTTGCAACGTGCAACACGCCACCGGGCTTCAACCGGCTCGCGATCAGCGCAAAGGTGGGGGCTTGCAACAGGCGGCGCTTGTGGTGACGGGCCTTCGGCCACGGGTCCGGGAAGAAGACACGGACACCGGTCAGCGATTCGGGTTCGACCATGTTCTCGAGAACGTCCATGGCGTCACCGCGCAGAACGCGGATGTTGGGGATGCCGTCGCGCTCGATCTGCTGCAGTAGCTGTGCGAGCCCGGGGCGGTACACCTCGACGGCCATCAGATTCACGTGCGGTTCGGCTTTCGCCATCGCCGCGGTGGCGGTTCCGGTGCCCGAGCCGATCTCGAGGATCAGAGGTGCGTCGCGCCCGAACCACGTGGCCGCGTCGAGGCGGGTGTCCGAGACCTCGGCACCGATTTTCGGCCACTGCCGATCCCACGACTCCTGCTGGGCAGGGGTCAGCGCCCCCCGGCGGGAGCGGAAACTCGTCACCCGGGGGTGCAGTCGAGATCCCGTCTTACGCGGAGTCTGTCCCTCCTCGGGGACGGCGGGTGCTTCCTGATCGGCGTGGTTCACCGGACCATTGTCACGCATGGGGGCGTTTCTGGCATACGGGTCTGAAGTTGACATTGAGACTTTCTGGTCGATCGGCGGCGCAGCCTGCATGGTTGCCCACGCCGGTTTCGCGGAAGTCTGACAGAATCCTGACGGTACGAAGGGGGGTGATCGCGTCATGGGCACTGTAGATGCCAGGGGCGGGGAATTGGACGAACTCGCAGATCGGGTGGCGGTATCGGACCGTGCGGCGGGGGAGAGCGTTCGGGAAGTCGCGGCACTACTCCACGCGCCGATTCGTGTGCACATCACCGGTCGTGCGGGTGTGGGGAGAACCACTGTCGCGACCGCAGTAGAAGAAGGAGCAATTCCGGGTGCCGAGATCGAAGAGCCCGGCCCGCTCGATGTGCCCGGCGCGCCCGACCCCGTTCTGGACGGTGACGTCGTGGTGTGTGTTCTCGTCGAATCGGTGCGTGCCGCCGATCGTGTGGCAGTCGCCGGGGTGGACGCCGAGCGCGCACTGCTCGTACTCAACAAGGTGGACGCACTCGGCGAATCACGCGAGCCGGCCGACGTGTGGGTGGCGGCGCTCGCGCGGGCGGCGGAGTGCTCGTCGGACGCCGGCCTGCCCGTGCTGCCGCTCATCGGCTCCCTGGCGACCGCACGAGCTGTGACGGAGGCCGACCTGGCCGTCCTTCGTCAGCGTCCGCACGACCTTTCGTCAGTGTGGGATGCCCACGGTGTCGCGATAGCGAGTGCGGCGCTCGAGGCGAATCCGCAGCTCGGCGCGCCGGCAGTCACCGCATTGCTACGCATGGCCAGCGGCGTGGAGGAGGTAGTGGGAGCGGTCGCCGCGCGAGTGGCGCACGTCCGGGCGGGCCGAGGCGAGTGTGCGCTCCGTTCTCTCCGGTCGTTGGCAGCCCGCAACACCGGAGTCCGCGACGCACTCGAGGAGTACCTCGCGGGAGATGCCGCCGCGGCGCTCGCGGCCGCGGCCGGCCGACTCCACCTGGCCGACTGGAATCGGGAGGCCCCGGCCGAGCCCGGCACCGCCGAGGACGCCGTCCGGTGCGCGCAGTGGTGGCGCACGCAACTCAGTGGAAACCCCACTGCCCGGCAACGAGGGGCCATCGTCGACGTCCGGCGGCATTACCTACGGATTTGGCAGCGGATGGGCGGCCGTCCGGACGACAGCCGGCCCGTCGCCGCCCGCGGTCCCGGATGACGCAGGAGTTGACGGATCTGCCCGCTGAGACCGTCGATGTCGTTTCCCGGTGGAATCCCGCAGCAACCGTCCGGCTCGTGGCCCGGACCGACTCCAGACACGAGCTCTTCGTCGCCGGGCCACGTCGGGCGGGCAAGACCACCCTCGTCGACGCGCTCCGCTTCCTCGACGAGTCCGCCTTCGATCTCGTCGACGACCCGCTCGACGCCGGCGTGGTGCTGATGGTGCTCGACGCCGCCGCGCCACTCGGGCGCGAGGAACTGGCCGTTCTCGATGTGGTCTTGCGTCCCGCATGCCCGGTGGTGTTCGCCCTGACGAAAATCGATGTCCACAGAGAGTGGGCCACCGTCCGCGAGCGTGACCGCGCCCTGCTCGCCGGTCATGCGGAGCGGTTCGCCGACGTGACCATCCACCCGGTCGCGGCCGGAGCCGGGCGCGCCCCGGCCCGCGGATCCGGGGTCGAGGCACTGCTCGAGGCCCTCCTGTCCGCGGCGGGTGGCCAATCGAGGAGCGCGCGGTCGAGCGCCGAAAGGGTTCTCGAGCAGACTCGCCGGATGATCGTGGCCACCGGCCGATCCATTCGGGAGGCCGATTCCGGTGCCGACCTTCGTGCCGAACGGACCCACCTGCTCGCGCACCGCGACGGCCGGCGTGCCGAGCGGGTTGCTCGACTGCGCAGCGAGGTGCAGCTCGGCAAGGTCGAATTGATACATGAGGTGTCCACGCAGATCCGGGCGGCGGGGGTCACGGTGCGCGCCGACATCGATCGGGCGGGACGTGCGAATCTCGCCGACTACCCGGACCGGCTCGCCGACATCGTGGCGCAGCTGGGCGTCGACCTCGAAGGCGTGGTGACCACGCGACTCGACCACCTGCTTGCGCGCGCCGGTGTCGCCGCGCCCGCTCGGCGGGACACCGGCCCGAAACCCGATTACCTCGTCCCGGGGCGCCCCGAACCTCGCCACCGGGGGCTGGAAGACCGCATGACGATCCTGATCGGGGCATCGGCGGGTCTCGGGCTGGGCCGCCTGATGGTCGCACCGTTGTCGGTGGTGCCCGCCCTCGACATCGCGTCCGTCCCGCTCACCCTGACCCTCGGCGGCGTGGTGGCCTGGTGGCTCGCCCGTGCGCGTGGTCACATCGCCGAGCGCTCCCATGTGCGTCAGTGGGCCAGCGAGTCGCTCACGACCGTGCGTGCGCAATGGGAGCAGCGGGTTCTCGGCCGGTTGTTGTCCGCCGAAGCGGAGATCAGCGAGATGATCCTCGAGGAGAGCAGGTCGCGCGCCCAGGAGGTCGACACTCGAGTGGCGTCGATCGACGGAGAGTTGCGGAAACTGACGTCGAGGCGCAACGGTCAGCTTGCTTCATGCGAACGGGACATCGCGGCCATCGATCGCGGGCTGCGGGAAATTCGCGACATCTCGAAGGAACCGAAACATCGTCCGGAACGTCAGACTACGTAGAGGCGGTCGGCCGAATGTGTCCACATGTGTGTGGAACCATGTTGAATTGCGTCCGCCTCTCTGTGAAACTGTGGGATGTGAAGGGAGATCGCCGTGGCCACCGCTGAGAGTTTTCTGGTCCCCGATGTGCCCTCGTTCGATCCCGACACGTTCGGTGAGGACTCCGGAGCCGTGGCTCTGACCGCGCCCACGCATGACATCGACGGTGACGGCCTGCTGGACACGCAGACCTTCGAATCCGGAAATGCGCTGGTAGTCATCTCGGATTTGGACGGCGACGGGGATGCCGACTACCTGACGACGATTTCCGACAACGGCGCTTACGCATCCTGGGAATTCCACCGCGGCACGGACGGCGTCGCGCAGTGGAAACAGACTGATGACGGGACCCTCGGTAACGGCTAGTATCTCCCCGAAAACGCCCGTCAGGCGCGGGAAAGGCGCCGGACGGCTCTACTGAATCGTTTCTGTGACCTTTCCGACCGCACCCGGTTCCCCTAGATGGGACCCGCGGCGTTAACCTCTAGGGATAGGACACCCGGCGCCCGCGTCTTCCATGTGGCATGGACGGCCTGGCTGGACCCCGCCGAGAGGGGAAAATCGGACCGTCTGGCACTCGTTGCGAGGGGCTCTTTCGCAACGGACGGCAGATGGTCCGGTTCCGGCTCACCCCAGGAGAGTTTGATGACCTCAGCGACCATTCCCGGTCTGAACGGAACTGACGGCACGCCCCCCACGGAGCACAGTGAGCTGCTCGCCTGGGTTCGAGAGGTTGCCGAACTCACGCAGCCCGATCGCGTCGTCTTTGCAGACGGCTCGGATGACGAATGGGATCGACTGACCTCGCAACTGGTCGACGCCGGTACGTTCACCCGCCTCAACGAGGAGAAGAAGCCGAACTCGTTCCTCGGCAACTCCGACCCGTCGGATGTGGCACGTGTCGAATCGCGGACCTACATCTGCACCAACGAGGAGATCGGAGCCGGTCCCACCAACAATTGGATGGACCCGGCCGAGATGAAGGCCCTCATGACCGACCTCTACCGCGGTTCGATGCGGGGTCGGACCATGTATGTCGTCCCGTTCTGCATGGGACCTCTCGGTGCCGAGGATCCGAAACTGGGCGTCGAGATCACCGACTCCGAGTATGTGGTCGTCTCGATGCGCATCATGACGCGCATGGGTACCGCTGCCCTCGAGAAGCTGGGCAAGGACAAGCCGTTCGTCAAGGCACTGCACTCGGTGGGTGCGCCCCTCGAAGAGGGTCAGGCCGACGTGCCATGGCCGTGCAGCGACACCAAGTACATCACCCACTTCCCCGAGACCCGGGAAATCTGGAGCTACGGTTCCGGCTACGGCGGCAACGCCCTGCTCGGCAAGAAGTGCTACTCGCTGCGCATCGCCTCGGCCATGGCCCACGACGAGGGCTGGCTGGCCGAGCACATGCTGATCCTCAAGCTCATTTCGCCGGAAGACAAGGCGTACTACATCGCCGCTGCCTTCCCGAGCGCATGTGGCAAGACCAACCTCGCCATGATCCAGCCCACCGTTCCGGGCTGGCGCGCCGAGACCCTCGGTGACGACATCGCGTGGATGCGATTCGGCGAAGACGGCCGCCTGTACGCCGTCAACCCGGAGTTCGGATTTTTCGGTGTCGCACCGGGCACTAACCATGGTTCCAACCCGAATGCCATGAAGACGATGGAGTCGGGCAACACGCTCTTCACCAACGTCGCCCTCACCGACGACGGCGATGTGTGGTGGGAAGGCCTCGAAGGCGACCCGCAGCATCTGACGGACTGGAAGGGCAACGACTGG
This sequence comes from Rhodococcus oxybenzonivorans, assembly GCF_003130705.1. Taxonomy (NCBI): domain Bacteria; kingdom Bacillati; phylum Actinomycetota; class Actinomycetes; order Mycobacteriales; family Nocardiaceae; genus Rhodococcus; species Rhodococcus oxybenzonivorans. The sequence goes on along the minus strand of NZ_CP021354.1, from coordinate 5,483,632 downwards.
ACGCCCGAGTCCGGTGAGAAGGCCGCCCACCCGAACTCGCGGTACACCACCCCCATGTCGCAGTGCCCCATCCTCGCTCCCGAGTGGGACGACCCGCAGGGTGTGCCGATCTCGGCGATTCTGTTCGGTGGACGTCGCAAGACCACGGTCCCGTTGGTCAGCGAGTCGTTCGACTGGCAGCACGGCACGTTCCTCGGTGCCACCCTGTCGTCCGAGCAGACCGCAGCCGCGGAAGGTGCCGTGGGCACCGTGCGCCGCGACCCGATGGCGATGCTGCCGTTCATCGGCTACAACGCCGGTGACTACCTGAATCACTGGATCAACGTCGGCAAGAATGCCGACTCCCAGAAGCTGCCGAAGATCTTCTACGTCAACTGGTTCCGCCGTGGCGACGACGGCCGGTTCCTGTGGCCAGGTTTCGGCGAGAACTCGCGCGTCCTGAAGTGGATCGTCGACCGCATCGAGCACAAGGCCGGCGCCGAGTCGACCCCGATCGGTTACGTCCCCACCGCAGCGGACCTCGAGCTGGACGGTCTCGACGTGAACACGGCGGACGTGGACGAGGCACTGAAGGTGAACGTCGACGAGTGGAAGCAGGAGTTGCCCCTCATCGAGGAATGGTTCGAGTTCCTCGGCGAGAAGGTGCCGTCCGGTATTCGTGACGAGTTCGAGGCACTGAAGCAGCGCCTGGGCTAGTCCCCGTACGTAACCGAATGCCGCAGTAGTTCAGTCTGACTGAGCACTGCGGCATTCGGCGTCGAAGGGGCAGATTACGGTCAGCCCTGCGCGGCTGCCCACTCTTCGACCCGCCGCTGGGCCTCCTCGTCCGAGACGTTCTCGACGCGGGTCATGATCGCCCACCGGTGCCCGAATGGGTCGAGGATGGAGCCGAAGCGGTCACCGGTGACGAAGGTGGACGGCTCCTCGAACACGGTTGCCCCGCGCTCGACGGCGCGGCAGAACGTGGCATCGACTTCCTCGCAATACAACACATACGAATGGTTGACGGTGTTCGTGCCGTCGGGTGCGTGGAGGCCCATCGTCGGCATCGGATCACTGAGCTGCAGCCGGCCGTTGCCGAAGTCGAGCTCGGCGTGCATGACGGAACCGTCGGGGCCGTCCATGCGCTGAACAACGGTCGCGCCGAACACCTCGGTGTAGTAGTCGATGGCCGCGGCTCCGCCGGCCACCACCAGATACGGCGTAATGGTCGTGTATCCGTGCGGGACAGGGCGCACAGCGTCTGCATTGGTCATGGTCCCAGTGTGCCGCGCGGGCAGGTGTCTGCATTGAACAAACCCGACCGATTCGGAGGGAACCCGGCAGGACTGCCGCCAATCCCATACCATTCGGTCTGTAAGTGTCATGATTTCGAAGCTCACCGACGAAAGGATTGACGAATGCAGCCAGGAACCAGTAAGGGCATGAAGCGACTCGCCGGAGGTGCCGCATGTGCCGCGGCCGCTGCGGCCGCCGTATCCATGGCCATGCCGGCGACTGCTTCGGCAGCAACGGAGGTAGCCCCTCCGACCGTGGTGACCGAGGTGGACGGGAACACCCTCGACATCACGGTGACCAACCCGAATGTCTTCGAGCTCACCGATCCACAGTCTTGTGGCGCAGTCGCGTTCGACGCCACGAGGCTCCCGGAAGTCCTCTCCAACCCCGCCGTCGTTCTCCAGCCGGGATTTGCGGCGTGGATGACTCCACTGCCCGAACGGGTGGTTGCGAACGCCACCGGTGACGCGGTCAAGACGTTCACCACATCGGAACTCGCGGACGGCGCCTACGCGGTGATCGGCGAGTGCCTCTCGCTCAGTACCGTCGCGAACCCGCAGACCACGCTGCCTCAGATCGTCTTCGTCGGCGGCCCGCTGGATGGTATCCAGTTCGGCAGCTAGACGTCGAAGCGCTTCGCGCTCGTGCGCCTTTCCGGTAGCAGCAGCTACCAGAAAGGCGCACGAGCGGCGGAGCCGCCTAGTCTGTGTAGCCGGGCGGGTAGAGCACGGACTTGGTCTCACAGAAGGCTTCGACGCCTTCCGGTCCGTCCTCGCGCCCGATGCCCGAGTTCTTGTACCCGCCGAACGGGGAACCGGGATCGAAGGCGTACCAATTGATTCCGTAGGTACCGGTGCGGACCTGGGCTGCCACCTCGAGTCCTTTCTCGACATCGGTGGTGTACACCGAGCCGGCGAGCCCGTAGTCGGAGTCGTTCGCGATCTTGATGGCTTCGTCCACGGAATCGTAGGGAATCACGCACAGCACGGGTCCGAAGATCTCTTCCCGGGCGATGGTCATGGAGTTATCGACGTCCGCGAAGATCGTCGGCTCCACGAAGTACCCGGTCTCGAGGTTTGCCGGACGTCCGCCGCCCAGCACCAGGCGCGCACCTTCCTCCTTGCCCTTGGCGATGTAGCCCTCGACTCGTTCCCGCTGCTTCTCGGAGATCAGAGGACCGAGCTGCGCCGCCGGGTCGGACGGTAGCCCGACAGGGAAGAAAGCGGCGGTGGCGACCATGCCGTCGACCACTTCGTCGTACCGCGACCGCGGCGCCAGGATGCGGGTCTGACCGACGCAGGCCTGACCGGTGTTCATCAACCCGGACATCACGAGCATTGGCATCGTCGACGCGAGATCGGCGTCCTCGAGGACGATCGCGGCGGACTTTCCGCCCAGCTCGAGGGAACAGCGCTTGAGATTCTGTGCCGCGATGGCGCCGATCTTGCGGCCCACCGCGGTGGAGCCGGTGAAGGTGATTTTGTCGATGTCGGGGTGCGAGACCAGGTACTCACCCGTCTCCGCGCCACCGGGCACGAGCGACAGCACGCCCTCGGGCAGACCGGCCTCGGTGAAGATCTCGCCGACGATATTGGTGGTCAGCGGAGACTCCGGGGCCGGTTTGAGTACCATCGTGCACCCGGCGAGCAGGGCCGGGCCCAACTTGTTGATCGCCAGGAAGAGGGGCACGTTCCAGGCGATCACGGCGGCCACGACACCGACTGGCTCCCGAGTGACGCGGGAGCGGCCGAACGCACCCGAACGTTCTTCCGTCCACGGAAACGAATCGGCGAGTCCGGCGAAATAGTTGATCGTGGCGAGGGACGGGGTCACCTGCATCATCTGCACCGACGCGGGAGGTTGACCCATCTCCGACGAGAGCACGCCCGCGATGTCGGCCGCGCGTTCTTCGAGAAGCTTCGCGGCCTTCGCGATCACCTGAGCCCGTTCGGTGGGCGACATGCGTGGCCACGGGCCGTCGTCGAATGCGCGCCTTGCGGCGGCGACGGCGGCGTCGATGTCCTGCGGCCCGGCAACCGGAACCGAGCCGACACGTTCTTCGGTTGCGGGAGAGAACACTTCGAGCACCTGATCGGTGGACGGCGCCACCCACTTGCCGCCGATGTAGAGCTTGTCGTAGTCGGTCATTCTTCCATTCCCTCGTTGATTGCCCACCCGGTCAGCGAGCGGTGTCGGTGAAACTGTCGAATCCATAACGTGCGTGTGGGCCGATCGCCGCGACTTCGAAGAGTCCCGTGCCCACCACGGTGTCGCCACCGTCGTCCAGACGGAAGCGGGTCAGATTGTCGACGGGGCAGAACATGCGCAGTCCCGGCTCGATCTCGGACGCCTGCTTGCGCAGCCCTTGAACCACCAGTTCGCCCTGCCACATCCCATGCCGCCAATCGGCTTCGAGCCCGTAGCCGGTGCCGATCCCGATGTAATTCGAAACCAGGAATTCGCAGGTGACACTGACGGTCTCACGCCCGGGCCGGTGGAAGGTGAGTGAAGCCGCGGTCACGTCCCGGGTGCCGGGCTCGAATTTCAGCTCGTGCTCGGGCCTGCCGAGCCATTCGGGCTCACGACCGTCGTCGGGCCAGATGCGGACCGCCTCTTCGACGATGCGTCTGCCGCGTTCGTCTTCTTGCAGCACCACGCAGATCGAGTAGTCGTCGAACTGCATGACCGAGTAGATCCAGAAGAAGTTCTGGATACCATCCACGGCGCGTCTGCCGGGCGGCTCGGATTCGCCGACCGGGCGTACTCCCCACGACCGGTCGCGGTTGCCGCGCCAGCTGTCCGGCGTGACCGTTCGGGGTGCGCCGTCGATCGTCAGCTCGCCTGTCCAGGTACCGGTCTGGACGAAACGGCTGGTGTCGAAGGTGACCCGTTCGAGCTGGCGGCGGAAATGTCGTGGCTCGAGCGTCGCGGGGACGGCGGCGTCGAAGGTGAGGTCGAACGAGAGGTCGTACTCGCCGGGTTCGAGCACGATCCGCAGTCGTTGCAGGCCCTCGAGAACCTCGACGCGGAAGGGGCCGACAGTGGTGTCGGAGCGGTCGGCACCGAGGGCCCTGGAACCGCGCACGACGATGTGGTCGTCACCGCGGCGTAGCACCGCGAACGCGTCCGCCACACCGAGATTGGGGTACTGGCCGAGACCGACGATGAGGAACAGATCCGTCTCGGTCGACGGGTAACAATTGAAGTAATACCGGTCGTAGAAATTCCGATCGGACGTCCCCGCCCGGCGGATCGGCTCGGCCACCTGATGCACCGGGTAGTCGTCCATCGGTGACAGCGGATTGCCCGCGAAGTCTGCGTTCATCGGAGCTTCTCCCCGTACGTTCCGTCGAGCATCGCTTCGAGCGAGGCTCGGTGCATGATCATGTCGTCGGGGTCTTCCGGTGCGACGGCTTGCCCGAAGTGGATGGCGCGGGTCTGGATTCGCAGCATGATGGTGGCCTGCCGTAGCGCCGCGTACACGGTGTAGTACTCGAGGTTGCGGGGAGCGTGGCCCGTCAGTTCGTCGTAGGTCGCGGCGATGTCGTCGACACGCAGGAAGCCGGGCAGACCGCCCAGGCCTGCGACTTCGGCAATGTCTTCGAAGAACCGATGCAGGTACGCCATCCATCCGAGGTCGAGTTCACGTGGTCCGAGTGTGGCCATCTCCCAGTCGAGTACCGCCACCGGCCGGAAATCTTCGTACATGATGTTGCCGATGCGGGCGTCTCCCCAGCAGAAGACGGCGGGTGACGAATCGTCGGGGCGGTTCTGCTCGAGCCAGGCGAAGCTGCGCTCGATCAGCGGGGACCGCGGCCCCGACAGGGTGGTCCACTCGTAGTACTCACGCTGCTGGCGGATGTGCGCGGCGAGGGACTCGGCGGCCGTCGGGCCGGCATTGGGGAGCCGCAGGAAATCGAACCGGTCCCACGGGCGGTCGATGTCGTGCAGTTTCGCGAGCACCTCCACCGAGGTGTGCTGGAGTCGTGCGCGCTGGGCGTCGGTCGCCTCGGTCACCCAGGACCCGAAGTTGTACGGCATCACGTCCGGCGGGACCTGGCCGGAGACCCGGGCCATGACGAAGAACGGCGCACCGAGTGGTTCCGGATTCGTCTCGGACCAGTAGACGACCGGGACAGGGACCGACGAATGTTCGCGGACCTGGGCCATGACCTGGAACTGGTTGTCGAGGTCGTAGCGGGGGAAGACGGGCATGGTGCTGTCGGCCGGGGCTACCCGGGCGACCAGCGGATGTCGTTCGCCCGACCACACGGCGTCGAACAGGATGGTTTCGCTGGACATTCCGTTGGCGTCGGGAAGGTGGACGTGCGTGACCTCGGCGACGGTGCCGACGGGCAGCTGGGCGGACAGCCAACGCTCGAGCCGTTCGCGCAGGATCTCGGGGTCGCGCTTGGAGCTGCTGGGTCGGGCGACCTCGGACTGATGGGTGGAGTCGTCGGCAGATCGGGCAGCGCTCGTGCTCACGAGTCACCTCCTCCTCGACTGAACGTGGTGTGACCCTGAACACTAGAACACGTTACAGAATTTCGGAATAGAAGGGGAGAACTGTCGCCCGGATCGACGGGCGTCAGCTGTCGAGCGCGAGAACTCCGGCCCCGACGAGCGTTCCGGTGGCGCCCAACTCCGCGGGTACGACGCGCAGATCCGAGACGAACGTCAAGCGGGCGTGCCGGGCGGCGGCCGCGCGCAGCGGCTGCCACAGCGCCGGACCGGCCTGGGCGAAACCGCCGCCGACGACGGCGAGGTCGATATCGAGCAACGCCGCGGCGGAGGCGATGGCCACGCCCAGGGCGGTGCCCGCGCGGTCGAGTGCTGTGACGGCCACAGGATCGCCCGACACGGCCGATGCCGCGATGTCGATGCCCGTCGTACCGTGCCAGCCCTGCGAACGCGCCCACCGCACGGCCGCGGGACCGCTCGCCACCGTTTCGAGGCAGCCGACGCCGCCGCAGGTGCAGGCCTCGGTGCCACCCGGAACCACCAGGTGACCGATGTGTCCGGCGTTTCCGGTACGCCCGGTCGCGATACGTCCGCCGAGAACCACACCGCCGCCGATGCCCGTCGAGACCACCAGGGAGACGAGATCCGACGTTCCGCGCCCGGCTCCGTGGCGATGCTCGCCGAGGGCCGCTGCGGCGCCGTCCATGGCGAGCCGCGTCCGCGCGGCGGGGAAGAGGTCGCGGACGGCGTCGACCAGGCCGAACCCGGCCGACCACTCGTCGATGTTGATGGGGGAGACACGACCGCTCGTCGAGTCGACCGGTCCCGCGCAGGCGATGCCGACGGAGGTGATCGTGGCGTCGGCCGCGACTTCGCGCAACAGCGTGGCGCACGCGTCCCAGACACCGGACGCGGGGGTCGGGGTGATCGACGGTTCCGGGACGGTGCCGCCTTCTCCGACCAGTCCCGCGGCGATCTTGGTGCCGCCGATATCGAGCGCCAGGCGGGCCACGGTCAGCGCTTCTTCAGCACGAGGACGAGATTGCTCACCAGGAATTCGCGCAGCCCCGGGACCCGCACCATCCACCACGCCCACCGCGGATGGTAACGAGGAAAGGCTGCGAGAAGCTCGGCGTCGGTGGTACGTTCGGCCCACCGAAGACCTTCGGTGGCACCGACTTTGAACAACGACACGCCGTAGCGGTTCTTGGGTTCACGACCGGTCTTGCGGGCGTACCGGCGGGCGGCATATTCGCCACCCAGCGCATGCCACGGGCCGGTCTCGTGCCCGCCGAACGGTCCCCACCACAACGTGTACGACAAGACGATCAGGCCGCCGGGTTTCGTGACCCGGACCATCTCGTCGGCCATCGCCCACGGTGTGCTGACGTGCTCGGCCACATTGGACGAGAAACAGATGTCCACCGAGGACGTGCGGAACGGCAACGCGAGCCCCGAACCGCGGATGGCCCCACCCACGGTCAGACCGGCTGCGTGCATCTCCGACGGGTCGGGCTCCACCGGGACGTACCGGGCACCGGCCTCCAGGAAGACATCGGCGAAGTAGCCCGGCCCGCCGCCCACGTCGAGCACCGTGGTTCCGGTGAGGTCCTGGTCGGTGAGTCCGCAGTACAGGTCGCCGATGAGCTCGACCGAATCGCGGGCCAGTGCCCCGTAGAACAGGTCGGGCGCGGTCTGCTCGTGCCGGAAGTCGCTCAGCAGCCCGAACGACCGCTTCAAGGTCGCCCGTCGACCGAATCGTCGGGTCACGGGTGGCGTCGTCACGGATAAGAACCTTAGCGACTGGGGCCCAGCGGACGGCAATCGTGCGCGACGCTGCAACGCTCGACCCAGTACGACCGATAGGGTGTTCGAGGACTATCGAGCGGCAACCCCGCCTCGGACCGAGAAAGAGCCGCACCGACCACAGGAGTTCATGAACGTGCACGAGGTTCTGCTGCTCTGCTGGCGAGACACCGGGCACCCGCAGGGTGGAGGCAGTGAGCGGTATCTCGAGCAGGTCGGGGCGCAGCTCGCCGCGCGGGGAATCAAGGTGACTCTGCGGACCGCCGGTTACCGGGGCGCGCCCAGGAAAGAGACGGTCGACGGTATCGAGATCAGTCGCGCGGGCGGTCGGTACAGCGTCTACCCGCGCGCACTGGCGGCCATTGCGGCAGGCCGGCTCGGGTTCGGACCCCTCAAGGGAATCCGGCCGGACGCTGTCATCGATACCCAGAACGGCATCCCCTTCTTCTCCCGCACCGTCGCGGGTGCACCGGTGACGCTGCTGGTGCATCACTGCCACCGCGAGCAGTGGCCGGTCGCAGGAAGGCTGGTCGGCAAGATCGGCTGGTGGGTGGAATCGCGACTGTCCCCGCGTACTCACCGCGACAACCAGTACCTCACCGTGTCGCTGCCCTCGGCCGACGAACTGGTCGAACTCGGTGTCGAGCGCGAACGGATCGCCGTCGTGCGCAACGGTGCCGACGACATTCCCGTCGGCGTCGCGGTCGGCTCCGCGCAAACCCGGACCGGCCACCCGAGCGTGTGTGTCCTCTCGCGTCTCGTCCCGCACAAGCAGATCGAGGACGCCCTGGAAGCTGTTGCGGCGCTGCGGCCTACGATCGCCGACTTGCACCTGGACGTCATCGGCGGCGGCTGGTGGGAACAGAACCTCCGAGACCGTGCCCACGAACTCGGCATCGGTCACGCAGTCACCTTCCACGGCCACGTGGACGAGTCGCGCAAACACGAACTGCTGTCACAGTCGTGGGTGCACGTAATGCCTTCCCGTAAGGAGGGATGGGGTCTCGCGGTGATCGAGGCTGCGCAGCACGGTGTTCCGACCGTCGGTTACCGCAGCTCCAAGGGCCTGACGGATTCGATCGTCGACGGCGTGACCGGGGTCCTCGTCGGCGGCATCGACGCCGCCACCGCCGACGTCGGCGACCTCACGGCGGCCGTCAGTGCGTTGCTCCTCGACGCGGAGACCCGCATGGTTCTCGGTGAGAAGGCACGTGTGCGTGCGGGAGAATTCTCCTGGGAGCAGACCGGCAACGGTGTACACGAGGTGCTCGCCGGTACCGCCGCAGGTCTGCGGACCTCAGGACTGGTGTCGCCGGTGCTGCCGCGTCCGGAGGCGCGGGACCGCACGCTCCGTGCGCTTCAGGGCCTCGAACACGCCGGCGCCGAGTAGTCCCCCGATCAGCAGCGCTGCCCACAGCGCGTGTGCTGCGATCACCGTCGCCCGCATCTGCGCGGTCGCTTCCCGGGCCGTCACGTCGCCGTCCACTCGATACAACGCGAGATGCTCGTCCGAGAACAACGGTTGCAGCGCCGCCAATGTTTTCGCGGATTGCCCGTGTGGCCCGGGCGTGTCGCGCTCGACGAGCACCCAGCGCACGCCGAGCGACGCCAGATCCGAGGGCGAACCCCCGCCCTGGAGGACCCGTTCCACCTTCTGCGCGCGGGAACCCTCGCCTGCGACGGCACGCCCGTCCACCACCAGTTCGCCCGACTGCAGGACGTCCACGGGCAGCAGGCGGGGCGCCGGGTCCAGGACGGCCGCCTCCCCGCTGTACGGGAACCGGCGGAACATGCCGGTGGGCAGGACCGCGACGTCGCCGCTGTCCGGTTGGGCCTCGAGCCGGGACGTCACCTGCTCCCATGATTGGGGGTACCGAACCGGCCGGAGCGCGCCGCCCACACCCCATACGAGGTCGGGCAGGGCTAGCACCACGATCAGGGCGGCCGACACCGACCAGAGGGCGGGGCGTCGCAGCACCGCCGCGGCCGCGGCCAGAACGTAGAGCGGTGCCGCCGCGGCCACCCACTTCTGACCGTCCCGGAACAGGCCGGCGCCGGGCACGTTCTGCACCGCCCACCGGCCGAGGTCGAGACCCCAGGGCGTGGCGCCGATCGTCGGCATCACTACCGCCGCCACGGCGAGGACCGCCAGGGCCTTCACCACGGGATGGCGACGTCGCCGCCACAACGCCGGTACCCCACAGAGGACCACGGCGAGCAACATCACGGTTCCTACCAGGGCGAACAGCGTCATGCGACTGTTCGGAACGGCAGCGTCGTTCCACACCCCGCCGAGTCCGAGCAGGCTGCCCACTGTCGCGAGTCCCGGCTCGGCGCGCGCCGCGAACGCCGCGACCCCGGCGGGGTCGGAGCTGTCGGCACCTCCCGTGGAGAGCGCGGTGGCCGCGAGCCAGGGCGCGCTCGCGAGACCGAACAGCACCAACACACCGGCCGACCTCCACAGCGCAGACGGTCGCCCACCCGGAACCACCAGGACCGCCAGCGCCGTCACTGCCGCGAGCATCACACCGGTCGGGGTGAGGCCTGCTGCCGCGAAGCAGGCGGCGAGCGCGAACCAGCCCGACCGGCGACCCCGGCGAATGGCGAGCGCGGCACACACCGTCCACGGCAGCGCCGCATACCCGGCCAGCAGGCTCCAATGACCTTGGAGTAGTCGCTCGGCTACGTACGGGTTCCACAGCATCACCGTCGAACCCACCAGCTGGGAGCCGAGCCCTGCCGTGGGCAGCACGGCGCGAACCATCCGGGCCGCGCCCCAGCCGGCGGCCCAGAGGGAGAGGAACAAGGCCGCCTTCACCACCAGCCCACCGTCGACGATCGTGCTCAACGCCGCGATCAGAGCGTCCTGCGGTACCGCGCGCGCCGCGGCATCCGTCAGACCCAACGCCGAATCCGTCGGATACGAGCGTGGTGTGCTCACCGCGTCACGCAGCAGCAGATATCCGGGACCGAAAAGAGGGCCGAGAATCAGTGCGGCCAAGACCAGGCTGTAGCCCGCCGGAACGGACAGTGTTCGGCTCCGGGCGGTCATGAGCGGCCACGATACGTGGTACATCGGCTCGGCTCGTTCGCCGCGTAGTGCATCATGGGGCGCATGACCCGCCAGAGCCTCACCACCTCGGCAGTCGCCGGAGTGACCATGGTGACGGCCGGGTCGATGGTCGCGAACGTGGCGTCCTACCTGCTGCATCTTCCGGCCAGCCGCTGGCTCGGGCCTGCCGGTTACGGCGAATTCGCGAGCCTGCTGGCCGCCCAGCTGGTTCTGGCCGTGCCTGCGCTCGCGCTGCAGACCGTCGTCGCGCGCGAAGTAGTCAGGGGCAGGGGTGCGCACGCGGTGCGTCAACTCGGCTATCGATGCGCCGTCATCGTCGGAATCGCGGCGCTTCTCCTCGCACCCGCCGTTGCATGGGCTTTGGAGACGGGCATGCTCGCCACCGTCTCCGCGTTGATCACCGCGCCGGTGCTGGTCCTGCTCGCCACCGAACAGGGACTCCTGCAGGGCGCCGCGCGTTTCGGTCCCCTCAGCATCGTCCTCGCCGGCGCCGGGATAGCGAAGGTGGCCCCCGCCGTCGTGGTCCTCGCCGTGGGCGGCGGTCCGGGATTCGCGCTCGCCGCCAGTGCAGTCGGAACGGGGGTCGTCGCGCTGGCCGCGCGCGTGTTCGCCGACCCGGACCCGGCCGGGGCGACGAGCACGCCCATCGGAGTCGCAGCCGTCCTGAAGGCGTCGCAGGTGCAGTTGGCGCTGATCGCGTTGTCGTCGATGGACCTCGTCCTCGCCCGAATAGTCCTCAGCAACGACGACGCCGGTCTCTACGCCCTCGGCGCAGTCGCGACCAAAGCCGCGTTCTGGCTTCCACAGGCGGTCGGTGTGGTGCTGTATCCCCGGATGGCCAGCCCAGCACACTCCGTGCAGGCAGTCCGATCGGCGATCGCCGTCCTGGTCGGCCTCGGCGCCGTTTTGGTCGCGGTCGTCGCAGTGAGCGCCCCGCTGGTCCCACTCCTCGTCGGCGAGGCGTACCAGCCGGTGCAGTCACTGCTGTGGCTGTTCGCCCTCCAGGGGGCCTGCCTGGCGGTGCTCCAAGGCGCCTTGCTGTCCGCCATCGCCGGGGAGCGGACGTACCTGGCAGTCATCGCCTGGATCGGCTTCGCCGTCGAGATGGCCGGCATGCTCACCCTCGCCTCCACCGTTGGTCAGTTCATCGGTGTGGCCGTCACCGTTGCGGCGAGCACCGCGATGGTCGCAAGCGTTCTCGCGGTCCGGAGCGCCCGGCACGCGGTAGCGGTCTAGGTCGCTCGCTCGGATCGCTTCGTGCGGCACCCAGCCCACCGGCCGCAGACACGACGAAGGGACCCCGGTTATTCCGAGGTCCCCTTCGTCGTGTCTACGTGGTGTCCGGGTGGACTGCTCTACCGCTGGTCGTACCTGCGCGGATCGGCGACCGGAATTTCTTCGGTCTTGTCCGTGGTCCAGTCGTGCTGTTCCGTCGGCGCGTCCGAACCCTCATAGTGGCGTCCACCTTCCGCGGGGGGTACGCCTCCGCCGGTGGTCCGGGCCGGCTGCGGGCCCTTGCCGCCGCGGAGTCCGAGGATGATGCCCGCGATCAGTGCGATGAGTCCGAGGATGCCCGCGATGATCGGGACGGTGCGCCCGAAGGTGCTGATCTTGTCCATTCCGTCACGGGCCTGCTGGACCTGGTACTCGATGGTCTCCTCGTTGAAGGGCAGTTCGACCTTCAGGACGTCGATTTCGGGCCGGGCCTTGTTGCGGGCGTAGTACTGGTGCAGCTGCTCCTGGCCCTTGACGACGACACCGGTTTCGGGCTCGACCCACAGGTCGCGGACGTTGGTGTACCAGCGCGTCATGGTGACGGGCAGCGTGCCGCCGGGGACGCCCCAGGCTTCGGCGGGCAGGGTCAGCTTGTTGGTGGGCGAGTTGACCACCTTCGACAGATCGACCGGCTCGATGGTCTGGTTGTAGTGGTACACCTTCAGGCCGTTGATCTCCGTCTCCTCGACGAAGTTGATGTCCTGCGTGGCGCGAGCGCTGAGGTCGAAGTAGGGGTAGCTCTTCTGCTCCGCGTTGAACGGGAACTTGTACTGCAGTCCGTCGCGCGGAACTTCCTCGGCAGGCTGGTTGGGCTGCGTCTGGATGGTGCCGACCGGGTCGTTCGTCGGCATCGACGTCTGGCGGTCGACGGTGTTGCGGTCGACGATCGCGGACAGCAGGCCGGTGTCGCCCTGCTTGTCGGTGCGCCGCAGCGTCTGCCCCGCCTGGAGAGTGACGACGTCCGCGTTCGCGGGGTCTTCGGTGGTGACGTAGCGCTGTGACACCAGTGGAACGTTCGTGTTTACTTCGGCCTTGCCTGCGAGGAGAGCCTGCGAATTGAGTACGCTGCCGGAGCCTTCGGCAATCGTCGTCACTTCGAGGTCCAACGGCGTCTTCTCCAACTTGCCCACCGTGTAGGTGGGAATGAGTATGGCGACGGCCAAGAGGAAGGCACCGAGGCCCACCAGAATGCAAGCAAGTATCCGGCTCGGCCCTGAGCGCTCCGCCATGCTGTCTCTCCTAACCCAATTCTGTCGATTGAGATTCCCCCACCGGCAGCATGGCTGCACGGATCGCATGGAGCCCACATCGACACCACGTGAGGCAAAACACTAACAGTCCCGAAGGCCCATCTGCCCCATCGGATAGTAAACGCACCGGCGCTTCTCCAGCGAAGTGACACGGGCGCAGTTTTCCGTCTCGAGGCCGGGACCAGGCACACTGTTGTTGATGACCAGTTCAGTTCCGACCTCGGAGGCGCCGGTGCCCGCCGAGACCCGCGACACACCTCGAGGGTTCATTCCCGCCCTCGAGGGAATGCGTGGGCTCGCCGCTCTCGGTGTGCTGGTGACGCATGTCGCCTTCCAGACAGGAGCGACGCACACCGCGGTTTTGGGTCGGATCTGGGGACGGTTCGATCTGGCGGTGGCTGTGTTCTTCGCGCTGTCGGGGTTCTTGTTGTGGCGCGGGCACGCCGGGGCCGCGCGGGGCTTGGGACCCGCGCAGGGAATGGTGCGGTACTGGTTGTCACGGGCGACACGCATCCTGCCCGCCTACTGGGTCGCGGTGGCGGTCGTCCTGACTTTCCTCCCCACCGCGCACGCGAGTTTCCGCACCTGGTGGGCCAATCTCGGTCTCGTGCAGGTGTTCGTGCCGCTGACCCTCACGGACGGGCTCACCCAGATGTGGAGCCTGTCGGTGGAGGTGGCGTTCTATCTGGTGCTTCCCCTTCTGGCCTTCGCGTTGGTCCGACTGCGGGGCTCGGCCGCCCGACTGCGGATCCCCGCGATCACGGCACTCATCGCGGTGAGCCTGACGTGGGCCTTCCTACCCATCCCGGCGCCGGAGGGCATCCATCACGACAATTGGTTGCCCGGATACCTGCCGTGGTTCGGCGCGGGGATGGTGCTGGCCGAGTTGTCGGTGTGCCCACCCGGGCGGATGCACCGCTGGGCACGGCACCGGGTCGCGATGTTCCTCGTCGCGGCGGTCGCCTTCGGTCTCACCACCACCGAGCTCGCCGGGCCGGAGGGGCTGGTACGACCCGAACCGTGGCAATACGCCATCAAGATGGCTCTCGGTGCCGTGATGAGCTTCGCGCTGATGGCTCCGCTGGTGTTGTCCGACACGTCGCGGCACCGATTCCTGGCCAGTCCCGTTGCTCTGGCCGTCGGCCGTTGGTCGTACGGAATCTTCATCTGGCACCTGGCGGTGCTCTCGATCGTCTTTCCGGTGTTCGGTCTCGTGCCGTTCGCCGGGCACTTCGTCTACGTACTGATCCTCACCGCGGTGCTCAGTATTGCGGTGGCCTCGGCCAGCTACGCGCTGGTGGAGGAGCCTGCACGGCGCGCGGTCATCCGGTGGAACACCCGCCGCGCGGTCGCGGAGCCACCGACGGGCAGCACGGCGAGTCCGGCGGCGATCAACGCCACCAGCACCGGGAACTGAACGAGGAACGAGTGCCCCACGTATCCACCGGGCGCACGCCACGGTCCCGTGGAGAGCATCGCCACCCCGAGCATCGTGGAGGCACCTGCTACGCCGACGAGAACCCTTGCCGTGGTGGCAGATCCGCGTAGGCGAATCAGGCCGGCGGCGAGCGCGGTCAGCAGGATGGTTGTCGCGCCGCCGACCGGTCCGGCGATCACCGTCGACGCCACGAGAAGTCCCAGCCATCCGGCTGTCGCGCTGCCCCACGTCCTCGGCGCGGCGCCGAGGTCTCGGACAGCTTCCCGTGCGCGCCGAGGCAGGCATGCCGCCGCGATCAGCGGTACGAGGAGCAGCAGCCCGCCGAAGATGCCCAGGCGGTACCAGCGGTCGGTGGGGAAGTCGAGGGTGACGGTGCCCTCTGTTCCGGCCGGCAGGATCCATCCCTGCTGCCACCCGTCGACGACGACGGGGGCAAGTTCGCGTCCGTCCGGTGCGGTGGCGATCCAGCCGACATTGGTGCTCTCGGGGACGACGACCAGGCGATCGGACTCCGACCGGGAAACGGCAAGTTCTCGATGATTCTCCGTCCAGGCGGTGGTCGACATCTGTTCGGTGGGCACCGCACGCGCGCCCGTCCCCGCGTCGAGGCGGAGATCGTCGACGAAGAAGGCCGACCCGGGTTGCACGAAAACGTCCTGCGCGCCGGCGGCGAGCGGAACAGGGGCAGGGGAATCGCACAGCGTGGCCGGCACGGGGTCACCCGACAGCAACTGTTCCGCGGTGGTGGAGATGCTCGTGCGCACGAGGCGTCCGGCGACCGAGATCACCGGGCCCTCCTCGCAGGGCACCGAGACGGGGTGGTCACCGGAGTCGTCGCTGGGGCCCGACCCCGGCAGCAGGGCGCCGTCCGCACCCAGCACCCCGACCTCGGCGAGCCCCGCGGGTTGCAGCTGCGCGAAGCCGAGGGCGTTCTGATCGAGAACGTCCTGCCAGGACACCAGGCTGAGCATGATCCGATCCGTCACGCGGGGTTCCACGGCGACGGTGAGATCGTCGCCGACGTCTCGGACTTGAGGGCCGTCGCCGAGGTCGACGGCGACCGTCGTCGGAGCGGCGGGTATGGCTCCTGCGCTGGGGGTCAGCTCGAGGCCCGTGACGAGTGTGGGCTCCGGAAGGCGAAGGGTGAGGCTGGGTTTCGCCCCTTTGCCGCTGGTGGTGTCCTGCATGGCCGACCAGCTGGTCCGCGGGTCACCGTCGGTGGCGGCGAAGGCGGATCCGCGGAGATCGCCGATGTTGCTCGTGCCGTGCGCAGTCGGTCGGTCCGGGCGGGTCAGAAGCTCTTCGAGCGCGGCGCCGTGGCGTGCCCGCACTGTGAGTTGCGGTGTGACGGCGGTGGGGGCGGGCACCGACAAGGTGCGCTGGAAAGTGCCGGCCTCTTCCGGTGGCAGCGCGAAGGCGTTGCTGCAGCGGACACGGTCGGGGGCCTCGGCGCAGGCATTGCGGCCGGGCAACTCCTGGGTGAGGTTCCACCCGGACACCGACGCGCCGTCGGGGGTGGGAGGCAGCACCGTGCGGTATCGGATGGGGACGGTCACGGGTGGTGCGTCGCGGCGGGAAAAATCCTGCACCGACACCTCGCTGATCCCGAATTGAGTTCCGGCGGAACCGTTCTCGGTGCGGGTAGCGGTGATGCGCACCCACGGAGTGTCGCCGCCCGGGACGGACACCGTGATCGGCTTCCCGGGTGCATCCACCTTGACGGCGGTGCTGCCGTTGGGCGTGGACACCTCCATCCAGCGGACGGGAGCGCCGATGGCCGCCGGGCTCGTTGTGATCTGCAGCAGGGAGCTCGTCGGAGGAGTGTCGAAGTCGATCTGAAGCCACTGGCCGAGCGCCCGCTCGATGCCGTTGCTGAACCAGCCCGTCGCGGGGTCACCGTCCACGGTCGCGGCGGCACTGCTGGCAGGTGAGGTTCCGCCTAGCTGTGTGGCGTCGGACGCGGCACTGGACACGCTGAGCCGGGCACCTTCCCACTTGCCCTCGACCAGCGGTGTATCGGCCACCGAATAGTCGGGTACGAGGTTGTGGGTGCGGCGCGCGTCCTCCGGGGACCGCAGCGCCGAGCTGTGGTTGTCGACCTGACCGTAATCCGTCTCGCGGTTCCGGGGAGTGTCGGTGACGGTGACGTCTTGCACCGGCAACCCGGCCTGCTGGGCATCGGCCGCGAGGAGCACCGGCCCCGCCCCGGGAAGGGTCCCGTTCTCGCGCAGGCGCTGCAGCGACTCCGGGCCACCCTGTACGAGCGGGACGTCGTCGAGGTCGGCGGTGTACGGCCCGCTCGTCGCCGGGGAGCCGTCCGGCATCGACACCGCGAAGATCTCGATGGCCGGATACCGGGGCCGGAGATCGCTGTCGATCACGAGGCCGTCCACCTCGCCGGGCCCGATGTCCTCGCCGAATTCGGCCACCCGGGTCAGACCGGGTGAGCCGGTGACCGCTTGGTGGGCCATGATCGGTCGCGTCGACCGCGACGTGTCGGGATCGAGATCGTTGCGGAGTACCAGGTAGTGGATGCCCTGGCCGAGCAACGTCGGGGCCAGACCGTCCGACGGGCGGCCGTCGGTGATGAGGCGCTGGACCGAGTCCATCGCGCGGATCGTGCCGGGCGGGGTGAGCGGGACCGCGTCGCGGGACGCCCACGGTGTGGTTGCCAGCGCCTGGATCGGTTCGTCGCGGGTGAGCCCCCACACCTGACTGCCGAAAGGCGCACCCGGTACGACGAGTGCTCGCTCGGCGTCGGACCCGTCCGGGCTCGTTCCGCCGGCGTTGTGCTCGAGCCAGGTCGCGGCCTGCTGCCAGTAGTCGGGCACTTCCGGATAGGTCCCGCGCGGTGCGAGTTTCCCCGTCCAGGCCAGGGAGGTGGCGAGCGTCAGGGCGACGAGGACCAGGCTGGTGACCGCGACCATCGGTTCGCGTTCGGGATGAGCGAGCGCGCGGCGCCACCGTACCGCCGGGACCGAACCCGGCAAGGGCACCTGGGCGAGCAGATGAGCGAGTCCGAGGACCAGCGGTAGCCGCACGAGCGGCTCGAGCTTGTGCACGTTGCGCAGCGGAGCGCCGGTGGAGTCGAGGAACAGACGTACCTGTTCCGCGACGGGAGATCCGAGTTCACCGATGTAGCCGGCGGCCAGTCCGGTGACGCCGACGAACAGGATGAGCACGAGGCGTCCGCGCGCAGGCATCGCGCGCATGCACAGTCCCGCCAGCCCGGCCGCCGCGATGACTCCGGTGGCGGCAACCGCGGCGGGCTGGGTGACGAGGACGGCACCGGCGATGCGCTCGGGGGAGACGAACGGCGTCCAGCTGTCGGTGCCGCGGAGGATCTCGGCGAGCGAGGTCCACTGGGTGGTCACCCCGGACGATTCGATGTAGTCGAGGAACGGCGGGCTCACCTTCCCAAGGAGCAGGAGGGGGACGATCCACCACAGGGTGGCGAGTGCGAGAAACGGAAACCACCACACGGTGAACGTCCACCAGCGCCGGTTGGGCCGGTGCGATATCCACCAGAGGCCCGCCACCAGGCACGCTGCGACGGTCGCGACGGCATTCACCGCACCCATCAGCGCCACAGCCAGCGCCGATTGTGCCGCCAGCCGCGCAGGTGAACGCGACAGTAGCGGGCAGCGGACTGCGGGACTCGGATTGCCGAACGCCACGACGAGCGGCAGCAGAACCCACGGGGCCAGCATCATCGGCAGAGTTTCCGAGGAGATCGAGCCGAGGGTGGTGAGGACGCGCGGGGAGAATGCGAAGGCGATTCCGGCGATGACCCGCGAGGAGCGACTCCCGACGCCGAGGGCCTCCGCGAGACGGACGATGCCCCAGAACCCGGCCACGAGCAGCAGGGCCCACCACACGCGTTGGGTTATCCAGGGAGGAATGCTGAGGACGTCGCCGAGCGCGAAGAAGGCACCGTGCGGAAAGAAGTACCCGTAGGCCTGGTTCTGGACCTGGCCCATCGGCGCCTGGCTGCTCCACTGATGTGCAGCCCGTTCCAGGAATCCGATCGGATTCTGGGTGAGGTCATATTTGGTGTCGGCCGCGAGCCGGCCGGGAGTTTGCAGAAACGAGAGAAAGAACGCTACGACAGAGGCGCCGAACAACCACCGTCGGGACAGAGGCTCCCCCGAGGGGGCCATGGACGACATGGCCACCGGCTCGGAGGTAGTGCGGGAACTCGCGAAGCCGGCGCTCTCAGCGGCTGCCGTACTCAACCTGGTTCAGCAGTGAGGAGTCTGCGTTGCCGCTCCGGTCGATCTCGGGGCGGGTGTTGTCCTGTGCGGCTGCCGTGATGCCGAAAGTCGCCACAGCGCCGAGAACGACACCGGCCGCAGCGCTGATCACACCGGGCACCAGGAACTTCGCCATCTCACATCTCCCACCGTCGTGCCATCGACGCGCGCGACTTACCGCCGCGTACGAATTGCTCGGGCCAAGGTATCACTCGCGGCCCGTCTGGCTGGTCATTGGTGCCTTTCCCGCAGGTCCGGGCGAGTGCGAGTGGCGGCGTCAGTCTGCGGCGACCACGCCGAGCGCTCCCAGGAGGGTGCGGAGCTTGGCGGTCGTCTCGTCCAGCTCGGATCGAGGGTCCGATCCGGCGACGATGCCGCCGCCCGCGGTCGCAAGCACCTCGAGGCCGTCGGCGGTGATCTCGGCGCAGCGGATGGCTACCACCCAGTCGCCGTCTCCCTGCGCGTCGCACCATCCGACGGCGCCGCCGTAGAACCGCCGTTCCCCTTCTACCTCGCGAATGGCGGCCAGCGCCAGGTCGGAAGGGGTGCCGCACACGGCCGGGGTGGGATGCAGCAGTGTCGCAAGAGTGAGTGCGTCGGTCGCCGGATCCCGCAACAGCCCCCGGATCGGTGTCGCGAGATGCCACACCTCATGAGTGCTCGTCAGGATGGGTGCCTCGGGAACACTCAGCTCTGTGCACAGCGGGGCGAGGACCTCCTCGATCCAGGCGGTGACGAACGCATGCTCGGCCAGGTTCTTCGTCGAGTCCAGGAGCCCGCGACCTTCGCGTTCATCGGCGCCGGGATCGGTGCGCCGCGGCGCGGTCCCGGCGAGGGGACGGCAAGTGATCGAGCGGCCGCGACGGCTGATCAACATTTCGGGGCTCGCACCGACCAGGCTGTGGCCGCGAAAACCGTCTCCGGCCGACGTGAGGTCGACGGCGAACCCGTTGGCCAGGGGGTTCGACTGAATCAGCCGCGCCGCCAACGCCTCCGGATCGACCGGTGTCTCCGACGCCAGGACGACACTGCGCGCGGCCACCACCTTTCCCAGCGCGCCGCTCCGCAGGCGGTCGACGAGAGCACCGACCCGGGCTACGTGTTCAGCCGGCTCGGGTACCTGCCGAGCCACGCGGACGGCCGGGAGGCGCTCCACGCGAGGGGGCCGCCACGGGCCGCTCGTGACTTCCGACCAGGCGGGAGCGGTTAGCGCAGCCGGACGGGCGGGATCGAAGGGCAGTGCGCCCACGACGAGTTCGGTGTCACCGTCGGCGAGCGCGGTGATCGCCGCCGACGCGGAGTCGTATCTACTGCGGGCGCCGACCGTGCGTAACGTCCGGTCGGCGCGGGAGAGGAGGAAGCCGTCCATGGTGCTGCCGACAGTAGTCGGCCGGCGCAGCCCTCATCCGATCACTTGCCGCAGGGCGGCACGATCAGCACGGGACGGTGACTGTGCCGCAGCACGTGATCGGCGACGCTGCTCTGCAGCAGGGACCGCAGTCCCGTCGTACCCCGGGTCCCCGTGACGATGATGTCCACTCCGAGTTCGTCGGCGGTCTCGACGATTGCTGTCCAGATCGTGGTGGTGCATTCGATGGTTCGGCCTTGCGTGGTCAATCCGGCGGCCTCGGCGAGTTCGATACCTTCGGCGTTGGTGACCTTGGCGTCCGAGAAGGCGACGTCCTCGGTCTCCTCGTCGGGAACCCACTCGGGCTGCATCACCCCCGACAGTCCCGACATGCGTGCGGCCTGACGGACCATCGGTTCCCATACCGTCACCAGCACAGCGCGATTGGACGCGAGAAAGCGGCCCGCGCACTGCACGGCGCGCTTGGCGTTGTCGGATCCGTCGTAAGCGATCAACATCAGACCTGCAGGCACGACGACCTCCTGGGAAAGGGACCTTTCGCCCACCAGATTACCAAGAGCGCCGGTCTTGACAGGAGATTCGGAGTGGCCGGGACGGCGAATCGGGTCACTGGGCTACCGTCGGGGGCATGCGGATCAAGTATGCCCTCGCGCTCGTCGCCTGTACCGGCCTGGTCGCCGGGTGCTCCTCGGGCGGCGACACTGCCGCGCCGTCGTCCTCGACGGCACCGTCCTCGACACCGTCGTCCCCGACCACGGCGGAGCCGGCCTCGCATACCGATGTGCCCACTGCCGCGCCGGTGTCGTGCGAAACGAACTTCCTGCAGTCTTTGCCGTTGCGGCGCAAGCTCGCTCAGTTGCTGAACGTCGGCGTGACGGGGACCGCCGACGCTGTTCAGGTGGTGCGGAACGAGCAGGTGGGTGGCATCTTCATCGGCAGCTGGACCGATGAGGCCATGCTCGCCGGCCGGGAGGTTCCGCAGGTGGCGTCGGCTTCCGCGCTGCCACTGATGGTGACCATCGACGAGGAGGGCGGGCGCGTGTCGCGTGTCGAGGACCTGCTCGGACCGGACCCCTCCGCGCGGCAGACCGCAGCCACCATGACCGAGGAAGAGACCTATCGGATGGCTCTGGAGCGGGGGCGCGGGCTGAAGGATCTCGGAGTGACCGTCAACTTCGCGCCCGACGTCGATGTGAGCTCCCAGCCCGACGACAGTGTGATCGGTGACCGCTCCTATTCCGACAATCCGGCCGTCGTCACCCGGTACGCCGACGCGTACGCCCGCGGCATGCGCGACGCCGGAATTCTGCCGGTGATCAAGCACTTCCCCGGTCACGGGTCGGCCTCGGGCGACTCGCACACCGGAGCAGTCACCACTCCGCCGCTCGAGCAGCTGCAGACCTACGATCTGGTTCCGTATCGCGACCTCGTCACCACGGGCGTCGGTGTCATGCTGGGCCACCTCGAGGTGCCGGGACTGACCGCGCCCGGCATTCCGGCCAGCATCAGTCCCGACGCCGTAGCCCTGCTGCGCGGCGGCACCGGCTACGGCGCCCCTCCGTTCACGGGTCCGATTTTCACCGACGACCTCAGCGGTATGCAGGCGATCACCGACCGCTACGACATCACCGAGGCAGTCGAGACGTCACTGGCGTCCGGCGTCGACATCGCGCTCTGGCTCACCACGGACGACGTCCCGCGTGTGCTCGACCACCTCGAAAGCGTTGTGGCCTCGGGTAAGTTGCCGCAGCAACGGGTCGACGACGCGGTGCTGACCGTGGCGCGGGCGAAGGGTGCCTTGCCCTGCTAGTGGGTGCCCACAGGCTTCGGGTCGGCGTGCAAGGGTCGGCTTGAACCCGGCCCTCCCGGAGTGTCCCGGGTGAGCGGCCAGTACAGTGTGCCCTGATCCGTGGCTGCGTAGAAGTTCGTTCGCCAGGTGGGGCCCCTTTTCTTACCGTAGAGTAAGATAGCGGGTTCGACGATTATTGGAGGACGAATGGCCGGCGGCACCAAGCGATTGCCTCGCGCAGTGCGCGAGCAGCAGATGCTGGATGCGGCCGTCGATGTCTTCTCCGACAGGGGCTTTCACGAGACCTCGATGGACGCGATCGCCGCCAAGGCGGCAATCTCCAAGCCGATGCTCTACCTGTATTACGGGTCCAAGGACGAGTTGTTCGCCGCATGCATTCAACGTGAGGGTCTGCGTTTCGTCGAGGCGCTCGCGCCGGCGGGAGATCCCGGACTCAGCCCGCGTGAGCAGCTGCGCCGGGCACTCGAGGGCTTTCTCGGCTTCGTCGGAGCGCACCGCAAGTCGTGGATGGTGCTCTACCGGCAGGCGATGGGTCAGCAAGCGTTCGTGGGATCGGTGCAGTCGAGCCGCGACCGGTTGATCGAATTGACCGCGCACCTGCTGCAGTCCAGCACCAAGGACCCGGATCCGGGCCAGGACTTCGAACTCATCGCCATCGCCCTGGTCGGTGCCGGTGAGGCAGTCGCCGACCGGGTGGCCGGCGGCGAGGTCGAGGTGCACGCGGCGGCCGACCTGCTGGAGTCGCTGGCGTGGCGGGGTCTCGCCGGCAAGAAGAAGTCCGACTGAACGAACGGGACGTCGGTTCGGTCAGATCGAACCAACGTCCCGTTCGTACTCGTCAGCGCAGCGTCGCCGTGAGGTGTGGATACCCCTTCTTCGGGTGCTTGAGCGACAACTCCCAGCCTTCACCCGTATGGTCGGCGTAGACATTCAGTGTGGCCGGCAACAGGATGGGCTTGCCGAAGCGCACGCTGTAGGTGACGGCCTCGGGAATCCGGCCCTCCACGGAGCCGAGCACGGCGGCCGCACTCCACATGCCGTGCGCGATGGTCTTCGGGAAGCCGAAGGCCTTGGCGCCCAACGTCGACACGTGAATCGGGTTGCGATCGCCCGACACCCCGGCGTACTTGCTGATCGTCTTCTGGTCGACCCGCAACGTGCGGAGGGGCGGCGGCGGCACCTCTTCGGGTTTCGGTTCGGGACCCGGCTGACCGGACAGCGACGTCTTCTGCTGCCGCAAGAAACTCGACGTCTGCCGCCATACCAGTTCGCGTCCCACCCGGATCTCGCTGACCACGTCGATCAGCAGACCCTTGCGATGCTCGCGGAGATTCTCGGCGTGCACCGACACGTCCAGCGGCTCACTCACCGAGATGGGACGAAACTGTTCGATCACGTTCTCGGCGTGGACGGAACCGATGGCGGGGAACGGAAATCCGTCCGAAACCATCAGCTTCATCACGATCGGGAACACCAGCGTGAACGGGTAGGTCAACGGCAGGGTGTCGCCGAAGCGCAGGCCGGTGACCCTGTCGTACGCCGCAAGGTTGTCGGGGTCGACTTTGACGCCGCTGAGCGCCAGTGTGGTGTCCGGGGCACGGTCACCGCTCGCCCCGACGACCGGAAGCGCGCTGCGTACGGCGCGGGCGTAGATGTCGAGAGTGCCCGGCATCGCGGGAAGTTCGACCACTTTGCCCGCCATCAGGCGCCCAGCAAGCTCTGGCCGCAGACACGGACGACCTGTCCGGTGACGGCGTTGGACGCGGGATTGGCGAAGTACGCGACCGTCTCGGCGACGTCGACGGTCTGACCGCCCTGCAGCAGCGAGCTCATGCGGCGTCCCGCCTCGCGGGTGGCGAAGGGGATGGCCGCGGTCATGGCGGTTTCGATGAAGCCCGGTGCGACGGCGTTGATGGTGATGTTCTTCTCCGCCAGAACGGGTGCCGATGCTTCGACGAGCCCGATGACGCCGGCCTTGGACGTCCCGTAGTTGGTCTGGCCACGGTTACCGGCGATGCCGGCGATGGAGGACACGTCGATCACCCGGCCGCCTTCCTTCAGTGCACCCTTGGCGACCAGCGACTCGGTGATCTTCTGGGGTGCAAGGAGATTGACACCAATCACCATGTTCCACCGGCCCTCGTCCATGTTGGCGAGCGTCTTGTCCCGGGTGATACCGGCGTTGTGGACGATGATGTCGGCGCCGCCGCTGTGGCGTTCGAGGACGTGCTCGGCGAGCTTGTCGGCCGCGTCAGGTGCAGTCACATCCAGGGCGAGGGACGTGCCGCCGACCTTGTTGGCCGTCTCGGACAGCGCGTCGCCGGCCGCCGGGATGTCGGCGCAGATGACATGCGCACCGTCGCGGGACAGGACCTCGGCGATGGTGGCACCGATGCCGCGCGCCGCACCGGTGACGATGGCGACCTTGCCCTCGAGCGGCTTGTCCCAGTCCGCGGGGGCGGTGGAATCCTCGGCGCCGACGCGGATAACCTGCCCGCTGACGAACGCGGACTTGGCGGAAAGCAGGAATCGGAGCGTCGACTCCACGCCGGAGAGTCCGGGTGACGCCTTCGGGGAGACGTAGACGAGTTGTGCGGTGGCGCCACGCTTCACCTCTTTGCCGACGCTGCGGGTGAAGCCTTCGAGGGCGCGCTGGGCGACGTGCTCGTCGACGTCGGTCGTCTCTTCCGGAGTGGTCCCGAGGACGACGACGCGAGCGGACGGCGCGAGGTTACGGATGACCGGCTGAAAGAACTCGAACAGCTGCTCGAGTTCGGTGACCTGGCCGATGCCGGTGGCGTCGAACACCAGGGCGCCGAAGTTGTCGTCGGCGGCGGAGGCGGCCGGGTAATCGGAGAGCAGCGCGCGAAGCGGCTCGGCCAGGCGGCCCTTGCCCCCGATCAGCACCGGGCCGGCGAGGGGCGGCTCGCCGTGCTTGTAACGCCGCAGGTTCTCGGGCCGGGGCAGGCCCGCCTTCGCGGCGATGAACGCCCCTGGCGCGGAGGACAGAAACTGGGAATAGATGTCGGGAGCTCCCTTGCTGGCTGCCACGGTCCTACCTTCTTCTCGTCGTTTGGCGGTCAGTCACCGAGCACCAAAAGAAGTGCGGTGTCGACAAGTAACTTACTCCTGAGTAAGAATAGTAGCCAACAGGTAATCGCACCAGATCCTTGGAGACGTCAGTGACCAGCAAAGCTCGCACCAATTCGAACTCCGACGCGACGCCGAAGCCAGGCGGGAAGCAGCAGCGTCCCGTCGCCATCGTCGGCGGCAATCGCATCCCGTTCGCACGCTCGGACAAGGCGTACGCACAGGCGTCCAACCAGGACATGTTCACCGCGACCCTCGACGGCTTGGTGAGTCGCTTCCATCTGCAGGGCGAGAAGCTCGGACTCGTCGCGGGTGGCGCCGTTCTCAAGCACAGCCGCGACTTCAACCTGATGCGGGAATGTGTGCTCGGCAGCGCGCTCAGCCCGTACACGCCCGCCTTCGACCTGCAACAGGCGTGCGGTACCGGCCTCCAGTCGATCGTCGCCGTCGGTGACGCGATCGCGGCGGGTCGCATCGACGCCGGTATCGGTGGCGGTGTCGACACCACGTCCGACGCACCGATCGGCGTCAACGACGACCTCCGCGAGTTCCTGCTGTCGCTCAACCGGGCGAAGAGCACGGGCGATCGCATCAAGCTGCTCGCCAACGTGCGGCCGTCGATGCTGGGTATCGAGATCCCCCGCAACGGTGAACCCCGGACCGGCCTGTCCATGGGCGAGCATGCGGCGATCACTGCCAAGGAGTTCGGCGTTCGACGCGAGGACCAGGACGAGCTGGCCGCCGCGAGCCACAAGAACATGGCCGCCGCCTACGACCGCGGATTCTTCGACGATCTGGTGACCCCGTTCCTGGGCCTCACCCGCGACGACAACCTGCGTCCGGGGTCCACCGTCGAGAAGCTGTCCACGCTGAAGCCGGTATTCGGGGTGAAGGCGGGCGATGCGACGATGACCGCCGGAAACTCCACGCCGCTCACCGATGGAGCGTCCGCGGTCCTGCTGTCGAGCGAGGAGTGGGCGGCCGAGCGCAAGTTGCCGGTCCTGGCCCACCTCGTCGACTCCGAAACCGCGTCCGTCGACTACATCCACGGCAAGGACGGCCTGCTCATGGCCCCCACCTATGCCATCCCGCGGCTGCTGGCCCGCAACGGCCTCACCCTGCAGGACTTCGACTACTACGAGATCCACGAAGCCTTCGCGTCCGTCGTTCTCGCGACGCTGCAGGCGTTCGAGTCGGATGAGTACTGCAAGGAGCGTCTGGGGCTCGACGGCGCCCTCGGCTCGATCGACCGCAGCAAGCTGAACGTCAACGGGTCGTCGCTGGCGGCCGGTCACCCGTTCGCGGCGACGGGCGGGCGCATCGTGGCGTCGCTGGCGAAGATGCTTCGAGAGAAGGCCGGCACCAACGGTTCGGCCCGCGGATTGATCTCGATCTGCGCCGCCGGCGGGCAGGGTGTGACGGCAATCATAGAGGCGTAATTCGACTGGCCTTTCCGGTAGCTGTCGGATCGGAAAGGCCAGTTCGCGCGCGTCCGGTGAAGGGATCCGGCGACGAGGGGTGGTCGAATCCCCGAAATATTTCTCCGCAGGTGTAACGCTGGAGATTAGCTGGCGATACTCCCATCAGCCCCGTGTTGCTGCCTGACCCCCGACCTGGCAGCAGCGCGGGGCTCCTGCATTTTCGGCGGCCGGTAGTCTGTCGTGGGGGGTCCGGACCGGAGATCGCTGAAATCGGACGCCGCTTGAAATGCACCGAGCGCCGACGGCAAGCTGAAGCCGGCAACGAAGATACTCGGTGAGAGGGCCACGGTGAACGACGAAGACCGCGAAGCAGGGAGCGCAGCACCCCAACGGTCGACGCCTGATGCTGCTCCCGAGAACCCGGTTTCGCCCGACCCTCAGCCCACACCGCCGAGCGCTGACGACGACGCGCCCACGACTCGACTGGACCTCGGCGATCTGGCATCACGCCCCGAACCGCTGTGGGTGGAACCTGCGCCCAACGAGGACGAGACGCAGGTGATCCCGGTGATCACACCGGACGCCGCGAGCGGGCCGACACAGGCGTACACGGCAGGTCCGGCGGATGAACCGACGGTCCTCGCGCCCGCATCTCCTCCACCGCCGGAAGCGGCGCCTCCGGCGGGTGGAGAACCGACCGGCGACGTCCCACCCCCCGCCGCTCCGCCCCCCGCCGTTCTGCCCCTCGACGCGGGTGGTCCGAAGGGGCCCCGGTGGGGAAAGATCGCCGCGGTCATCGGTGGTGTCTTCGCGATTATCGGTATCGCCTACGCGGCCGACCTCGCGATGTCGTCCGGGAAGCTGCCGCGCGGAGTGACGGTGGCCGGGGTCGACGTGGGCGGTTCGTCCCGCGCCGACGCCGAAGCCATCCTGCAAGCGCAGGTGGGGCCGCGCGTGAATCAGCCGGTGTCGGTGAAGGCCGGCGACGTATTCGCCGAGCTCGTGCCTGCCCAGGCGGGACTCGATGTCGACTGGCAGGCCACGCTCGACCGGGCTGATGCCCAGCCGCTCAATCCGTTCACCCGAATGGCGTCGTTCTTCACCTCCGACGAGATCGGTGTCGCGTCGACGCGGGACGAGTCCGCGTTAGCGGCTGCCGTCGACAACCTGCGGTCCCGCACCGACCGAGCCTCCCGCGAGGGAACGGTGGTGTTCGAGGGGCCCACACCTGTCCCCGTCGACCCATCCGCGGGCCAAAACCTGAACGGCGAGGGCGCCGAGGCGGCAATCGTGGAGAACTGGGCGTTCGGCGGCCCGGTGGAGTTGCCCGTCGACGCGGTGCCGGTAACCGTGACCAAGGAGGGCGTCCAGAGGGCGCTCGACGAGATCGCGGTGCCGGCCGCCTCCGCTGACCTGGTCGTCCCGGGCCGCAACGGCTCGGTCGCCACCCTGCCACGGCAGCAGATCGGCGCCGTGCTCGGATTCCGCCCGGACGGGAACGGTGGCTTGACGCCCGAGTACAACGTCGACGCTGCGATCGGAATACTCGCGCCGCAGCTCGTCTCGACGGAGATCATGCCCAAGGACGCCACGATCACGCTCGACGGGGGATCGCCCCGCGTCGTTCCCGCAGTCGTCGGTGACCTGATCCAGTGGCCCAAAACGTTGGAGACATTGCCGCAGCTCCTCGCGACTCCCGGTTCGCACACCACCCCGGCCGTGTACGGCCCGGTCCCGCCGGCCCTGACCACCGAGGCGGCGCAAGCCCTCGGCGTCAACGAGGTGATCAGCGAATTCACCACCGGCGGCTTCTCCGCGGCTTCGGGTACCAACATCAGGCTGGCGGCCAGCGAAATCAACGGTGCGCTGATCAAGCCCGGCGACACGTTCTCCCTCAACGGACACACCGGTCCGCGTGGAGCCGCTCAGGGTTACGTGGAGTCGGGGATCATCAACAACGGCCGCCCCGACACGGCCGTCGGTGGCGGTGTCAGTCAGGTGGCGACGACGCTCTACAACGCGGCCTACTTCGCCGGCATGGAAGACGTCGCGCACACCGAGCACTCCTACTACATATCGCGCTATCCGGAGGCGCGGGAGGCCACGGTCTTCGAAGGGGCCATCGATCTCCAGTTCCGCAACACGGCGAAGACCGGGGTCATGATCCAGGCGATCGGCGGCAGTTCCGAACTGACGATCAGGTTCTGGGGAACGAAGACCGTCGACGTCGACTCGATCACCGGCAATCGCACCAGACCCACGACTCCCGATACGGTCACTTTGCCCGCCGGGGATCACTGCATCCCGTCGAGCGGCGCGCCCGGCTTCACCGCCAGCGACACCCGCGTGATCACCGACCGCGCCACCGGCCGGGAAATCTCCCGCAACACCCGGACCGTGCGCTACGACCCCGTGCCGATCGTGAAGTGCGAAGCACCCGAACCTGTCCCCGCCCCCAAGCCCGACGATCGCACCCCCGCGGCGGCCCCCACCTCTCCATCCGCCACCCCGTCTCCGGCGCCGAAGCCCGACCCGGACGACGGCGAGTAGCCGCACCCCTTCTGGGCAAGCGCACTCATTCTCGCGCCCCATTTCGTACGCGGAAGCCGATAAGGGGTGCGGCTGTGCGGGAGTTGTCCACAGATCGAAGATCGGTAATGCGGCTGAACTGTGCGCCCGCGAGGATCATCGCTATGGAACACGATCCGGCGGAGTTGATCCTGAGGCGGGACGCACTAGCGGCCGGTTTCACAGACGACGAGATACGGCGCCGCTACTCGCGAGGAGAGTGGCGACGGCTCGGTTCCGGCGCGTATCTCGTCGAACCGGCGTTCAAGCGTGCGACGCCCGAAGCACGTCACCGGCTTCTGATCGACGCCGCAGTTCCCCGAATGTCGCGGGACGCAGTACTGAGTCACCAATCGGCAGCTGTCGTATACGGATTACCAGTGTGGAGAACGCCACTCGATCGGGTGCACTTCACCAGAAATCGCCAGGGTGGCGGGCGTATCAAGAACCGTGTGGCGGTGCATTGCTCGTCACTGAACGACCAAGTAGTGGAGGTGGACGGGTACCTCGTGACCACTCCGTCACGGATGATCGTGGATCTCGGCCGTACGCTCCCATTCGAGCAGGCCGTTGTGACCGGAGACGCGGCCGTTCGGACCTTCGGTATCAGGCGCGACGAATTGGAATGCGAACTCGCATCTGCTCAGGGCCGGAAGGGTGTGAGTGCTGCCCGCCGTGTGGTGCACTTTCTCACCGGATACAGCGAAAGTGTCGGGGAATCCCGCAGTCGAGTGATGTTCGCGGCAATGGGGCTTCCCTCGCCATCGCAGCAGGGTGTGGTTCGGGGATACGACGACAGAATCCTCGGCCGCGTCGACTTCTACATCGAGAGCTCGGCGTTCCTGGGCGAATTCGACGGACTCGTGAAATACGCCCGGTTGCTGAAAGCTGGTCAACAACCGGGCGACGCGGTGTTCGACGAGAAACGGCGCGAAGATGCGATGCGAGAGCTCGGCTTCCAGATGGTCCGATGGACATGGGAAGACCTGGGTGATCCTCTTCGGCTCGCTGCTCGCATCCGGCGGGTCCTCGCACGAGGAGGCGCATCGCTTCCACCGTCGGGAAGGGTTGAGCCCTCGGCGCTGCCTGCGCCGCGGCAGCTGACGTTGCGCACTGTGTGAGCATCGAAACGCACCCCTCCTCTGCAGACGCACCCGGAATAAGGTCCGGAAAGCGGTGCGTGTGCGGAGAAGGGGTGCGTCTGCGGAAACCAGAAGCTACAGCCGATCAGAACGCGGCTTCGTCGAGCTCCATGATGTCGTTGTCGATGTTCGCGATGATGCCGCGGATGGCGGTGAGTTCGGGGAGGACGTTCTTGGCGAAGAAGGACGCGATGGCGACCTTGCCCTCGTAGAACGCCTTGTCCTTGTCCGACGCGCCTTCGTCGAGCGCCTTGATCGCGATCTCCGAGTGACGCAGCAGCTGCCAGCCGATCATCAGGTCACCGACGGCGAGGAGGAAACGCACGGAACCGAGTCCGACCTTGTACAGCTCGGACGGCTGCTCCTGGGCGCCCATGAGGTAGCCGGTGAGGGTGGCGGCCATGGTCTGGACGTCGTCGAGCGCGGTGGCGAGCAGTGCGCGCTCCGCCTTGAGGCGACCGTTGCCTGCCTCGCTGTCGATGAACTTCTTGATCTCGCCGGAGACGTGGGCGAGTGCCACGCCGCGGTCGCGAGCGATCTTCCGGAAGAAGAAGTCCTGCGCCTGGATGGCGGTGGTGCCCTCGTACAGCGAGTCGATCTTGGCGTCGCGGATGTACTGCTCGATGGGGTAGTCCTGCAGGAAGCCGGAGCCACCGAAGGTCTGCAGGCTTTCGGTCAGGTACTGGTACGCCCGTTCGGAGCCGACACCCTTGACGATGGGCAGCAGCAGGTCGTTGATGCGGAACGCGAGGTCCTTGTCGGCACCGGAGACGAGCTTGGCGGTGGCCTCGTCCTGGTGTGCGGCGGTGTAGAGGTACACGGCGCGCAGGCCCTCGGAGTACGCCTTCTGCATGGCGAGGGCGCGCCGGACGTCGGGGTGATGCGTGATGGTGACGCGCGGGGCGGTCTTGTCCGTCATCTGCGTGAGGTCGGCGCCCTGGACGCGTTCCTTGGCGTAGTCGAGCGCGTTGAGGTAACCGGTCGACAGGGTGGCAATTGCCTTGGTGCCCACCATCATGCGGGCGTGCTCGATGACGTCGAACATCTGCGCGATGCCGTTGTGGACCTCGCCGACGAGCCAGCCCTGGGCCGGGACGCCGTGGCCGCCGAAGGTGACCTCACACGTGGTGGACACCTTGAGGCCCATCTTGTGCTCGACGTTGGTGACGAAGACGCCGTTGCGCTCACCGAACTCGTTGGTCTCGAAGTTGAAATGCGTCTTCGGGACGAAGAACAGGGACAGGCCCTTGGTGCCCGGTCCCGCGCCCTCGGGGCGGGCGAGAACGAGGTGGAAGATGTTCTCGAAGAGGTCGTCGGAGTCTGCGGAGGTGATGAACCGCTTGACGCCTTCGATGTGCCAGGAGCCGTCGTCCTGCTTGATCGCCTTGGTGCGGCCCGCGCCCACGTCGGATCCGGCGTCGGGCTCGGTGAGGACCATGGTGGCGCCCCAGCCGCGTTCGACGATGGTGGCGGCCCACTTCTTCTGCTCTTCGGTGCCGTTGTGGAACAGCACGTCCGCGAACGCGGGTCCGGCCTGGTACATGTGCGCGGCCGGCTGCGAGCCGAGGATCAACTCTCCGATGGCCCAGACCACGGAGCGGGGGACGGGAACGCCGCCGATCTCTTCGGAGATGCCCATGCGGAACCACTCGGCGTCCCACAGTGCGCGGAAGGACTTCTTGAAGGACTCCGGCAGCGTGACGGTGTGGGTTTCGGGATCGAAGACCGGAGGGTTGCGGTCGGCGTCGGCGAACGCCTCACCCAGCGGTCCCTCGGCGAGGCGAGCAACTTCGCTGAGCATGTTGCGGACTGTGTCGGCGTCGAGATCGCCCCACACGCCTTCGCTCAGCGGCTGCTCGAGACCGAGGACCTCGAAGAGGTTGAACTCCAGGTCGCGGACGTTGCTCTTGTAATGGCCCATGTCTTCTGTCTCTCCCAGTGAGATGGTGCGGTCTATCAGTAAGTACCGCCCAAGTTATTACTCGTCGGTAACATCGCCGATATTACGCCCCAATATCCCGACTGCCAAGACTCGGGCGGTGTGCCACAACGAGCGCGTCGATCGCGGTTCCTGCATCCGTCTCGCGGAAGCGCCGTTCTGCAAGATCGATGTCGACGCGCCCATTCAGCTCGGTCGTCAAATCCTCTGGGGTGAACAGTATTTCGGGATCCTGAGGCCCCCCGACTCCTTGCGACAAGTTAACGGCGTCATGCCCCAGAATCATGAGGATTCCATCAGGTTTCAACGCGGATATGGCGCGGTTCACAACCTTGCGACGCTCCGCAGGCGGCAGATGGAGGTAGATGACGAGGACGAGGTCGTACTCGGTGCCGAAGTCGGATTCGGTGACATCGGCGACGCGGTAGTCGAGCCGTTCACGCACCGAGCGGGGTGCTTCGGCCGCCACTCGCCGGGCCTTGTCGATCGCGACAGCGGAGTAGTCGAGCCCCGTCACTTCCCACCCGCGGGTGGCGAGCCACAGCGCGTTGCGGCCCTCCCCACAGGCCAGGTCGAGCGCCCGACCCCGGTTGAGCGCGGTGACCTGCTCGACCACGACGGCGTTGGGTGGCGCACCCCACACCAGTTCGCTGTCTGCATACCGTTCGTCCCAGTCAGATGCGTCCATGGCCCCGACGCTAGTGCGCGTCGGGGCCATGGAGGAAACGTGGAACGACTCGGGACTCAGGGAGTCAAGGTGGTGCGCATCAACAGCACGTTGTAGTTGCTGTGCACCGTGGTGAGGAAGTAGAGGTCGGGACCGGACGACCACGGGTGGATGTACGCGCCGTACGCGCTGGGGAGTTCGCGGGCGTCGACGAGGGTCTCGGGTCCGCTCCATGGTCCGGTGATCGAGGGGGAGCGGCGCATCACGACGGAGTTGTTGTGGTCGGTGGTCAGCATGAGGAACTGTCCGAGGTATTCGTTGTAGGCAACGGACAACTCACCGACGCCTCCGGCGACGATCGGCCTGGCGACGTCCGGGTTCCCCTTGATCCACTTGCCGCCGTCGAAGTACTCGTAGGCGCCGAGGTCCATGATCTGGGCCTCGGGGACGCGAGCGACGTGGACGAGTCCGCCGCGGCCGGCCGGCGTTCCGTACTGGTAGACGAAGCCACCGCCCTTGACGAACGCGCTCATCTGGAAGTTGGCGTTGCCTCCGACGTTCGGGCGCTGAGTTTCGGGTGCGACGGTCCAGTTCTCGCCGTTGTCGTGCGAGTAGACGAGACCGGAATAGTTGGTGTCCCACGTTCCCGCGGGACCCCAGTTCTTCACCGACATCATGCTCATCACCTGGGTGTTGCCCACGGCGACACCTGCGGTGGGGATGCGGCTGATCTCGACGAACGGGATCTTGGGGCTGGGAACGAGTTCCTTGGACTGCCCGAAGATGTCGCGCGGCGAACTGTCGAAGTTCATGCCGTCGGAAAGGATGCCGTCGGAACTGCGGAACAGGGTGCTGCTGCGCCACGCCCAGATGCTGCCCGACAGCAGGTTGGGCAGCCCGAGCCCGGCGGAGTCACCGAACGCGGTGAGGACCTGCCCCTGGCCGTTGTCCCACATGATGCCGAGGTCGGTGCCGAGGACGTTGGCGTCCTGGGTGCGGTTCGGGCTGAGCAGGCCGGTCTGCTGGGCAACGGCTTGGGTACGGCCGGTGAGATGCGGGATACCGTTGGTGCCGTTGAGCCCTGGAATGGGGTTGACGACGTTCGGGTTGGCCGCGGCCGGTACGGCGAAGGCGATCAACGACGCGGCGACGCTGGCGATGGACGCTGCGGCAAGGGCTGTGGTGCGCTTCACGAAGTGGTACTCCATCTCTAGCAGCAGGCGGCTTCCCCGGGTCCGTGGGACCCTTCCCCCTACCGGTGATCAACTGCCGGAAATCGAAGGAAGTCTAGCAAGTCGGGTCCCACCGAAGTGTCGCTTCGAGTAGCGAGTTCGTTTCTGTCCGGACACGACGGCCTGAGGTTACCGACGAGTAACAGTAACCGGTGCTACCCGCTGGGGCGGTGCCGACGTAACGTGTGGAACGAGCAAGTCCACACCGCGCGGAGACGACGCGGGACCTGATGAGGAGATCGATCGATGGGAAAGCAGATTGCCACCCTGACCGGAGGTCGGCAGTCCGCCCTTCTCGGGCTCGGCGTGTACCGGCCGGAACGGGTCGTCACCAATGACGAGATCTGTGAGCTGATCGACTCGAATGACGAGTGGATCCAGTCCCGCTCCGGCATCCGCAATCGCCGCTTCGCCGCGGAGGACGAGAACGTGGTCACGATGTCGATCGCCGCGGGCCGCGAGGCGATCGCGGCGAGCGGTATCGCTCCCGAGCAGATCGGGTGTGTCATAGTCGCCACGTCGACGTACCTCCTGCTGACACCGCCCGCCGCCGCGGTGGTCGCCGACGCGCTGGGGACCAACGGCCCGGGCGCTTTCGACCTCGGGGGCGGTTGCGCGGGGTTCTGCACCGCCCTGGCCGTGGCGTCGGACATGGTCCGTGGCGGTTCCATCGACTACGCCCTGGTGGTGGGCGTCGAGAAGATGAGCATCACCACCGACCCCACCGACCGCTCGACCCGATTCATCTTCGGCGACGGCGCGGGCGCCGTCGTGGTCGGCAAGAGTGACGTCGCCGGTATCGGACCGGTGGAGTGGGGGTCGGACGGCTCGCAGGCCGACGCCATCGTGCAGGACCTGGATTGGTACGAATACATCACGACGCCGGGCGCCACTCGCCCGTACATCAAGATGGCCGGAACCGCGGTATTCCGCTGGGCCGCCTTCGAGATGGGCAAGGTGGCACTGCGTGCGGTCGAGAAGGCCGGCATGACCGTGGACGACCTCGACGCATTCGTCCCGCACCAGGCCAATTCGCGGATTACCGAGGTCATCGCTCGCAGCATGAAGCTGCCGGAGAGTGTTCCCGTCTCCGACGACATCGCCGAGAGCGGCAATACGTCCGCTGCCTCGGTACCCCTGGCGATGGAGGCCATGCTGAAGTCCGGCGACACGAAGCCGGGCGACACTGCCCTGCTTCTCGCGTTCGGGGCCGGGCTGTCGTATGCCGCTCAGGTCGTGACGATGCCGGCCCTCCCGAAGAGCTGATCCTGTACCCGACCTCGGGGCCGCGGTGTACTCGTGGCTCCGAGGTTTCGGGCGAGGTCACTGCCGGCTAGTTCTGCGAGTGTGACACCCCCTGTCCGGGAGAAGAAGGCAGGGGTCCGGGACGAGGAGGCAGGGATCGATGAACGTGACACGGCAGGGCGGTGGCATCCGTGTGCCGGTTCTGACCGCTTCCGTCTTTCTGACGGTCGGCGCCGTGTGCCTCACCGGTTGCGGAAACGTGGCGTCGGACGACCGCGCGGCGTCGTCGTCCGGAGATTCGGCTGTCGAGCTGAACGCCGGTGGTGACTGTGCCGGCCGGGATGTCGTCGTCAACCGGGACGGGGCGGGCATCGTGCTCGACGGAGAATGCGGCACGGTCACGATCGAGGCCAACGGCGTGTCGGCCGACATCGGCAGCTCGGACGCCGTGCTGATCCGTGGCCAGGACACCAACGTGATCGGCGGCCGCACCGGCACTCTCACCGTCGCCGGGCGCACCAACAGTGCGAACATCGAGACGGTGGAGGCCATCGAGGTGCAGGGCAACGGTGTGACAGTGGTGGGTAAGCAGGCGGGGCGGATCTCGGTCGCCGGCAGCGGTAACTCGATCACCGTGGACGACTCGGGTGTGACGACGGTGAGTGGCAACGACAACTTCGTGCGCGCACAGGAGATGGACAGTGTGGAGCTGACCGGGTCGAACAACTCGGTGGACTGGGAGTCCGGTGCCGCCGCTCCGGTGTCCGACTCGGGCTCGGAGAACCGGCTCACCGCACCGGGGCAGTAGTCACCGCGCGCCGCACTCGGTGAGCACACCGGCCATGGCGTCGCGCTCGGCTGGGGTGACCCAGAGGCGGTATGCCGCTTTTACTTCCACCTGCCGGGCCACATAGGTGCATCGGTAGTTCTTCAGTGGCGGCAGCCAGGTGGAGGCGTCCGCATCGCTCTTGCGTTGGTTCGTGGGACCGTCCACCGCCTGGAGGTTGCGCGGATCGTTCGCGAGGTCGGCCCGTGTCTGGGCGTCGAGGAGCTGGGCGCCCTTCTGCCACGCGTCGGACAGCGCGACCACGTGGTCGATCTGCACCGCGTCCGACGTCTTCGGGCCACGGGTGAAGGCAATGACGCTGCCGGTGTACAGGTCTCGCAGCGTCCCGGACTGCACCACGCAGTTTCGGGTGCGATCCCGAGAGGTGATGTCGACGAGGTCGCGTCGCAGGATGTCGTTGCGGGTGTCGCAGCCGTTGCGGCCGAGTTCGACGGAGACGTTGTCGGTCCAGCTGCTGCCGAAGAGTTCCCGGTCGTATCCGGTCTTGGGGGCGCGGCCCTTGACTTCGAGTGT
Source organism: Rhodococcus oxybenzonivorans (assembly GCF_003130705.1). NCBI lineage: Bacteria > Bacillati > Actinomycetota > Actinomycetes > Mycobacteriales > Nocardiaceae > Rhodococcus > Rhodococcus oxybenzonivorans. Next base: position 5,446,955 of record NZ_CP021354.1, on the reverse strand, counting down.
TGCCAACTGTGCGAACGCCGTTTGTATCTGCTGTGCGTCAGTGGCTTCCGGCAGGATGGGCGGGCCGGTGCCTGCGGCGAGGGTGTCGTCGGACTGCGGGGCCAGCATTGCTGCAAACACGATGACGGCGATGGCGGCGAGGATCCAGGGCCACCTGCTTCTGACGGTCGAGATGATGGTGCGATGATTCGGTACCGCAGTGCGGGGCATGAATGTCTCCTGGATTCAACAGCGTTCGCTATTTCTACCAGGAGTGGCCCGCAGTGCCGGTGGCCGACCCGGGACTAACCAGCGGTGTGCAGCAGGGGAATCAGCAACTCGTCGTCGGTGAGTGCGCCGTGTTGACCGGGAAGGGCGGACAATCGCGACTCCTTCTTCCGCCGCACCACCGCGACACCGTCCAGTGCGATTGCCACGACGTCACCGATACGCCCGGCGATGTCGGATCGAACGGCGGGGCCGAACAGCCCGGCAGTGATCGCCTCGTCTCTCGTGCCGATCCACATACGAGGGCCGAGTGCTTGCCGCCAACGTGCTGCCACGTCGCCGGCGGCTCCGCTCCGGGTGTGCACGTGCCGGCACCGGGGCTCGCCGGCGAGTGCGATGACGTCGTCCGACAACCTCGAATCCGCATCGAAGTCCAATTTGTCGACGTCGTCCACGGTGACCATGCCGTGATCGGCGGTGATGTACAGAGTGGGATTCCCGGGCACGGTCGCGAGGGCGCGGGCAAGATTCTCGACGAGTGCGTCGACGATGGCCACTTGCTGTGTCCACGACTCCGATCCCGGACCGTACACGTGTCCGAGGGTGTCGATTTCGCTGAGATAGCAGTAAGTGAGGGTGCGGTCGCCGGTACGGGAGGCGGTGATCACCTGCGCGATCAGATCACCGTACGCATGTATGCCGGTGAAGGTTCCACCGCGCAGCACCGCTCGGGTGAGACCGGACCCGTCGAATTTTGCCGGTAGCACGTTGGCGCACCGAACTCCTTCTGCCGCAGCGCGTTCGAACACAGTGGGTGTCGGCAGGGCGACCTCGGGGACGAGGCGTGCGAGTTCGTCGCCTCGGCGCCCCGCCCGCCACGACAACCAATTCAGCGTGCCCGAAACCTCACGGACGTATGACTGGTACCCGGTGATGCCGTGACTGCCCGACGGTAATCCGGTGCCGAGGGAAGCGATGCTGGTTGCCGTCGTGGTGGGAAACCCGGCTCGAATCGGCCGGCCCGCGAGACTGCACAGAAATGGCGCGTGGTCTCGATGCTGATTCAGTGCGTTCCAGCCCAACCCGTCGAGAAGCAGCACGACGGTGTGCCGGCTGTCCGGCAGCTCGAGGGGGTTCGCTTCACCCGCCACCCCGAGCGAGGCCAGGACGGACGGCATCAGGGTGGACAGAGTGGGCTGCGAGTACACGTCGAGCGCAGGCGCCGTAGTGGTCATGGGTCCACTATGCGGGATGGACGGCGCCCGCCGTGATCACAGCCGGTGACGAAGGTCGACGGGTTGCCCGTCGGAGGGGTACGGCAGGGAGGTGTAGTTGAGCGGCGCGCGGTATCCGCGATCGACCTGCCAATCGAAGCGCTGGAGCAGGTGATGCATGACCGTCTTGATCTCGGCGCCGGCGAAATGCATACCGAGGCATTTGTGCACACCCCCGCCGAAAGGCTCCCAGGCGTATCGGTGAATCTTGTCTTCCCGTCGCTCGGGTGCGAAACGTTCGGGATCGAACTTCTCCGGATCGGGCCAGTATTCGGCCATGTGGTGGGTGAAGTGCACGACCACCGACACGTACGAGCCCCGTGGAATGTAGCGACCCAGCACCTCCGTGTCCTTGACCGCCCGCCGGGACACCACCGGGACGGGCGGCACCAGCCGCATGCACTCCTTCATGACGAGGTCGAGGTCGGTGAGCTCGTCGAGCTGGTCGTAACTCGGCGTGGACGTTCCCAGCGCCGCCGACTGCCGACGGCATCGCTCCTGCCATTCCGGATACTGACCCAGGTACTGCATCATCGTCGACAGCGTGATGGTGGACGTGTCGTGCGCAGCCATCAGCAGAAAGATCATGTGGTTGATGACGTCGTCGTCGCTGAACCGTTCTCCGTCTTCGGATTCGATGTGGCACAGCGTGGTGAACAGGTCGTCGCCCGTGCCGGCCCTGCGGGCCGGCAGGTATCGGCGGAAGAACTTCTCGAGGCGTGCTCGCCCGTCGATTCCACGCTTCCAGCGAGTGCCCGGCAACGGGAAGCGAACCACGGAGGTGGCAGCCTGGACGCAATCGATGAAGGCCTTGTTGACCTCGACCATCTCCTGGTGCGACGACCCCTCGGCGCCGCCCATGAAGATGCTCGTGGCCAGATCCAGCGTCAGTTCCTTCAACGCCGGGTACGCGGCGAAGCCTGCCCGCGGGTGCCAACCGTCCAGCGCACCCTCGACGGCGGGGTGCAGTGCCTCGGTGTAGCGGGACAGTCGTTCGCGAGTGAATGCCTGCTGCAGTATTCGCCGGTGGGCGAGGTGTTCGTCGCCGTCGAGAAGCATGAGGCCGCGGTGGAAGAACGGGCCGATGAGCACGCTCCAGCCGTCACCGTTGGCGAACGCGCGGTCCTTGTTCTGCAGCACCGTCTGGCAGCCGTCCGGCCCCATGACGGTGACCCACCGCTTGCCCGCCATGCTCAGCCACGACACGGGCCCGTACCGCTCCCAGCGGCTTTCGAGCAGTCCCATGGGGTCGCGGATGTAGTCGAGTCCCAGTCCGATGATGGGAAGTCCGGCGTTACCGGCGATGGGACTCAGGGTGCTGTCGGGAGGTGGGGGAGCAAGAAGCTTGGGCATCGGCTCTCCTCGTCGAGGATGTGACAGGACGCTCTGTCAGTTGTGTGTAGTGTGCGTCACACCGGACGGTCTGTCAACATCGAGGAATGACTCAGCCGGCGCGGCAGTACCGCGGCAGAAGTTCGCAGGAGCGGGCTGCAGATCGCCGTGCACGGCTGCTGGAAGCCGGGTTGCAGGTCTTCGGGACGGTCGGTGACAAGGCGACCATGACCGCGATCTGTGCAGAGGCAAAACTGACCGAACGATATTTCTACGAGAGCTTCCGCAGTCGCGACGATCTGCTGGTACAGGTCATCGAGGGGATCGCCGAGGAGGTGCGGGTGGCGGCGCACGCCACCCTGCAGACCGTCACCGGAGATCCCGAAGTGCGCGCGCGAGCGGCGATCGCGACGTTCGTGGAGATTCTCACGGAGGATCCGCGGAAGGGGAGGGTGTCGATCATCGAATCGGCGGGTGCCGAACCGCTGCGCACACGACGCCGTCAGTTGCTGCGCGCGTTCGCGTCGATGGTTGCAGAAGAGTCCAAGGCGCTCTACGGGGACCGCGCGTGGTCGTCGCCGCAGGACGAGATCACCGCCCTGCTGTTCGTCGGTGGGTTATCGGAGTTGATCACCGCGTGGTTGAACGGCGAGATCGAGGTGTCGCCGGAACAGATCGTCGACGCGGCGACCTACCAGTTCACATCCACCGCCCACCGCTGACCGGGACCTGGTCGAAATCGTGACCGGGGTCACGTGCGAAGCTGTGCGCATGGTCGATATCGCACGCCCACAGTTGGAGGGCACAGTAGCCGTACGCGAGGGACGACGGATCGGTTTCGCCGAGTTCGGAGCCGCCCAGGGTCGTGCGGTCATCTGGCTGCACGGCACCCCGGGCGCGCGCCGTCAGGTCCCGACCGAGGCTCGGGCGTTCGCGGAGAAGCACCATCTGCGGCTGATCGGCATCGACCGGCCGGGTGTCGGTTCGTCGACGTCCTTCCGGTACGAATCGGTACTCGACTTCTCCGAGGACCTGGGTATCGTCGCCGACACCCTGGGAATCGACCAGATGGCCATCGTGGGGCTGTCGGGCGGTGGCCCTTACACGCTGGGCGCGGCATACGCGATGCCCGACCGCGTGGTTGCCGTCGGCATTCTCGGTGGAGTCGCGCCCACGCAGGGGCCGGACGCCATCCGCAGCGGGCTCATGGACCTCGCGGTGCTGGCAGCGCCGGCGTTGGCGGCCGGCGGCATCCCCATCGGGCTGGTGGCCAGTTCCGTCATCCGCTTGGCCAGGCCGTTCGCATCCCCGATCATCGACCTGTACGGGCGGCTGTCGCCCGAGGGGGACCGGCGCCTCCTGGCCCGCCCAGAGTTCAAGGCGATGTTCCTCGACGACCTGCTCAACGGTGGCCGCAAGCAGCTCAGTGCACCCTTCGCCGACCTGGTGCTGTTCGCGCGGGACTGGGGGTTCCGGGTGAACGAGGTGAAGACTCCGGTCCGCTGGTGGCACGGCGACTGCGACCACATCATCCCGCACCGGCACGGGGAGCACATGGTGTCGATGTTGCCGGATGCCGAGTTTCACACGATGCGCGGCGAGAGTCACCTCGGCGGGCTAGGCATGGCCGAGGAAATCCTCACGTCGCTGCTCGACATCTGGGACGCGCGCGAGGCGAACTCGTCCGCGCCGTAGCGGTTACGACCGCATTCCCATGATCTGGAAGGAAGCACCCAACGGATCGGCCACCGACGCCAGCCTGCCGAACGGGCTGTCCTCCGGTTCGCGCTGAACGCTTCCGCCCAGCTCGGTCACCCGGGCCACCGCGGCGTCCGCGTCGTCGACACCGAGGTAGAACTGCCAGAACGACGGCACGCCCTCGGGAAGGAACGCGTCGGCATCCATGATGCCCGCCACCATCCGGTCGCCGATCTTCGCCTGGGAGTAGCGGAATTCGGTTGAGTCGCCCATGGATTCGTAGGACCAGCCGAACACGTCCGCATAGAACGGGAGCACGGCCGCATAGTTGCGGGAGAGCGTCTCGTGCCAGACGGGGGCTCCCGGTTCGTCGACGAGTCCGAAGCCGCTGTGCTGATCTGCCTGCCATACCCCGATGACCGCGCCGGCGGGATCGGCGAGGATGGCCATGGAGCCCTGGTCGCCGACGACCATGGGCGGCATCATCACCCGGCCGCCCGCGTCTGCCGCTTTCGCGGCCGTGGCCTGGGCGTCCTCGGACGAGATGTAGTTGGTCCAGATGTTGCCGTAGGGATTGCCGGGCTGCTGCGGACCCAGGCCGGCTATCGGTGAGCCGTTCTTACCGAAGATCGTGTAACCACCGTATTCAGGATCTTCATCGGTGTCGGCGGTCCACCCGAACAGGTCGGTGTAGAACGGAATGACTTGTGCGGGGTCGGAACTGGTGAGGTCGATCCAACAGGGTGCGCCGGTGAGGGACTGGCGATCGGGCATCTCGGACTCCTGGAACGTCGGCGGTGGTGGACGCGGCAGTGCTGTGGTGAGACAGGTCTGCAGGAAGTGGTGCCGGTACCGAACATACGCGTCCGATCGACTCTGCGCCTTCGTGCTCTGTGCAAGACTCGGCGCATGGCTGTGAGCGAGAACCAGGACAACCCGGGCCGGGCCCGCCAGAACGTGATCTACCGTGACGGTGTTCTGGGACGCACACCCACTGTCCCGACGGACTTCGCGACGCTCGAACGCCGCGCCCGCAGGAAGATGAGTCCCAAGGCCTGGGCGTACGTTCACGGCGGCGCCGGGCTGGGCCGGACCATGCAGGCCAACCGTGAGGCGTTCGACTCATGGCAGATCGTTCCGCGCGTGCTGCGTGACGTCTCCCGCCGCGACATCGGCGTCGAATTGTTCGGACGACGGCTACCCGCACCTGTCCTGCTGGCACCGGTGGGCGCCGCGGAACTGGCGCACCCCGAGGGTGACGTCGCGATCGCGGCGGCGGCCGCAGAACTGAGAGTCCCGTACATCTTCTCGAACCAGGGCTGCGCGCCCATGGAGGACAGCGCCGCGGTGATGGGTGATGCGCCCCGCTGGTTCCAGTTGTACTGGAGCACCGACGACGAGCTGGTCGACAGTCTTCTGCACCGTGCCGAGAAGATCGGGGCGGATGCTGTGGTGGTCACCCTCGACACGACGATGCTCGGCTGGCGGCCGGAGGACCTCAACCTCGGTTCGCTTCCGTTCGCGCAGGGGCAGGGCATCGCGCAGTACACCTCGGACCCGGTATTCCGCCGCATCGTGCGCGATCGAATCGCGGCGGCAGTGGCCAAGCCCGATGTCAAGGTGACACTCGGCGCGATCCGATCCCTCGTGTCGATGACCCGGCGATTCCCGGGCCGGTTCCTCGACAATCTCCGGTCACCGGAGCCCCGCGCGGCCGTCGAGACCTTCCTCGACATCTACTCTCGGCCGTCGTTGAGCTGGAGCGACATCGAGACGCTGCGCGAGCGGACCAGCCTTCCCGTCCTCCTCAAGGGTGTGCTTCATCCCGACGACGCCCGGCGCGCTCTCGACACGGGTGTCGACGGCATCGTGGTGTCCAATCACGGTGGGCGGCAGGTGGACGGCAGCGTCTCGGCACTCGACGCTCTCGCAGACATCGCGCCTGTTGTGGACGGCAGGATGACGGTGCTCCTCGACAGCGGTATCCGTACGGGGGCCGACGTCTTCAAGTCGCTGGCTCTGGGGGCGGACGCGGTCACTCTGGGCCGGCCACACCTCTATGGTCTGGCACTCGCCGGCCGCGAAGGCGTCCGCGACGCCACCGCGAATGTGATCGCCGAATTCGACCTCACGATGGGGCTGAGCGGCCTCACCTCGGTCGGTGAGATCAATCGGGACGCCCTGCGGAGGGCGTAGGCCTCAGAGTTCGGCGATGGTGATGATGTCGTCCTGAAGCGCCCGGACCAGCAACGCCGTCTTGGTGGTCGCGTCACGCCCCACCAGCGCGTACTTCTCGCGGATGCGGCTCAGGTGGGTGTTGACGGTGCCGAGAGCGATGTGCAGGTCACCGGCGACGGCGAGCTTGGAATCGCTGCGCAACCAGTGTCGCAGGACTTCCACCTCACGTGCTGACAGAGCAGGCCTGGTCAGCGCGGCGGGGGCCGTCGGGGGAGAGGGGGTGCCGACTTCGTCGGGTGCAGCGGTCATGCCGATCTCATCTTTCTGACATGTACAACAGATCTACAGGTACCCGACGTCCCTGCAGGCCACTTCACGATAACGGGTGCTCTGGACGCGTGCCTCGTCAGGCTCGGGTCGCAGGCGTATTTCGGGTCAGTTCTCGCAGCCGACGCCGTCCCCGTCACGATCGAGGTGTGACGCATAGCCGGGGTCACCCGCGCGCACCGGCGCAGCGCCCGCGGCCCGGGCCGCCGAGCAGTTCTTGTAATACACCGCGCTGGGGGGTGCGGGTTCGGCGAAGGGGACGGGCGCTGGAGCCGGCACAGGGGCAGGGGCTGGGGCTGGCACAGGCGCTGGAGTCGGCGCGACCACGGGAGAGGTGCCGCCGCAATCCTGGAGGACCCGCGCTATCGCGTCGCGCTCCGCCTGGGTGACCCACAGCCCGTAGGCAGCTTTGACTTCCACCTGGTCGGCCACGTACGTGCAGCGGAAACCTCGGTTCGGCGGCAGCCACGTCGCGGCGTCACCATCGGACTTCTGCTGGTTGGTGGGGCCGTCGACCGCCTTGAGGTTCCGGGGATCGTTCGCGAAGTCGCGACGCGTCGCGGTGTCGAGCTGCTGGGCGCCCTTCTGCCACGCGTCGGACAGCGCGACGACGTGGTCGATCTGCACGGCGCTCGAGGTGGTCTCGCCGCGCACGAAGAAGAGGGTGTTCCCGGTGTACGGGTCGTGCAAGGTCCCGCTCTGCACCGCACAGTCGCGGGATCCGGGTTTGAACACGATGTTCCGAAGGTCGCGCCGGAGGATGTCGTTGCGTGTGTCGCAACCGTTGTGGCCGCCCTCCACCGTCACGTCGTCCGTCCACGACTGTCCGAAGAGTTCGCGGTCGTAACCCGTTTTCGGGGCGCGGCCCTTGATCGCCAGGGTATCGAGCAGGCGAAGCGCATCGCTCGCTCGAGTCCCGTCGACCATCCGGGGTTCGACGGCGGACAGATCAGGATCCGACGGCAGCACCGCATGTGGGGAGGCCGGTGCCGGTGCAGTCGTGGTCGGCGACCCTACCGAAGTTTCGGAGGCGGATACTGCCGCGGCGCCAGCCGAGTGGTCGTCCTCGGTGGGGCTGAGGAAAGTGATTGCGGCAATCACCGCGACGATCGCGCCGGTGATCCAAGGCCACTTCGGCCGGGTGGCGGATACGGGTGGCGGAACGTGAGTCATGCGGTCCTTCGGAGATATTGGAAGTCCGCGGGATATCGTGGCTCGGGGCTTCTCTGTTACGCCGGCATGCCGCTTCCGACACTCGTGCGCGGGTTCTGGGATGTGTGCGTTGTCGTCCCCTCGGGCACACTGTGATCATGAGCGACGGGCCCCGGGCACTTCCAGGGAGTGACGTCACCGACGACCTCGAGATCACTCGATCGCTGATCGTTCCTGCCGCAGAGTTGCAGTGGCGGTTCTCTCGCTCGGGCGGTCCCGGTGGGCAGGGCGTCAATACGACGGATTCGCGGGTGGAGCTGTCGATCGACGTGCGCGCGTTGTCGATTCTCACGGCGGGGCAGTACGAGCGATTGCAGGTCGGTCTGGGACACCGACTCGTCGACGGGGTGGTGACGGTGACAGCTTCCGATACCCGGTCTCAGTTGCGAAACCGCCGAGCGGCACGGGCTCGGATGTCGGCCCTGTTGCGGGCGGCGCTCTTGTCCGAACCCCGTCGGCGACGCCCGACAACCGCGACCAAGGGCTCCCATCGGCGCAGGCTCGAGGCGAAGAAGCAACGCGGACATGTGAAGAACCTGCGACGCAAGCCCGAATTATAGGGACTTCTACGCATCTCGAGATGGGGACAATCCCTGATGTGTCCTCGTCGGACGTGTCGGAGGATGGACGTATGTTCGGTGACGATGTGCGTTCCGCGGCAACTGCCGCTAGATCAGGGGATCGTGCCGGCGTCGAACGGTTGACCACGCTGCTGTGGCCGTACGTGGTGCGGTACTGCCGTGCCAGGTTGGGGAACGGTCGTGAGGCATCGCGTCGGGTCGGCGAGGTGGCGCAGGAGGCGTTGCTCGTCGTCGCCCGCGACGTATCTTCGCTTGCTTCTCACGAGTTTCCGGTGCGCGAGGTGTATCGACGGATAGCCGGAACGGTGAACCGTGCCCGCGCCGACGCCGAATTCGGCATTGTCGACGCACCTCGGGAGGTATCGCTGCTCCTGCAGCGCCTACACCCCGTTGCTCGGGAAATCATGCTGCTGAGAGTGATCGACGGACTGTCCGTTCACGACACGGCGGGGGTCGTCGGCGTCCCGGTGGGCCGGGTACTCGTCGTTCAACACGAGGCTCTCCGGGATCTGCGCGGGGCGACTGTGTGAGTGAGCGTTACCGACTTCGGAGAACACAGAATTCGTTGCCCTCCGGATCGGCGAGCACGACCCAACTCTCCTGTCCCTGACCGACGTCGGCGTGTCTGGCGCCCAGGGCGAGGAGTCGCTCGACCTCGGCCTGTTGATCGTCGGGCCGAAAGTCGAGATGCAGCCTGTTCTGTATCTGCTTGGGTTCCGGAACGGCGACGAACAGGATTTCCGGATGACTCTCCGGTGTCGGCCGGATGTGCACATCCCCTTCGATGTCGGTAACCAGCCCCCAGCCCAGGGCGGCCGCCCACCACTGTCCGAGAGCGGCCGGATTCACCGCGTTGACGACAACAGATTCCCATTGCAGTCTCATGGTTTCGACCGTACTGGCGCAGTCGAACACTGTCAGCGGTTCACCCGAGTGTCGGGTCGATCGGCTCGACTCCGAGCAGCGCGGAGTACTGCTCGTTGAGTTCGCGCCAGCCGTAGTTCATCGCGTCACCGCCGACAATGGGCCCGATCGGGCTGCCACCCAAGAGTGCTTCGGCCACGTCGAAGCACATGTGCCAGCCGGCGGCCGTCATCGCAGTGGTGCGTTTGTCGTCGAGCGTGTGGCGCAGTGTCAGTCGCGTTCCCGACTCGGTTTCGTCGATCTGCCAATGCAGGACGTCGTCGCCCCATGCGTGTTCGAGAATGTGCGGGGCGTCCGCGCGTGTGACGTTGCCGTCGAGTTCGGTTCGCTCTTCCCCGTCGACCATGACGAGCGTGGCGGGGCCGAGTGTTCCGAGGTTGCGGCTCGCCGTGTACGGCGCCCATTGCGGAAGTTCCGCCGGATCGGTCAGTGCTGTCCACAGCGCTGACGGGGAGTGCGGGAACTCGCGAACGAACGTCAGCGTCCACCGGTCGCCGTCCGGTGTGGTCTCGGCTCGACCGAGTGGTCCGGGGCGGTACGCGCTCCGGCGATTGGTCTCTGTCATGTCCTGTTCTCCTTCGAATCGAGGTGATGTCCGAGTGCGTCGAGGTGGCGATCCCACTGTTGGCGGTACGGCCGGAGCCACGCCTCGAGTTCGTCGAACGGGTCACGGTGCAAGCTGTAGATACGGTGCTGCGCCGCCGTGCGGCACGTGACGAACCCCGCCTGGCGCAGTATCCGTAGATGCTTCGACACCGTGGGCTGCGAGAGGTCGAGGACGTCGACCAGCTCTCCGACGCTCGCCTGGCCGCGGCGCAACTGTTCCAGAATCCGGCGGCGCTGCGGCTCGGCCACCACGGTGAACACATCGAGCGCCATGGTTCGAGTATGCGCCTTCGGGTATATACGCGTCAAGGCATATGAGCGCGGCTCGCGACCATCACGCCGGATGGGTGGTGGCGTCGGTGATCAGTCCTCGGCGCCACCGGGATCGGGTTGGCCGGCGGCTTCGTCCCGCTCCGCCCATTCCAGCAGGGGCGCCAGCGAAAACACCGCATCGTCGATTCCGGCGTGCAGGTCACCGAGTTTCTCGAAGCGGGCGGGAACCGTGGCGATGGTGAATTCCCGCGGGTCGACGTCGTCGATCTCGTCCCAGGACACCGGCGTCGAAACCGTTGCCTCGGCCACACCCCGCACCGAATACGCACTGGCGATGGTGTGGTCGCGGGCGTTCTGGTTGTAGTCCACGAAAACCTTCTCGGGGTCGCGGTCCTTACGCCACCACGTCGTGGTCACATCTTTCGGCGCCCTCCGCTCGACTTCACGGGCGAAGGCCAGCGCCGCACGGCGCACGTCGTCGAATCCGTAGTCAGGCTGAATGCGCACGTAGACATGGACGCCGGATCCGCCGGAGGTTTTCGGCCAGCCCGTCGCCCCCAGTTCGTCGAGCACCTCGTGCACGACACCGGCGACGCGCTGCACCCTGTCGAAACCGCAGTCGGGCATGGGATCGAGATCGATACGCCACTCGTCGGGTTTCTCCACGTCCGCTCGGCGGGAGTTCCACGGGTGGAACTCCACTGCGGACATCTGCACCGACCAGATCACGTCGGCCAGATGCGTCACGCACAACTCGTCGGCGTGACGCCCATAGCGGGGGAACGTCACCCGCACCGTCTGGACCCAATCCGGTGCGCCGCGCGGCAACCGTTTCTGATGAACTTTCTCCCCGCTCAGTCCGTCCGGGAAGCGGTGGGTCATGCAGGGTCGCTCCCGGAGCGCACGCACGATGCCGTCGCCGACGCTCAGGTAATAGTTCGCGAGATCGAGTTTCGTCGCCCCCGTGGCCGGAAAATACACGCGTTCCGGATGAGAAATCCGCACGGTGCGATCACCGACCGCCAGCTCGACAGCGGGAGACTTGCTCTTGCCGGTCGCCATGCAGCCAACCTAACCCCCGGAAGGCACCACTCGCGCACTTTCCGAGCTACATCTCCTTCTCCAACTTCCGCCACCCGCCCGCACGGTTATTGGCGATGATCTGCTGAAACATCGCCAGCAGCGGCGGTGCATCGATCTTCTCGCCTTCCCGGAACGCCACCGTGCGCGCGGTCTTGTTGTCGTGGCCGGCGGTGATGATTCCGTCCGGATCGGGGACGATACCGCCGTCGTACAGAAACACGTTGACATGATCTTTCGCCGCCAGCAGTGCGCACACATTGCCCTGCAGCACGAAGTACGGCTGGACGGTGCGCTTGATAGTTTCGGTGACCTCCGGATCCGCCTCGTGTACGAGCTCCCGGACTTCCCTGCAGATCGTCTGCTGCCACTCCGGCAAGGCATCGATGTAGGCGTCGACACGCGGATCGGGTGTGTACGTCATCGAAAACACGATAGCGCCGAAATGCCCGGTCGGCGGCGAATCCGGATCGACTCCTCGGCTCAATGGGAATTGTCCACGGACGCAGCGTAAGTGACGATTCCGTCCAGTACGGTGCTCCGAACGACTTCGGAGCCGAGTATCCGCAACGCTTCGTCGAGCGGAACGTGCAACAGCACCACGTCGGCGGGTCCTCCCACGGTGACTCCGCGGGGCCGGCCACCCGGGTCCCCGGCGGGTGCGAGGTAGCGGTCCAGGGCTTCGGCAGCGGTGATGCGCTCGTCGATGCCCACGATATCGCCGGTGGGTGCGCGGCGGTCGACGGCTGTTGCGATCACCTGCCACGGATCGAGCGGCCCGTAGGGGGCATCACTCGACAGTGCGAGGGGGACGCCGGCGTCGATCAGCGAGCGACAGCGGTAGAGATCCGGGAGGTCCCGCGGGTCGACGTCGCGCAGGTAGTCGTCGCCGCGGTGCGCGAGGAAACCCGGCTGCGTCACCACCCGCAATCCCCGTCGGCGAACGTCGTCGAGGCTCTCGCGGGGGATGAGTGCGCCGTGTTCGATACGGTCACCCGGAACTGTGCCGACCTCGTCGAACACGCTGAGAAGAATGAGCAGCGCTTCCCGGCTCACGCAGTGGACGGCGACGGCGCGGCCGAGCGCGTGAACGTCGCGGATGAGGTCGGCCAACTCCGTGAGGTCCGGAAAACCCGAATCTGCCAGCACGATCTTGTACGGGCCCACGCTGACGCGTCCCGCCACGGTGTCCGGGTCGCCTCGAAGCGGAGCGCCGAGCAGATGCACCCGCTGGGGAAGTTCGCGAGAGCGGACGGCAGAACCGATGGCCTGCTGCGACCCGGCGGAAAGGTCGGGGGTGGCGTCGGTGACGGTCGTGATCCCGAAACGGGCCAGCGCCGCACCGATGGTTGCCAACCGGGGTGGTTGTGAGCGTGGCAGGCGTTCACGCAGCCAGGTGTCGGCGCGCCAGACCCGCCCGGTCGGGGTCCCGGCGTGGTCGCGCTCGACTCCTGGGTGGTCGGCCTCTGCGAGGCGCACGGCCGCCGCAGCGGCGCCGTTGAGCACCCACATTGCCCCGCTCCGATGTTGAATCCGCACCGGCCGTTGCCCGTGCAGGGTGTCGAGAACAGATGAATCCAGCTCGCCGGCAACAGTTTCAGCGTATCCGACACCGCGCACCCACCCGTTGTCGTCGGCCTGGGCACGTTCGAGTGCGCGAGTGAGATCTCCGCGATCGCGAACGTGGGGAGGCCCGCACCGAACCGAGACGGCGTCGGCGGCCATGGCGTGCAGGTGCAGGTGATGGTCGGTGAGTCCGGGCAGCACAGCCCCACCGTCGGCGTCGATCACCTCGGCGCCTGCCGGGGTGATTCCGCGCCCGATCTGGGTGACCGTTCCGTCGGAGATACGTATGTCGACACCGGACACGCCGCCCAATTCCGCGTTGCGAATGACGAGGTCGCTCATGGCACCGGAATTCCGAGGCTGCGGAGAGTGTCGACGGTGTTCTCTCCGACATCCGCGACCCGCCCTCGCGGTGTCCGGCGGTGCGGATGCGCGACATCGGCCACACCCGAGTCCGTCACGAGGACCCAATGACCGCTTCGCCGTTCGGACTGCACCTCGGACTCGCCGGTCAACGTGGCCGCCACGACCGCGGACATCGAGATGTCCCACAGGTACCCCGATCCGTCGGCGGGAGCCGACATCGCCAGTGCTGCGGCCGTGAGACCGGTGAGGGGGTCGGCGATCGCGTCACCGACGAACAACGGGGAACCGTCCGTATCGTGCGAGACCAGGCCGGCGGACGCGGCGAGGTCGTCACCGAAGCCGATCCGATCCGACCCGCGCCCGGCGGCGGTGATCGACACCCACGTGGTTCCCCGCGCCACCGCTTCGTCGGCATCGAGGCCGAAGCGCCGGAGCGCGCGCGGCCGGGATGCCTCGATGACGATGTCGGCCGCCTCGACCAACAGAGCCAGCGACCGCCTGCCCTCGGCGGTATCCGGGTCGAGAACCACCGCCTCGTGGCCGCCGTGCAAGAGAGCGTAGAAGTCGGCGTTGCCACGGCGGGCGCCGTCCGCGCGGGTCGGTGTCTCGACCTTCACGACGCGGGCGCCGGCCAACCCGAGGAGATGAGCACACAGCGGTCCCGCCCACAGGGCGCTGAAATCCACGACCAGCAATCCCTGCACCGAGCGAGGTACCAGCGGCACGAGAGGACCAGGGATCGTGTCCGTGGACCGGAGCGAACCCGCCGCGACGCCCAGCAGTTCCGCCCGCTCGTCCAACTCCGATCCGGTGTGGGTCTTCAGCCACTCGGCAACGGCGGGCCAGGGATCGGACTCGTCGACGGCGCGGCTGATCAGCGCCCCCAACAGGCTGGGATCATCGGGTCGCGCACACGACACCGCCGCCCACCCGTCGGACGTGGGCAGGAGGCGACAACTGCCGCCGACCGAGATGTCCCCACGCCGGCTGTGCCCGGTGAAGGCGGCCCGTTCGGACAGGAGTCGCGGACCGTCGACAAGCACGGGATCCGAGCTGAGTTCCGTGACCTCGGCGATCCACGAGGCCCTTTCCCGCGCCACGGTCGCGGCTCGCCCCGGCGGCACGATCGGGGGACCGCCGTGGCGGCCGGTGAGTGCGACGACGCCACTGTCGGCCCAGTCCCGCACCGGGTCCGAGGGATCCGTCGTCGAGGGGGAGGGCACGGCGTCGATGCTACGCGGTGGACGAAACCCGGCTGCACGCAACCGATATGGAGCTGGCAGGCTGTATCCATGGGTAACGACGTCCGAACGATCACGCTCGAGCAGTTGGCCGACGGTGCTGCGGACCGCCCGCTGCTGTCCGAGGGCGCCGAGATCGACAGCCCGATGCTCACGGTGAACCTCGACGGCGCCGCCGATCCGGTCACCTGCGTGCGCGCCGCGGACAGGGCACGCGTCAGTGACCGGATACTTGTGGGACTGCACCACGGTGGCCGTGAGTTGTCACCGGATGTGCAGAAGGTGGCGTCCGCCCTCGACACGACGCTCGTCGCCGAGTCGGCGCCGGGCAACCGCGTCGCGGTGTCCGTGCCGGACCCGGATGTGGCAGTCGGAGAATTGCACCGCAAGGTCGCCGAAAACCCGCACTCGACGCTGGTACTGGCCCAGGTGCTGAAGCTTTCCGAGCACCTGACGGCGCCTGCCGCGATCGACGTCGAATCGCTGGCGTATTCTACTCTGCTCGGGGGCCCGGAGTTTCGTCGATGGCTCGAGCAGCGAGGGCCGCGCCCGTTGCCGCCGCCCTCGCCGCAGGAACCGGTGCTGGTCCGGCGGGAGGACGACGAGCTTCTTGTCACTGTGAATCGGCCCGAACGCCGCAACGCTTACGGCGCCGAGGTCCGTGACGGTCTGGTCGAGGCGCTGCGGCTCGCACTCGTGGACACCACCATCACGAAAATCGTTCTCGACGGCTCCGGACCTTCCTTCTCCGCGGGGGGTGACCTCGACGAATTCGGCACGACACCCGACCTGGCCACCGCCCATCTGATCCGCACCCGGGCGGGCGCCGGCCGGCTCGTCGCGCAGCTCGCGGACCGGATCGAGGTCCGCGTGCACGGTAGCTGCGTGGGAGCAGGAATCGAAGTTCCCGCGTTCGCAGACCGAATCGTCGCCCGCCCGGACTCCCTTTTCCGGCTTCCCGAGGTGGCGATGGGGCTGATCCCCGGTGCCGGCGGCACCGTCAGCGTGCCGCGGCGGATCGGACGCTGGCGTGCCTTCTGGCTGTGCGTGACCGGCGTTGCCCTCGACGCGCAGACTGCGATGGTGTGGGGGCTGGTGGACGAGGTGTCGGGCTAGCTCCGTCCGTATCGGTCAGTCGCGGGTCCGGTTCAGAAAGGCTCGCACCGCGAGGGGCGCGAAGATCGCGATCAGCAGCAGTGACCAGCCGATCGTGACCGGAACCGCGTGATGGAGCGGCCACGCCGCGCCGGCGGGTGCTGCGGGAGCGTTGCCCCACAGCTGGCGCATGGCCTGCACGAGCGCGGAGATCGGGTTCCATTCCGCGATGGTCCGCAGCCAGGTCGGCATCTGTTCGGTGGGTGCGAAGGTGTTGGCCAGGAACGTGATGGGGAACATCGAGGTGAACATGAACCCCTGGACCGCCTCGACCGAGCGCATCAACGATCCGACGAGGATGCCGAACCAGATCATCGCGAAGCCGAACAGCAACAGCAGCGCGAACGCGAGTACCGCCTCACCGAAGCCGTTGTGAATGCGCCAGCCGATGAGGAGGCCGGTCAGCGACATGACGACGACGCCGATGCTGGAGTGGATGATGCTGGACACGCTCCGGCCGATGAGGATCGACGACCGTGAGATCGGTAGTGACCGGAAGCGATCGACGATGCCCTTGTCGAGGTCCGAGTTCAACCCCACGGCGACCACGAAGCAGGAGAACACCATGGTCTGAGCCATGATGCCGGGGAGCAACCATTCGCGGTAGTTCGCGCCCGACGTCATGATCGACCCACCGAAAACGTAGGCGAACAGCAGAACGAACATCACCGGCTGGATGGTGACATCCAGCAGCATCTCCGGCATCCGCTTGATGTGGGTGAGGTTCCGCCGCACCACGATCCACGATTGACGTGCCAGTCCCGCAGGCTTGATGTCGGGACGAGTCAGCCGGGTACCGATCGCGGTGGGGTTCAGTGTGGATGTGGTGGTCATCTGGCTGTCTCCAGGTCATCTGAGGTACGTGCGGTTTCGGCCGTCTCGGCGCGGTGACCGGTCAGGCTCAGGAAGACATCGTCGAGGCTCGGACGTTTGAGACCGATGTCATCGAGAAGGATGGTGCTGTCGTCGAAAAGATTCGCGATACGCGTCATGTCGCGTAGACCGTCGGTCGGCGCCGACAGTTGCCGGGCCGACCTGTCGACCCGCACGTCCGAGACGTGCTGGCGGAGCATGCGCTCGGCCTCGTCGAGATCGGCCACGTGCGACACCGTCAGAACGAGACTGGCCTTGCCGGATTGGTCCTTCAGTTGCACCGGGGTGCCGGAGGCGATGACCTTGCCCTTGTCGATGACGACGATCTTGTCGGCAAGTTGGTCGGCTTCCTCGAGATACTGCGTCGTCAGCAGCAGTGTCGTTCCGTCCTCGACCAGTTCCCGGAGTACATCCCACAATTCGATCCGACTGGCCGGGTCGAGTCCGGTTGTGGGTTCGTCGAGGAACAGCACCGGTGGTGTGGCAACGAGACTCACGGCGAGGTCGAGACGCCTGCGCATTCCACCCGAATAGGTTCGAGCGATCCGGTCACCGGCGGAGGTGAGGGAGAACCGTTCGAGGAGTTCGTCGCTGGCACGGCGAGCTGCCTTGCCCGACAGCCCGTAGAGCTCGCCGATCATCCGGATGTTCTCACGTCCGGTCAGCAGTTCGTCGATGGTCGCGGCCTGGCCGGTCAGTCCCATGCTGAGCCGCACCGCCCCGGGGTCGGTGACGACGTCGTGACCGGCCACCCGTGCAGTTCCACTGGTGGGGACACTCAGGGTGGTCATCATCCGCACTGTCGTGGTCTTGCCCGCGCCGTTGGGGCCGAGCAATCCGAGAACGGATCCCTGCGGAACCGTGAAGCTCACCCCATCGACGGCCACGTTGTCGCCGAATCGTTTGACCAGGTCTATGGCCTCGATTGCCGCTTCGGATGTCATGAAGATCTCCCTGCCTGAAGTGACGGCGAACCGTCACAGTGGTGTGCGCCTGAGTGTGTGTGCCGCAGCGTGGCGGCGCACGGTGAAGCCCGCACGCTTCGATGTTTGTTACGAATCACGTCGTCCCCCGTTGATCGCAGACCAACTTACAGGTTGCCCGGACGATGTCGCTTGTATATTTCGGACGGCTGAACACCTGATGATCATGATCGGACGCTATTACCTCGAGTTCACTCGAGGTCAAGCAGACGGCGGCCTTCCTGTACCGGTGACGGACAGGTCGGCTGAGTGAAAGCCTTGACCGCGTGATGCCCGCTGGGTCTAATGCCTTGAAGAATGATGCACGGTAATCCAGCTGATTGCGAAGGGTCGTTACATGTGGAATCCGGGGGTCGGCCTCGATGTCGCGATGGCCCGAATCCCTGCCGGCGAAGTTGCGTTGAGAGACGACCGAAGGAAGACGGCGTGGACGGTGGAACTCGAGAGCTTCCTCCTCGCGGGTAGTCCCGTCACCGCTTCGCTGTATTCCCGCATCATGAACGATTCCGCGAAGTCTTCCTCCAATGGTGCCGCGCCGGTGGTCGACGTCTCGTGGCACGACGCCGTCGATTTCTGCAATGTGCTGTCGCGGGAATCGGGGCTGACGGAGTACTACTCGGTGACGGAAGGCGGCCGGCAGGTTTCGTGTACTCGCGAGTCCGACGGATACCGCCTGCCCACGGAAGCGGAGTGGCAGTACGCCTGCAAAGCAGGAACATCCGGATACCGATACGGCGAACTCGACGACATCGCTTGGTACAGCGGCAATTCCGGCGGACACGTCCATGGGGTGGGCGGAAAAGCGCCCAACGCGTGGGGCCTCCATGACATGTTGGGGAACGTGTGGGAGTGGTGCTGGGATGTGTACGACGCCGAGGTGTACGGCTCGTACCGAACCTTCCGCGGCGGGAGCTGGGCCGAGGAAGCCCGAGGATGTGGGGCGACGTGCCGTCGTCGCAGTCACCCGTCGTTCTCCATCGACGATCTCGGATTTCGAGTGGCACGGTCGCTCTGACCTGCGCGGAACGAGCGTCATCGGATCTCCTTTCATTCGGTTGGCATCAGGCTAGAAGCCATTCAGGACAGCTGCTGTCCTCGATACCTCGAGCCTCGTCCGGCCGGATGAAATCTGGTTCCTCTGCCCCTGCGAAGGGCCCGATAGTGACCTAGGCTCCGTCGCATGCTTCGTCGTCACCCCACGGTCGTCATCGCGCCCGACTCCTTCAAGGGGAGTCTGACGGCTGCCGAGGTCGCCGCAGCGATGGCCGAAGGTGTGCGAAGTGCGCTCGGTCCGGACACGGTCATCATCGAGTGCCCCCTTGCCGACGGCGGCGAGGGCACCCTGGATGCACTACTCGCCAACTGGCACGCCGTTCCAAGATTTCTCGATACGACCGACGCGGTGGGGCGGGCACGGACGGCTCGATACGGAATTTCGAATGACGGAGTGGTCGGCATCATCGAAGCCGCCGAAGCGAACGGTCTTCCGCAGGTGTCCGATATCCCCCTGCAGCCCATGCGCGCAGACAGCTACGGCGTCGGTGTCATCGCGCATACTCTGCTGGACCAGGGCGTCGGCGAAATCGTGCTGTGCATCGGCGGATCGGCGAGCACGGACGGCGGGACGGGGTTTCTCCGAGCACTCGGGATGCGGTTCCTCGATTCCGACGGTCGTGAGGTGGAACCCGGTGGAGCCGGCCTTGCGAGTATCGCGTCTGTCGATGATTCCCAGCTTCATCCGCGCGCCCGTCACGTCCGGTGGCGCGTCGCCACAGACGTCGACAACCCATTGTGTGGATCATCCGGCGCGGCAGCGGTGTTCGGTCCGCAGAAGGGGGCGACACCACAGAACGTGATCGACCTCGACGCCGGGCTTGAGCACCTTGCGCGGATCATTAGAGCTGCGACCGGTATCGACATCGCCCAGCATCCAGGAGCGGGCGCTGCCGGTGGAATGCCGGCCTGCCTGGTGCCACTTCTGGGAGCCGAACTCACACCCGGAGCCCGTTTGGTCTCGGACGTCGTCGGACTGCGCGACCTCTGCGCTCATGCAGACGTGGTTCTGACGGGCGAGGGTTCGTTCGACTCGCAGTCGCTGCGAGGGAAGGTCGTCCGCGGCGTCCTCGACGTCACCCCACCGAGTTGCCCGGTCGTCGTGATCGCGGGAACGGTTCAGCTGTCGGCTGCCGAAATTGCTTCTTCTGGAGTCGTTTCGGCGTTCTCCATCGCCAAGGGTCCTTCGAGCCTCACGGACATGGTCGCGAACAGCGCCTACCTCGTTCGCGAAGTTTCGGCGCAGATCGGTGGTCTTCTCGGTGCCGCTCTGGGCGCTCGTGAGTGACTGCCGATGCGTTCGGTGACTTCTGTTACTCGCCGACGAAGGCGGGTGCGCGCTTCTCACGGAAGGCCGCGACGGCCTCTGCGGAGTCCTGGGTCGACTGCACGACGGCTTGCTCGGCGGCCACCATCGACAGCGACGTTCTGAAGTCGACGTTCTCGCCATTCCGCACAAGACGCTTGATGGCGCGGATCGCGACCGGGGGACCGTCGGCAAGGCGTCGGCACAAATCCTGGGCGGCTTCAGGCAGTTCCTCCGGGGAGTGTACTGACAGGACGATGCCCAGGTCGAGGGCTTCTTGGGCTTCGACGAAGCGTCCGGTCCACAGCAGTTCGAGAGCGCGTGCCTGACCGACGATGCGGGGCAGCAGGTGGGCACCGCCGTCACCGGGGATCAGCCCGACCCGTACATACGCCTCCGAGAAGCGCGCCCGAGTCGAGGCGAGACGGATGTCGCAGGCCAGGGCCATGTCCATGCCTGCGCCGACCGCGACACCGTCGACGGCGGCGATCAGTGGTTTGTCGAGGTCGAGGGCAGCCGCGGCTACGCGGTGAACGCGGTCCTGCAGTACTTGCTGACGGCCGAGTGTGGAGGTGATCTCCGAGAAGTCGTCGAGATCCACGCCGGCGCAGAACGATCCTCCGGCACCCGTGACGAGCACGACGCGCACGTCCGGGTCGGTGCGTGCCGACCGCAGCGCTTCGGCCCAGGCGTCCAGCATGTCGAAGGTGAAGGCGTTCTTACGGTGTGGGCGATTGAGCAGGATGGTGCCGACGCCGCCGGTGACGGTGTATTCCAGGTCAGCCATGTTGTATTCCTTGTCAGAGTCGAGCGTCGACGCGCAGGGTGTCGGCGAGGCGGAGCTAGGTGTTCAGGCGGTGACGAGGGCCCAGAGGCCCTCGCGCCCTGCTTCGAGGGCGGCCGCGGTCAATTTTTCGTCCCAGTAGTGGACCGAGCCGAACTCCGAACGCCAGGCGAGAGCGGGTGTGGTGAATTCGTGCAGCCGGTGCTCGCGAGTGGTGCCGATCGCGCCATGCACCTGGTGGGCGTTGCGCACCACCACGGAGGTGGCGTGGCCTGCGCAAGATCGGGCAGCGGCGACGAGGAACTCGAGGTTGGGTCCGGACCAGTCGGTGCGGACAGCTTCGATGAGGGCGGCGTCGGTAGCGGCGCGGGCAAGGGCGACTTCGGCGGCGATGTCGGCGACCAGGTTCTGGACGGCCTGGAACTTGGCGAGTGGACGCCCGAACTGGGTGCGTTCGGTCGTGTGGGTGATCGAGAGGTCCAGGATGCGTGCGAGTGCGGCGCACGTTTGCAGTCCGCGTGCCAATGCGCCGCGCAGCAGTAACTGGTCGACGACGGCATCCGCGATCGGGGTGCCCGACAGAACGGTGGTGTCGGCGGTGACGGTGTCGCGCGGTTCGCCGGCAACGTTGGTGCCGGGAGCGATGTCCAGCGTCGAGGTTTCGACGTCGGCGACGTGGTAGGTGTCGCCGTTCCGCCAGACGAGAACGACTTTGTCGGACTGGGCTGCCCAGGGCACGCCGAAGGCCATTCCTTCGTTGTCGAGCACGCATACCGTGCGGCGCGCTGCATCGACAGGAGAGCCGGTGACCTCGAGAAGCCACCCGGCCAGCAAGTCGTGTTCGACCAATGGAATTCGGACGCCGTGAGAGGCGGACGCGCGGATCAGCTCGGCGGCCTCGAACCAGCCCGCGCCGCTGCCCCCGTTTTCTTCCGGGCCGGTGAGCCGGACCAAACCCAGCTCGTCGAGCCGGCTCCACAAGCCCGTATCCCAGGGGGCGGTGCCGCTCTCCGGCTCGTTCTGTTCGCGGTGGTGCGCGAAGACCGCGGACATCATCTCGACGAGGTCGTGGTCGACCGTGAACGGTGCAGTCATCAGCGCATCCCCAATCCTCGCGCGATCACGCCGCGCAGCACTTCGTTGGTACCGCCGCGGAGAGTGAATCCGGGGCGTTGCACGACGGCGTCGTCGAGCATGTCGTGGTACTCGGCCCGATCCGGCGAGTAGTCACCGGTGAGCAGGTCGGCGAAATCGGCGATGTCGCCCTCGGTGGACGTGCCCAGGACCTTGACGACGGCGGCAGCTGTATCGGCCGGTTCCCGGCGTTCGAGCGCGCCGGCGACGGCGGTCGACATCTGATGCAGACCGGCGATGCGGGCGACATAACGGCCGAGGTCGGTATGCCGAGGGATCGCATTGCTGCGCATCTGCTCGGCGGTTTCTGCCAGCAAGGTGAACGTGGACAGGAATCGCTCGGGACCGCTGCGTTCGAAGCTCAGTTCGGAGGTGACCTGTTGCCAGCCGTCGCCGATGGTGCCGAACACCATGTCATCGGCGACGAAGACGTCGTCGAGTATGACCTCGTTGAAGTGGTGCTCGCCGTTCATCGACACGATGGGCCGAATGTCGACACCCGGGGAATGCAGATCGACGATGAACTGGCTCAGTCCGTCGTGCCGGTGCGCGGGATCGACCGCGGTGGTGCGGGCAAGGCAAAAGAATGCGTGAGCACGGTGTGCGCCCGAGGTCCATACCTTGGTGCCGGTGATCGACCAGCCGCCGTCGACCCGGGTGGCCTTGGTGCGAACGCTCGCCAGATCGGAACCGGAATCCGGTTCGCTCATACCGATACCGAAATAGCACGCACCACTCGCAATGGCCGGCAGGTATTGCTGCTTCTGATTTTCGGTGCCGTACTTCAGGAGCGACGGAACGATCTGCCGATCGGCGATCCAGTGCGCTGCGACGGGTGCCCCGGCAGCCAGCAATTCCTCGGTGACGACGAACCGCTCGAGGTGGCTACGGCCGTGGCCGCCGTACTCGACGGGCACAGTCATGCCGAGCCAGCCGCGGGCGGCCAGGGCGCGGGAGAAGTCCTCGTCCCATCCGGTGAGCCAGCAGTCGACGTCCCGGCCGATCTTGCCCTCGGCGCGTTGGCCGGCGAGAAATTCGCGAACCTCGGCGCGCAGGGCGTCCGCGGCGTGGGGATCGGCGGAGACCGGGGGAACCAGTCTGAGGGTGGTCATGGTGGTGGTCTTTCCGTTCGAGCCGACGTGGGTTCGTTCGAGGTGGCTTCAACGACTATGGCACTTCCAGCCACGTCTACGCAATACTGGAGTTGATTACGTATATACGTAGCTGGTAGGGTGGGTCGCAGTCGCGCCGGGCGACTACCGAGGAGGAATTGTCGTGGTGCAACCGGAGGGCGCAACAGGGGCGCGGGCCCGCGCTCGTCATCGCACCGTGGATCGCATCGCCTCGATCCTCGAATGCGTTGCGCGGGCTCGTGGCGGAATCACCCTCAGCGAGATAGCAAAAGAGCTTTCGGCCCCGATCAGTTCGGTTCAGGGCTTGGTCAACGGTCTCGTCGCCACCGGATATCTGGGCGAACACGACCGGCGCTACTCCCTGGGCAGTGCGCCGTATCTGCTCAACCGATTGGCAGGGCGGCAGCCCGTCTCGACGGTGACGCATGCCGACCTCGAAGAGGTGCACCAACGGGCCGGCCTGACGACCGTACTGTCCATTGCAGTCGGACCGGACATCTTCTACGTCGACTACTGCTCGTCCGACCCCCGGTTCGCCTACCTCGCCGAGAACTACGTGCGGCGTTCCCTCATCCGCACCTCCGGCGGTTGGGTATTGCTCGCGGGCATGGAAAAGCGGGATCTCTGGGCGTACCTGAAAAATGTCGGCGAGGATGAGCAACCCCTCGTCGACAAATTCTTCGCGGCATTGCCTGAGATCGAACAGACTGGGATATGCGCTTCCCCCAATGCCTCCGAGCAAGGTGACGGTGTCTCCATCGCAGTACGGGACAATGGGAAAACCGTTGCTGCCGTGGGCGTCATCGCGTCATACGAAGTGATCACTCAGCAGCGCGACACGCTGGTGGACGTTCTCACCGAGTGCTCCCGGAGCTGGGATCAACGCAGCGTTCAGTGGTGAACCTTGCATCGGACTGAGCCGGTCATTGCGTGACGCTCCGGGAGCCGATGCGTCACACGATGAGGGACCGCGCTCGTTTCGAACCTCGACGGATCACGGGCCGTCGCGCAGCGGACTGAGCGTCAGCCCGGGAGAGAAACTTCCTGGCTCGACGCCACCCGATGAAGGCGCAGCGACAGCTCCCTCACCCCCAGTGAGGGGAGCTCCCCGACGAATGCTGTGCCATGTTTCGAGGCAGCGTGCTGATCGAGCGCTGATTGCGACTCCCATTCCTCGTAGACATGGAAGACCCCCCGTTCCGCTAGGTCAGCGCTGATAGTGAACGAGATGTTGCCCTTATCGTGGACCGACTTTGCCACTAGTTCCGTGATGGCGGCGCTGGCCTGGTCATGGAGGTCCTCGTCGATCACGAGGCGTCCGCTTTGTACGATCACTGCACCGTCCCACTCCTGCCCGGTTTCCGTCATCTGGTCGATGTCGTTGTGCATTTTCTGTCGCACATCCGGGGTGAGTGAGACCAGGAACGTGTCATCGCGCAGACCGGCGAGCAACGCGTCCGCGACGTCGTCCGGGCTCTGGAGAGCTTCCAGCGCGAGTCCCGCCTCGAAGACCTCGGTCGGTATACCGACCAGGGGAATTTCGAGTGTGTGCCGAGTGTCGGTGATGTCCGGGCAGAGCAGCGTGACACCGACGCCTCGGGGTGAAAGGTAGGCGTTCAGCGTGCGGGCGAGACCGATGAGACCGGACTTCGACAACGTGTAGGCACCCCCCAACGGCACCTGCTCCGGAAACAGTCCAAGGCTCGATGACGTGATGATGAGGTGGCCGTGGCCCCGCGCAATCATGTCGGGACCGAACTCGAGAAAGGCGCGGACGACGCCGATGGCATTGACGTCCAACACGTGCTCCCACCGTTCGAGAGGGATCTGCTCGAGCGGGCCGGCTACCGACGTGCCCGCATGGCTCCACACGATGTCCGCTTGGCCGATCAGTTCGGATGTTTGACGATGCAGATCAGCAAGATCCTCTGTTCGGGTGGTGTCGCAGGCGACGGCGAGGGAGCGGCGCCCGAGGATCGCGACCTCGGACGCCACCTCCTTGGCTGCGGACTCGTCGATATCCGCAACGACGACATCACAACCGGCGCGCGCGAGCGCCAGCACACCGGCTCTGCCTATGCCGGCTCCTCCTCCGATGACCACTGCTGTCTTGTCTCGAAGATTCATCAATCATGCCTTTCAGGAGGGGTGTTCGTGGTGTCAGCCTGATGTGCGCCCTCAGGCGATCTCCCATTCGTTGACGTTCTCGAAGCCGCCGGCCCCGGCAAGGTAGTCAACGAAGACGCCTTCCGGATCCCGTTCGGCGCGGATCACCTTCAGGCGTTCCCACGCGTCATCGGTCAGGCATTTCACCCTGCGGTGTTGCTGGTCGGAGTCGCCCCAGTATTGCCCTTTCGTGTAGGGCTCCAAATGCTTCATCGCACCCAGCGACCACTGACGGTATTTCTCGTCGTCCGCCTCGTCGCTGTAGATGATGTACACCCCGACCATCACTTCGGTGATCAACGACATGGCCTGGTCGGGACCTTCGTGGGGAAGGGTGTACTGGAAAAAGGTGTGCCCGGGCTCGTTACTGGGCCGGTCGGTTATCAGTGTCTTTGCTGCCGAGGCAATTTCGTTGTACGGGCCTTCGACCCACGCCGACTCGACCCGATATCGGAAGCCCGGGGGATGGGTGACATCGACGAACTCGTATTCGGCTTTCATTGTCGTGGGTAGGGCATTGTTCGTTATAAGTGCGTGCTCGCAGTAGGGCGCATTCCCTAGGGGATCCAGGGCCTCCTCCGCCTCTTCGCGGGTGTCGCAGAATGCGAGTCCCCACACCGCGAAGACATAGCCGCCCGTATGGCCAGGAATGTCGAACTGTGGATTCATCGAGACCGCGACCAGGTGGACGCTGGGTGAGATGTTCTTCTGAGCTTCGGACAGCCACTCGAGAATCTCGGCATATCTCTCGACGGGATAGATCTGCATCGTCCCGGTGAGAGCCTTGGGTAGCGGCCGGGTCCGAAGGTGGAACCGCGTGATCACCCCGCAGAAACCGGGGCCCGCGCCCCGAGCCGCCCAGAAGAGGTCCGAGTTCTGATGCGCATCTGCGCGAACGAGGTTGCCGTCGGCCGTTACGACATCGATGGCGATGACTTGCTCCGATGCCCAGCCCCAGCCGCGATGATTCCACCCCATGCCGCCCTGAAGCAGGAAGCCGCCGATGCCGACCGTCGGGCACGGCCCACCGGGGAAGAACCGTCCGAACTGCTCTAGGTAAACGCCGAGCTCGCTGCCGCCCTGGACGGACGGGGTCACGCTGGCGATTCCGGTGTCCTCGTCGAGAGACATCTCCTTGAAGCCCCCCAAGTCGATCAAAAGGGCGTCGTCGCGCACACCCCACACCGGAAAGCTGTGGCCGCCGGATCGTATTCCGACCTTCCAGCCACGTTCCTTCGCCAACCGAACGCCTTCGACGATGTCGTTCTCGGTCTCGGCCATCAGAACTGCTGGGGAAATCGGTCGGGATATCGACTGTGGAACACCCTGCCGATTCGAGCATTCTCGTAACCCTCGTCTCCGTGCGCGAATAGGGTACCGTCGAATCGGGCAGTGCCCGTGATGGTCTCGTTGTCGGTCATGACTGATATTTCTCCTGAATCGAGTTGTGCGGTATCACCTGACCATCTCGGCCTACCGAATGTGTTCTCGCGGGGCGCGCAGCGCTGTTGTGGCTCGCTCTGACAGAGCGCGAACTGTGGGTGCATCGAGCAACCATGCCCATCGCCGGTAGCCGAGCAAACTCGAGATGCGCTCCCAGAACTGTGTTCCATCCATGCCGAATCGAACCCAGATGTCCTCTGACGAGGGTCCGTTGAACGGCAACCATTCGATGGCGAGTTCGAGGATCAGTTGATCCTCGCAAGGGCGAGCGGCAGCCTTCGAACCTCTGCCACTTCTGCCCTTGTGTTGATGTCTACTGCTCATACGGATGTTCAATCTGTGAGGCGTCCACGGGGATCGACGACCACGAAGTCGAAGGCCTTGCGCGGCTACTGCGAGCGGGTCGCGTCGGAATGACTTTTGCGGTGCTGCGAACTCGGGCCTATTGCTGTGTGGCGTACTCGGCGAGGTTGGTCTCGAAGCCGGTTTGTGTTCCGAGTGCCAAGACTTCGCCGTTGTCGATGTCTTCTTGCCAGACGAGCGATCCCGTCGAGGCGTGTAAGGGATGGTCTTGAACGGTGAGGATGCGGGCTCCTTCCCCGCTGATGGTGTGTGCATGCGCCGCCCATCCGGGTGCGGACAGCATCAGGTCGCCTGCGGCCCAGTCGAAGCGCTGGCCTTCGACGATGCTGTATCCGCTGCCGGCGAAGTGGTAGTTGATGGCGGAGCTCATGTGCCGGTGGGTTCCGCCGGCGAAGTCGCCGCCGATCGCGGTGATGGTGGCGAAGAATGACGGTGTGGTGCCGTTGAGGCGTCCGGTCGCCGGGTTGTAGAGGCAATACAGTGGCCGACCCGTGTATCCGGTCTCGAGGCCGAGGACCCCGCTGAGGTGTTGGCTGACCTCCGACCAGGCGAAGAGGAGGGGTGAGTCCGTGATCGGGTCCGGGTCGATGATGTGTTCGTAGGGGAGAAGTTGGCTGCCGTCATCGCCTAGTGCGATGGCGGGTGCCAGGTCTTTCGCGCGGCGCCCCGATGCAGGAACGGCTTCGTGGTCATGAGTGTCGACCGCGCTGCCGAAGTCTTCGTAGTAAGCAGAAATCGATTCCAGCAGGGCGGCATTGGTGTAACGCAGATACCGGAAGGCGGTTGTGCCATTGTTGGTCAACGCCTCGAGATTCATCGACGGCTTGGTCCACACGTCTTGCTGGACCACGTGCATCGTGCGGGCTCCGATGTGAACCGTGCCGCTGCCCGCCAGGCACATCGTCAGACCGGTGGTATTGGCGCGGACAGGGACGGTGGATTCTCCGGGCAGGAGCACACCGAGGCTGACCTGTGTAGCGGGGGCAAGGCCACGGGCGCCTTTCGGGGCCTGCGGATGCACGATCAGCATTTCGCGGCGGCCGCGGTCATCGGGTTCGCCTGCCTCGAGTGCGGCGAAGGCGGTGTCGATCTCGGTGGCGCTGATCATCAGCGGAGACCACTGTTCCCGTTGGTATCTGGGTGCCTGGCGACTGTCGAGCAGGTGGGCGTGCGGGCTCATTTCTTCTCCTGGGTCTGATCGGTGGTGTCGGGTGTGGTGGGTTCGAGCGATATGCCGGCGGTCTCGGGGGTGAACCGCATGACGAGGGCGCCGAGGAGAGCGGCCGACGCGAGGTAGCCGACGAACAAGAAGGCAACGTTGTGCTGTGCGGTCCATTGCTGCAAATAAGGGGCGGTGCCGCCGAACACGACGGCGGAGAGCGCATAGGGCATGGCGATGCCTGAGGCGCGTACACCGGTGGGGAACAGTTCGGACAGGACCGCGGGCAGGATCGAGGCGACGAAGGCGAACAGCACGAGTGCGATCGTCATGGCGAGAGCGAATTGCCATGCGCCTTGTCGGGCGAGGTGGTCGAGGGGGAATGCAGTGACAGCGACGCCGATTCCGTAGATGTAGAAACTTCGGCGTCGACCGATACGGTCCGACAGGGAACCGAGCAGCGGCAGGACTGACGCACTGACTCCGAGCGCGATCACGCCGGCCCACAACGCTGCGGTCGGGTCGATGTGGGCGACGGAGATTGCCCAGGTCGGTCCGCTCACTGCCCAGGCGTAGAACATCGCGGTGACCGACGCCATGAGGAGGAACACGCGTGTGCCGGCGGCGCGGTAGGTCCACAGATTCGCAAAGACAGAGGGTGACGAGACAGCCTTCGCAGCAGATGTGAAGGCGTGGGTCTCGTCCATGCCGCGGCGGAGATAGAGGGTGATCAGGCCGAGGGCGGCGCCGATGAGGAAGGGCAGGCGCCAACCCCACGTGGCCATCTGGTGGTCGCTGAGTGCGGTGGTCAGAAGGGCGCCCATGATGGTGGCGGCCATGATCGCGAGGAAACCGGATACGTAAATCGAGGAGGACCAGAGGCCTCGCCGGGCGGGAGGCGCTTCTTCGGCGATGTAGGTGTAGGCAGCGGCGACTTCCCCGGTGTGTGCGAGGCCCTGCAGCAGTCGAGCGGCGAGAAGGATTGCGCCGGAGAGCACACCGACGGAGGCGTAGGTCGGGGTCAGACCGATGAGAAGCATCCCGGTCGAGGCACAAGCAATGGCTACGAGCAGTGAGTGCTTGCGGCCGAATCGATCAGCCAGCCAACCGAAAAGGAGTCCACCGAAGGGGCGGATCGCGAATCCGACGCCGAATACCACCAGGGTGGACAGCAACGCCGAGGTGGCGTCCTCTGGGTTGAACAATGCCTTGGCGAAGAAGGGCGCGAACACGGCATAGCAGGTCCAGTCGAATACCTCGAGACCGTTCCCGAGTGTGACGCCGATCAGGCTGCGCCGTCGCCGCAGCGCACTGACAGGCGCCTCGGTAGAGTGTCCGGGCACCTGAGTCGTGTTCGGGTCAGGACGATCGGTGGGCGGTGCAGTCATGGCACGTCCTCGTTCAGTGGTGGGTGTTGGCGCGGTCCAGGGAAGGTGCGCGCTGGTCGACAAGTTGTTTGCGAATCTTCGCCAGGGCGCCTTGTGCATTGAAGCCGGTGGCTCCCACTGTGGTTCCGCCGCGCGAGTAGGTGAACACACGAGTGGAGTGGGAAAGCTCGACTGCGTCGATGTCCACGGCGGTCAGGTCTGGGTCGCCAACGTGCTGAATTCGGGTGCCGTGCTGATCGGACCAGACGAACGGCACCGTCGACGCGTGGCGTGGCGCGTGCGGATGCACGATGTTGTGCGCGGCGACGGCGGCGTGCTCGCGGGCGTTGGTCCAATGCTCCACCCGCATCTCGTCGCCGTAACGGGGGTTGAACCAGCGCGCGACGTCACCGATGGCGTAGACGTTCGATGTGCCGTTAACCCGTAGGTCCGGGCCGCACGCGAAGCCGTTCCGAATGGGGAGAACGGAATCGGCTGCCCAGTCGGTGCAGGGCGTGGTCCCGATCCCCACCACCACTACGTCGCCGACGATGGTGTCACCGTCGGCGAGCGCCAACTCGAGTTCACGTCGACCGGGATCATACGTCGCGCCGAGCACGGTGGTTCCGCATCGGACGGTCACCCCGTGTCGTACGTGTAGTGATGCAAGCGCGTGGGACACCGGTTCCGGCAGCACCCGGGCAGCCATCCGCGGTCCGGCTTCGATGATGATGACGTCGAGGCCACGCTCGCGCGCACTGGAGGCGACTTCGGCGCCGATGAAACCGCCACCGACGACGATGACGCGAGGACGGTGAAGCAGGGTGTTGCGGAGCGCAGCTGCGTCGGCGAAGGTTCGCAGATAGTGCACACCGGGTATGCCGTCGAGTACGGACAGATGGCGTGGTGCGGAGCCGGTGGCGAGGATGGCGTTGTCGTAGCGGATGACGCTCCCGTCACCGAGGGACAGTGTCGACGCCGCGGTGTCCACGGCGACGGCTGGTGTTCCCTTGCGGTAGTCGATGTTCTGTCCGATGTGGTCGGTCAGATGGGGTGACGGGAGGTCGGTGTGCGACAACACTGCCTTCGACAGTGGCGGCTTGTCATATGGCTCTTCGTTTTCACCGTCGACGAGGATGATGCGGTGGTGAGGGTCGTTGTGTCGTAACGCCGCCGCCGCTCGAACTCCGGCAACGGAGGCACCGACGATGACGGTGGTGGCTGCGGCGTGCATGGTCAGGACTCGGAGATCCGGATCGCGCGCACGGGGCAGTCGGCTTCGGCTTCCCGAAGGGTGTTTTGGTCTGCGTCCGTGGGGTGGCCGGGCCGGGTGAAGGCGATGTTCGTGGCGGGGTCGAGGTCGAAGACATCGGGTGCGGCGACCAAGCAGTTCCCGTAACCATTGCAGGCCGCAGTGTCGATGTGGATGCGCGGTGTCATTGTGTTTCAGCTCCTGGGTGCAGAGTCGGCGAAAGACAGCGGGAGCTTTCGTAATCCGAAATGTGTCCCGGCCTCGATGGCCGTGAAGGTGGGGTCGGCCGCCAGCGTGATCGGCGGATACTGGCAGAGGGTTTCGAGGAGGATGCGCAGTTCGGATCGGGCAAGTGCAGATCCGACACATTGATGAATGCCCCACCCGAACGCCAAGTGGCCTCTTGCGGAACGGTGGATATCGAACTCGTTCGGGTGCTCGAATTGCCGGAAATCACGATTGGCTGCGGCATTGAGAAGCAGCACCCATGAGCCTTCCGGGATGGTGATACCGCCGACATCGACCTCACGAGTGGTGCGGCGAGCAAACATCTGTGCAGGAGTGCGGAGTCGCAACATCTCCTCGACGTACAGTGGCGCCACACCGGGGTCCGTGCGAAGGCGCTCCTGCAACGATGAATTCGAAGCCAGCAAATACAGCAGTGTGCCCACCGAATTCAACGTCGTCTCATGGCCGGCGACGGCAAGAGTCAACAGCACCGAGTGTATTTCTCCGATGTCGATCGGGCGTCCGTCGACTTCGGCATCGAGTAGCCAGGTGAGGTAGTCGTCGGGCCGACGGGCGCGGTGCTCGTCGATGTCGCGGTCGACGGCCTCGACAAGCGCTGCGCGGCCTCGAAGCTGGGATTCGGCCGTCCCGTGCCTCCAAATATCCTCGGTCAGTTCACGAAAGCGTGCCACGGTCGCAGGGGAGAAACCGACGATCTTGGTGAGCACGCGTAGCGGAATCGACAGCGCAACGTCGGCCACCGCGTCGCCTCCACCGGACTGGTGGAACGAGGCGAGCACCTCGGAGATCATCGAGGTGAGCCACGGCTGTAAATCCCGTATCGAGTCGGGAGTCAACGCCCGCGTCAGCAACGACCGGTAATGGGAGTGTAGCGGGGGGTCATAGTCGATCGGTATCGATGACATGCCGTCCACCATCGGGATCCGGTGTCCGGAGGCCGAGGAGAAGGTCTCATGATCGCGAAGCGCCGCCTTGACGTCCGAATAGCGACTGATGATCCAGTATCCGCCGTGGAGTGGCGAGTAGATCGCAGGGCCGGCCGACAACATGCGCTCGTACGCGTCCCAGAGCGTCGAGTCATTCCAGCTCGGGCTCAGGTGATCGAATCCTTCGATCGTCGAGGCCATCTGCTCGCCTTCGGTGGTGTTTGTTGTAATGACGACCCCTCCTCGAAATCAGTGCTTCACGTCACAGTAAGAGGGCACCGTTATATAAACAATTACCGAATTGGAGATAGGAACATAAGTCTCTCCTTATTCCGCGGCAACGCCTTAAATAACCGCTCGCTTATGCGCACATCAGGAACATTGTCTTTGCCTTATGGCGACGGAGCGATAGTGTGATTGCTATCACTGCCAATCTCTGTGCGGGGAGTTCCGTGCAGCACTCTCGAAGAGGACCCCATGAAGCCGAGAACCGAAGACCCATCGCAGCTGAGCCTCGGGTACTTCTTTCCCAGCGGGAAGACTAATTTCCTGTACTCGGACGAAGCTGCTCGGCGAACACCGGCGATGACGAAAGCGAACCTGGTCGCCCTCGCGCAGGCAGCCGAACGAGTTGGCTTCGATTCCGTGTTCATCGCCGACAACTGGTCCGGGCACCAGCGGGTCGCCGAGGAGTTCGGGCACCAGTCGCCGGCATTCCATGCGCCACTACTGGCCATGGCACTGCTGGCCACGACAGAGCACATCGGCGTGATTTCGACGTTCCACACCACCCACCACAAGCCCGCCCACGTCGCCCGGATGGGCGCCACGCTCGATGCGTTCAGCGACGGACGGTGGGGCTGGAACGTGGTGACGGGATTCAGTGCCGACGAGGCGGCACTGTTCGGTGAGCCGTTCATCGACCACGACGAGCGTTACGTCATGGCTGCTGAATTCGTCGACATCGTCAAGAGATTGTGGACCGAGCAGGAACCTATAGACGTCGACGGGAAGTACTACCGGGTGACCGGACGGATCAAGACTCCTCGGCCCGTGCAGGACCCGCACCCCTTGCTGGTCAGCGCGGGTGCATCCCCGGCAGGCGCCGAGTTCGCGGCACGGTTCTGCGATCAGTTGGTGACGTTGGCCAACACCGAGGAGAAGGTGCGTGAAGTCGATCGTCGATTGGCTGCGCTGACCGAAAAGAGTAAACGAGTGGTGGGAACGTGCCCGTTCTCGATGGCTATCGTGCGCCCCAACGAGGGCGAGGCCGAGGAGGAATATGCGCGACTGTTGCAGTCTCTCAACGTCGAGGCCACCAAGGAGATCGCCGCCGATGTGCTCGGATCGATCGAATCCTCCCGGTCGATGTACGAGAAGATGGGGGAGGACGAAGCAACCCGCGCGTTCGGCGGCGCCGGATCGGTCTTGCAGCTGATCGGAACCCCCGAACAGGTTGCGGAGAAAATCGTCTCCCTAAAGAGCACCACGGCGACAACGAATGTGCTGATCAACTTCCCGATGTGGAGCCCGCAGGAGCTGGAATCATTCTCCTCCGTGCTGCCGTATCTGCGTGAAGCGGGGGTCTGGTCGCCACCGCAGGACCGCAACTGGTCGTGGTGAAGTGCGTTCGGTGGCCTCACCGGGAGCGAAGTGCGGCACGAATTTCGTCGACGGCCGCTTGCTGGAGTGGGGAGAAATACTTGTCTCGCCGCCACAGCAACGCAATACGCTCGGAAAGTTCGAGGCCGGGAACGGTCAGCTCCTGTAGTCGACCTGTAACAAGGTCGGATTCGACGACGTAACGCGGAGCGAAAATTGCCCAGGCATTGTCGGCGGCTGCCTGCTTCATCGGCTCGGCATGCCCGAAGCGGATGACGAAATTCGGTTCGATGTCACTCAGCCGGGTGAGCTGTTCCATCAGGTTTCGTTGGTAGATCACTTCGCGCGGCGCACCGACGAAAGGCAATGCCAAGGCCTCGTCGAGGGACAGTGTCGTCGAGGGCGCGACGAGACCCGGGCCGGCGCAGAGGGTGATCGGCTCGGCGCGAATGACTTCGGAGGACATGGTGTCCGGTAGGTGGCGCTGATCCCAGGTCACCACGGCGAAGTCCGCCTCACCGGTTTCGACCGCGCGCAACGCTTCGTTGGGTTGCGAGCTGGACAGGGTGAGGTCCGCACCGGGTCGGCCACGCTGGAACCTGCTCAGAATCGGGGGTAAAAGGTAACTGCCCACCGCCATGCTCGATGCGATGGACGCGGCGCCACCGCGCCCCGAGCCGAGTTCGTCGACGTCGCGCCTGATTTGCGCCGCCGAGGCCAGCAGCATTTCCTTGGCCCATTGATTCGCGCGTTCCCCCGCTTCTGTCAGCAGCATGCGGTTACCGCGGCGGACGAAGAGCTTGGCGCCGAGCCATGATTCGAGAGCTCGCAACTGCCCCGAGACGGCTGGCTGGGCAACCATCAGCACTTCTGCGGCCCGAGTGACACTGCCCTCTTCGACGACGAGGCGAAAGACTTCCAGACGTTTGAGTGAAAGCTGTGCTTCCATAACTCCTCATATAAGCAATAGGTGATGCGTATATCGAAATCTTGATATTTGCTTTATACCACGTGATCTCTATCGTTAACTGCATCACAGCCGCAGTGGTTTGGATCGCGATCCGTTCCGCGGGAACGAGGACCCGGCGCCGTGAGTGAACAAGCGCGCATCGGTGCAGCCCCCTCGAACACACAACTGGCAAGGACGACGATGAAGGTACCGTGGATAACGGAACAGCAAGTGCGAGAGAAGGTCTCGATTGTCGATGCGATCGAAGCGATCGCCGGATCGATTACCCGTGAGGTGGACGGGACCGCCCGAAACATCCCCAAGACGATGACGACCTGGGAGCCGGCCAGCAGCGCCCACGCGCTCGGCGCATATGACGAGGGAGCCGGTCTCGTCGCTTTCAAAACCTGGGTCAATACCCCTGAGGGTGCCTCGGCAATGCTAACGCTGTTCGACGCCACTACCGGTACCCCCCGTGCGGTACTGGAGGCCGGTGCGCTCGGCGCACTGCGCACCGCGGCTGTCTCCGGGTTGGCGACACGTCTGATGAGTGCTCCCGATTCCGCCGAGCTCGCTGTGATTGGCAGCGGTCGTCAGGCGTTGGGGCAGGTTGCCGCGGTATGCGCAGTGCGTCCGATCGCCCGGGTTCGCGTGTGGAGTCGGTCCGAGAACAGCCGGATCGGATTCGCCGCCACTGTGCGCGACACACTGGGCGTCGATGCCGTAACGGCCCCGACACTCGCGGAGGCGGTCGACGGTGCGCCGATCGTCACCCTTGTCACGCGGGCGACGGAACCGTTCCTCAGCCCAGGAGTGTTGACTGCGGGAACACACCTCAATGCGGTCGGAGCGATTCTGCCGCACACAGCCGAGTTCGATCCCGCGCTGCTGGCCGATTCCGATCTGACGGTCGTCGACAGCCTCGCCAACGCGCGTCGATCGTCTCGCGAATTGACCGAGTACTACGGCGAAGACTGGGCTCCGGTGAAGACGCTCGGTGATCTTCTCACCGGTGCGGTGGTACGGCCGCTGAACCCTGCTTTGACGATCTTCAAAGGACTCGGGATGGGGCTGGCCGATCTGGCTGTGGCTGCAACGGTGCTCGAGTCGACCCACCGCGAAGGAGCACTGGCATGAGATTCCGTACCGACACCGCACTGATCACCGGATCGATCGCACCCTTGATCACCCCATTCACCGATAGCGGAGCCTTGGACACAGCAAGCCTACGTCGGCTGGTCCGGTGGCAGATCGCCGCCGGATCGCACGGCCTGTCGATCGGTGGCTCCACCGGAGAGCCCAGCGCTCAGACGATCGCCGAGCGGATCGAGGCGATCGAGACCGTTGCCGACGAGAACAATGATCGAGTCCCGTTCATCCCCGGAACCGGCTCGGCCAAGCTGGACGAAACCCTCGAGATCACCGCGGCCGCGCGGGCCGCCGGCGCCGACGCGGCGCTGATCATCACCCCCTACTACGCGCGCCCCACCCAAGAGGCGCTCTACCGGTGGTACGGCACCATCGCAGGGGAGTTCCCGGACCTGCCGATCATCATGTACAACGTCCCGTCGCGGACCGCTGTCGACCTGGATCCGTCCACGGTCGCCCGCCTCCACCGGGACTTCGACAACATCGTCGGTATCAAGGAAACGACGAAGGACTTCGAACACTTCTCCCGGGTGATTTTCGAAGCGGGAGAAAGTATCTCGGTGTGGTCCGGCATCGAACTGCTTTGTCTGCCGCTGCTGGCACTCGGCGGTGTCGGGTTCGTCAGTGCCGTCAGCAACATCGCACCCCACACGGTCGCTCGGATGTACGAGCTGTGGACAGCAGGTGATCACGACGGGGCCCGCGCACTGCATTATGCGCTGCATCCACTGGTCGACCTGCTGTTCGTCGAGACCAACCCGGCGCCGGTCAAGTGGGTCCTGCACCAGCAGGGGCGGATCGCCTCACCGCACGTGCGGTCTCCGCTGATCACGCCCACACCGGCGGGCATCGACAAGATCGAGACCCTGCTCGGTCAAGCCTCGACCATCCTGACCGAAGAGAAGGCGTTCTCGACCATCCTGACCGAAGAGAAGGCTCTCTGATGCGCGTGGCAACGGTCGAACACGGCGGCGATCGGCGGACCGTCGTCCTCGACGCAGACGGCCGTCCGCGGGACGTC
This sequence comes from Rhodococcus oxybenzonivorans, assembly GCF_003130705.1. NCBI lineage: Bacteria > Bacillati > Actinomycetota > Actinomycetes > Mycobacteriales > Nocardiaceae > Rhodococcus > Rhodococcus oxybenzonivorans. The sequence continues at coordinate 5,410,023 of NZ_CP021354.1, read as the reverse complement.
ACCGGGCGCACCGGTATGGTGGCCGCGGACGTCGACATCGAGAAATTCGCTGCTCTGACCGAGCAGGATCTCCGTCGATGCCCGTTGATCGATCTCGACGAGATCACCCGTTGGTTACCACCGGTCACCGATCCGCGGCGGATACTCTGCGTCGGCTTCAATTACCACAACCACGCCGTCGAGATGGACAAGGAACCCCCCTTATACCCCACGTTCTTCGTCCGTTTCCCCTCCTCGCTCGTCGGGCACGGAGAGCCGATCGAACGATCCCCGATGTCCGACAGTTTGGATTGGGAAGGGGAGATCGCGATCGTCATCGGCCGCGGTGGCCGCAACATCCGCGCCGAGGATGCGGCGCATCACATTTGGGGTTACACGGCCTTCGCGGACAACAGTGTCCGGGAATACCAACTCCATGGGACCCAGGCCACGGCGGGGAAAAACTTCGACCGGTCCGGGTCGATCGGCCCGTGGCTGGTCACTTCGGATGAGATCGCCGACCCGAAAGCCCTGGAAGTGCGCACCTATCTCGGTGAGAGCCGAGTGCAGTCCGGGGTACTCGCGGATCTGATTTTCGACGTTCCCACCGTCGTCGAGTACGTGAGCACATGGACGACACTGACCCCCGGAGACATCATTGCCACCGGCACCCCCGCGGGGATCGGTTTCCGACAGGACCCACCCCGGTACCTACAGCCCGGGGAAGTGTTGACCATCGACATCCCCGGCGTCACTCGACTCGTCAACCACGTCAAATGACGTAGCGAGGAGGAAGAAAATGGCAATAAGCTCGGTCGCTCAGCACGAGGACATCGCCGCATCGCTGAAGGAGGTCATGGCTGCTGTCTGTACCCCGGTCTCGGTCGTGACGGCCATGGACGGAGAACGACCCCACGGGACCACTGTCAGTGCTTTCACGTCTCTGTCGATGACGCCTCCCATGGTCCTGGTTTCTCTCGATCGCTCCTCGGCGCTTCTCGGAATCATCCAGCGCAGCGGACGATTCGGCGTCAACATCCTCGGAAGCGCCCAGTCGGCGGCGGCCACGGCCTTCGCCTGCAAAGGGGCGGACAAATTCGCAGATACCCCGTGGACACGGGTCAGTGGTGTTCCCCGCTTGGACGGGGCTCCGGGATGGGTGGTGTGTGACGCGTCCGCCTTCGTCGAGGGCGGAGACCACATTCTCATACTGGGTGACGTTCGTGAGGCGGTGGCTCACGACGGACCACCACTCACCTATTTCCGCCGCGATTTCGGCACGCACATGCTTCTCGCCCAGGAGCACCGGTGACTCCCTCACGCTCCGGTGATCACGCGGTGACCCGGGCCGTCACGACCTTGCGGGCCGGCGGCATGGTCGTCGTGGTCGATAGCGAGGACCGCGAGAACGAGGGCGACCTCGTCGCCGGTGCCGACACCGTCAGCGCCGACCAGATGGCCTTCATGGTCCGCCACACCACCGGCATCATCTGTGTCCCGATGACGACCGAACGAGCTGATCAGCTAGGGCTTGCACCGATGGTGCCGATGAACACCGACCCCCACCGGACCGCCTTCACCGTCACAGTCGACCACACAGGTGCCGGAACCGGTGTGTCGGCCGGCGACCGCGCGATGACCGTACGGGCCCTCGCCTGCTCGACCAGTGTGCCCGGTGATTTCCGTCGCCCCGGACACGTTTTCCCGCTTCGCTCGCGACCGGGAGGGGTCCGCGAGCGGCCTGGGCACACCGAGGCCACCATCGACTTACTCACACTCGCTGACCGTGCTCCTGTCGGTGTGATCGGGGAAATCGTGGCAGAGGACGGTTCGATGCGCCGGGGGTCGGATCTGCGCAAATTCGCGGACAGCCACGGATTGCCCTTGGTCGCGATCGCCGATCTCGCAGAGTTCCTGCGACCGAAAGCAGCACCCGTGGAGAGACTCGCCACCTCGCGAATGCCTACCGCCTTCGGCGAATTCCAAGCAATCGCCTACCGTGCGAGCGACGACGGAGTCGAACATCTGGCGTTGGTTATGGGCGACGTGGCCGCGGCCGCCGATAGCGAACCCGGTGCCCTCGTTCGCCTACACAGTGAATGCCTGACAGGGGACATTCTCGCCTCCACCAGGTGTGACTGCGGTAGCCAACTCGAGCAGGCGCTGGTGGCGGTCAGTCAGGAGCACTGTGGCGCGGTGATCTACCTACGGGGGCACGAGGGTCGCGGCATCGGGTTGGCACACAAGATCAACGCCTACGCGCTCCAAGACAGTGGTCTGGACACCGTCGACGCCAACCTGGCGCAAGGGCTCTCCGCCGATGCCCGCTCGTACGCGGTCGGAGCCCATATTCTCGAAGACCTCGGCATAGGCAGAGTTCGCGTCTTGACCAACAATCCGGCCAAATGCGCGGCTTTGACCAGCTATGGGCTCGAGGTCGTCGACCGCGTCGGACTCTCGAGTAACGCAACCACCGACAACGTGCGTTATCTCCGCACCAAACGCGACCGCATGGGCCATCTCCTCGACATCCCCGATGTCATCGACTCTGAAAGAAGCGTGCTGTGACCGCAGATCTCGGCGATCAGGTTCTGACGCCCCTGAACTTTCTCGAACGTGCGGAGGCCATCCACGCCGATCGCACCGCCATGACCTACCACTCCCGGTCGTGGTCGTACGGTGAGTTCGCGGTCACTGCCCGCCGCATGGCCGGCACCCTCGCAGGCCACGGAGTCACACCCGGTGACCGCGTCGCCGTCCTGGCATCGAATACCCCACTGATGCTGCTCGCACACTTCGCCGTTCCCTTGGCAGGCGGTGTGCTCGTCACCCTCAACCACCGCCTGGCTGCACCGGAACTCGCGTACATCGTTCAGCACTCCGGCGCATCTCTCGTCCTGTTCGACAACGAATTCCATTCTGCTGCACACTCCTTCGGAATCCGAACCCTTGCGGTGGGCGAGGTGCTGGAAGCTGGCGGACCCGAATACGCACGCTCGGTTGATGACGAGCGCAGCCTCATCTCGCTGAACTACACCAGCGGCACGACCGGCCGGCCCAAGGGCGTCATGTATCACCACCGCGGCGCCTACCTGCAGGCGCTTGCCATGATCCACCACGCCCGGCTCGGTCTCGACACCGTCTATCTGTGGACGCTGCCGATGTTCCACTGCAACGGCTGGTGTTTTCCTTGGGCGATCACCGCCGCCGCAGGAACGCAGGTCTGTCTCGATCGACCCGACCCCGACACGGTATGGCGCCACCTCCGCAGTGGCGGCATCACCCACTTCAACGCCGCTCCCACCGTCCTCACCAACCTCACTCAACATCGTGAGGCGGCAAACGGACCGGTGGGGAGAACCGTCGAGGTAGGAACCGGGGGAGCGCCGCCGTCGCCCACCCTCCTGTCGGAACTGACCGCACTCGGCATCCACACCACCCACCTGTACGGACTCACCGAAACCTTCGGCCCTGCCGTGGTGAACGAACCACGCCCCGAATGGAACAGTCTCGGCCACACCGATCTGTCCAGAGCGATGGCTGTGCAGGGCAACTCCAATATCGTCGGCACAGGAATCCGGGTATTGGACACCGTCGGCAAGACCGACGACGCCCCGGTCGTCGACGTCACCGCCGACGGCACAATCCTCGGGGAGATCGCTGTTCGCGGAAACACCGTAATGCTGGGCTATTACCACGGCGACGCTGCGACCGAGGCTGCCCGCATGGGAGAGTGGTTCAAGACTGGCGATCTGGGCGTCATGCATCCCGACGGATCGGTGGAAATTCGGGACCGGGCGAAAGACATCGTGATCTCGGGCGGAGAGAATATCGCCACGGTCGAAGTCGAGCACGTACTCACCTCCCATCCGGCGGTCGCCGAGGCGGCCGTCATCGGAATCGCAGACCCGAAGTGGGGTGAAGTCCCGGTGGCTGTCGTCACGCTCCGGCCGGGCGCGGAGGTATCGATCGAGGAACTCATCGCCTTCACCCGCACCCAACTGGCGGGTTTCAAGACGCCTAAGCACGTCTACTTCCGCGAATTGCCCAAGTCTGGGACCGGAAAGATCCTGAAGCACCGGCTCCGCGAGCTCATTTCGCCGGAAGCTCCGCAGGCGCTGTCAGCGATCGTCGAATAGCGCGGCTTGCTGCTCCCCGCGGTAAAGCGCCACCGACCCCTACACGAAACAAGTCTTGTGACGACTACCGGGTCGTGTACGAACACAGGCTCATCCGCCGAAGTCTTGGTAACGTGCAGTTGAAGGCGGCGACACTTTCCCTGAGGGGAGAAGCACCGTGGTACCGAATGTGGGTGAGGCCGCAGTGCCCGACACCGCTGAAACCTCGTACCCGATCAGGAGACCACCATGGCCACCAAGAACCGCATCCTCATCGTCGTGACGAACGTCGCCGAATATCAGAAGGTCGGCTATCGGACAGGTCTGTGGCTGGGCGAACTGACGCACTTCTACGACTACGTCACCGATAACGGCTACGAAGTCGACATTGTCAGCCCTGCAGGTGGTTACGTACCGATCGACCCGGAGAGCCTCGCTCACGACGTGCTCGGTGACCTCGGCACCGACAAGCGCTACCGCGACCGCGAGTTCATGGATCTTCTCCGTGACACGAAGAAAGTTACTGACGTCGCCGTCGAGGAATACGACGCCATCTACTTCACCGGCGGCCACGGTGTGATGTTCGACTTCGGCGGTGACGACCTCGGTGCAGTGACGGCGAAATTCTACGAATCCGACCGGATCGTGTCGGCGGTATGCCACGGACCGGCCGGCCTGCTCAACGTTCCCCTCAGCGACGGCACTCCGCTTGTCAAAAACAAGAATGTCACCGGCTTCTCCTGGCCGGAAGAGGAGGCGGCACAACGGGCCGACGCCGTCCCGTTCAGTCTTCAGGACGAGCTGAAAAAGCTGGGAGCGAACTACAGCATCGCCGACGAACCGTTCGCAACCTATGTGGTCGAGGAGGGGACGCTGATCACGGGGCAGAACCCGGGGAGCGCCCGCGCTGTGGCGGAAGCAGTGGTGAAGAGTCTGCACACCCGATAGAGCTGCCCTTTCCTGCGATGGTTCCCCTTCACCGGCCCGCCGAGACCGTGAAGCGGCTGTCGGCCTCTTCACGGATCTGCGACGGCGCCGGGTGCGGAAGAACGCCCGATTCGACTACTTCACGAAGTCGAGCAGGGCGTCGTTGACCTCCTGGAAGTGGGTCCAGAGCAGTCCGTGCGGAGCGCCCTCGACCTCGACGTACTGCGCTTCGGGAAACGCTTCGTGGAACGGACGCCCGGCGGCATCGATCGGGAGAATGTTGTCCTTCGTCCCGTGCAGGATCAAGGCAGGTTTGCCCGACTCGCGCACCTTCTGGATGTCGGCACGGAAGTCTTCGATCCAGCTGGACACGACTGCATACGCGGCAACGGGTGCGCTTCCGGCCGCAACATTCCAGCTGTTGCGTACGGCGGCTTCGCTGATCCGGCTGCCGAGGTTCTCGTCGAGGTTGTAGAAGTCCTTGTAGAAGTTGTCGAACCAGGCGAACCGGTCTTCGCGGGCGGCGGCCTCGATGCCGTCGAATACCGACTGTGGCACACCGGTCGGGTTGTCGTCGGTCTGTAGGAGGAAGGGCTCGAGGGAGGCGAGGAAGGCGAACTTGGCGACGCGATCGGTGCCGTAGATGCCGGCGTACCGGGCGAGCTCGCCGGTGCCCATCGAGAATCCGACCAGGATGACGTCGTTCAGGTCCAGTGTGGTCAGCACGGTGTTCAGATCCGAGGCGAACGTGTCGTAGTCGTAGCCGGTGGTCGGCTTGCTGGACTGCCCGAACCCGCGTCGGTCGTACGTGATCACCCGGTATCCGGCTGTCAGTAATGCTGCCGACTGGCGCTCCCAGGAGTTGCCGTCGAGCGGGTAGCCGTGGATGAGGACGACGGGTTGTCCTGTGCCGTGATCCTCGTAGTACACCTCGATGGGGGTGCTGTTCTCGGTGCCGACCTCGATATATGCCATGGTGACGCCTTTCCTTGGTCCTCGACTCACCGGAGAACGTGCGTTCTCCGGCGCGTGGACTACTCTAGAGAACGCTGGTTCTCTGGGCAAGGGGTAAGTGA